>RAZJ01000009.1 GCA_003612625.1 bacterium 1XD42-1 | reverse complement strand
GGGCAAAGAAACCCTAAAAAAAGGAAAAAAATAAAAGTTCCAAAAAGTGTACTTTTTGGAACTTTTTTAATGCCAATTTTATATAAAAAAATAATCCCCGTTTTTCACACGGAGATTTCTGATTTTCCAGAGCAAGTCCCTGGCTGTTGCCTATTTTACTTGTCCCGCATAAGATGCAAATGAGGCTGGATACAATCCGCGGCGGCAGTATAAGGGTGGCAGTTTTTTGCCCTGGAATAGCCTGCATATGATGACCTGCCGCTTAGGGGAACCGGTGATCAATACCGGAAGCCCATACAGCTCCTTTGGACAGGAAGCTTTTCCTGCCGGAGGGGAAGCGTATCCCACAGGGACTTGATTTTTTTGCCCCTGTGGGATACGGAAACGGCTTTCTCAAAAAATTTATCCGGATAATTCCAGACGTAATGCTGCCAGTATTTTTTTCTCCCGCCTGGATACCTGTACCTGTGTCATTCCTAAGGTTTGTGCCGTCTGTACCTGGGTTTTTCCATAAAAATACCGGAGTATAATTAACTTACGGTCCCTGGCTTCTAAAGCGCCTACTGCCTGTTTCAAGGAAATAATATCAGCTAACTGTTCTTCCGGGGAATCAATAGGTACATCAACCTGACCGCCGCCTTCTTCCTCATCAACAGTTAAAGAAATCGGCGGAGCTGCTGCACAAACAGCTTCTACAACTTGTTCTTCTTCCAGCCCCATTTTTTGTGCCAATTCACTGACAGTTGGTTCCCGGCCCCATTGACAGGCAATCCGTTCCCGTTCCCGTGTAATTTTTAAAGAAAGTTCTTTTACAGTACGGGATACTTTTACAGCACCGCCATCCCGAAACAGCCGCCGCATTTCTCCAAGGATAACCGGGACTGCATAAGTAGAAAACCGTACACCCCGTCCTTCATCAAAGGCATCGACAGCTTTGCATAAACCCATACATCCTGCCTGATAGAGATCATCATATTCTACGCCCCGGCCTTTAAAACGGTGGGCGCAGGCATGTACTAAGCCTAAATTTTGTTCAATTTTATCTGTTCTGCCAATTAAAGCGGTTTCCGCCACCGGTCATTCCCCTTTCGAGCGAATACTCCTTTCCAGCGTCACCGTAGTCCCTTTTCCTTCTTTCGAGGTAACTTTTACCTTGTCCATTAAAGTCTGCATGACTGCAAACCCTAAACCTGCCCGTTCTTCTTCCGGAGCAGTTGTAAACATTGGTTCCATTGCCTTTTTAATATCAGGAATACCGCGGCCTTTGTCGCGGATTTTAATGGTGATCCGGCTGTCCGGATAAAGATTCGCTGTTATGTAGACCGTACCCAGCGTATCCCGGTATCCATGAACGATACAGTTGGTAACTGCTTCGCTGACCGCTGTTTTAATATCGGAAAGTTCTTCTATTGTGGGGTCGGTCTGTGTGACAAATGCTGCAACGGCTGTCCGTGAAAATGCTTCATTGACCGATCGCCCTTCAAATTGCAGCTTCATGGTATTGATTGGGTTCACCTGGTTTCCCCTCCTTCCCATCCCTCCGAATAGGCTTGTCCAAAATAGAAAGCCGGTCTAATCCTGCTAAAATCATTACTTTTTTTAAATGGGCTGCTACATTGACCAGCCACATTTGCCCGCCTAATTCCTGCATTAAGCGGTAACGGCCCATGACAAGCCCAATTCCGGAAGAATCCATAAAACTGACATCCCGGAAATCCAATTCCAATTCTCTTGCACCTGAAGCAATGACAGCTCCATCTATGGCTTCCCGTAAAGGCTTTGCTCCATGATGGTCAATATCACCGCTTAGCCGTGCAATTACCAGTCCCGCTAATAATTCTGTCTCTACCGCCATACTCCAAGCAGCCTCCCCAATCGAAGATTTTCCCTTTTTCGCATAAAAAAAAGCACTATCAAAATGATAGTGCTTTTCCTATGTAAAACCTGTCGTATCTTGGAATGTCCGAATGAAATCTTCCGTTTATAAAAATAATTCGTTTTCCCTGCGGATGTCTTTTAATGGTGAAAGCTTCCCTTGGATCATAGCCGCAGCCGGAGCAGGGAGGCTTCTGGCCTTCTGGGGGCAAATGGCAGTACAGCGCATACATAAAATACATTTTGCCGGATCGGTTGTCTTAGGCTGATCCTTTGGAATTGCCGAAACCGGACATTGAGAAGCGCATAAGCCGCAGCCAACACAACTGTCAGAAACAGCCGGTACAACTGGCATAGGGGACCAGCTTTTATAAGGACGGTCCCCCGGTACAGAAGCTGCTTTTTCTCTTGGCTGCCGGAGCTTTTCCCGGATTTGTTCTGCAAAATGGCTGATTTGAAGCTGATCCTGGCTGTCCGGCCGTCCGGAAGCAATTTCCCGCCACATGGAATGTTCCGATAACAAGGCCGCCGAAGCGGCTGTCCAAAAGCCTTGTGCCTCCAGAATGTCATTGCATTCGATTAGCGCATCTTCAAAAGCCCGGTTCCCATAAACGGCTGCTGTAATAGCTGCCGCCCCATTGCCGTGGAATAATTTCAACTGTTCCGCCGCCAGCACCGGAAGCCTGCCTCCAAAGACCGGAAATGCAAACAGTACCATATCTTCCGGCCCGAAGGAATATTCTTTTTTATCCGGAACCGGCAAAGCAATTTCCCGGACTTCCTCCGCTAATTTCGAGGCCAAAGCCAAAGCTGCTTTTTTTGTGCCTCCGGTGGGGCTGAAATAAACAACTGTAATCCGTGACATAAAATTTCCGCTCCTTTTTTATTATTGTTTTGGTGACAGAAAATAAGCCCTGGCAGGCGCCGCTAAAAAGAAAGAACCGCATATGATAACAGCCCCGCCTAATTGGAGTGCTTTCTGAACGCCCTGTTCACAAGCTTCTGAAATATCCGGACATATGGAAACTACCGGACAAAATGCTTTTGCCCGCTGGGCCAGCTCTGCCCCTTCCAAAGCCCTTGGTGTATCCGGAGTGGTGCAAATCAGCTCTGTAAAACAGGGGGCTAATAAAGATAATGCCTGCTGGCTGTCCTTATCTGCCGCCATTCCCATTACACCAACCAAAGGCTTGTCCTTCGCCAATTGGAGGGCTTTTGTTAAAGCTTCCGCACCATCGGGATTATGGGCGCCGTCTATGATAACAAGAGGGTTCCGTCTGACAATTTCCATCCGGGCTGGAAATTGGACAGAAGCAATCCCTTTTTCAATGGCGCCAGATGACAGATTGGGGAAACCATTCTCCCGGAGATGTTCACAAACTGATATAACTGTTAAAGTATTTTCCACCTGGTGGGGGCCTAACAAGGGAATATGGATTCGATAATTATTATATTGCAAGTCTGTACCTTCTAAGCCCATAGAAAGAATCCGGCCTGCCTCCAAAGGCGGATAAAACAACTTGCACCCAGCCTCCTGACAGCGCTGTTCTAAAACTTCCTTCACATGGCCCCTCTGCCGGGCAATGGTAAAGGCTTTTGTACAGCCCGGCTTTATAATAGCTGCTTTTTCTGCCGCAATTTTTTCCAGGGTATCCCCTAAAATAGCTGTATGATCCAGACCGATTTTCATAATCACCGGGGCCAAAGGCGGATCTATTATATTGGTTGCGTCATACCGGCCCCCTAGCCCTACCTCAGCCACTACAATCTGGCAGTTTTCCTGGGCAAACCAAAGGAATGCCAGTGCTGTTACCAATTCAAATTCCGCTAAATCTTCTATTTGGTCCGTGAAAGGCCGGACTTTTTCTACCAGCGCCGTCAAAGCTTCTTTGGAAATCATTTTTCCATTAACCTGCATCCGTTCCCGAAAATCCACTACATAAGGGGATATGGTTAATCCGGTACGATAGCCAGCTTCTTTTAAAATATTGGCTGTCATAGCTGCCGTACTGCCTTTTCCATTGGTTCCCGCTATATGGACAAAGGGCATTGCCTGATGGGGATTTCCTAACAAAGACATCAAATTCCCCATCCGGTCCAATGTGGGAACGGATGAAAACCGTTTATGAGAATGAATATAGGCCAGTGCCTGTTCATATTCCATCATACTTTTTTATTCCGGCCTCCATGCTTCAATGCCCGTTAAAATAAGCTGTTCCCCATCCTGACGGAAGGTATAACGTAAATGCTGGGCACGTGCGGTCACTTGTGAGAAATTCTCTTTTGTCAATGGCTGGGCATTATATTCTAAATTACCGCCCTCCCGATGTACCAGAATTGCTTCCGCCTGATAACCGCTTTCTGTTTTCTGGTAAGATAAAATTTGCGGCACCATGCTTTCCGATCCCAACTGTTCCATTAAAAGATAAGCTTTTTCTTTTTCATAATAATAATAAGGCGGTTCATCCATATCTGTGATACGGGCTTCTGTGCCAAACAGCTTTTGGGCTGTTTTATGTACTTCGTCAGCATAATAAACGGCTATGGGGGTACGCCCTGATTCTAACTCCCGTTTTACAAGGCTTGCTAAAACATGATTAGGGGAATTGCAGGAAAATTCCCCTTCCCTGCCCATTTCCCAGGAAAAATCTACCGGCGCTGTATGGAATAAAGCTGTGGTTGTCCGGGCCATCAGTAAATCATCATCACTGCTGTAAGTTCCCAGTCCATTTCCATAAGCATCCAATACATTATAAATGGCCTTTGCCAACATTTTAGCCGTTTCGTCCTCCTGGACAAACTGGGTTCCGCCGTCATAGCTGTCCAAAGCAGCGTAAGTTTCCGGCCCTTTTAATGGGAGGGGGGATATGTCAAACTGAGCATAAACCGCATCCATTTGAGCTAACAGATTGCCTTCCGTACCGGCTTCCGTTTCCGCAGGCAGCTCCGGTACTTCTTCCCCGCCGTTATCCCCGGAAGCTGCCTGACGGCCCCCACAGGCAGAACACAAACAGACTGCCAGCAAAAGGCATATTCCATATTTCAGCCATTTCATGTTTTGATTCCATCCTTTCATAAAACAAGCCGCGCAGTCAGCGCGCGGCTTGTAAAATTTTTACTGGAAGGCTGCAATGCTTTCCTGAATTTTTGTTAAACGTTCTTTTTGTTTTTCCAATTTGGCCCGTTCTGCTTCTACTACATGGGCAGGAGCTTTTGAAACAAACCCCTGATTAGACAGCTTCCCGGTCAGGCCCTGAATTTCCTTTTCACAAACTGCTTTTTCTTTTGCCAGCCGCGCCAGTTCTTTTTCTTTGTCAATCAGTTCGTCCATAGGGATAAAGACACGGGCCGCATCTGTTACCACCTGGACCGCACCCTTCAAGTCAAATTCCTGGCCGATTTCCACATGGGAAGCATAGGCCAGCCGGGTTAAGAAAGGCGTACCCTGTTGAAAAACATCCTGATATGCTGTGGCAATAAAAATTCCGGCTTTTTTAGAAGGCGGTACATTCATTTCAGCGCGGCGGTTGCGGATGCCTTTAATGACGGCCATAATCTTTTCAAAGGCAGCTTCTTCCTGGGGATAGCCTTCTTTTTTCTGGGGCCATGGGGCAACCATAATACTTTCCCCTTCATGGGGCAGGGCCTGCCAGATTTCCTCTGTAATAAAAGGCATAAAGGGATGGAGAAGCCGCAGCGCCCCATTCATAACATAAACCAGCATACGCTGGGCATCTAGGGCCGTTTCCCCGCCAGTCTGGAGGCGTGTTTTACACAGCTCAATATACCAGTCGCAGAATACGTCCCAAATAAAATCATACAACTTCTGGACAGCCAGGCCCAGTTCAAATTTCTCCAGGTTTTCTGTGACTTCCCCTACCAGGCTGTAATATTTTGTCAGCATCCATTTATCTTCTAATGTGAATTTTTCCGGCAAATCCGGCGTTTGGATTTCGTCGGAAAGGTTCATCAAAATGAACCGGGCCGCATTCCATAATTTATTGGCAAAATTCCGGGAAGCATTTACTTTTTCTGTGGAGAACCGCATGTCGTTGCCAGGGCTGTTGCCGGTTGCCAGGGTAAACCGCAAAGCATCTGCACCATAATCCCGGATAATTTCCAGCGGATCAATACCATTCCCTAAGGATTTGCTCATTTTGCGGCCCTGGGCATCCCGTACCAGCCCATGGATCAATACGGTTTCAAAGGGGGGTTCTCCCATATGCTCCAATCCGGAGAAAATCATACGGGCTACCCAGAAAAAGATAATATCATATCCTGTGACCAGGGTGGAAGTGGGATAAAAATGCTGGAGTTCCGGGGTCTTATCCGGCCAGCCCAAAGTGGAGAAGGGCCAAAGGGCAGAACTGAACCAGGTATCTAAAGTATCCGGATCCTGGACTAAATTTTTACTATGGCATTTTGGACATTCTGTTGGATTTTCCCTTGCAACCACCATTTCCCCGCAGTCCTGGCAATACCAGGCCGGGATCTGATGGCCCCACCAGAGCTGGCGGGAAATGCACCAGTCTTTAATATTTTCCATCCAGTGGAAATAAATCTTTTCAAACCGGTCCGGTACAAATTTTGTTTTATGGCTGCGGACTGCTTCAATAGCAGGCTTTGCCAAAGGTTCCATTTTCACAAACCATTGTTTAGAAACTCTGGGTTCCACAGTTGTGGAACAGCGGTAACAAGTTCCTACATTATGCTTGTAAGGTTCTGTTTTGATTAAATATCCGCCGGCCTCCAAATCTTTTACAATGGCTTTGCGGCATTCTTCCCGGGTTAATCCCTGGTATTTGCCGCCGTTTTCATTGATATGGGCATCTTCTGTAAACACATTGATCACCGGAAGGTTATGACGCAGGCCCACTTCAAAGTCATTGGGATCATGGGCCGGAGTAATTTTTACAACGCCTGTTCCGAAATCCATTTCTACATAAGAATCGGCTACAATGGGGATTTCCTTATTGACCAGAGGCAGCAAAACCTTTTTACCGATTAAATGCTGATACCGTTTATCATCCGGATGGACTGCAACGGCTGTATCGCCTAACATGGTTTCCGGACGGGTGGTAGCAATTTCCAAAACTTCATCTGTCCCGACAATGGGATAGCCTAAGTGCCAGAAAAATCCGTCTTTTTCCGCGTATTCGATTTCAATATCAGAAATGGAAGTCAGGCAATGGGGGCACCAGTTAATGATCCGTTCTCCACGGTAAATCAGCCCTTTTTCGTAAAGCTTCGCAAACACTTCCCGGACAGCTTTGGAACAGCCTTCATCCAAAGTAAACCGTTCCCTGTCCCAGTCGCAGGAGGAACCTAATTTTTTGAGCTGGCCTACAATATGGCCCCCGTAAGTTTCTTTCCACTTCCAGGCCCGTTCCAGGAATTTTTCCCGGCCAATTTCTTCTTTGGTGATCCCTTCCTGGCGCATGGCTTCCACAATTTTTGCCTCCGTTGCAATGGAAGCATGATCCGTTCCAGGCACCCATAACGCATTATATCCCTGCATCCGCCGCCAGCGGATCAAAATATCCTGAAGGGTTTCATCCAGGGCATGACCCATATGCAGTTTCCCTGTAATATTGGGCGGAGGGATGACAATGGTATACGGAGTCTTATCCGGTTCCACTTCCGCATGGAAATAGCCGCCCTCCTCCCAAAACTGATAGGTTTTATCTTCCACCCGTGCCGGGTCATATACTTTTTCCAATTCTTTTTTCATTTACGTTCCTCCATTTAGAAAAATTCCTCTGAACCATCATCCAGAATGGTTACGTTCCCGTCATCATCAACCCAAATCCTCTGGGCGGTATCTGAGGAAACGATTGGCGGTTCAGGGCTTTTCGGCTCCCGTTCCGGAACCGCCACATTGGAAATCAGAAAATAAACAACCATCCCGATAACACTAATTAAAATCCTTACCCCTATCAGGATTCCTATGGTGAGCAGGAGTGCTTTTTTCCAATTTCCTTTTGGCTTTTTCACATTCACCCGTGATTTTTTTGGTTTTTGGGAATTTGGCTTGTTTTGCTGGAACACCCGCCAGTCAAATTCATCTGACACATCATAACGGTCCCGCAGCCCTTTTGCTTCTTCCTGCTGCAAACGTTTATTTTCCGCTGCTTCTGCCCGTTCTTCCGCTTCCCTGTTCCGGCGGGTTTCACAAAGGGCACAATACCCCCCTATGGTACTGGCAGGCAGTTCCTTTCCGCAATCCAGGCACTTCTTTTTTGGCGCCCCTGGCCGGATGCAGTCTGACTCATGATAGGCGTTACGGACAACAGCAGCCTTTTTTCCTGCTTTTTTATCCTGATAAGCTTCCTGAAGCTCCCGCAGGCGGGCCGCTTCTTCCCAGTCTGAAGCTTTTGCCTCCGGAGAAAGCTTGATCCCGCAGTAAGCACAATAGATACTGTCTTCTGGAATTTCCCTTCCGCATTTCTCACAAAACATAGTTTCTCCTTATTGACAGATCAGGCACAGCAAAATCCATAAGCTGCTTCCGCGCAGGAGGCTGCATCTGGCGTATAACAGTCCGCACCTATGGAATCACAAAAAGACTGGGTCACCGGGGCGCCGCCTATCATAACTTTTACCTGTCCGGAAAGCCCTGCTTCTTTTACGGCTTCCACTACTTTTGCCATTTCCCGCATGGTGGTTGTCAGCAATGCGGAACAGGCAATCACACGGGCTTTATTTTCCAAGGCTGCCGCTATATATTTTTCCGGAGGCACATTGACGCCTAAATCAATCACTTTTAAGCCTTTGCCTTCCATCATCATTTTGCACAGGTTTTTCCCTACGTCGTGCATATCCCCCTTCACTGTCCCAATAACAACAGTGCCTTTGCCTTCTTCCCCTGCCGCCATCAAAGGCTTTAAAACGTCCATTGCGCCATTCATGGCGCGGGCGGCCAGCATGACTTCCGGAATAAATACTTTATTTTCTTTAAACTTTCCGCCTATTACGTCCATCCCCGGCAAAAGGGCTTTTTCCAGGACTTCCTGGGGGGATGTTCCGGCGTCTAAAGCTTCTTTCACTTTTTCTTTTAAAGCCGGAGCGCGTCCCTGCTGGAGAAGCAGGCTCATTTCTTCAAAATTGATGGGCATTCCTTCTGTTTCCTTTCCAATTATTTTTTCTGGCTTTTTTGGAGATGGGCTACTACCTTCATATCCTGCTGTTTAATATGGCTGACCAGCCAGTTTCCAACACTTGTGGTAATCTTATTGACCAGCAAAATAGAAGGGCCTTTTTGAGAAAGCTCCATAGAAATTTCCTTTACGGTCTTTTTAAATTGATCATGGTATTTTTTATGGTTTAAGTAATCCGGATAATGGGATTGCTGCTGTAATTTTTCTTCATCCCCAAAATGCTTGGTTGTATAATTTTCCAGGAAATGGCATGTCGTTTCGATGGTCTGCCTTCCATTTCCTTTGGAGCAGGCATCCAGCAAATTATTGATCGCTGTAAATAACTGCTTGTGCTGTGTGTCAATCATTGTATTCCCTGTTGCCAAATCGCTTGTAAAAGTATACGATTTTCTGGCAGCTCCAATTCCAGGTGTTCTGGCTGCCGCTGCCGGAGCGCCTGGCGTCCTTGCTCCTAAGGTGCTGACCGCCGGTTTTGCAGTACGCAGATGTGCCGCTACTTTTACATCTTCTTTTGTAATATGATTGACCAGCCAGCCGCCAATACTCGTATTTACTTTGCTGACCAACGCTACGGAAGGCCCTTTTTGAGAAAGCTCTGAGGAAATTTCATGAACCACTTTTTTAAAGGTTTCATGATATCTTTTATGGTTCACATAATCCGGATAACGGGACTGCATTTGCAGTTTTTCTTCATCTCCAAAATGTTTTGCTGTATAGTCTTCTAAAAAACGGGCTATTTTATCAATTTCCTGCCGGCCCTTCCCCTGGGAACAGGCGGCCATTAAAGAGTTAATTGCATCAATAAGCTGCCGGTGCTGGGAATCAATCATTGCGTTTCCTGTTTCTAAACTTTTATCAAATGTATAAGCCATTCTCCAACTTCTCCTTCCTGTTGTTTGCAGTTTTTAAAAAAGCCTTTTTTCTAATAGGGTTCAGCTTTCCAGCTCAGGATTGTGCCAGTAGCTGCGTCAATTTCAAATTCATATTCCATTCCGTTGTATCTGATTTCCCCTTCATATTCCATCCGGCCGTCATCATAATCGGTTTCAAATTGATAAATATGGGATGCTGCTGCACCGGGAACCTTTGCTAAAGCAATGCTTTTGGCCTTGTCTTCCCCTATCACAGCGCCGGCCGTTCCATGGGCGGCCGGTGGTATATCAGATTCCGCATCATAGTCATAGCTGACAATGGCACCGGAATAAGCATCTATTTCATAGTCATATTCCATAGCGCCATTATTGGAGTAAAACTCCACCTCATAAACAAGGCGCCCGTCTTCCCAATCCTGTTTGACCTTCACAAAAGATACCTGACCTGCCTCTAAGCCCGCATGAGCCAAAGCAATGCTTTTCGCTTTTTCTTCCCCCATCGGCTCATTTCCCTGGGAGCTGCTTTGGGGAATGGCCTGCGGAACAGCGGCCTCCTGGGGAGCCGCTGTTTGAGCTGTTTCCTGGGAGGATTCCCTTTCGCCGGGCTGGATGTCCGGCACTGCTGCCGGTTCACTTTCTGCGGGGCTTTCCGAAGAAGCCGGAGCAAGGCTGAGATCCGATACATCCCGGCTGGCTATGTTTCCAGTCAATGGATCAATCTGGTAGATATAATGCCTCTCGTTATAATCAAAGATCACTTCATAATAATCCTGGCCGTTTTTCGTTTTCAAATCGGCAGACAAGTCGGCTGCCGCTTCCGGTGAAGCACTTGCTTCCTGTAACGCTGTATTTTTTGCCCTTTCCGCACCGATATAGGGGGGCTGGCTTTGAGGCTTTGTCTGAACGCATCCATTTAAAAATAATGTAATTACCCCTGCGGCACAGAATAAAGTGATTTTTTTATTTTTCATAAAAGATTACCTCCTTTGTGAACGGGCTACAAGGAACCGATTACCACTTTCCCCGCTGCGCCATAAACCAAACAATTATGGTGTACCTCATTAACCGTCTGTATTCCTGCCCCAATAAAAATATGAGCAGGCGGATATAATGTTTCGCAACGCATGGTTCCGCCTTTTGCAGCAGAAATGGTTTCATATGCCTCATTAAGCTGGGCCGTCAGCCGTCTTTCCTGCATTTGCAGCAAGGGCTTTTTCAAGCGCAGCTCATTATATTGTTTATCCCTGCGGGGATCTCCTGATTTGCCTTTGAGAAATTCCAGATCCTTCAGCAGTCCGGATAATTCTTTCTGCAATACCGTCAGTTCCGCTTCTAACCGGTCCCGTTTTTCCAGGATTTCCGGCGGGCATCCCAAGGTAATATCGATGGGCCGGCGGGAAGAATTTCCAATCACCTTTGCTGTAATGCTTTCTAACGCAACCACCGTCCCGCCAATGATGACCCCCCGTCCGGAAGTTACAATAATTTTTCCCTTGCAAAACAGATCCGACCAAATAATGGATTCTGCCATAATATCGCCGCCTGATACAGCCCGGCAGTTTTCTAAAAATTTGCTGCGGATCTTGCCTTTGGCCTCCAAATATCCGGTACCGTTGCCATTGACCCCGCCGCCTACTAAAATATCGCCGCCGGCAATCACCTGGGCATTGGAAATCATCCCGGCTACCGTAATATTTTGTGTTGCTTTTACCGAAAAGCCTTCGCAGATATCCCCCTGTATCCGTATATCCCCATCATAATTCAGGTTTCCCACAGTGCCGTTGACATCCCCGTCAATAACCAGTAAGTTTTCCACTACAAACCGGTCATTTTCAAAATAGATATGGCCGCTGACGGTGGAACGCAGTTCATCTCCCTCCGGAGAAACAACCGTATTTTTAATCCGTGGGAAATGCGCAGGCTTCCCGGGTTTGGCTGGGACTTTCGCGCCCCGCACATTTACCCCGTCAATAGATTCCCCGGGAGGCTCCAGACGGCAGATAACATCCCCAGGGTGGATCAGCTGCAAACTGCCGCTGCTTCTGTAATCTACCGTGCCATCCTGACGTTCTTTTAAATCCAGGGTAGATTCCCTGGAATAACATTCTATTAAAACCCCGTCTGTCCCATCCACCGGGGCCTGGCCCTTGGCAATGGGAAGCATTTTAAAATAAAGGTGTTCATTGACAACCCGCTGTGCCAAATCCCAGTCCACTCCAAATTTTACCCGGGATTCATCCAAAGCAACTGCAATTTCTTCCGGCTGTACATCCTGGCCATTTTCAGGGGGAAATAAAAACATCCATTCCACCATATAATCCTGGGAGGAGCGCAGTAAAATCGTTGCCTTATCGAAATTCTCCTCATCTACATCCGCCTGATCCCCCAAAAGGATCATATGCGCTGTCCGGCGCACCAAATCCCAAAACCGTTGTAATTCCGGCGGGGTTTCACCTGTTAAAAAAGATTCCGGCGCATATACGTCGCCTTTCCCCCATTTATGCCAAAGTTCTTTCAAAGGGTCCTGGGGAATCTGTTCCTGAAGCCAGGCTGGCGTCGTCCCTTTTTCCACAGAAGCTTCCTGATAAAAAGCCGCGGCACCTGCTTCTTCTGTAATTTCTTTCCCGCCTTCTTTTTTCACCAGCATTTCCCGGCTTTTCTGCCAGATGCGGTAAAGCAGGCTCCCCTCTTTTCCAAGATCCTTTTCTTCTTCTTTTGGGCTTGGCTCTTTGACCCGGATAATCCGCCCAATCCGTGCCCTTTTTTCCTTTTTTGGCTTTAACAAATCATTGTCTTTTCGTTTCCCGTCATGCGGCGGCATTCCTTCCCGTGCCATCTGTGTCCCCCCTATTCAAACGGCCTTTTTTCATTGCCGGCCATCAACAATATCATAACCCCATGGACTTTATTTGTAAAGCTTTTCCTGGCTGCTCTTTTAAAAAAATACGCTGCGGAAGAATCAAAAAAATTCCGCAGCGCATCATACTTACTGATTGAAATAAGGCTTTTGCCATTAGGATTCTTTTTCAGAAGGAATCCGTTCTACTTGAAGGGTATCGCCAGTATCCCCTTCTACCGCGCTCATAGCAAGGATAGAACCTGCTAATTGTTTGAAGTCATTGGAAGAAATGGTTGCACCCACCACATTTTCCACTGCGAAAGGATCGCCGTCTGCTTTATCAAAGTTTTTGCTGATCTGTTTCACGGCTTCCGGGAAATCATAAGTCCCAGTCGATTCTTTCATTTTCTGGCTCAATTCGTTGTCTTGGGAACGCAAAGCTTCTGTATCTTTTTGGATGGCGTCAAATTCCTGCACAGTAACCTTATCATTATAGATCTGGAGGACTAAATAAGCTTTCCAGCCATCCGCGTCAAAATCTGTAAATTCTGCCCGGTAGGTACCATTGACATATTTCGGGGCAGTAAATTCTTTTTCCCCGCCGGAAACCATGCTGGCCATTACAGGCGTCATAAGTTTTACAAAAGATTTTGTTGCCAGGCCGCCGCCAGTAGGCGCAAACAGCTTTGTTAAATCCTCGCCGCCTTCTGAGAAGCTTTTGACAATTTCAGGATAATAAGCGGAAGGCTTATTTTCCCCGGCATTGCTTTCCGTATCTTCTGTAATTTTGGCCCCGTCCTTCAAGGCATCATAGGTGATGGAAGAAATATTTCCATCTGCTACAACGACCTCAACATAAGGGGTCCAGCCCTGCAAATCCGGCTGGGCGGCAGTAGCTTTATAAGTACCGTCAGCATATTTGCCAAGTTCTATGGTATCTGTTTTTCCGTCTTTTGCCGCGGCTGTAATTTCACGCATCATCCGTTGGAAACGGTAAAAATGTTCCTGCGCGGAATCATCTACCGGCTCCATGGCGTTGAAATCCCCGTCTGCCGCCTTATAGGAATTCAAAATCAGTTCAGCAGCTTTGCTGGCTTTCATTTCCGCTTCCGTTCCGTCGGAGCTTCCTTCGCCGCTTTCTTCCTTGCAGCTATAATCTGAAACGCTTACATCACCTTTTTCAATTTTAACCGTAAGGGAATCAATGGTCCGATCCAAAGCCATGGTTTTATAAACTGCTTTATATTCGCCATCCTTCAGGCTTGTATCTGTCAGGATGGAATCCTTGGCCGCACCTAACGAACTGGATTCGCTGGAGCTTTCCTCACCCTGCTTCCTGTCACCGCAGGCAGCCATTCCTAAAATAAGGGCAGAGGCAAGGAAAAGCGCTAACAATTTTTTCATATTAGAAAGACCTCCGAAAAATTCTTCGCCGTTATTTGAAAATTGCTGCCGGAAGAACCTTCCTCCGGCTTTTTTTGCAATTCACACAACTTCAATACGCTACATTATACCAGCCAAGGCGCAAAAAGTCAATTCCGGCGCCATGATTTCGGGAAAACTTCTGTCAGAACTTCCTGAAAAGGAAACCCTATTTTAATCATTTAATACAACAACGGCCGGAGCTTCATGGTCTAAAACAGCTTCTGCAAAGCCCTGGGGCGGAAGGCTGCGGGTCAAAGCTCCGCCATAAACTACATCAAACCGGTCCCCGGCTTTTACATCTTTTAATGTGATAGCGGAGGCTGTGTCCGAGCTGTAATGGAATACGATTTCCTGGGCTGTTTCCGGATTATCTGTGATTTCCCGCATGTGGAAGCTGCCGTCTACCCCATAGCCTCCGGGGAGGATCTCCAATACTTCACCATAAAAGACATATTCCGGAGCCGGAGCTTCTTTCCGGACCTTCTGGGCGGTCAGGACAGTTTGGGACTGGTACTGGCTGGCCGGTACTTTGGGATTCAGTAAAGAGGTCCTTTTCTGGGAAACCTGGGATTTCGCTTTATTTTCTTTGTATTCTACATATATAACGCTTCCGTTGCCGATGTCATTATCGCCTTCGATTTGTGTGTTCTGTGTAATGGTGATCTGAAGCGGAGCGGCACCAGCCGGAGCACCCTCCTGGCGGAGCAGCCATACGGTACGTCCCTGGTCATCCACTGCAAAATCCTCTACCGTCCCTTTTACGGAAGAAACATTGTTTTTTGTTTCTGCCACGCCTTTTACTACGCCGCCGGATAAAGGCGCTGCACCTGCGGAAGGCAAAGCTGCTGCCTGTACCGCGCCCAAAGACAGCAGAAAAGCACAAGTTAAAACGGTGACACATAATTTCCTGTTTTTCAAAAATTTCATAAAATAGTTTCCTTTCATCCCCGCTGTTCAGGGGGTTATTTTCTAAGCCTGTCCCTCATACAATAAAAAATACGCTTTTATCTGGCTGAGGTCATTCAAATAGTGGCATTTAAAAAGCGTTTTACTGCATGGAATCTGTTGAAATCCCTCGAAACCTGCTGTATAATTTTGATTATTATAAAAAAAGGGGACAGATGGTGAAAATGCCAAAACTTCAATATGTCTTGCGACGCATGAAAGAAATGGATTATAAGAAAATGCTGGATACTGCAAAAACCATCCACCAGCGCTGCGGGAAAAATACCCTTTTTCTTTTGGCAGACATGGCCTGGTGCGGGTTCCGCTATCAAGCCGGTTATATGGATTATCTGGTATTTGAATTTTATACTTTAAATGGTGCCCAGCGCCGTACCTATATTACACGAGGCCAGAGCAACCGGTTTGTACGCCTGCTGAACCCAAGGGAAAACTGGCATTTGCTGGAGGATAAAATTGAATTTCTCAAACGGTTTGACGGGTTCCACGGTCGGGACTGGATCGACCTGCGGGAGTGCGGCCCGGAAGCCTTTGAAGCTTTTTTGGAAAAGCATCCCAAAATCATTGTAAAACCCCTGGAAGGGACTTGCGGCAGGGGAATTGAATTTTTTGAAGTGTCCGGAAACAGCCGGATTGCGGGCCTGTATGACATGCTCCGGGCCAACGGCCAGTATTTAGTCGAAGCTGTCATTATACAGCATCCGGACATTGCAAAAATTTATCCCTTATCGGTCAATACCCTCCGCTTAGTCACCATCCGCAACCAGGACACTGTGCATATTGTTTTTTCCAGTATGCGTATCGGCAACGGCCTGCGGGTAGACAACTTAAACAGCGGCGGGATGGCTGTGATTGTGGATGAAAACGGCATAATTTCCACCCCCGGGGCCGACAAAGCCGGAAAAGCTTATTACCAGCACCCTTATACAGGGGTCACTTTGGTTGGATGTAAAATCCCCCTTTACCAGGAAGCCGTGGAAATGGTAAAAAAAGCCGCCCTGCAAATCCCGGAATTGGGATATATCGCGTGGGACGTAGCCATTACAGAAACTTCCCCGCTGCTGATAGAAGCCAATCATTTCCCCGGACATGATATTTACCAGTTCCAGGTCCACTTAGGGCCGGATAAAATCGGGCTTCTCCCCCGGTTTGAAAAAGCTATTGCCGGTCTGGAGGTTTAAAAATTTTTAAATCCCAGTGCAACTTTTCCTTGTCCAGAATCGTATTGTATAGGAAGGGCCCTTCAATTAAGAAACGGGAGCGATTCCATGAGGCTGTCAGTGGACGAGGCATTTCAGAAATATGGGGATCGGATCTTTTCGGCTGCGTTCAGCATATGCCAGAACCAGACCGACGCCGACGATGTGACGCAGGATACACTCATTCGATACTATTCCCTTAACAAGGAATTTGAGAATGAGCAGCATCTCAAGGCGTGGCTGATCCGGGTAGCAATCAATCGGGCTAAGGATATTACGGCTTCCTTTTGGCGGAAAAATAAGGTCAACTGGGAGGATTACATGGCGGAACTGCCATTCCAGGAGCCGGAGGACAGCCGGCTGTTTGAGGCTGTTATGCGCCTGCCCGGGAAATACCGGACTGTAATCCATCTGTTTTATTATGAGGGTTATGCCATAGAAGAAATTGCCGGCATCCTGCACCGCCCTGCGGGAACTGTCAAAAGCCAGCTGAACCGGGGAAGAAAGCTCCTAAAAAATACGCTTCAGGAGGAATGGAACGGTGACGAATAAACAACGGTACCAAAGGACGTTTTCTACGCTTCATGCCTCTGAGGATTGTCTTATGGAGGTTAAAGCAATGAAACCCACAAAGAAAATCTATATATCCCGGCTGTCAGTCGCCTGTGCGGCAGTCGTTATGGCGATAGGGCTGGCTTCCGTAGTCTATGCCGCAGATGTTGGCGGTATTCAGCGCAATGTTCAGATTTGGATCGACGGCGACAAAACCGACGCTGTGCTGGACATCCAAGGCACCAGCTACACCGTCACCACCGCCCAGAGCCCTTCCCGTGAAATCAAAGGCGGAGGAGTGGCCTTTAATGATGACGGAAGCGAACGTCCCCTTACCGAAGATGAAATTATGGAGCATCTCAATTCACCGGATGTGGAATACGAGGACGACGGCTCTGTCTGGGTCAGTGCCCGCGGCGAAAAAATAGATATTACCGACCGGTTTGATGAGGACGGTGTATGTTACGTCCAGCTCAATACCGAAAAAGGCCCTGTTTATCTGACGGTAAAATTTAACGGAGGTTTCGCCTCCAGCCCTCACAGCTATGTGTCGCCGAAGTCTTTCAATACCGGAGCCGATTAAAAAACAAGTCCCAGTTTATGGGGGAATTTCACTTGAGGTGGAATTCCCCCTTGTTCATTTTAGTCAAAAGTCGGTTCTTCATCCCTGTGAAGATAGCCGTTGACCAATACTTCCATTTCTTCCGGCGTCAATGTAATGCCTTTCCCCATTCTGGCATGATCCGGCGCCCATTCCCGAATGTCAAATTTGGGTTCCCGGTCATTCCAGCTTACCATATTCAATTCTTTCGTCCAGCCTTTCGCATTTTCAGAAAGAACCGCAATTTCCTGGGTAATTTCATATTTTAATTCTGCCATACAGCTTTTGCCTCCTTATTAAATATGGGAGGCATTATAACATAACCTGGTGCTGGTGTAAAGCGCTTTTTTTGTCATTTCATGTCTATTTTAATCTTTCCTAAAATCCTCCTAAATTGGGAATGGATTTTGTTGCGTATTCCCCAGACTTATGGTACAATAAAAAAAACAGCGGTATATTTCCGCTCCTGAAAGAAAGGAGCTATTTTTCCCAATGCGTAAAATTGCATTTTTATTGGCTGTCCTGGTCTGTCTGGCTTCCTGCCACAAACCGGACATCAAAAATACGTTTAAAATAGTGACTGGAACTTCCTCCTCGGAGCCTGAAGAGTCCCTGTCGAAATCTTCTTCCTCGGAACCGGAAAAAGAGAAGGAAGATCAAGAACAGGAAGAAGAACCCGCGCCCAGCGAGCCGGAGATCAAAGAACCAGAGGAACCTGAAATCAAAGAGCCGGAAGATCCGGAGCTTTCCTCCTCTGAAAGTACCTCCTCCCGGGAACAGCCGGAACCGTCTTCTTCGGAAACCGGGTCCTCCGAAGATGCTGCAAAAGCCTCTGCCGAAACTGCCGCCTTTGAAGCGGCTCAAAAAGCTGCTGCGGAGGCTGCCGCCGCGGAAGAAGCCCAGCGGGCCGCTGCTGAAGCTGCCGCTTTTGAAGCGGAACAACGGGCTGCCGCAGAAGCCGCCGCCGCGGAAGAAGCCCAGCGGGCCGCTGCCGAGGCCGCTACTTTGGAAGCAGAACGGCGGGCCGCAGAAGAAGCTCAAAGGGCCGCCGAAGAAGCCGCCGCACAGGCTGCACAACGGAACGCCACAAAAAAAGCTTCCGGAAAGAATTTTCTGTCCGATATTGAAAGCGAAGTTTTAGCGTTACAGAACCAGGAACGTGCCCGTTTAGGGCTTCCGGAATTACAATATGATCCGGAACTGCACAATGCAGCCCGCATCCGCAGCCGGGAGCTTTGTCAGGCTGGCGTATTCGCCCATACCCGTCCTGACGGGCGCCAATGGAACACCGTCCTCATTGAAGACGTCCCCTATGATTACCTAAGCGCCGGGGAAAACTTAGCCATTGTGGAATCCAGCGATCCGAATATTGACCTGCCGGAAGATCCTGACTTTTGGGTAGACGGCTGGATCAATTCCCCATCCCATTATAAAAATATGGTTCGGGCAGAATATAACCGGGCAGCGGTTGGGATTTATAAAGTTGTCCGCAACGGGGAAACCTGTGCCATTGCTACAACCGTATTTGCTTATGTGGAAGAATAGCATCATATTTATAAAAAAATTGTCCGGGAACTGTGGAAAAATGAGAGAAGAATATTGAAAATTGCATAATAATATGATACCATAATAGTGGTTTTTTGTGCAATAGCGGCCAAAAATAACGGTATTTTTGCTGTGATTGAATCCCATATTTGGAGGCGGAAACAATGCCTATGCGCGCAAGTGGTATCTTAATGCACATTTCTTCTTTGCCTTCCCCCTGGGGAATCGGTACCTTTGGAAAAGCAGCTTATGATTTTGTAGATTTCCTGCACCGGACCGGCCAGCAGTACTGGCAAATCCTTCCTGTTGGCCCTACCAGCTATGGGGATTCCCCTTACCAGTCTTTTTCAACTTTTGCCGGGAATCCATATTTTATTGATTTGGATTTTCTGCGTGAGGACGGGCTTCTGGAACCTAGTGAATATGAAGACCTTCCCTGGAGCCGCAGCAATGCTTATGTAGATTACGGCACCCTTTATCAGTTACGCTATCCTGTTTTGCGGAAAGCTGCTTTACGGGGCTTAAAACGGGACGCGGAAGAAGTGGCGGCTTTCCGGGAAGAAAATTCTGCCTGGGTGGAAGATTATGCCTTGTTTATGGCATTAAAAGGGGCTAATGGCGGAAAATCCTGGCAGGAATGGGAAAAACCTCTCCGGCATCGGGAGCCTGAAGCATTGACAGAATGCCGCAAAACTTATGCAGGCGAAATTGATTTTTGGGTTTATCTCCAGTTTCTTTTTTTCCGCCAATGGAAAAAGCTCAAGGAGTACGCCAAAAAACAAGGGGTTTCCCTTGTGGGGGATCTTCCCATTTATGTGGCCCTGGACAGTGCAGATGTATGGGCTTCTCCGTCTTTGTTTGCCTTAGATGAGGATCTGGTTCCCAAGGAAGTTGCCGGCGTTCCCCCTGATTATTTTTCCGCAGACGGACAGCTTTGGGGCAATCCTCTATACGACTGGGAAGCCCATAAAAAAGAAAATTATGCCTGGTGGATTTCCAGGGTGCAGGCCGCCCGGGAGCTTTATGATTTTATCCGCATTGACCATTTCCGGGGATTTGCCAGTTATTGCGCAATCCCTTACGGCGATAAAAATGCCCGGCGGGGGAAATGGGTGCCAGGCCCGGGTATGGAATTATTTCAGGCCCTGAAAAAAGCCTTAGGCCCATTGCCTATTATTGCAGAAGATTTAGGCGTCTTGACAGAAGATGTTACCGATCTGTTACAGGAAAGCGGTTATCCCGGCATGAAAGTGTTGCAGTTTGCCTTTGACAGCGGCTGGGATAATGCTTATCTGCCTCATAACCATGTGGAAAACAGCATTGTATATACAGGCACTCATGACAATGATACGGTTATGCACTGGTGGCATCATACCCTGACAAAAAAACAGCGGAAAGAAACAGCGGAATATTTGCGTTTAACCAATCGGGAAGGGATTCACTGGGGAATGGTCCGGGCAGCCTGGGGCAGTGTTGCAAAATTAGCGGTTGCTCCCATTCAGGATATTTTAGGACTGGATGGCCAGGCCCGTATGAATACACCTTCCACTTTAGGGAACAATTGGCGTTTCCGGATTACAGCAGAACAGCTTACGCCTGCTGTGGAAAAACGTTTGCTCCAAATGACCCGTATGTACGGACGTTATGCGATAAAAAAACCAAATAAAGCAATAATTTTATGACATTGTTCCGGCCCCGTTTTGCATTTGCAGGTCAAAAAATGTTGTATAATAGTGATGATTAAAATTAGGAGCTGTCGAAAAAATTTGTTTTTATAAGGCCAGTATGATTTCATATGGGAGGGAAGTGCTATGCTACGCAATTTTACACTGCGGATCGACGATGAACTCCTAGCAAAATTCCACTATGTCAGCCGTTATAGTGGACGTTCGGCGAATAGTCAACTATTGATGATGGTTCGTAAAATCGTCGAACAATTTGAACAGGCAAACGGGGTTATCCAGGTCGATGTCGAGAAGGACAAGCAGTGAACCGCGTTTTTCATATTGCGGGAATCGCGTGGATGCTTGCTTCCCTGGCGGTTCTGGGCTGTGGATGGCCAGCCATAGTCATTGGCGGGATCGCCCTGCTGTTTTTGTTGGCATACAAACGGCTGCCGTTGTGGATGCGTTCCGCAGCGGCAGCCGTTTTCTTTTGCGCCCTGGTTCTGATTTGCGCACAGTCAGGGATGCCTGACAGAAGGCAGTACAATGGGACTACACAGCTTGTTCATGGTGTTGTAACGGATCTGGATTTATCCGGCCGTTCTTTTATTCTCCGTTTGAACCAGGAGAATCCTGCCGGATTAAAAAATGCGCGGCTCCGCGTCTATTCCAGAACAGGGGTTGAAGAATCCATAGGGGATGTGGTAGAATACTCCTTAAAGCTGGAAGGGTTCGGCGAAATTTCATGGATGGCCCAGGATTTGGATTTTACGGCTTTCGGAGGAGCTTCCCGGCTGCTGGGCCACGCTTCCACACTGGAAACCCGCCTCTCTTTGCTCCGGAGCAAAATGGCTGGAAATTTACAGCGGATGCTGCCGAAAGAAGATGGCGCGCTTTTGTCCGCTGTCCTTTTAGGAAGGACTGGCACCCTGCCGGATCGCCTGCGCCAGATTTATACAGAAGCCGGTTTATCCCATTTATTATCGGTTTCCGGACTCCATCTTTCTGTATTGCTGTCTTTATTTGGTTTATGCTTGCAGCAAAGCTGGCTTCCACGGAACAGCCGCTTGTGTTTGGAAATTGGGCTGGCTGTTTCGTTTGCCGTTATGACCGGCCTTTCTCCTTCTATCTTCCGGGCCGCTTTGATGCTGTTTCTTCACCGGCTGGCGCTTCTGCTGGGACGGGATGCGGATTCCTTAAATTCTTTAGGGATTTCTGTTATTATTATTTTGCTTTTTAACCCTTACAGCGTTTTCAGCCTTTCTTTACAGCTTTCTTATCTTGCTACAATGGGAATCTCTGCTTTTGCAGAACCTATGGCAGGTGCTTTCGGGGAACGCCTGCGGGAAGAACATCCCCGGCTATTTTCCTTATTTTCCATGTTTTGCGTGACTTTGTCCGCCCAGATCCTTACCGTTCCCCTTGTCTGCTGGCAGTTTGGCCAGTTAGCCCTTTTGACGCCTGTTTCCAATCTGCTGGCCTCTTTACCAGCCTCTTTGATGCTGGCTTTGGGGATCGTTACTGTTGTTTTAAGCCTGATTCCCATGCTTTCATCTTTATGCCGCCTTGCAGCCCTAGGGGCTGGTCTGTCTGCCCGTTTGATCACCTGGATTGCCAGTCTGACCGGTTTTTCGGTTCCCATTCAAAATGACTATGTTATTATCTGGCTGGCCGGAAGCATTGGTTTATTTCTGCTTTTATGGTATCTTGGGGCGAAATGGAACCATTTTTTATGGGCCGCGGAATGGTCAGCCTGTACAATAGCGGCAGTTTCCTGCCTGCATTTGATTTTCTGGGGCCATCCTGTTATCATTTGCGCGCCGCAGTACGGGGACAGCGTCCTGCTGATCCACCGGGAACAGGCTGTACTGATTGGCAGCCCGGAACAGGAAAAAGAATCTGAACGCCTTGCCGCCCTTATGAAAGGCTTACAGGTAAAAGAACTTTCCCTGTTTTTGCCGGAAACTACCCCTGGGGAAGCTTTCCTGCCGCTGGCTGACGATTTTCCTCCATTGCAGGTTATCCCATTGGATACCTGTAACGGGTTTCAGGGAATGGTTTTTGGCCATATGCTTTTGGAGCAGGAAAATGATTCGATACGCATGAAAATAAATGGGCTGGAACTGGTGAAAACTTTTGATATGGTTTCTGTTGATGCCCATATCTTGATTAACGGGCGCAATGAAATCATTGCCGCCCCGGAACAGCCTGTGACGCAAAACAGCCGTTATTATGGATGTACACAACTTTTTCTGCCCATGCCCAAGGAGGAATCAAATGAAGTTTAAATTAGAAAGTGATTTTGCCAAACATGTAAAAGGCCCTGAATTACTGCGGGTTTATTTACTCATGGGCAGCCAGCCTTTTTTACTTTCCCGTTACCGGGATCAGCTTATCAAAAAAGCCGTGGGTTCCAATGCAAATGATTTCAGCCTCCACCGTTTTGACGGGGCAAAGTTTGATTTACAGGCTTTTTATGACGCGGTAGAAGCGCTGCCCTTTCTTTCTGAGGGGCAATGTGTCACTTTGGACGCCCAGCCCGATCAATTTGACAGCGGCCTGCTGAAAGAATTGTGTGCTATTTTGGAAGAGCCCCCTGCTACCACTTGTATTATTATTACACTGCGGAATACAGAGGGGAAAAAAGAAAAAACTAATGCTTTTGTGAAAGCCTGTGATAAAGCAGGAGGCATTATTTCCTTAGATGCCCGGAGCCGTTCCGATACATTACGGTTTTTGCGGAGCCGGGCCCAGAAAAACGGCTGTGAATTATCCAGCACTTGTGCCGCCTATTTAATGGACCGCTGTGGTGATGATTTGCAGTTGTTAGCTTCTGAAACAGATAAGCTTTGCGCCTATGCGGGGGAAGGTTCTATTACAAAGGAACAGATTGATGAAATTGCCTGTGCGATTTTACAGGCAAAGGTGTTTGATCTGTCCAGAGCGATTCTGCGGGGGAATTTTACCCAGGCAATGGATCTGATAGACCAGCTTTGCCAGCAGCGGGAACCTGCGGCTAAAATCTTAGCTGTACTCTCCAATGCTTTTGTAGACTTATACCGGGGCTATTGTATCCGGCAGGCCAATATTCCGGTTGCCAGGGCTGCGCCGGAATTGGGCTATGCAAAAAACAGGGAATTTGTTTTAAAAAATGCCATGAGTGACAGCGGCCGGTTTTCCCCTGTCCAGTTAGGCAAAATGTTAAAAGCTTTAACAGAAACGGATCTGCGGTTAAAAAGTACCGGAGCCAATGACCGCGCTGTATTGGAATACGGGGTGGCCCGATTATTTTCTTTATTGGGGAACTGTTGAAGACAGATCTTAAGGGGGATTTATGTTACATCTGCGTCAAACGGTTATTGTAGAGGGAAAATATGATAAAGCCCGCCTTGCAGCTTTTATAGACGCCAATATTATTACAACAGATGGCTTTGATATTTTTCGGGACCGGGCAAAATTACAAATGATACGTGCTTTAGCCGCACGGGATGGGATTGTTATTTTAACCGATTCCGATCATGCCGGATTCCGTATCCGGCGCCATATTGCAGGCGCTGTCCCTCCTGAGCAAGTGACTCATGTCTATATCCCGGATATGCCGGGGAAGGAACGGCGGAAGCCAAAACCCGGAGCAGAAGGCTTATTAGGTGTGGAAGGCATACCCGATAAAATCCTTTTAGAAGCCTTTATCCGGGCCGGATTGGATCAGCAGGAAGCACCTTTGCCCCCGGCCTATCCGGTTACCAATGCTGATTTAATGGAACTGGGGTTATCCGGCGGGGAAAACAGCCGTGCTTTGCGGGCCGCTTTATTAAAAGCACTGGGCCTGCCCAGCCATATGGGGCCAAAGGCTTTATTGCGGACCATCAATGCCTTGTACAGCCGGGAAGATTTTTTTCAGTTTGTCCAGACATTGACAGAACAGGGGTGATCGATTGGGCCTTTGCAGCCTTAGTTTCCTTTATTTGTTCCTGCCATTATCTTTACTGGTTTATTGGGCCTGTCCCCTTGGCCTGCGGCCAAAAGCCCTTCTTTTCCTTTCTTTTGTATTCTATTACGGGACGGAAGGCTGGATGGGCCTTGGGCTGATGGTTTTTGTTCTGCTTTCCGACTGGATGCTGGCGGGCAGGCTGTTAGGCAGCCGCAATGCCAAATTGCGGCAGGCTTTTGTCGCCTGCGCTGTGGTGAAAAATATCGGGATTTTTCTTGGATACCATATTTTTGCCCCCAGCCATATTCCTTTGGGATTAGGGGTTTACTGCCTGACGTCCCTGGGATATGTACTGGACTGTTACCATGGTTTCGCTATATGGGGAAAAGATCCTTCCCGCGTCTTATTGATGAGCGCGTTTTTTCCCAAGCTGCCAGCCGGGCCTATTGTATATTATGGCCGTATGGTTCCCCAGTTTTTTTCTTTGCGGGTCACTTTAAACAATATCGGGGAAGGCGGCAGCCTTTTCTTGTTAGGGCTTTTTAAAAAAGTAATTTTAGGGGACAGCATGGCTGTTTTATTCCAGTCCTTACACGAGATTCCGAAATATGAGGTTTCCCTGCTGGGCATCTGGAGTATGCTGGTATCCTTATCTTTTGCTTTATATTTTACTTTATGGGGCTTCTGCCAGATGGCAGAAGGGCTGGCTTTAATGTTCGGGTTCCGGATTGCTGAAAACTTTAATGATCCGTTCCTTTCCCAAAGCATCAATGAGTTTTTTGGCCGGTTCAATGCTACGGTCAACCGTTTTATCCGCCGCCATGTTTATATGCCCTTAGGAGGCGCTAAAGGCGGCAGCCCTTCCATGGTATGTAATATTTTAATACTAAGTGTATGTATGGCTTCCTGGTTCGGCCTGCGGCCTAATATTTTACTGTGGGGGATCTTTTTATCCCTTTTCGTCATGATAGAAGGTTATTTACTGCCCCGGGGATGGAAAAATATTGCATCCTTTTTCCAGTGGCTATATTGTGCTTTTGTAATACAGTTTTCTATGGTATTTTGGGCCGGAGATAATCTTTCCGAATCCTTCTCTTATCTGCGGATCTTATTCCGCGGCGCCTCTGGCATGGATGACCGTTCTATCTATTTGTTGGTTTCCAATTACCTTGTTCTGATATTATGCTGTCTGTTTGCTTTGGGCCTGCCCCGGAAAGCGGCTCTTTTGGTGAAACGTATTTTCCCTGGCCCCGCCGCTATTGGGGAAATTTTACTGAATTTTCTGCTTCTGACTTCCGTTACTGCTTATCTATTATAGAGGTGAAACTGAGCCTATGTATAAAAAATTAACCGGCATGTTATTCCTTGTTATGGTTGCAGTGATTCCTTTATGGCTCTTTTTCACGGGGGGCTTTTGGGAAATCCTTTTTCCGGAGCAGAAAAAATTAGAAGAAGCTTTTGCAGAGCATTTCCCTGCCAACGCTTTTTGGGATCGTTTGCGGACTGGCTTAAATTATATTGGCGGCAGCAAGGAACAAAATGGAGTTTTTATTGCGGAAGATATGCTGATGTTAAATGTCCAGACTGCGGGCCAGGATGTTATTGACAGCAATGCAACCCAAGTGATTGAACTTTCCTTACGTTTTGAACGGCCTGTTTATTTAATGCTGATCCCAACTGCCAGCGGCATCCAGCAAAGCAAAGTCCCTTATAATAATTTTGCGCCTCTTTATGATCAGCGGGCTTTAATTGACCGGATATACCGGCGTATGGCTGGGAATTTAACGGTTATTGACGTTTATCCGGCTTTATTTAACCATCAAAGTGAATATATTTATTACCGCACAGACAATGCTCCCACAGGGATGGGGGGATATTATATTTACACAACGGCTGCAAAAAAACTGGGCCTGCCCCAGGTCCGGGGAATTGATCAATTTGATGTGGAACATATTGATTTTAATTATTATGGAGATTTATATGATTTAGCTCCTTATAATGCTGTACCAGCCGACCGGGTTTCCCTTTATCATTTTGCCCGGGGCAGGCGGGGTTATATTATGACCCACCATGACAACCGTGATTCCATCCGCCGTTATTATACCCTCTATCCGGAATACCGCCAGCAGTTAGGGGACAGCATGGATGTAGTTTTGGGTGGTGTTTCCCCGATCATTGATATTCAAGTAGAAAATTCCCAGTATAACCGGCAGCTTTTAATTTTTGGGGATCATACGGTACAGAGTTATCTTCCTTTTCTCCTGGTTCATTACAGCCGTGTTACTTTTGTAGAAACAGCACAGGTTGCACCGGAACTGCTGACAAAATTAAATCCCTGGGATTACAGCCAGATTTTATTTGCCTATTCCGTTGACCGTTTTGTCAGCGGGGAACAGTTAGCTGCTTTAAGCCGGTTTGCGGCTCCAACGGCTGTACAAAAAGGATAAAGCAAGATAAAAAAATTCCCTGCCTAAAGAAGGCAGGGAATTTTTTTACGATTTTCAGCCGTTCCTTACCAGTGGTGGCATCCGCCGCCGCAGCCGTAGCCATAACCATAGCTGGGAGCTGCACAATGGGCATGACCATCATTGGCATAATGGCCATAATAATAGCATCCATCATTCCCGTGCAAATGAGTTCCAGCTTCTGTACAATCGTCATAAGGGCAATTGTAGTAGGCAGGCTGTGCCTGATAGCTGGTATAGTTTGTATAATAATGATGGCCGCCGTGGGCAAATGCAACAGCGCCATTCATTGCCAGCAACGATACCGCTGCCAAAGAAATGGCAATGTTTTTGAAATGCATCGGTTCTTCCCCTTTCAAAGTATAAATTTCATCAGAAATACCGCATGAAATTACAGGCGGATCAGATGATATATTTATGAATTCCAGCAGGAAGATCTTCCTTTTCACAGGAAACAGTAAGGGTCATTGTGGCTCCGTTGGTTTCCAGCAGCTTTGCCAGTTTTTCAATGAATACGCCAAAAGCTACAAAATCTTTGCCGCCAACCTTGAAGATACCATCTACAAAGACTTCTGTAATATCATAGTTTCCGGCAAACAGCCCGGCATAGAAGCCATAACAGGCATCAAAGCCACTAATGCTGTAATCATCAATATCAATCAGACGAACCCGGTGGGTCAGATCGAATTTTAACGTATCACCTTTTTCTACACATACCACATTGCCTTTCGAAGTTTCCACTGCATCAGTTGCCATTTGGATCAGAGCTTTTGTTTTTCCGGAACCTTTATGGCCTACAATCAGCTTAATCATGGGTTTCTCCTCCAAATCTTATATTCTTAAACAAATCCTTTCAGGGATTTAGCTTAATTTAGCTTCCAACTCTGCTTTTCTGTCTTCATAGCCTGGCTTGCCTAATAAAGCAAACATATTCTTTTTATAGCTTTCTACGCCGGGCTGGTTGAAAGGATTGACTGCCAGTAAATAGCCGCTGATCGCACAGGCTTTTTCAAAGAAATAAACCAGCCAGCCAAATTCATGTTCATTGATTTCCGGAACTTCCAATACCAGATTCGGGACGCCGCCTTCCGTATGAGCTAAAATCGTGCCTTCCATAGCTTTTTTATTGACAATGGACATATTCTGGTTGGAAAGGAAGTTCAGGCCGTCCAGGTTTTCCGGATCGTCTTTTACAAAGAAATCTTCTCCTGCCTTCTGGAAAGAAACCACAGTTTCAAATAAGCAGCGGCGGCCTTCCTGAATGTACTGGCCCATAGAATGGAGATCGGTAGAACATACAACAGATGCAGGGAATAAGCCTTTATTATCTTTGCCTTCGCTTTCTCCATAAAGCTGCTTAAACCATTCATTCATCATGGTAAAGGCAGGCTCATAGCTCACCAGCAATTCAATTTGTTTGCCTTTGCGGTAAAGGATATTCCGTAATGCTGCATATTTCAGACAGTCATTATCACATAATTTTTCTACGGCTAAAGCTTTCCGGGCTTCGGCAGCACCTTTCATTACAGCGTCAATGTCAATACCTGCAACTGCCATTGGCAGCAGGCCCACAGCCGTCAGGACAGAATACCGGCCGCCTACGTCATCTGCAATCACAAAGGTTTCATAACCTTCCCGGTCAGAAAGCTCTTTCAATGTGCCCCGTGCCTTATCTGTGGTAGCATAAATACGGGATTTTGCACCGTCTTTTCCATACCGTTCTTCCAGCAGTTCACGGAAAACACGGAATGCCAAAGCTGGTTCTGTTGTTGTACCGGATTTTGAAATTACATTGACACAAACCCGTTTTCCTTCGCAAAGCTTCAGAATGGTATTTAAAGAATCCGGGCTGATGGAATTGCCTGCAAAATAAATGTCAGGGGTCTTTTTAGGCAGGTTGTTGTAATAAGGGGTTTTCAGCAGCTCTAAAGCTGCCCTTGCTCCCAAATAACTGCCGCCGATGCCGATAACAACCAATACGTCACAATCCGCCTGAATCCGGGCTGCGGCAGCCTTAATCCGTGCAAATTCCTCTTTATCATAATTTTCAGGTAAATCGACCCACCCTAAAAAATCATTGCCGGGGCCGTTGCGATCCATCAGCAGTTTATGGGCTGCCTGTACCTGGGGTTCAATCGCTGCTAACTCATGTTCCCCTACAAAATCTTTTACATAGCGGGTGATCAATTTTACGCTCATTTTTTATCATCCTTTCTTTACAATTCACTATCATAGGTGACCAGGTATTCTCTTTCTTTATTGTACCCGATTTACAGATTGTTTTCAAGCTAAATCTATCGTCATAATGCGAGCTTTGGAATTTCCCGTCCACATTCCTCCATTTTAGCCCGATCCGGCATGGAAGGAATCCCGCCTTTCTGGGAAGCGGCTAAAGAACCAGCCCGGCTGCCATAATCAGCAACCGCATTCATTTCTTCCAGTGTAAAGCTGTCCAGCCTTTCAATGCCCCGGTCTAAGATAGCGGTCAGTACCCCGCCCAGGAAAGCATCTCCGGAGCCTGTTGTATCCACTACCTTTGTGTCGTAGGCTGGAAGCCGTCCTGTACCAGCTTTACAGCGGAAAAAGCATCCTTTTGGCCCCAGGGTTATAAAAACAAGTTTGGGACCATATTCCATTATTTTCTGGGAGCCGGATTCCAAATCCGAAATACCTGTCAAAAATTCCAGTTCTTCCTCCGAAATTTTTATAATATCTGCATAACGCAGCCCTTCTGACATAACTTTTTTTGCTTCCTCTAAATTTTTCCATAATAAAGGCCGCAGGTTTGGATCATATGCAGTTGTCACACCATGTTCTTTGGCAAATTTTGCTGCCTCTAAAGTAGCACTCCGGGATGGCTCGTCCGTCATGGACACCGAACCAAAGCCAAAAATCTTTGCAGACTCAATGAGGGAGAAATCTACATCATTGACTGAAAGAAGCATATCTGCCCCTGGACGGCGCACAAAAGTAAAGGAACGGTCTCCCTGGGCATCCAGGCTGACAAAGGCCAATGTAGTACAGGCATCTTTTGTACGGCGGATTGCCGAAGTGTCTACACCGGCAGCAGCCAAATCTTTCACCAGCATATCTCCAAAACCATCCTGGCCTACCATTGTGATACAAGCTGCTTTTTTCCCCAGCCGCGCTGCCGCTGCCAAAACATTAGCAGGCGCCCCGCCAGCATTTGCCTGATAAGTCCGTTCCCCTGCCGGCGCAAAGTCAACCAGAAGTTCCCCAAGGCTTACAATATCAATCATAAAAATGCCTCCCTACAAAAAATTTCCTGAAAACCAGCTTACAGCCTTTTCATATTCTCCATTATACCGGATTCTATAAAAAATTGCCTGAACGAAGCGTGAATTTTTCCCAGAAAAACCATTCCTTTTTAATAAAATTCCGGATATAATTAAGAGAACAGGCTGCATGTAAGAAGTATATACGGTTTCGTTTTCTTATTATTTCCTATTTTACTGTATTCCGTAAAGAAAAGCAACAAAAAACGCGGATTGACAATTTTATAATATGCTGTTATAATAAACGTATAAAAGGGTGCTGTCAGCAGACGGTTACCCCTGTATCTGGTAGTTAATATACTAACCGCTAATCCATGGGGTGGGTGGCGGTTAGTATACTTTTATGGAAACCATGAAGACTAATATTGTAAAGCACAAGATGAAAATGATGTATTTTTTCCACATAAGCATAGCCCCCTTTCCAGGGGCTGGACTCAACCGCCTGCCGTATGCAACAGCACCTGTCAATAATATAACATAAAAAGAGGATTTTGTCGAGTATATAAAAAAGCAAGGAAAAAAACTTTCCTTGCTTTTTTTATTTAAGATGGTTTTACAGGATTATTGATTTTCTGCCAGAAATAAGAAATTGCTTCATCTGTGGGATTTAATTTTTGATATTGCTCTAAAATCTGGGCTGCATTATCAAAATCGCCAGCTTCAATTAAAACCCTCAGTTTTTCTTTAATTTGGAGATATAATGAAGCCCGTTCAGCATCACGGTTTTGCTCTTGCTGCAAAGCCTCATTCATATCCTGCCGGATCGCCTCAATTTGAGCCTGAACTAAATGTTTCATAATAGGATATTCATTCGCTGCATCAACCATATACTGAACACATTCTGCCATTTTATTAGCACGGCGGGCCGCTTCTGCACGACCCATATAAATAGCAAAACGGTGGACATGGGGAATAATAGAAAGTGCTTCTTCGGAAGGCTCTTTATAAAGGGCACGGGCAAGAACAGTCATGCTTTGAACATACGAAATAAAATTCTGCTGAACAACTTCATCTGTCACATCAGCCTGTAATAAAATATGTTCTAAAGCTGTACATTTCCAGCGAAGGCCCCGTAAAGAAGGCGGATTTGGATAATTTTGATAATAGTCTGTAATCACTTGGTAAGCATTTTCCCAGTCATCAATAACTGCAATATAATCTTGTAATTCATCTGCATCAATCCGGCTGATAAAAGGATCTATATCTAAATTCTCCTTCATTGCATAATAAAGAAGATTGATTTCATAAGGCGTAACAGACATTGTAGGAAGCGTTTCTTCTAAAGTTTCTAAAGCATCCGGCATATTTTGCTGCAAACGGACTTCCAAAAGAAAAGGATCGTCCTGAATATCCAGCTTTGCGAGCGCCTGAGCCATAGAATCGCGAGATTCTGGATAATTCTTCCAAATTTCTATCATTTTTTCGCGGCGCTGAAGGCCCCATTCTTCATCATTAGAAATAACATCATAATGATTTGGATACCAGTCCCATGCTTTTGCAGCAATCACACAACTGTTTTCCATTTCAATATAGACTTTTGGCTCGACTTTATTCCAGCCCTGAATTTTTTCCAGATTTTCTAAAGCTTTCACTGGTTCTGTATCATTCATAAGAATAGCATATAAAAAATAAGCTAAATTGGTATACCCCACAGTTGTATAGCAAAGATTTGCAGCAAGAAGATCGGCCGTATCCAAAGCCTTTTGCTCTGCTAACTGGCGTAAGCGGAAATATGTTTCCAACTCTGCCTGTTCCTTAACCGGATCATTTTTATTTTTCCAAGCAATCGCCAAAAAGAGGTGAATGTCTACATCTGTACTATAAATCGTCTTTTTGCCGGAAAAATATTCCTGGGCTATTTGAAGGGCTTCATCCCATTTTTCCTGGCTGCAAAGGAGTCTGACAAGCTCATGATACAAAGCACAACGCTCCGGAATATCATCTGACTCTAATGAATCAATTCCTTTACGCTGGTATTCCATTGCTTTATCTATATCGCCATGAATGACGTATTCATTAGCAATCTGGGTATAAGTATGCGGCAGATCCGTTGTAGGATCGTCCAGTGATTCCAATAACAGTGGAAGATTCCGTTTTGACTTATTTAATACTTTTCCATTATCGGAAACATAGCCAAAGTGACGTGCCACACAGTTAATATATTTTCTTGGCTGATAGCGGACTTTAATATATTCATGAACTCGGCCTACAAAGATTGTATCCGGAAAACGACGGGCAATACGGGGCGCATAAAAATCGTTTTGTTCTGTCATCTGCTCATCTACAAAGCTGCGGATTGTAATAGATGCGCTGTTATAACAGGCAAGCTCGCTTTTATTTGAAAAAAACGCAATCAAATCCCGACAGTCTTCGATCCATTCATCCGCATCAAGATACATATACCATTCACCCGAAGCATGTTTCAAAGTTTCATTACGGGCAGCAGAAAAGTCATTGATCCATTTAAAATCATAAACTTTGCTGGTATATTTCCGGGCAATTTCTTTTGTCTGGTCTGTAGACCCTGTATCCACAATAATCAATTCGCTAGGGATAGCCATTAAAAGGGGTTTCAAACCCTCCAAACAATTAGGCAGATTTTTTTCCTCATTTTTTGTAATAATTCCTACAGAAAGCAGGATATTTTTATTGTTTTTGACACGGGCTTTCATAGCCATCCTCCCGAATAAAAAATTGAATTTCATATTTTTTAACTTCTCTATTGCAAATTTATTAAATACTACAGCTAGTGAAACTGCCTGCTGAATGTTGCATTATCAAGTTTAGTATAGCATAAAGACTATTAGAAGTCAAAGAAAAATGGCAAAAATGAAGGAGGGGCTTCCCGGAAAAGCCCCTCCTATTGTGATCACATTAAGTCATTTATATGATTCCCAAATCAAGTTATAAAACGAAATTACCGGAGTAATTGCAGAACTTGTTGTGGCTGCTGATTGGCTTGAGCCAACATGGACTGAGCGGCTTGAACCAGAACATTGTTCTTAGTAAATGCCATCATTTCCTGAGCCATATCAGTATCACGGATACGGCTTTCTGCGTTGGTCATGTTTTCAGTGGTGGTTGCCAGGTTGTTCAGAGTATGCTCTAAACGATTCTGGAGAGCACCCAAACGGCCGCGGTTTACAGAAACTTTTTCAATAGCGGATTTTACGCGGGTGATGCTGTCAGCAGCAATACCCTGATCGGTAACGGTTAAACCATTGACGCCTAAGCCAGCGGAACTCATGTTGTCAACGGAAACAGTAACTTTGTTAAAGCTATCTGCTGTATCGCCAACTTGGAGTGTCAAGCCAGCACCGCCGCTTGCTGCGCCTTTCGGAGCAAAGACTTTAAGATTATTACCATCCACAGCAACTTTAATACCGGTTGCTTTTTCGATATCCGCAGCGGCTTGATCCAGATCCTTTGCAACAATAACATTGATGCCGCTGTCAATTTTGTTGACATTTGCTGCAGCGTCTTTGTCTTTTACCATGACAAATTTCTGTCCATTAATAGTCAAAGTATTTTTTTCAACATCGGCGCTGCTGGAAGTCTTTGTGAGAGCAGTGGCACCGCCGTCAAAACCTGATACTGTTGTGTAAGCATCTACACCTTTTGTTTCGGTCATAGATGTGGAACCAGTAGCAACAACCACTCCTGATGCGCTATCGTTATAATTTTTAACTGTCCAGCTCATCCCAGACACAATAGCTTTATCAGCTCCAGCCTCTTTTGCTTCAAAAGTTAAAACTTGAGTATTGTCCGTAACTTTGAAATCAGCGCCAAATGCCTCTTTAATCTGAGCATTCAGAGCATCTTGTAAATCTGACAATTGGGTATGTTTATCAGGATTATAAGTTAGACTAAATGTCTGAGCGGAATCAGTCCCATTGATCCGGGTATTTACTGTTACAGTCAGAACATCGCCCTTTGTCAGGCTGGCAAATGTCACGCCGTTCAGTACAGCGTTAGCACCAACATACTGGGCCTGTGTAGCATCTGTCTGTGTTGCTGTAATTGCACTGCCGCCGTCAACATTGGCTGTGCTGCTACCCAAAGAACCATCTAACAATTTAATACCATTGAAGTTTGTGGATTTAGAAATACGGTCGATTTCTTCGGTAATTTGGTTAACTTCAGCTTGGATCTTGTCACGGTCTGTTGCTTGATAAATGCCGTTAGCAGATTCTACACCCAGTTCAACCAGACGGTTCAGCATGGAGTGAACTTCTGTTAAAGCACCTTCAGCGGTCTGTACTAAGGAAATGCCGTCTTTTGCGTTTAATTGAGCTCTTTCCAAACCAGTGATTTGGGCACGCATTTTTTCAGAAATTGCCAAACCTGCGGCGTCGTCGCCAGCGCGGTTAATGCGGTAACCGGAAGACAATTTTTCCAGGTTTTTCTGAACTGCATTGTTGTTTGTTCCTAACCGATTGTAGGAATTCAGAGCCATAATATTGTGTTGAACGATCATTGATAAATCCTCCCTGATTATTCTCCGGAAACGTCCATGTTTCCGTACTTTTTTGTGTGTAACGAAACGTAGGGTATATTGTTACCCTGGCGGAAAGGCCGGGCCCTAGACCCTTCCGTTAGGATGACAGACATGGGATAGATAGCCCAAAACTTTTTATAAATCTTGGTTTTTCCCGTCTATTTAACTAATCGCACACTTTGAAAAAAACTTAACCCCCTGCCGAAAAAAATTTTATAAATTCTTTCAGGAACAGCCTGCCAACAGCAAAAAGCCTATTGCATCTCCGGGCATTATACTGTTATAATATAGGAACAAAAAGAGAAAAATGTAAAAAGCCATCGAATTTTTCAAAAGAAAGGCTGAATATATGATTTTTGATAACTGGGATCAATTAGAACAAGCTGTATCCTCCTGTGAAAATTGCAGGCTTTGTGAAACACGTATTCAAACGGTATTAGGTGCCGGGAACCCAAAAGCCCCTATTTTATTAGTAGGAGAAGGCCCGGGGGAAAATGAAGATAAACAAGGGATTCCTTTTGTAGGACGGGGCGGGCAGCTTTTAGACAAACTGCTTTTACATGTCGGGTTATCGCGGGAGAAGGATGTATATATAACAAATATGGTAAAATGCCGCCCTCCCAAAAACCGCAACCCCATGCCGGATGAGCAGGAAGCCTGTATTGATTATTTACGCAGCCAGACAGCCCTAATACGGCCTAAAATTATTGTATGTTTGGGAAGGATCGCTGCCTGCAAGCTCATTTCCCCTGATTTTAAAGTGACAAGCCAGCATGGCCAGTTTTTTGAGCGTAATAATGTATTGCTGACAGCTACTTTCCACCCTGCTTCCGTATTGCGCAACCCACCCCAGCGGGGACTGACAGTAGATGATTTTATTGCCATTAAAGAGAAATTAGATGAACTTTTGGCATCTGAATTAGGGCGTGATTGTTAAAATATTATGGAGGCATTGGATTGAAAATTGGCGTCATTGGCCTAGGGGATACCGGCCAGGAAGTGGTAGCACGATTGTTACGGCGCACATGCCATGACCTATATGTATATGACCCGGATCACAAAGCCTGCCAAAAAAGCGTTTATTATTGCGATACAGCGGCAGAAGTTTGCGACACCTGCGAGGTTTTGTTCCTAGCCCTTTCCTCAGCCAGTGATGAACTTGCTTTGTTTAACGGGGTAAGCTCTTTTTTCCATCCCGGCAGCATTATTATTGATTTTACACCGCTTTCCCCTGCCCAGGCCCATCAAAATGGGAATGCTTTCCGGCGGGTGAGAATAGGATATTTAGATTGTGGTATTTTTGCGCCAAATGAACAATTAACCGAGCATTTTCTTTGTTTTGTAGGGGGCAATGGGAAAATTTTTTCCCGTATATATCCTTTACTGCGTTGTATTGCTCCAAATTGCCGCCATATGGGGCCGGCAGGCCGCGGGCAGGCGACACGGATATTGTGTTTATCTTTAGCTGCAAATTTGCAGCACCAAATTGAACAATCTGTACAGCTGGCAGAAACCATGGGGATTGGGCGGGAATATTTTTTAGACTGTATCGGCGGTTTTGATGAGATCGCCCAGCCCCTTGCCGCGATTTCAGGGAATACACCTGCTTTTCCTCTGGAGGAGCTGCGCCAGGGGGAACAGATTGCCGGAGAAATGATGCAGCGGGCACAAAAATATCAAAGAAACCGCTGAAACAAATTTAATAAGGATAGGGGACTTTTTAGCAATGAGAATTGGTATTGCTGGATATGGCAATTTAGGCCGGGGCGTAGAATATGCTTTGCAAAAATGCAATGATATGGAATTACGGGCGATTGTAACACGGCGGGAGCCTTCCACCCTCACCCCCGTAACGGAAGGTGTTCCGGTTTACGGGGCTGATTCTTTGGAAAAATTACAGCAGGAAATTGATGTTATGATTCTTTGCGGCGGTTCTGCCACAGATTTGCCGGAGCAAGGCCCTGCCTATGCAAAATATTTTAATACGGTAGACAGCTTTGACACCCATGCAAAAATCCCCACTTATTTTGACACTATGGATGCCGCAGCAAAAGCCGGAAAACATATTTCTATTTTTTCGGTTGGATGGGACCCGGGGTTATTTTCCCTGAACCGCTTATATGCAGAGGCAGTCCTTCCGCAAGGGGAATCCTACACTTTTTGGGGGCGGGGCGTCAGCCAGGGCCATTCTGACGCCATACGGCGGATTCCCGGGGTAAAAAATGCCATCCAATATACAGTGCCAATCCCTTCCGCTATGGAAGCCGTCCGTTCCGGAAGCTGCCCTGTTTTAACGACAGCGCAAAAGCATAAGCGGGAATGTTTTGTAGTCCCCGAAAAAGATGCTGATTTAGGTGCCATTCAAAAAGCAATCTGTGAAATGCCCAATTATTTTGCTGAATATGAAACAGTTGTTCATTTTATCAGTGAAAAAGAATTGCAGGAAGAACACAACAAAATGCCTCACGGCGGTTTTGTCATGCGCAGCGGTATCACTGCTGAACATACAAAGCAAATGATCGAATACTCTTTAAAATTAGACAGCAACCCCGAATTTACTGCGGGTGTATTGGTGTGCTATGCCCGTGCAGCCTTCCGCCTCGCTCAAAAAGGGGAAACCGGTGCGCGGACTGTTTTTGATATTGCACCTGCGTTGCTTTCTCCGAAAAGCAGTTCGGAACTGCGGGCACAGCTTTTATAAGCGGATCTGTTGTAAATCAGCCGCTAAAAATTTTTTTAGCGGCTGAGAAAATAAACAAAAAAATGATAAATTTTATTGACATCCATTATAAATTGTTGTATACTAAATAAGCGATTGAGAAGGAATTGATTATAAAATTGTGATCATATGTCGCTGTGGCGGAATTGGCAGACGCAAGGGACTTAAAATCCCTCGGTGGAAACACCATACGGGTTCGACCCCCGTCAGCGGCATTGATAAGAGAAGTTTTGAAATCCGATTTTATGAAAACTGGATTTCAAAACTTCTTTTCTTTTTTCTGCCCCTGTCACCGCTTGACGAAACAGGTAAAACTCTGTAACATATAACAGGGGAAAGAAGGGATGCTATGGACTGGTATCGGTACTGCGGCGGAAAAAAATTACGCCGGGGCGTTACAACCGGGGCATGTGCAGCAGCCGCGGCAAAAGCTGCCGCCTTACGACTGTTAGGGATGCCTTATCAGCAGGTAACTGTATATACCCCTGGTGGAATCCCACTAGATTTTGAAATACAGGATGCAGAAGCAAACGCCTGCGGTGTATATAAAGATGCCGGGGATGATCCGGATGTTACAAACGGTTTATTGATTTGCGCCCAGGTAGAACAGGACTCCCATTTTTCCATTGAAGGCGGAACAGGCGTGGGCCGGATCACATTACCGGGTTTAGAGCAGCCCGTGGGCAGTCCCGCTATTAACAGCGGCCCCCGCTATATGATAGAAAAAGCAGTAACCGAAGTTTTGGGAGCCAAAGCAAAAGTAACTATTTTTGTCCCGGAAGGGGAAAAAATCGCACAAAAAACCTGCAATCCCCGTTTAGGGATACAAGGCGGCATTTCTATTTTGGGAACAACAGGAATTGTAGAGCCCATGAGTGAAGCTGCCTTAATGGAATCCATCCGTTTAGAGCTTTCTGCCCAGCGTGCCTTGGGAAAGGAAACCATTCTGCTGACACCGGGCAATTATGGGGAAAGTTTTGCAAAAGACACCTTTGGATTAACAGGCGGAGTGCTGTGCAGTAATTTTCTAGGGGATGCCATTGATTTTGCCCAGGGTCTTGGATTCCGGAGGCTTTTGCTGGTGGCCCATGCAGGAAAATTGGTGAAAACAGCAGGCGGTATTTTTGCAACCCATTCCAAAATGGCGGATGGCCGGATGGAAATTTTAACGGCGCATGGAGCTTTAGCCGGGGCAGATCAAAAGTGCCTGGAAAGCTTAATGGCATGTATTTCCACAGATGCTGCTTTTGATATTTTAGAAACAGCAGGCTTATTACAGCAGGTCACAGCTTCTTTAATGGAAAAAATTGATTTTCATTTATCCCGAAGGGGTGGGGAAATGGAAACTGGTGCAATTATGTTTACCAATAAACGGGGGGAATTAGGGCGTACCAAAAATGCCGGAAAATTATTGGAAGCCCTGAACACAGAAAAACAGATAGGATGTGGATAGAAAGATGCTGTACGGAGTAAGCGTGGGGCCAGGAGATCCCGAACTGATGACTTTAAAGGCTGTGCGGATTTTGCAGGCCTGTACTGTAATTGCGGTACCCCGTTCCGGATCGGAAAATACATTAGTTGCTTTTGAAATTGCCAGGCAGGCTGTACCGGAAATTGAAAACAAACGGATAATGGAATTATCCCTGCCTATGACAAGGGACAAGCAGCTATTGGAAGAAGCCCGGGAACAAGCTGCAAAAACTTTAATGGATCTTTTAGATGCCGGAGAAGAAATCGCCTGTTTAACCTTGGGAGATGCAAGCATCTATTCCACATATATGTATCTTCATAACCGGATTGTCAAGGCAGGGTATCCGGCCGAAATAATCGCAGGCGTCCCGTCTTTTTGTGCAGCAGCCGCTTTGCGGGGAAAACAGCTTACAGAAGCGGCTTTGCCTTTACATATTGTTCCAGGCTCCTACGACTGTGTGGAAGAAAGCTTATCCTGGCCCGGCCCCAAAATCTTGATGAAATCCGGTAAACAATTAGGCCGGGTAAAAGCCCTTTTAAAAGAAAAAGGCTTATTGGATCAGGCGTATCTTGTCCAGGAATGCGGCATGGAACATGAAAAAGCCTGTCCTTTGAATCAGGCAGAAGATGCCGGATATTTTTCCATTGTATTTGTGGAGGATAAAATATGATTTATGTGGTAGGAATCGGGCCGGGCAGTCCGGCAGGCATAACGGCACAAGCCGAAGCCGCATTGGAAGCCAGCGATATGATTGCAGGGTATGATACCTATATTGATTTAATCCGGGAACGGTTTCCAGGAAAACAGTTCCTTTCTACCCCTATGCGGAAAGAACCGGAGCGCTGCCGCATGGCTTTGGAAGCAGGCCGGAAAGGAACTGTTTCCATGATTTGCAGCGGCGATCCCGGGGTGTATGGCATGGCTGGGCTGATGCTGGAATTAGCGGAGGAATATGGAAATCCGGAAATTGAAATCATCCCGGGGGTCACAGCGGCATGCAGCGGCGCGGCTTTATTGGGCGCGCCTTTGGGCCATGATTTTGCTGTTATTTCCCTGAGCGACCTGCTCACACCATGGGAACGGATTGCCCAGCGGCTGGACGCAGCAGGACGGGCCGATTTTTGCATCTGTTTATATAACCCCTCCAGCAAAAAACGGGGTGATTATTTAAAACGGGCTTGTGAAATTTTACTGGAAAGCCGCAGCCCGGAGAATGGAGCCGGTATTGTACGGAATATTGGCCGTAGCGGTCAGTCGGTTTCTGTTATGACATTGGGCCAGCTTCAAAATGCAGAAACAGACATGTTTTCCACTGTTTTTATCGGCAATTCCCAAACAAAAGTTTTAAACGGGAAGCTGGTCACCCCCAGAGGATACCGTCGGTAAAGGGAAAGAAGGCGAAAAATCCTATGAAAGTATCTGTTATCGGTATTGGGATGGGGAATCCTGCCCTTATGACCATCCAGGCCCAGGAAAAAATGAAAACAGGCCAGCTTTTAATTGGAGCAAAACGGATGCTGGACTGTTTCCCGGAATGGGAAGGGGAAAAAATAACAGCAGCCTTACCGGAAAAAATAGCGGCCGTTTTAAAAGAAAAAGAACCTGATACAGAACAGGCTGTTGTTGTTGTTTCCGGAGATACTGGTTTTTATAGCGCGGCAAAAAAAATCCCGCCTTTGCTGCCAGGGATAGAAGTAGAATTGATCTGCGGGATTTCCAGCCTGCAATATTTTTGCGCCAAATTAAACGAAACCTGGGATGATGTGAAAGTGGTGAGCCTCCACGGGCGGGAGGGGGATCTGCTGGGGACAGTATCCCAGTCTGTTAAGACTTTTGTTTTAACAGGAGGGGAACATACAGTAGAACAGGTCTGTCTTGCTTTAAAAGAAAATGGATTTGGAGATTTAGAAGTTGCAGCAGGTGAAAATTTATCTTATGCAGATGAAAAAATCAGCTTTGGAAAAGCGGATGTATTTGCTGATAAAACCTTTTCACCATTATCGGTTCTGATGGTTTTCAACCCTCAGGCAAAGCCTTTTTCCGTCGGGATTGGCATATCAGACCGTGATTTTCTGCGCGGGGAAGTGCCTATGACAAAAGCGGAAGTCCGGGCCGTTTCTCTGGCTAAATTAAAACTACATCCGGGGCAGGTTTTATGGGACGTGGGAGCCGGTACCGGTTCCGTTTCCATTGAAGGTGCCCGCCTCTTAGGAAACGGGCAGGTTTATGCGGTAGAACAGAAACCTGAAGCAATTACCTTGTTGCATCAAAACCGGGAACGGTTCCATTGTACTAACCTTCATATCATAGAAGGCCATGCGCCGGAAGCTTTAGAAGCATTGCCGCCTCCGGATGCTGTCTTTATAGGCGGTTCTTCTGGAAATTTAAAAGAAATCATTGCTTTCGCCTTAAACCGGAACCCAAAAGCCCGGATCGTTGTAAATGCCATTACATTAGAAACATTATCTGCCACATTAAATTGTTTTAAGGCGTTTTCCCTTCCCGATCCGGAAGCCGTTCAGGTAGCCGTTACAAAAGCGCGGCCTGTCAGCAGTTTCCATATGATGACAGCACAAAATCCTGTTTTTATTTGCAGTGCTGGAGGCTGTTATGAGTAATCCCCGGATTATGATTGCCGCACCTTCCAGCGGCTGCGGCAAAACAACATTTACCTGTGCCCTGCTCCGGGCTTTTATCCGGCGCGGGCAACAATGTGCCGCTTTTAAATGCGGGCCGGATTACATTGACCCTATGTTCCACCGGGCCTGTGTGGGGGCCTGCCGCGGTGCAAATTTAGATTTATTTTTCTGCGAGGAACCAGCCCTCCGGCAAATTTTAATCCGGGAAAGCCGGAATATGGATTTGTCCATTTTAGAAGGGGCTATGGGGTATTATGATGGATTAGGGGCGAAATCAGAACAGGCTTCCGCATGGGATATTGCCAGGGCTACCCAAACGCCTGTGGTGCTCCTGATCCATGGACGGGGCGCTTCTGTTTCCTTAGCCCCCTTGATCCAAGGCTTTTTATCTTTCCGCAGCCCTTCTATGATACAGGCTGTGGTATTCAACCAGGTTTCCCCCATGGTATATCCTTTATTAAAGGATATTGTCGAAAAAGAATGTGGAATCCCTGTGGCAGGCTATTTACCGCCCATGGAGGACTGCTCGCTGGAAAGCCGCCATTTGGGGCTTGTGACAGCGGCAGAAATCAACGGCCTTTCTGAAAAGCTGGATCGGATGGCGGAGCAAATACAGCAAACTGTCAATTTGGAACTTTTGGAAGAAATTGCTTCCAAAGCCCCTGATTTCAAAGACAGCCCGCAGGAAATCCCACGGCTGGAGCCTGTACGGATCGCCGTGGCTAAGGATCGGGCTTTCTGTTTTTATTATGAGGAAAGCTTGGAATTACTGGAAGCTATGGGGGCGGAATTGGTTCCATTTTCCCCTCTTTCCAATAGCTGTCTGCCCCAGGCAGATGCTTTGCTATTAGGCGGCGGCTATCCGGAGTTGTATGCTCAAGCTTTATCAGAAAACCAGCCCATGAGGGAAAGTATCAAGAAAGCAATTCAGCAGGGAATGCCCGCTATTGCTGAATGCGGCGGTTTTCTCTATTTGGGGGAAGCATTAGAAGGATCGGATGGTATCAGTTATCCTATGGCTGGTGTTTTAAAGGGGAAAGGCTACCGGACGCCCAAACTTCAGCGGTTCGGATATACTGTTTTAACGGCAAAGCAAGACAGTTTGTTAGGCCCTGCCGGAAGCCGGTTCAAAGCCCATGAATTTCATTATTGGGACAGCACCAATCCAGGGGAAGCTTTTCAGGCAGAAAAACCGTTACGGGGAAGGCACTGGCAATGTGGTTACGGAACATCAACCCTTTATGCAGGCTTCCCTCATCTTTACTTAGCAGGCATGCCGGAAGCGGCTGTGCGTTTTTTAAAAGCGGCTGTTTCTTACAGAAAGGGGAAATAAAAAATGGAGCTTCAGGATATTTTGTCATCTGTTCAGCCAGCGGATCAGGAAGCCGGCCGGAAATGCCGGGCCCGCTGGGATGCAATTGCAAAGCCTTTGCGGGGATTGGGATTATTGGAAGATGCCATTGTACGGATCGCCGCTGCCAGCGGAACGCCTTCCCCAAAAATAGATCCACGGGCTGTTATTATCATGTGCGCCGATAACGGGGTTGTGGAAGAAGGCGTTACCCAAACAGGCCAGGAAGTAACTGCGCTGGTAACAGAAAATTTTTCAAAAGGGATCACCAGTGTCTGCATTATGGCAAAGGCAGCAAACTGCCGTATTATGCCTGTTGATATTGGGGTGGCCCAGGAAATTTCCGGAGCAGGGATTTATTCTAAAAAAATTGCTTATGGCACCCGGAACATGGTAAAAGAACCGGCAATGACACGGGAAGAAGCGGAAAAAGCAATTTTATGCGGAATTGATATGGTCAAGGAAGCTGTTTCCCAAGGTGTAAAACTTCTGGCAACCGGGGAAATGGGCATTGGCAATACCACTACCAGCGCGGCTGTGGCCTGTGTTTTATTAAACCAGCCTGCCATAAAAATGACAGGCCGCGGGGCTGGTTTAGATGATGCCGGCTTACAGCGCAAAATCCAAGCCCTTGAGAAAGCAATTGCCCTTCACCATCCCGATCCAAAAGATCCGGTAGACGTTCTTTCCAAGGTAGGGGGACTTGATTTAGCAGGCTTGTGCGGTGTATTTTTAGGCGGGGCTGTTTATCATGTGCCTGTTTTAGCGGATGGGTTTATTTCCGTAGCCGCAGCCCTTTGCGCAGTCCGGCTATGTCCCGCTGTTCGGGATTACATCATTGCCACCCATGTTTCCAAAGAACCGGCAGCAAAAGATTTATTATCCGCTTTGGGGTTAGAGCCGTTGATTACAGCAAATATGCACTTAGGGGAAGGTACCGGAGCAGTTGCAGCCATTCCTTTATTGGATATGGCTTTAAAGGTTTTTTATGAAATGCCTACCTTTCAAGATATTGAAATGGAAGCTTATAAAGATTTAGAACAAGAGGGAGGACAGCCTCAATGAGCTTTCATGGAGGGGACCGGTATGGCAAAACGGGAATGCTGGATTTTTCAGAAAATGTGAATCCTTTGGGCTTGCCGGATTCTGTCAAAGAAGCCTTGTGTGCATCCGTATCAGAATTTGCTTATTATCCCGATCCTTTTTGTCGGGATTTAAAAACAGCTCTGGCGAAAGCAGAACAAATCCCCAAGGAATGGATCTGTTTTGGCAATGGCGCCGCTGATTTAATTTACAGGGCAGCTTTTGCTTTAAAACCGAAAAATGCTTTATTGCCTGCCCCAACTTTTTCGGAGTATGAAGAAGCTTTAAGGAAAATTGGGTGCCAGTGCTCCTTTCATTTTTTGCAGGAAGCGGAACAGTTCCGTTTAACTGACAGGATTTTAAATGAGATCCAGCCGGATTTAGACTGGCTGGTATTATGCAGCCCCAATAATCCAACAGGCTGGACTGTTGGACAAGAACGCCTGATCCGCATTGCTCAAAAATGCCTGGACTGTGGTGTAACTTTGTTATTGGATGAATGTTTTCTTCCTTTTGTGGATGAACCCGACAACGAAACCTTAAAAAATACATTAGGGATTTTTCCCAATGTTTTGTTATTAAGCGCTTTTACAAAAATTTATGGAATGGCAGGCTTGCGGCTGGGATGGCTCTTATGCTCCTGCAAAGAAACGTTGGCCCATTTGGAACAATCTGCCCCCCCTTGGAACGTTTCCACTCCGGCACAAGTCGCAGGAATCGCGGCCTTGCAGGATCAGGAATATTTAACCCGTTCCCTTCAACTGGTAAAAACAGAACGCCAGCGGCTTTCCGCCGCTTTGCGGGAATCAGGCGCCACTCTGTATGGATCGCAGGCAGACTATTTATTTTTTAAATGGGAACGCTGTCCAAATTTAGATCTGCGCTTACAGGATCAGGGTATTTTGATCCGTTCCTGCCGGAATTACCGGGGGTTAGGCGATGCCTTTTATCGGATCGGAATCAAAACCCCTGAAAAAAACCTGCGTTTATTAGAAGCCCTTCAAAAGATTGTGAAAGATTTATAAAGGGGGAAAGCTACATGGCAAAAGCCTTGATGATTCAGGGAACAGCCTCCAATTCCGGAAAAAGCTTATTAACAGCAGCCCTTTGCCGGATTTTCCGTCAGGCAGGTTATTCCGCAGCCCCTTTTAAAGCCCAGAATATGGCGTTAAATTCTTATATTACAAAGGAAGGGTTAGAAATCGGACGGGCCCAGGCTGTGCAGGCCCAGGCTGCCGGCATTGAACCAGATGTGCGGATGAATCCGGTTCTGTTAAAGCCTTCCAGTGATACAGGTTCCCAGGTAATTGTTAATGGAGAAGTCTTTGGAAATTATAGCGCCAAGGAATTTTATGCCATGAAACAAAGCCTGCGCCCAAAAATAAAAGCTGCTTATGATTCTTTGGCAGCCCAATATGATATTATTGTATTGGAAGGTGCCGGAAGTCCGGCAGAAATCAATTTAAAACAGGATGATCTGGTTAATATGGGGATGGCTTCCATGGCAAAAGCACCGGTCCTTTTGTGCGGGGATATTGACAGAGGCGGTGTATTTGCTTCTTTAGCGGGGACAATGCTTTTATTGGAACCGGAAGAACGGAAGCTGGTAAAAGGGACTATCATCAATAAATTCCGTGGCGATATAGAAATTCTCCGGCCCGGCCTTACCCAGTTAGAAGCCCTGACCGGAGTACCCGTATTAGGGGTTGTTCCCTGGCTTACTGTGGATATTGAAGAAGAAGACAGCCTTTCTGAAAAATTAAGCCATACCCAAGCTGGCATGATTGATATTGCAGTGATCCGCTTGCCCCGGATTTCTAATTTTACAGATTTCGGAGCTTTGGAACTGGCCCAGGGCATCCGGGTGCGTTATGTCAGCACACCAGAGCAATTTGGGCATCCTGCTATGATCATTTTGCCTGGAACGAAAAATACAATGGCAGATTTACTTTGGATGCGGCAAAACGGGTTAGAGGCAGTCATTAAAAAATATGCTGCGGCTGGCGGAATTGTACTTGGCATTTGCGGCGGCTATCAAATGCTGGGGGAAGAACTGCGGGATCCGGAACAGGTGGAATATGGCGGCACCTTAGCCGGTATTGGTTTGCTGCCAGACAGCACCTTATTTCTCCCGCAAAAAACACGGACACGGAAACAAGGCTGTTTCGGACAAGTCAAAGGCGCTTTATCCGATTTATCCGGAATCCCCTTTGAGGGATATGAAATCCATATGGGAACGACAAATTCTAATATTCCCCTGACTTTAGCGGGGCAGAAAAAGGAAAAAGGCGGCAGCCAGCAGGGCAATATTTATGGAACCTATTATCACGGGATTTTTGACCGGCTGGAAGTCGTCCAGGCCTTAGCAAAGGCTTTATACCGTTCCCAAGGGTTAGAAGGGACGGATTATACCGTTTATGATCCGGAAGCTTACCGTCAAAAACAATTTGACCTTTTGGCAGAAGGGGTACAGAAAAGCCTTGCAATGGAAGAAATATACCGGATTTTAGAGAAAGGGGTATAGAAATGGAATTACAGGAAGTTCTGCCTGGTGAAATTGAACGGCGCAGTATGGAAATCATTACAGAAGAATTAGGGGAAAGAGGTTTTGATCCAAAAGAATCACCCATTATAAAACGAGTGATTCATACAACAGCAGATTTTGATTTTGCGGAGAATCTTTATTTTTCCCCTGGAGCAGTAGAAGCGGCAGCTCAAGCCATCCGGAATGGAGCAGGGATTGTAACAGATACCAATATGGCTATGACAGGGATCAATAAAAAAGTATTAGCTCAATTTGGCGGGCAGGCATATTGTTTTATGGCAGATGAAAAAATAGCGCAAACGGCAAAAGAAAAAGGCATTACCCGGGCCAGCGCCAGTATGGATCAAGCGGCAGCATTATCCGGGCCTTTGTTGTTTGCTATTGGAAATGCTCCCACTGCTTTAGTACGGCTGTGCCAGTTGATAGAACAAGGCGTATTAAAACCAGCTTGTGTCATTGGGGCACCAGTTGGATTTGTCAACGTTATAGAATCCAAAAAAATGTTAATGGAAATGGATGTCCCAATGATTGTAGCACAAGGCCGTAAAGGTGGGAGCGCTGTGGCCGCAGCTATTGTTAATGCGATTCTTTATGAAATGGCGGCTTCCCGGTTATCATGATCCGTCCTGCCCCTTATTCTGGAAATACCTGGGATAAATCTAAAATGCAGTCTTCTAAAACATTTACTTTTATTTGTTCCCCCGCTATTTTAAAGTCATTAGCTTTATAGCCGCCGTTTTCCAAAATGAACGACTGTACCGACGGGTTAGCCGGATCAACAATCCAGTATTCCCTCACGCCTGCACGCTGGTACAAGTTAAATTTTGTTACCCTGTCATGGCGCTGGGTAGACGGGGAAAGAATTTCAATAATCAAATCCGGAGCGCCTTTGCAGCCAAAAGCATCCAGCTTATCAGGATCGCATATTACGGAAATATCCGGTTCTACCATTGTATCCACCTTTTCTGGAAAATCACCATCCTCCTCAAAGGGACGGACGGCAAAGGGAGCGTGGTAAACTTCACATTTTTTTCCTTTTAGATATTCATGAAGCTGACTAAACAATTCGCCGCTGACTTTCTGGTGAATTCTAAGAGGCGTGGCCATCATTACCAGCCTGCCATAAACCAGCTCTATCCGTTCGTCTTCGTCCCAAGCTTGTATGTCTGCGAAAGTATAACATTTCTCTTGTGGTAATGCCATAAAACCACTCCTTTGCATTGTCTAAAATGAGTATACAATAAAATAATCAAAACTACAATGGTTAAAAAAAGTCACAAAATAGGAAAGCGCTTATTGTTAAGATGCTTTCCTTGTTTCTTTATTGTTGAATATTGTCTGGTATGATTTTATCAATTCCTTATTAAGTGCTTAACAGCATCCGTACTTGATAATGATCCCTCTGTCTGCTATACTTTAATAGACTAAGAAAGGATTTTCAGAAAACAGGGTTATGAAAATTTGAAGGAGGAAAATCAATGGCTCTGACAGAGGCTTTAGAAAAAGTTTTAAGAGATGCTGGGGCAGCCTTAGTTGGCTTTGGTGATATGCAGGGTGTGGAAAATTGCAGTTATCCTGTGGGCGTTTCTGTGGCCATTCCTATCCCTATACCAATTATAGAAGGGATTACAGAAGGCCCTACAAAAGAATATTCTGATACTTATTACGCCATGAATGCAAAGCTGAATGAAATTATTACACAAGGTGCAAATTTCCTAAAAGAACAGGGCTATCAGGCGTTTGCTCAAACAACAGATGTTGTAAAAGAAGATTCCAACTGGCGGACAAAAATCCCCCATAAAACCGTAGCTACCCGTGCCGGATTGGGCTGGATTGGGAAAAGCTGTCTTTTAATTACGCCCCAATTTGGCGGTGCTGTCCGTATTTCTTCTCTTTTAACAGATGCTCCTTTACAGCTTCATGAACCCATAAACCATTCCAAATGCGGCGATTGTCAAATCTGTAAAGAAGCCTGTCCTGCACAAGCTCTAAAAGGCGTTTTGTGGCATTTGGGAATGAAGCGGGAAGAACTTTTTGAGAAAGAACCCTGCAAAAAGAAAGCTAAGGAGCTCATGAAAGCCCAGGCAGGGTTTGAGCAGGATATATGCGGAAAATGTTTTGTTGTCTGTCCTTATACACAAAAATATCTGAAAAAAAAATCTGCCCTGTCGGAATAAAAAGCGGATTTCCTGGAAGGGGAAACGTAATATGAGTTGTAATCGTTCCTCTCAAATGTCAGAATCCTTTCTTTTGGGTGGGATATTAGCTGTTGTCGGTGGATTTTTAGACGCTTATACTTATCTTTTGCGGGGCGGCGTCTTTGCCAATGCCCAAACTGGAAATATTGTTTTATTGGGACTGCATTTTGCTCATTTTCATTTTGCAAAAGCTTTTTATTATCTGATCCCCATTTCTGCATTTATTGCAGGCGTTGTTATTGTGGAAGCTGTAAAATGGAAGTTCCAGAAATTCCATTTTTTTCACTGGCGGCAAGGGATTGTTGCCGCAGAATTTATTCTCTTATTGGCCGCCGCCTTTATCCCCCAGGGGAGCTGGGATACGGCTGTTAATATTGCGGTTTCTTTTGTATGTGCTATGCAGGTGGAAAGCTTCCGTAAAGTCAATGGAAATGCTTATGCAACTACCATGTGCACAGGGAATCTGCGCAGCGCATCAGAATCTCTTTACCGGTACGCCATAACAAAAGATCCTGTTGAACGGGAAAAAAGCCTGCGGTATTATGGGATCATCCTGTTTTTTATTGGAGGGGCTGCCTTAGGGACTTGGATGTCCGGATTATTTGCAGAAAAAGCCGTCCTTTTTTGCTGCGGATTATTAGGTGTTGTTTTTTTATTGATGTTTTTGGAAAAAAAGGATTAGTACATTAACCGCTTACCTTGGAGGGAGGGCGGTTCGTATACTTTTGGGGAAAACAAGAAGAATATGTAAGACACATGACGAAAAAGACCTGTTGTTCGCGCTTCAGGTCTTTTTCTTTTGCCTGGAAAGCCAAATTCAGAAAATATATAAGTCATTCTTTTAGGCATTAACGCAATATTTATATAAAAAGTTAAAAAAATATATTGTAATTCGTCAAATAGTATGATATTATTAAAAATAATAAAAGTGGTGCTGATGGGAAATAGAAAGATGCTTTTTGCCACTGGAAGTATCTTGAACCGGAGAAATTAGAAGGAGGGTAATATCATGCTCGTAGGAAAAAAAGTGCCCCGTGTGGATGCCTATGACAAAGTGATAGGACGGACAAAATATACCGATGACTTATGTGATAAAAGTGCATATATTGCACGGATACTCCATGCGGAAATCGCTCATGGGAAAGTCACTGCCATCCATACAGCAGAAGCAGAAAAAATCCCAGGAGTCGTGAAAATATTTACTTGTTTTGACGTGGAGGAGAAGCACTATTTCCCCACAGCAGGCCATCCCTGGTCTTTGGACCCCAGCCATCAGGATGTAGCTGACCGGCTGATTTTAACGGAACATGTACGTTTCTATGGGGATGACATTGCGGCAGTTGTAGCAGAAAATGAAGTAGCTGCTGCCCAGGCCCTGCGGGCCATACAAGTGGAATATGAAGAATATCCCTTTGTTATGGACGTTCAGGAAGCCATGAAAGATGATGCCCCCCAGCTTCATGAAGAATACCCCCATAATATTTTAAAACATACCACCATCCGGAAAGGCAATTATGAAGAAGCCATTCAGGAACCAGGCCTGATTAAAGTAGAAGGCTGGTATGATACGCCTACCGTACAGCATTGCCACATTGAAAATTTTATTTGCACGGCCGAAATGGAAGGCGACCGGATTAAAGTTGTATCTTCTACCCAGATTCCCCATATTGTGCGCCGGGTAATTGGTCAGGCATTGGGAATGGACTGGGGGAAAATCCGGGTTATTAAGCCGTATATTGGCGGCGGGTTCGGCAATAAACAGGATGTGCTTTATGAGCCTCTTTGTGCCTGGCTCTGCTGGAAATTAGGGGGCCATTTGGTCAAATTAGATGTACCCCGGGAAGAAACCTTTGTATCCAACCGGGTCCGCCATGCTATCCGCAGCCATATCATTTCATGGGTACGCCCGGATGGTACCTTTGCCGCCCGGAAATTAGAAGCCTTTTCCGATCAAGGGGCATATGCTTCCCATGGGCACAGCATTTGCGCAAAAGGTGTCGGCGCATTTCCACAGCTTTACCCTTGCGACAATGTGGAAGCAGATGCTTACACGATTTTCACCAATAAACCCGTAGGCGGTGCTATGCGCGGTTATGGCATCCCCCAGGCTATGTGGGCTGTGGAATGCCATACAGAAGAAATTGCTGCAAAATTAAAAATGGATCCCATCCAATTCCGGCTGAAAAACTTAATGCCTGTGGGCTATGTAGATCCTTTCTCAAAAAATGAAATGTATTATGATACCTTCCGCCAGTGCATGGAAAAAGGCATGGCTGCTATTGATTATGAACGGAAATATAAAGAATATCAGAACCAGACCGGAGATATCCGCCGGGGAATCGGAATGGCTGTTTTTTGGTATAATACGGCGGTATGGCCTATTTCTCTGGAATCTTCTTCCTGCCGTATGGTTTTAAACCAGGACGGGTCTTTGCAGGTCCAGCTTGGTGAAACGGAAATTGGTCAAGGGGCCGATACCGCTTATGCGCAAATGACTGCCGACGTATTAGGCGTACCCCTTGAGGCAGTCCATGTGGTATCCTGTCAGGATACCGATGTAACACCTTTCGGAACAGGCGCTTATGCTTCCAGGCAGACTTATACCGCAGGATTTTCTATCCGACAAACTGCCCTCCTTTTAAAAGAACGCATCCTGAAATATGCCCAGGAATTAACCCGTATGGCTCCTTATAATTTAGACATTGTAGATGGAAAAATCATCCGGAAAACCGATAACCGGGAACTGATGACATTAGGCGAGTTATCTGCGGCTGCATTATACAGCTTAGAACATAGCCAGCATTTATCCGCAGAAAGTACCTATCAAATTAAAAGTAATGCTTATTCTTTTGGCTGTACTTTTGCAGAGGTGGAAGTTGATATTCCTATGTGCAAAGTAAAGCTTCTTGATATTGTCAATGTCCATGACGCTGGGACTTTAATTAACCCTGCTCTGGCAGAAGCCCAGGTCCATGGGGGTATGAGCATGGGAATCGGCTATGGCTTATCGGAACGCCTGTTGTTCGATCCCAAGACAGGCCGGGCATTTAATAATAACTTATTGGATTATAAAATTTCCACTTTTATGGATCATCCCCGGTTAAAGGCTTTATTTGTAGAAAATCCAGAACCAACCAGTGCTTTTGGCACCAAAGCATTAGGAGAACCGCCTACCTGCTCGGTTGCCCCAGCCATCCGGAATGCCGTATATCAGGCATCAGGAGTATTTATCAATGATGCGCCTGTGACACCGCATAATCTTTTCCGGAAATTAAAAGAAGAAGGTCTGCTGTAAAAAGGAGGGTATCTGTTTATGTATGATATAAAAGCGCTTTATGAAGCGGAAAATGTACCACATGCCATCCAGTTGTTGCAGGAACATCCGGAAGCACAAATCATTGCCGGTGGAAGTGATGTTCTGGTACAAATGCGGGAAGGCAAACGCGCTGGAAAAGAACTGGTAAGCATTTATATGATAGATGATTTACGGGGCGTCAGCTATGAAGAAGACGGCGCTATCCGGATCGGTTCCCTGACCAGCTTTTCCCATATTACAAGAGATCCGATTATTCAAAAACATATTAACGTTTTAGGGGAAGCTGTGGATATGGTGGGCGGCCCTCAAATCCGGAATATCGGCACCATTGGCGGCAATACCTGCAATGGGGTGACTTCGGCAGATTCTGCTTCAACCCTTCACGCATGGGACGCCATTGTGGAATTAACCGGGCCAAATGGCATCCGCCGGATTCCCATTAAAGATTTTTATATTAAAGCCGGAAAAGTCGACTTACAGCCGGCAGAATTACAGACTGCTATTATCATCCCGAAAGCCGCTTATGAAGGCTACCAGGGCCATTATATTAAATATGCCATGCGCAATGCAATGGATATTGCAACGACAGGCTGTTCCGTCAATGTAAAATTATCTGCTGATAAAAAAATCTTTGAAGATGTGCGGATTGCTTATGGTGTAGCCGGGCCTGTACCCATGCGGGCGCCTTCCGCGGAAGCTAAAGCCAAAGGCAAAGCTGTCAGCTCCGCAACGGTAAAAGAATTTGCACAGGCTGTATTGGATGACATTCATCCCCGGGACAGCTGGCGGGCCGCAAAAGATTTCCGGCAGCATATTGCTGTGGTACTGGCAGAACGTGCATTAAAAGAATCCATCCGTTTGGCAGGAGGTGAAATTGATGGCTAATCAGCAATATAAATTGGTTTCCTGCATCATCAATGGCAAACCCGTAGAGAAAATGATTGATGTCCGGGCATCTTTAACTGATATGCTGCGGGATGATTACCGTCTGACCAGCGTAAAAAAAGGCTGTGAAGTGGGGGAATGTGGTGCCTGCAATGTAATTATCAATGGGGAATGCTTTAATTCCTGTATTTATCTGGCAGTCTGGGCAGAAGGCAAAGAAATTTTAACTTTGGAAGGGCTGGCCGGCCCCAATGGGGAAATATCTGATATTCAGCAGGCCTTTATTGATGAAGCTGCTGTTCAGTGCGGATTTTGCAGCCCTGGATTCATTATGAGTGCTGTTGAAATTCTGGAAGCCAAACGGGAATTTTCAGATGATGAAATTCGGAAACTAATGTCCGGTCATTTGTGCCGGTGTACGGGATATGAAAATATTTTCCGTGCTGTAAAGAAAACCATGTTAAGGCGGCTGGGAAAAAACAAAGAGGCTGACGCAGTTTAAAAATAAAAACTGCTGTGTAAAAAGGGAATAGGTGTTTACATTGATAATAGCCAATAAAGAAGAAAAAATTACATCTGTTAGTGTTGACAATATTTACAAATTAAATGGACGGGTTCCTCTCGCAAAAGCAATTCCTTTTGGCTTACAGCATGTATTAGCCATGTTTGTTTCTAACCTTGCACCTGTACTGATTGTATGCAGTGCCGCCGTCCTTCGGGGCGGCGGGGAGCATTTAAGTTCAACTGAAATTACCCGGCTTTTGCAATGCGCTATGTTTGTAGCTGGTATCGGCACTTGTTTGCAGCTCTATCCTGTATGGAAAATCGGGTCAAAACTTCCCATTGTTATGGGCGTCAGCTTTACATTTTTAGGAAGCCTGCTGATGATTTGTACCAATCCGGCCTTGGGGTACGAAGGCATGGTAGGCGCTGTTATCTTGGGCGGTATTTTTGAAGGCCTTGTCGGCTTATGCTGCCGGTATTGGAAACGTTTTCTGACCCCTGTTGTATCCGCCTGTGTCGTAATTGCAATCGGTCTTTCTTTACTATCTGTTGGTATGAATTCCTGGGGCGGCGGAAATGGTTCGGAAACCTTCGGCGCCTGGTACCACTTACTGATAGGATTATTCACTTTGATTGTATGTCTTGTTTCCCGTTACCTTCTAAAAGGTGTTTACAAAAATCTCAATATTTTAGTGGGTTTAGTTGCCGGATATGCTGTTTCTGCTGTTTTTACAGTGGCTGGGATCGCCCCTTTGATTGATTTTTCTGGAATTTCCAGGACAATCGGTGAAGTCGGTATTTTCAGTTTACCGAAAATTGTATTCTTTACGAGCCATAAGCCTGTTTTCGATATTGGCGCGTTCTTTACCATTGCCATTGTATTCCTGGTATCTGCTGCTGAAACAACAGGCGCTACCACTGCCGTTTGTACCGGCACTTTGGATCGTGACATTAAAACAGAAGAATTACAGGGTTCCCTTGCAGTAGATGGTTTTTCCAGCACCATTTCTGGCTGTTTTGGCTGTCTGCCTTTAACCTCTTTCAGCCAGAATGTAGGTCTTGTCACTATGACAGGGATTATTAACCGGTTTACCATTTTAATGGGCGCTTTTATCCTGATTTTGGCTTCCTTGTTCCCCCCATTGGGTGCCTTCTTTAATTCCCTGCCCCAATCCGTATTAGGCGGATGTACTGTCATGATGTTTGGTTCCATTATGTATGAAGGTATTAAAATGCTGAAAGACTGTGAATTTGATGATCGTACCATGATCATTGTTTCCCTTTCCTTCTGTATCGGCGTTGGACTGACACAAACCTCTGGAAATTTCTTTGCGGCGTTCCCTTCTGCCGTAGGTGATATTTTTAATGGCAATGCTGTTGCAGGCGTATTTGTCGTATCATTATTATTAAGCCTGTTCCTGCCAAAGGAAAAAGCAGAAAAAGCAGAATAAAAAAATTATTGGATTGACAAAGGTATGATGCAGTGCTATACTAATGCCAAATAAAATAAAAGGATACAGGTTATGGAAGCTGGGTGAGAATCCCACACAAGGCCGTTGCTGTATTTTGCTGGTTTTCTCAGCAAATGCCACTGGAAGGAATTCTGGGAAGGCGCTGGGGATTGCGTCTGGAACTGACGCAGGCAATAAGTCAGAATACTTGCCTGTTATCTGTTTGCCGCGCTAATTCTTTCAATTAGTATATGCGGCCCTGCGGACTACCGGGGTAAAAGGCATGAATCAAAAGGAAACCTTTCACAGAATGAAATGTTTCCCGGAAATTTTATGGAAAAGAAACGTCTGCGGATGCACCACAGACGTTTTTTTATTTTCGTATGTGCCCGGAACCCAGAAAAATTTTTAAAGGAGAAGCAAAAAAATGAAAAAAACGACACAAAAAATCCTGCCTTTATTGCTGACATTTTCTTTGTCAATGGCTGTTTTTTCTGGCTGCGGCACTGGCTCCAGTCCGGCTCCATCTTCCAGCGCACCAGCTCCGGAACCTTCTTCCGCCGCTGACCCTGCCCCGTCGGAAAGCACACCGGAAACTCCGGAAGCGAAAAAAGTGCTTTTGGTGACAAGCTTCGGCACCAGTTACAATGATAACCGGGATTTATCTATTGGAAGCGTTGAAAAAGCTTTAACAGACGCTTATCCGGAATACGAAATGCGGCGGGCTTTTACCAGCCAAATCATCATTGATAAATTAAAAGAACGGGACGGCATTGAAATCGACAATGTGACCCAGGCTATGGATCGTCTGGTTGCAGACGGCGTCAAAGAGGTGGTAATACAGCCAACCCATGTAATGAGCGGCTTTGAATATGACGATATTGTAAAGGAAGTATCCCCCTATCAAGAAAAATTTGACAGCTTCAAAATGGGTTCGCCTCTTTTAATTACAGATGAAGATTATCAGGAATTGGCTTCTGTCATTGCAGAAGAAACAAAAGAATATGATACCGACGGATCTGCTGTTGTTTTTATGGGCCACGGCACGGAACATGAAGCCAATGCTGCATATGCCAGGCTTCAGAAGGTTTTAACGGAGGGCGGTTACAGCCGTTATTTCATTGGCACAGTAGAAGCTGAACCTTCTTTAGAAGACGTCTTAGCATTGGTACAGGCTTCCGGTGCAAAAAAAGTTACTTTACTGCCTTTAATGATTGTTGCCGGAGATCATGCCAATAATGATATGGCTGGGGATGAAGACGATTCCTGGAAAAGTGTTTTCGAAAAAGCCGGCTTCGAAGTGGAATGTGTCTTAAAAGGCTTAGGCCAGTATCCTGGTATTCAGAAAATGTTTGTGGATCATGTGGCAAAAACCATTTCAGAATAAGCATACCAATATTGGAACCCGGTATGAAACCGGGTTCCTTTTTAAAAATGGTTGCGGCATGGTTTTCCATATGCTATCATAAAAGAAAGCCTTTTTTCATGAAGGAGATATATTATGCATAAATTACCAGCCTTACTATTGCCATTTATGGCGGCTTGTATGATATTTTCCAGTTGCGGAACAACTGCTCCCCAAAGCAGCCAGGAAGAAAGGAAAACAGAAAAAATATCATCTGAAGAAACACCAAAAGACAGTGAGCCGGAAAGCCAGCCAGAGGAAGAAAAAGCAGGCCCTATCTATGGAAGTCAAATAAAAGATGGTACTTATCCCATTCAGGTTTCCTCCAGTTCCTCCATGTTCCGGATTATAGAGGCCCAGCTCCTTGTAGAAAATGGGGATATGCAGGCCGTTTTAACATTAAGCGGAAAAGGATATGGGAAATTGTATATGGGCACCGGTGAAGAAGCTTTAACCGATACGGAAGATCATACCATTCCATTTGAAGAAAATGAAGCAGGACAATATACTTACACAGTACCTGTACCAGCCTTAAATCAGGAGATCGATTGTGCCGCTTGGAGCATCAAAAAAGAGAAATGGTACGACCGTATATTGGTTTTCCTGTCTGACGGGATTCCCGCAGAAGCCCTCTCCCAAGCTCCTGCGTCCATCGAAGGCCAATATTCTATCGTTTTAACTGGGGGCCAGTATTCCATACCCGTTACCCTTTCAGGCGGCACCGGCAGGGTAGGGATTCAATCTCCTGCAAAAGTGACAATTTCACCAGAAGGTACGACTGCTGTTCTCATATGGGACAGCCCTTATTATGTTTCTATGGAGGTAAATGGTATCTCTTACGAACCGGCCCATTCTGGAGAAACCTCTATTTTTGAAATCCCTGTCATATTGGAACAAGATATTCCTGTTTCCGCAACAACTATTGCTATGAGTACACCTCATGAAATTGAATATACGCTGCATTTTGATGCCGCATCTGCAAAGCCAGCGGGGTAAGATAAAAATGATAAAAAAATTTTTATGTTTTGTTATGGCATTTTCTTTTTTACTCTGCCTTTTTTCCGGCTGCAACGGAACTCCCAGCCAGCCCCCTGGTAAAGAATCCCAGCCGGATTCCTCCCCAGGGGATTTCGGAAAGGACTGGCAGCCGGAAGGCACTATGGAGCTTACCTATGCGGAAAATTTTAATGTAACTTATTATCCGGACGGATTTTCTTTCATTACGATTTCGGATGGCAGCCGTTATCTGCTGGTTCCGGAAGGCCGGCAAGCTCCTTCTGAAATAGACCCGGAAATTATCCTTTTACAGCAGCCTTTGAACCGGATCTATCTTGCGGCAACTGCCGCCATGTGCCTTTTTGACGCATTGGATTCTTTGGATCATATTGGTTTATCCGGCACAAAAGCAGAGGGCTGGTACATTCCCAATGCAAAAACAGCCATGGAAAATGGTTCTATTTTATATGCGGGAAAATACAACGCGCCGGATTATGAACTGATTATGGCACATTCCTGTGATCTTGCAATCGAATCTACTATGATTTACCATACCCCGGAAGTAAAAGAAAAGTTAGAGGATATTGGTATTCCTGTATTGGTAGACCAGTCCAGCCGGGAACCCCATCCGTTAGGACGGACTGAATGGATCAAATTATATGGGCTGCTTATGGGAAAAGAACCGGAAGCTAAAAAAATTTTTGACCAACAGGCCGGATATATTCAGGAAATTTCCAAAAGTGAAAATACCGGAAAAACCGTTGCTTTTTTCTATATCAGCTCCTCCGGGTATGCGGTTGCCAGGAAACCCGGTGATTATGTGGCAAAAATGATCGCATTGGCCGGAGGCAACTACATATTTCAAGGATTAGGCGATTCTGAAAATGCCATGAGCACAATCCCCCTTGAAATGGAGCAGTTTTATGCCCAGGCAAAAGATGCAGATTATATGATTTATAACAGCACCATAGATGGTGAAGTCCCTTCCTTAGAAAGCCTGGTTCAGAAGAACAGCCTGCTGAAAGATTTTAAAGCGGTTCAGAATGGCAATGTCTGGTGTACAGAAAAAAATCTCTTTCAGGAAACCACCCAGTTAGGCTTGATGATTTCCGACATCCATCAAATGCTGACAGAAGATGGTATCACCAAATTGAATTTTTTATACCGTTTGGAATAAAATTGATCATTTATCAGGAGGGGAACACAGATCGAAAAAAAACATTTCCGGTATATGATTGTATTTATTATTTTCCTATCTCTTTTTTTTATTTTTGTTCTGCTGAATATTATGATAGGCAGCGTTATGATCCAGCCAAAAGAAATTTTCCAGCTTTTACTGGGGCATGGGGGAAATGAAACAAGCTATGGGATTCTTTGGAAAGTACGGTTTCCCAGAATGATCGCGGCTGTTCTTTTAGGCGGCGCCCTTTCTTTATCTGGATTTTTATTACAGACTTTTTTTAACAATCCCATTGCAGGCCCTTTTGTATTAGGGATTTCCTCTGGTGCAAAATTAGCGGTTGCTTTTATCATGGTTTTAACTTTATCCCGATCTCAGGCAGTCCATTCTATTGTATTGGTAATGGCTGCTTTTATTGGAGCAATGGGTTCTATGGGATTTGTCCTTCTTATGTCACAAATTGTCCGCCAATCCTCTATGTTAATTGTCAGCGGCGTTATGATTGGATATATTTGTTCTGCAATTACAGATTTCATTGTAACTTTTGCTGATGACGCCAGCATTGTCAATTTACATAACTGGTCCTTGGGCAGCTTTTCCGGCACAGCCTGGGCTGATATTCAAGTCATTGCTGTTGTTGTTATAACTGCTTCTGTTTTGGTGTTCCTTTTATCAAAACCTATCGGAGCTTATCAGCTTGGAGAAAGCTATGCACAAAATATGGGGGTTAATATTAAAGCTTTTCGTATTTTAATTGTAATTCTTTCCAGTTTGTTAAGTGCTTGTGTAACTGCTTTTGCCGGCCCCATCTCTTTTGTTGGGATTGCAGTCCCTCACCTGGTAAAATCTTTTTTAAAAACAGCAAAGCCTTTGATCGTAATTCCTATGTGTTTTTTAGGCGGGGCTATTTTTTGTTTAGGCTGTGACTTAGCGGCACGGACTATTTTTGCACCGGTAGAACTGAGTATCAGTTCTGTTACTGCTTTGATTGGGGCGCCTGTTGTAATTGGAATCCTTTTGAAAAAGAAAGGACATGGATAAAAATATGGAACCCTTTTTTCAAACAAAAAAACTTTCCGTAGGCTATGGCGGCATACCGCTTATCCAAGACATCAATATAAAATTGGATAAAGGGAAAATTTTAACGTTAATCGGCCCCAATGGTTCCGGAAAATCTACCATATTAAAAACCATTACCAAACATTTAAAAAACATATGCGGCACTGTTTTAATTGACCGCCATTCTATTGACGGAATGGGCAGCCGGGAATTGTCGCGGCTTGTTTCCGTTGTTTTCACCGAAAGGCTCAAAACAGAACGGATGACTTGTGAAGATGTTGTAGCCACAGGAAGATATCCTTATACCGGCCTGTTAGGTATCCTCTCCCAAGAAGATCACGCCCAAATTCAAAATGCCATGGAATTGGTTCATGCCTGGGATCTCCGGGATAAAGATTATACTGCAATCAGCGACGGCCAGCGGCAGCGGGTATTATTGGCCCGGGCCATCTGTCAGGAGCCTCAAGTGATTATTTTAGATGAACCGACTTCCTTTTTGGATATCCGGTATAAGTTAGAATTACTTCATTTGCTGCGTAAAATGACAAAAGAAAAAAATATTACAGTCATTATGTCTTTGCATGAATTGGATCTGGCACAGAAAGCCTCGGATTTTGTAATGTGTGTAAAAGGAGAATCTGTTACACATTTTGGGCCGCCCAATGAAATTTTTACAAAAGCTTTCATTGAAAACCTGTACCAGCTTTCCAACGGCAGTTATAATCCCCTTTATGGCAGCTTTGAAATGGAACGGCCCAAAGGCGATCCGAAAGTATTTGTCATTGCCGGTGCCGGATCTGGAATCCCCCAATACCGTATCCTGCAAAAAAAAGGAATCCCTTTTATGACGGGCATTCTTCATCAAAATGATATTGATTATCCGGCTGCCTGTGATTTAGCCAGCGAAGTCTTTTCCGAAAAAGCCTTTTGTCCGATTTGTGATGAAACCTATGCGGAAGCTGAAAAACAGTTAAGTTCCTGTCAAACGGTTATTGATTGTATTGGCACTTATGGCAGCCTGAATATGAAAAATTTTGATCTGGCTCAAAAAGCTAAAAAGCTTGGGCTGAAAATTGTTGAAACAGCAGAAAATTTATAAAGCCACAGCCATAGACAAAAGCTGGGAAAAGGCGTATGATTAAAAGAGAAGGAAAGGGAGGGGCATGAGTCATGCAATTAGAATTTCCAGAAAATAACGAAGGGAAACTGCGCATTGTCCAAGAGCTGGTACCTGGCAAACAGGTAACATTAGCTCATATTATCGCTGGCCCGGATGAAATTATTTATCAAAAACTAGGATTAAACCCGAAAGTGGATTACCGGCAGTCTGCCATTGGAATTTTAAGCATGTCCCCTTCTGAAATTTCTGTTATTGCGGGGGATCTGGCCATTAAAACATCCAATGTAGAATTGGGCTTTATTGACCGGTTCAGCGGCACTTTAATCTTTACAGGGCGGGTTTCTGATGTGCAGGCCGCTATTCATGCAATTTTAGATTATTTACAGGAGAAACTGGGATTTACCATTTGCGAACTGACCCAGACTTGATCATATGAAAAAAATTATTTTAATGGGGCGCAGTGAAAGCGGCAAAACGACTTTGCGCCAGGCATTAAAAGGAAATGTCATTTCTTATCATAAGACCCAATATATCAATCATTTTGATGTTGTCATTGATACCCCAGGAGAATATGCACAAACAGCCCATTTAGGACGGGCTTTGGCATTATATGCCTATGAAGCTGATGTGGTAGGGCTTTTATTGAGTGCAACAGAACCTTATTCTTTATATCCGCCTTGTGTAGCAGCCTGCTGCACCCGTCCGGTTATTGGCATCGTCACCCAAATCGATCACAAAAATGCTGATCCAGAGCAGGCGGAAAGCTGGTTACAGTTAGCCGGATGCAGCCCTATTTTCCGGGTCAGTTCGTATTCCGGAGAAGGCATCTGGCAAATCCTGAACTATTTAAAAGAACCTGGGGACCAGCTTCCCTGGGAAACCCAGCAGGAAGCAGAACAGCCTCGGGAAATCCTTTCTGATAAATGCGGGCCTGTTTTGTCATAAATCCATTAAAAATTCTTCATGAATTTCATAGAGCATCAATAAAATCTATCGGATTTTTTCGTAATCTGTTCAAATGCCGCTCAAACTTGTTTTTTATAATAAATAACAACAAAACCAAGTTATTTATTAGGAGTTGAGCAATATGTATGAACAATATCCGCTTCAAAATACACAGCAAAATATTCCTCAGGAACCCCAGCGGGAACCTGTCCGCAGCCATTCCCGCCGTTCTGCCGCCGCATTATTATGCGCCTGTTTAGCAGTATCCGGTGTGATGGGATTTGGAGGAGGCTATTTTGCAGGAACATTACAGCAAAGCCAGCAGGCAGAACAAGCTCCTGTTGTTTTAGAAAGCACAAAAATGGAAAGCAATACACCAGCAATCCCTGCTGCCGTTTCAGAAGCCATGACAGTTTCCCAAATTGTAGATGCTGTTTCAGAATCAGTAGTAGAAATCAATACAAATGTGGAAACCACCAATTTCTTTATGCAGCAGGTAACTGCCCAGGCTGCGGGAAGCGGGGTCATTATCCAGGAAAATGGTTATATTGTAACCAACTGCCATGTTGTGGAAGGTGCTTCTGATATTACAGTTCGTTTAAAAAATGGGGAAAGTTATCCTGCAAAGCTGATCGGCAGCGACAGCCAAACGGACTTGGCTGTTATTAAAATTGAAGCAGAAGGCTTAAAGGTTTCTCCCATGGGAAATTCTTCCGCTTTACAAGTTGGTGAAGAAGCCATTGCAATCGGGAATCCTTTAGGAGAATTAGGTGGTACAGTAACCAACGGCATTGTCAGTGCATTGGATCGGGAAATTACAGTAGGAAATGAAACGATGACTTTATTGCAGACCAATGCCGCTATCAGCCCTGGAAATTCCGGCGGCGGGCTTTACAACAACAAAGGCGAATTGATCGGGATTGTTGTAGCAAAAGCCTCCGGTTCTAATGCGGAAGGTTTGGGATTTGCAATTCCCATTGACATTGTAAAAGATGTTACAACAGATTTAATTGCAAACGGTTATGTAACAGGCCGCGGGGAATTAGGCGTATCTGTTATCAATATTTCCAACCAGCAAGCTGCTTTTATGTACCGGGTTCCGCAAACCGGTGTTTATGTGGCAGGGATTCAGGATGGTTCCGCAGCCCAGCAAGCAGGTTTAAAAACAGCCGACGGGATTTTAGCCGTAGAAGATGTTGAAATTTCCAGCTCTGATGATTTGCGTAAAGAGCTGCAAAAACATAAAGCAGGTGATTCCGTTCAGCTCACCATCCTTCGGGACGGCAGAAAAGAAACTGTTTCTGTTACTTTACAGGAATCCGTACCAGAAGAAATCAAAGAACAGCGTACAGCAATTTAAAGTTTCAGCCTGCCTATCATATAGGCAGGCTGAACTTTTTTTATTTTTTCTTTACCGGATAACAAATTTCCGTAACAAATTCATCGGGATTTGACGTTTCATGGGGGCTTACATGATAAATATTAAAAGCCGGCCCATCATAATCATATCCGTTATCCCGTACCCATTGGGCTACCGCAATATTCACCTCAGTGATTTGGCTGTAAGGCCCCTGGTAAGTGGCGGAGGCAAAGGTTACCGGAGGCATTGTTTTAAATTTGACATGTTCTGTATCCGGATACTGGCCTTTTACTGTTTTTTGTGCTTCTACATCCACATTGCATTCCTTATATTCCCCGTCATAAAAAATGACACTGCAATAACAAGGATCATCTGGTACCAAGTTCAGGGGAGCTGTTTCACTAACTAAAGCACTCCATAATAATCCCTCCTGATCATAGGCTGGTATTGTCATACGGACACTTGCCACATAACGTTCCGGAAGGGTTTTCAAAGTAACATTGTATTTCATAGCATTGCAATCCTTTCTTAACCGTTTTTTCGCTGTCTTTAACAGCCGCAGCCGCTGCCCCATTTTATCATAAGCCTCCTGCAATTCAGCTTCCTTCAAAGAAAGATACCGTTCCAGCATTTCTTTATCCTGATAGAACAGTAACATTTCACCAATGGCTGCTAAACCAAACCCCATATCTTTTAATTCGCTAATTCGTCCCACAATGGGAAGCTGATCTTCATGATAATAACGATATCCCGTAAATGGATCGATTTCAAAGGGTTTCAAAAGGCCGATTTCATCATAATGGCGGAGCATACGGATACTAACACGGGATAATTTTGAAAATTCGCCGATTTTAAGCATGGTTAAAATTCCCTCGCAGATCTGTTTGGATTTTCTTGAGCTCATACGCTGATTATATAGTATCTCATTGTGTAAGAGTCAAGATCCATTTTCAAAAAAATAACCATATCCTTCTTTGAAAGGATATGGTTATTTTTTGAAAGGAAAATTTTTATGGATTTTAGGTGCGGTGATAAACTTCGATTTGTAAGCCTTCCATAACGTCCAGCGCCTTTTCATGAAGCACAGCATCCCCGCTGCCTGTACATTGGGCATCTACTAAAACCCGAGCTTCCGGCAATGCTGCTTTTATCAGTACAGCATTTGAAATTACACAAATATTACTGACCAGCCCGCATAATTCCACTAAATCATATGCTTTTTCCTGGACAAAATTCGCCAGCTCCATGGAACCAAAAGCTGGTTTATAAAAACATGGTGTTTCGCTGGTACAGTAGGAGCCTACATGGCCATATAAATTCCAGCCCGGACTATCCTTCATACAATGAGGGATGGGTAATTTTTTCCCTTCCTGGGTTTGCAGATAATCCGGATTATGGGTATCGTAAGTAAATACAATATCCGCTTTTTGCTTTTGGTATTCCTCAATTTTCCTGCAAATTGGTTCTTCCAAAGACCGGGCTTCCGGAAATCCCAAAGAACCATCTACAAAATCTTTCTGGTAATCCACTACAACAAGGAGCTGTTTCATAAAATTTTCCCTTTCCGTTAAATTTCATAAACATTTACCTGGTTGTTTATCATTGCAACAGAAATCCGGCGGGGCGGGTTCGTACCCTCCACCATACAGGAAGCTGTCCCAAAAGCTGCTGCAAACTGTACAGAACGTTTCAAATCGTATTTGTAGTCATGGGCAATGATAAAGCCTGCCAAAGCGGCGTCACCTGCGCCAATAGTTGATTTGATTTCGCTCAGTTCCGGCACATCTGCTTTATAAAAGACTTTCCCGTCTGTATAAAGCATCCCTTCTTCCCCTAAGCTGGCTAAAACATGATGCGCACCTGCTTCGGAAACTTCTTTGACTGCTTCCTTGATTTCTTCCTGTCCAACCGGTTTCCGGCCCACTAAGGCGCAAAGCTCATCAAAATTCGGTTTCACTACCCAGGGCTTTATTTTGGCAATATTTTTCAATGTCATATTTTGGGAATCCAACGCGATTACACCGCCGCATTCCTTAATAAAACCGCAAATTTCTGTAAACAGTTCATCCGTTACGCCGTCCGGCATTTTCCCTGCAACAACGACTAAAGTCGCCGGTTTTTGGATTTCTTCCGAAAGGGCCGTTTCCAATTCGTCAATCGTCCGATGCCTTAATTCCGGGCTTTTGCGGACCAAACGTGTTAATACACCATCTGGTGTTACAATACTGATATTTTCCCGCAGGCGTCCTTCTGTATAAATGACGCGGGTTGTAACATTTTCATCTTTTAACCGTTCAAAATAACGCTTGCTGTTTTCCTGCCCTGCTACAATCAACGCTGTATTTGCAATTTCATAACTGCGCAGAACCCGGGATACATCTACTGCTTTTCCTGCCGCATCATACAATTCATTTTCTACAACATTATCCACCCCAGGCACATAACGGTTTACATAGAAAGTAATATCTGCCACAGGATTTAAAGACAGTGTGATAATCTTATTAAACATCATAAAGGCATCCACTCCATTTTGACAGCCGGGACCGTCCCGCAATCCTGCGGGACGGCACGTAAAATTTATTTGTTTGTATTTTCGGGATTTTCTTCTGGTGTTTCCGGATTGGGTTTCCCCGGAAGAACCGCATTCCAAACGTCAGTCCCTGGTACAGCCTGGCTTTCGGAAGGCTCATTTTCCGGAGCTTTTTCCTGGGGTTCTTCTTTTGGCGCGGGAGGTTCTTCCTCTGAATGGGCATAAATCGAAAAGTCCGGTTTTTCCGGCATTGGCAGCCCTTTCATCATAGCATCAAATTCATTTTCTGCCATTTTTTCATGCTCAAACAGGAATTGGGCCACCTGATGAAGCTGATCCATATGCTCAGTTAAAATATCTCTGGCCCGTTCATAAGCCGTGTCAATAATATCCCGGATTTCCTGATCAATTTCCGCAGCTACATTTTCGGAATAACGGGGGGTACTGCTGAAATCGCGTCCTAAGAACACTTCATTGTCATCATGGCCATACACAATAGGCCCCAGCTTTTCAGAGAAGCCGTACCGCATGATCATATTCCGGGCCAGCTTTGTAGCCCGTTCAATATCATTGGAAGCTCCTGTGGAAATATCCTCTAATACAAGTTTTTCCGCCATACGGCCGCCTAAGAGCGTAACAATATCCTCGCTCATTTCCCGTTTGGTCATATAGCTTTTATCTTCCGTGGGCAGAGATAAGGTGAAGCCTCCTGCCATGCCCCGGGGCACAATGGAAATCTGATGGACCGGATCCTGGGTAGGCAGGTAATAGGTGCAGATTGCATGGCCTGCCTCGTGGTAAGAAGTCAATTTCTTATCTTTTTCTGTAACCAGATGGGATTTCTTTTCCGGCCCCGCAATGACTTTGATGGTAGCCTCCTCAATTTCCTGCATAGTAATGGCTTTCAAATCTTTTTTCGCAGCAGCCAGGGCAGCTTCATTGGTTAAATTCTCTAAATCTGCCCCTGTAAAGCCTGTGGTAGAGGCTGCAATGGTATGCAGGTTTACATCTGGACCAATGGGTTTGTTCCGGGTATGGACTTTCAAAATTTCTTCCCGGCCCTTGATGTCAGGATAATTTACCATAATCTGCCGGTCAAAACGGCCCGGACGCAACAAAGCCGGATCTAAAATATCCCTCCGGTTGGTTGCAGCCATAACAATAACGCCGCCATTGGTTCCGAAGCCATCCATCTCCACCAGAAGCTGGTTCAAGGTCTGTTCCCGTTCATCATGGCCGCCGCCTAAACCAGCGCCCCGCTGGCGGCCTACGGCATCAATTTCGTCAATAAAAATAATAGAAGGGGAATTTTTCTTTGCCTGTTCAAACAGGTCACGGACACGGGACGCACCGACGCCTACAAACATTTCCACAAAATCAGAACCGGAAATGGAGAAGAAAGGCACACCTGCTTCCCCTGCGGTGGCCTTGGCCAGCAAGGTTTTGCCAGTTCCGGGAGGGCCCATCAGCAAAACCCCTTTGGGGATACGGGCGCCAAGCGTATTATATTTATTGGGTGATTTCAGGAACTGGACAATTTCTACCAGTTCTTCTTTTTCCTCGTCAGCTCCGGCTACGTCAGCAAAAGTTACCTTTGTTCCGTCCTCCGGATTATGAGGCTTTGCCCTGCCGAAGCTCATCATACCCCCTGGGCCGCCGCCTCTGGCCTGGCGCATCATCATTAAATAAAATGCTACCAGCAGAATCAGCAGGACGATTGACGGGAGCATGGAAACCCAGAAAGGCATTTCTTTTGGCCGGACCACATCATATACCATCGGCGCATCCGGATGAGCCTTATTATACTGCTGAATATATCCTTCCCCGTCAACGGACATACTGGAATCCATTTTAGTCCAGAACATATTGGCATTTGGGACTTTATATTCCATTTTTGTCCCATCCTGGAATACCATATTCAGGTCGCCAGTTCCCAGATCAAATTTGAATTCCTTTACTTTCTGGTCTTGAAAATATCCGATTACTTCGGAATATTTCACCGTGGACGCCGGCTGTCCCATTGTAGTAAACAGCATTACCGCAATCAGGATCAGCAGCGTAAATACCGCCAGATAGATCCCGACGCCCTTAGATTTTTTGTTCAAACTTGTTTCACTCCCGTCGAATATATCTTACCAGGGCTGGAAAAAAACAGCCCCTATTTTTTCACAGCAATTATTTGCTGTATACTTTTGGGTCCAAAATCCCTACATAAGGCAGAGTCCGGTATTTCTCCGCATAGTCCAGGCCATAGCCTACCAGAAATGCGTCAGGCACTTCAAAGCCGCAATAATCTGCCTGAATGTCAGTTTTCCTGCCAGACGGCTTATCCAGAAGGACTGCAATTTTCAGATCAACAGCACCCCGCCGGAGCAGCAGATCCCGCAGGTAACTTAATGTTAAACCACTGTCTAAAATATCTTCTACCACCAGGATATTATATTCTTTAGGGTTAATATCAATATCTTTGATAATTTTAACCACACCGGAAGTCTTTACTCCTGAATGGTAGCTGGAAACCGCCATAAATTCTACCTGGCAGGGGATTGTAATTTCCCGGACCAAATCTGCCATAAAAATAAACGATCCTTTTAAAATCCCCAATACCAGCAGCGGTTTTCCTGCATAATCCTTTGAAATTTGTGCGCCTAATTCTTTTACTTTTTGATGCAGTTCTTCTTCATTTAACAATACTTTCTCAATATCCGCCGTCATGCTCTAATCCCTCCGTTATTTTAACCATTACAATCGTTTTGGAACCAGATGACATTGCAGCCCGTTCATCAGCTCCGGCGCCTTCCGCAAAAAGGACGCCGCCCCGATCCGCAATTACACAACGGGTGTCCCGGTCAGGAACTGCAAGCTCATTATAAAGCTTCTTCAAGCTTTTGGAACAGCCCCGGCCTGCCGGACGGATACGGTCCCCCTGCCTGCGGGAACGTACCACAATATCATTCTCCATCATATCATAATCCAGAGCGCATTTTAAGTCAATATCTCCATTGTTTTTAAAAATTTCATAATCAGCCGCAGAAAATACAGAAAATGACAGCAGCCGCCCGCCCGGAAGCCGTATCCTGCTGCCATCCAGCCGTTTTTTCAGCAAACGGGTTTCCCGGAATTGGGGAACCGGGGCCTGCCGGAAAGCTTCTGCCAGGAAAATACCGTCCCGTACTGCCAGCCGGATATTTTTTCCAATACATAAAGCCCCCTGCCTGCCGGAAAGGACTTCTTCCGCCTGGCGCACCCGCTGTTCACTGACTTCCGCACCATTTTCCTTTAACAATGCCAGAATCATTCGGGAACGCATGGCAGGATGTGCCTGGCGCAGCAGCGCCGCATCCAGCCCTTTTCCCCGCCGGCAGGCTGCAAGCTGCTCCTGGGTGCATAAATATAAGAAGCTGGCATCTTCCCGGATCAGGGTTGTCATCCGTTCTACCGCCCGCAATGCCCCCTCATTGACTTCTGTAAAAGGCGGTATCACATTATGCCGGATAAAATTACGGGTATAGTCATCCAAAGCATTAGTGCTGTCGTTCACATATGCCAGATCATGAGCGATACAATAAGCTTCTATTTCCGGCCGGGTACAGGCTAACAAGGGACGGATAAAACAGCCCCGAACCGGGGGAATCCCGCACAGCCCGTCCAGCCCCGTCCCTCTTGCCAGATGGAACAGTACCGTTTCTGTCAGGTCAGACAGCGTATGGGCTGTGGCAATTTTAGCCCCATGGATTTGGGCCAGTTCTTCAAAAAAACGGTAGCGTTCTTTCCGGGCAGCCAATTCCACAGAACATTTTTCCTGCCGGGCCAAAGAAGCCACATCTGCCCGGCGCACATCCAAAGGGATGCCATATTCCCGGCACATGGTACGGACCAGGCGTTCGTCCCGGTCACTTTCCTCCCCCCGGAGACAATGGTTTAAATGGCAGGCCCGGATTTTAATTTGCAAGTCCGGCCCGCTTAAAAAGTGAAGCAGGGCGACCGAATCCGCGCCGCCCGAAACGGCCGCGATGACCGTATCACCCTGCTTGAGCATGGAATATTTTTGGATTGTCCCTAATATTTTATGGTTCATTTCTTGCAAACTCCAGATTGGTAAACCGGGTATAACGGCTGTCCCACCCTAATTTGACGGTGGCAACTTCCCCATGGCGGTTTTTGGCCACATCACAAAGGGCCACATTCCGTTCCTCGGCTTCTTCCCGGTTATAGTAGTCCTCCCGGTACAGCAGCATGACAATATCTGCATCCTGTTCAATAGAACCGGATTCCCGCAAATCCGAAAGCATGGGTTTATGATCGGTACGGCTTTCCGGCCCGCGGGAAAGCTGGGATAATGTAATTAAAGGCACATTCAGCTCTTTTGCCATAATTTTTAAGTTCCGTGTCAGCTCGGAAACTTCCTGGACACGGTTTTCCTGGCGGCGCTTCCCAGATGACATGAGCTGCAAATAATCAATAATAACCAGATCCACATGGCGCAAGCGGCGTAATTTTGCTTTCATTTCCCCAATGGAAATCCCCGGCGTATCATCCAGATAAATTTCCGACTGGGACACGGCCTGGGAAACCATGGACAGCCGGTACCATTCATCTCCCGTCAGCTCTCCGGCCCGCAGGCGCTGGCCTTCTATGGAAGCCTGTGCCGACAGCAGCCGCAAGGCTATCTGTTCCGAACTCATTTCCAGTGAAAAAATAGCAACCCGTTTTCCCGCTTTTAATGCCACATGTTCTGCAATATTCAAGGCAAAAGAAGTTTTTCCCATGCCTGGACGGGCTGCAATCAAAATCAAATCCGTATTATTCAAGCCTGTTAAAACTTTGTCCAGATAAGGGAAGCCTGTTGACGTTCCCCGGTATTTTTCCCGTTCTGCCCCGGACAACCGCTGCAAGGTTTCATATGTTTCCGCTACGGCAGTCCGGATATGTTTCAAGCCGCTGCTGCTGTGGCCCTGGCGGATGTCATAAATCTTCTGTTCCGCCACATCCAGCAAAAGTTCTGTTTCATTTTGGGATTCCCGGGCCATGTCGATGATTTCACGGGAAGCAATCATCAGACGCCGGGCATCATATTTTTCCTGGACGATCCTGCAATAAGCTTCGATATTAGCAGAAGTAGGAACCACTTCTGCTAACTGGGCTAAATAAATTTTAGCTTCCTCCGGTGACTGGAAAATCTGTGCATCCCGGACTTCCCCGAGGATGGTAATAAAATCCATTGCTTTGTTCCGGGTGAACATGCTGGACATCAATTCAAACATCCGGCGGTGCTGGCTCCGATAAAACGATTCCGCTTTTATCAGTTCCAAAACCTTTGGAAAGCATTCCGGGTCCACTAATATAGCCCCTAAAATACTTTGCTCCGCTTCCAGGCTGTAAGGAAGCTGCTGTATTTCACCCGTTTCAAAAGTGGTGGCCAATTACTTCACCTCTTCGCCCACAGCCACATATACTTTTGCTGTAACGCCAGGATGAAGTTTAATCTGGGCTGTAAATGTCCCAAATGCCTTGATTTCTGTTTCCAAAGAAATTTTGCGTTTTTCAATGTTGCAGCCATATTCCCGGTTGATGGCTTCCGCGATTTCCTTTGCCGTTACAGATCCAAATAATTTCCCGCCCGCTCCGGCTTTTGCCGTAAGCTTTACCGTTTTTTCTCCGATCCGTTTGGCTAAATCCTGGGCTTCCTGTTTTTCCACTGCGGCATGGTGTTCCGCAGCCGCCTGTTTTGCTTTAAATTCTCCCATGGTCTGGTTATTGGCTTCCATGGCTAATCCTTTTGGCAATAAGTAATTCCGGGCGTATCCATCAGAAACGGTTACCAAATCCCCTTTTTTTCCGCTGCCTTTTACATCTTGTTTTAAAATGACTTTCATAATTCTTTTTCCCTTCCTTTTATTTCCGTTCGTTTTCTGCAAAAAATTCATCAATGGCTGCTATCAGTTTTTCTTTGGCTTCGCTTGGAGATGCGCCCCGGAGCTGGGCGCCTGCCATTGTCAAATGACCCCCGCCCCCTAATTTTTCCATAATGAGCTGCACATTCAACTGGCCCATGCTTCTGGCGGAAAACCACATTAAACCATTCATTTCAAAAATCAGGAATGACGCCTGCACCCCTTGGATGGTCAACAGTTCATCCGCTGCCTGGGCGGCTGTTACCTGCATATCCGGTGCGTCCCGATCCGGCGACAAAGCAATGGCGCAGCCCCGGTAAATTTCAGCCCCCGCTACCAGCTTCACTTTGCGCTGGTAAGAATCCATACTGGAAGCAAACAAGCGTTTTACTTCTACGGTATCCGCCCCCAAACGGCGCAGATATGCGGCAGCTTCAAAAGTACGGACCCCTGTCCGCATAATGAAATTTTTCGTGTCAAGCATAATCCCTGCCAATAAAGATTCTGCTTCCAATCGGCCAATCCGTATTTTCTCCCCAAAATACTGAAGCAGTTCTGTTACCATTTCGGAGGCGCTGCTGGCATAAGGCTCATGATAAAAGATAACCGCATTGTCAATATGCCCCACCATTTTCCGGTGGTGGTCAATGACCACAACACTTTTGCATTGTGCATACAATTCCGGGGATTCTACAACCTGCTTTGTATGGGTATCGCAAATGATCAGCAACGTCTTTTTTGCTGTCATTTGCAGGGCTGCTTCTGGTTCTAAAAATACGCCTTCATATCCGTTTTCTACCAGCCGGGTATAAAGCTCTCCTGTAAGCTGTTTCTCTTTCCGTATCACAATATGGGCATTTTTCCCCATAAGCTGTACTGCCCGGCAAAGGCCCACTACGGCGCCGAAACAGTCTAAGTCGGCATTTCTGTGGCCCATTAAGAACACGGAATCGCTGCTGTTGATCAGCTCCATCAAGGCGGCCGCAACAATCCTGGTTTTTACTTTTGTCTGTTTTTCCACGCCGCTGGAAACGCCGCCGAAAAATTCATAACCTCCTGCGCTGTGGACAGCAGCCTGGTCACCGCCCCGGCCCAATGCCATATCCAGCGCCTGACGGGCATACTGTTCGCTGTCATTCAAATTACCGGCATCCCGGCCTACCCCTACGGAAAGGGTAACCACCTGGTTCCGTTCCCTTGCCAGATCCCGCACCTGCTCCAAAAGCTCAAACCGGCTGGAAATCATGGAGCGCAAGTGACGTTCTTCCACCACTACGGTGAAGCGGTCCCGGTCACTTTTCAGCATCAAGCCCCCATGATCGGAAACATATTTTCCAATGGTATATTCAATGTCACCCATTAACCGCGTCCGGTCATTATCCTTTAAAGACTGCAATTCTTCATAATTATCTACTAATATCAGCATAATGGACGGACGGGAATCAAAATATTCCTGTGTATAGCGTTTCAAACGGGTATTTTCAAAGAAATATACCATATATAAGTCATTTTCCGTACTTTTTACCGGAGCTGTGTATACAACAAAGGATTTTTCCTGGTATTCTGTTTCATACCCTCCTACCGGGCAGGGTACGGTAACATTGACATTTCCTAAAATGGTCTGGATGTTCATTCCATAATTATTTTCCCCATTTAATACCTGTTCGATTGCACTGTCATTGCACCAGTAAATTTCACCATCAGCTCCGCAAGCCATTGCCGGAATCGGAAACCGTTCCATGGTTTCCTGCTGGCCAGCCGTCAAAGTCTGGCCGACTGCACTTAAAAATTCCCGTACAGAGCGACGGACTGCATACATCTGCCAAATCAGCAGCCCGGAACAAATACCTGTTACTGCAAGGCATACATAAAACAGCCGCGTATGATAAAATACGGAGGCCGCTGTCATTGCAATGCAGCATCCTAAGGCAATGTAAACAAATGGATGAAAAAGGTTTGCATTTTTTTTCACGTCGACCCCCCGCCTTATAAAAAGTGTTCTTTTCTCATTCGGCTGCCTGGTCACCGGCAGCCAATATTCCTTATTATAACATGATTGGCCGCCCGTTGCAATCTTTATCAAAGCTTTTCATTTTTCAAAGGCGATTCCCATATAAATCAAAATATCCCCCTAAATTAAGGAAATGAGGTGTTCCCTTCATGTATGAATTAGAGCATTATCCCTTCCCGTTGAAACCTTTGCCCTATGCTTATAACGCCTTACAGCCTGTGATAGATGCACGTACATTGCATTTTCATCATGACAAGCATCTGAAAACCTATGTAGACCGTTTAAATGAGGCCCTGTCCCCTTACCCCATGTACCATACCTGGAATTTGGAAATGATTCTGGCTAATATCAATGAACTGCCGGAACAAATCCGCAGATCGGTCTGGGAAAATGGCGGCGGCGTTTATAACCACCAGTTATATTTTGATTCCATGACAAGCAGATCCACTTCCCCCAGCCCTGCTTTTCAACAGGCTGTTATTTCTTCCTTTGGCTCCATGGCCCAATGGAAAAATACCATGAAAAATGCAGCGGTTACTCTGTTTGGTTCCGGATGGGCCTGGACAGTCCAGGATGATTCCGGGCAGTTGAAGATCCTGCAAACAGCTAACCAGGATGCGGTATTCCCTTATCGGCCTGTACTGCTGGTGGATGTCTGGGAACATGCTTACTACTTACAGTACCAAAACCGCCGGGCTGATTATGTGGAAAACTGGTTCCGCCTAATCAACTGGGATGTGGTCAGCCAGCGTTTTACGCCCTGACCCCTCTGGACTTTTTTACGATTTTATGTATAATAGAAAGTGCCGCCAGCATTGATATAATAAAAAAAGGAGTGATTATTTTTATGAAAAATAATCTATTTTATGCACTTGTCCGCTAACCGGGAGGTTGGCGTAAAATTTTATTTTTGTCAAGCCTCCCAAAAGGATTGTTTCCAACGACTTTTAGGAGGATATTCTCGTGAACAGAGAAAACAAAAGAAAACAATATCAAAAAGGTTATTATAAAACCCACCCTTGTCATGACAGCTTTACCTGTAAAGTATGCGGCAGGCTTGTTGTGCCGGCAGGCGCTGGCAGTGACCACCGCAACCATTGTCCAAACTGCCTGTGCAGCCTTCATGTAGATATTGAGCCCGGTGACCGCCAGTCGGACTGCGGCGGCATTATGGAGCCAATCGCAGTATGGGTACGTAAAAATGGCGAATGGGCTGTTATCCACCGCTGCCGCAGATGCGGCGCCCTTTCTTCTAACCGGATAGCGGCTGACGATAACCCCATGAAGCTGATGTCTATTGCAATGAAGCCTGTTTCCCTTCCGCCATTCCCATTGGAAAAGATCGAAGATTTAACCAATCTAATGGCTGGCGATGGAAAGCTGAATGAATAAGAACAAATATTATCCCCGCTTCTTTTAAAAGAAGCGGGGATAATTGATTTTTTATGAAACAGAATAAGCATATTCTCCGTTTTTCTCATTGATGCCATAGAAATCGGAAAAGCTTAAACGGAAAATTTTATCTGTCTTTCCACTGACGTCAATTCCATTTTTGATGAGATGCAAATACAGGCCGCTGTTGGAAATATCCCCCAAAGAAAGATAGCCTGTTAATTTTCCATCTTTTATAATGGCTTTTTTATATTCTTTTGGTGTCCGGTGAATGAGAATTTCAGCACCTTCTGTCAAATCCAAACGCCCCACCGACAGCATGGTTACACCAAAGAAATTGCTGGTATTTTTGAAAGGATAGGGCTTTTCATAAACCGTATCAATCCCGGCCATATTTTCCGCAGCAGCTTCCCCTTGGGCTGCTGCATCCGGCCATACGCCGGAAAGACCTGTACAATCTCCAGCCGCATATACATCCGGGGCTGAGGTGCGCAAATGATCATCCACCTGGATTGCCCGTTCCGCAGCAATGCCGCTGTTTTGGGCTATCTCAATACGGGGACGGACTCCAGCCGCCATAATGATAAAGTCACAGGGAATATGCTCACCAGTAGCAAGAATGACCTCTGTAATATTCCCCTTCTCATCTACTACCGCATCCGTGGCTCCTACACCTAGCAGGAATTTACAGCCGTGAGCCTCAAAAGCTTTCTGATAGATACTGGCAGCATAATCGTCTGTCTGAAGGGGCATCACCCGAGGGGCCATTTCAGCTATGGTAATCTGTGCACCCCGTTCACATAAGGCTGACGCTGCATCCAGTCCAACCAACCCGGAACCTACAATAAATACCCGTTTTCCTTTGAGAAATGCTTCGTCAATTTTCAGCGCATCACTGAAATCCCGGAAACCAAATACATTTGGAGCCTCCCTGAAATGGGGGATTGGCGGGATAAAAAAGCCGGAACCGGCAGCAATCAGCAATTTGTCATATGGGGCAGAATACTGCTCACCATAATATACCATTTTCAGCCCGGTATCAATTTTTGTTACTTTTTCACCGGCAATATGAGTGATGTCGTTTTTTTCAAAAAAATCTGCCTCTACAAAGCTGATGCCCTGAGCATCCCGTTCATGGCCCAAATATTTATGGAGCATACAGCGGGAATGAACCGTATCATCAATGGAAATGACGGTAATCAAATCTTCCGGACGGAATTTGCGAAGGGTTTGGGCGGCGCGGATACCGGCGGCACCGGCTCCAATGATAACAAATCGTTCCATTCTCACACCTCCCTCACTTCAATAGCCTTTTTCGGGCAGGCCCGTACACAGGCAGGGCCTTCTTCCAAATGGGCGCAGAAATCACATTTGATTACCCGTTTCCGATCTGGTGAAATGGCTGGAACCCCATAACGGCAGCTCATAACACACATGTAACAGGCTGCGCATTTCTCCGCGTCATATTCTACCAGGCCATTGTCCATATTTTTTTGTAATGCCCCGCTCATGCAGGCTCCTGCGCAATCCGGTATATCACAATGGCGGCAGAAAATCGGGTTATAGCCGCCTTTGCCATCCGTTAAGATACGGTTGCGGGACTGGTTGCTGGGGTCCTGCAAATCTAAAGTATAAATTCCTGTCCCGCCATCCTGACGGTGGGCTTCCATACATGCCAAAGAACAGTTTTTACACCCATCACATTTAGTGGGATCAATAAAAATTCGTTTCATCTCAGCCGCCCCCCTTAAATGTTTAAGGCCTTGCGCTTCTCCTCAATGACAGCCTCCAGTTTATCCGCCGCAGACTTGCCATCCGGATCAATAATGACACGCCCGCCTGTCAGACCTGTCATATCTTCTGTCAGCACTTTTGTTACCAGGCTGCTGCCAGTGATGAAAGGCGGTACTCCTAAATGCAGCGGCAGGCCCAATGCCAGAGCAAAGGCTCCATCTGCTAAAGCTTGTTCCTCCAGCCACTGGGCCGCTGAAATAACCAGTGGAAGCTGGGGCAGATCAACGCCTAATTCCCGGGCAATTTCAGTAGCTACAATTTCCAGACGTCCAATGGCAAGGCATGGACCAAAGTTTAAAACAGGCGGGACGCCTAACTGCTTGCAGACTGCTTTCAAATTGGGGCCTGCTAAGTCAGCCGCTTCCGGTGTCATAAGGCCGATATTTTCCAAGCCGCCGGAAGAACAGCCTGCCGTCAATACCAAAATATCCCTGGCAATCAATTCTTTTGTAAGGGCGGCTGTCAGGGTATCATGGCCATAAGCTACACTGGAACAGCCTACTACGCCAGCTAAACCTTTTATTTTCCCGCTAACAATTAAGTCAATCAGCGGCTTCCAACTGCCCCCCAAGAAGGCTTTCAGGCTGCCTTCGCTAACACCTGTCAAGGTGTTCCGGTTGCCATGGCTGGTGAAAAGATTCATTGGTACGTTACCACGGCGGGCTTTATATGCCCCAATGACTTCATCTATAATCCGGTCACCGTCTGCCTGGCGGGTTTCGTAATCAAATGGTATCAGATCTGCATTTGCTTTTTTCGCTACCACATCTAAGCAAATCTGTTTGATTTTCAATTCCTCGCAAATCGGCTCTATTCCTGGCAAGGTGCAGTTAAATTCACTTAATACGGCATCAATTGCGCCGCAGGAAAGTACAGCTTCCGAAATATAGTTGTTTCCTGCATGACCGTCAAAAATTTCTGTATAATGCGCTCCCCGAAGCTGGAGATCTTGTCCTACACAGGTGCAGCCTACTAATTTAAAGCCCTTGGCTCCGGCAGCTTTTGCTTTTGCTACTACATCTTCTTCCAGCAAGCGGTCCTGTATGTAAGTAAAAAGGGAATGCTGATGGCCTGTAATTAAAATATTGATATAGTCCGGATCAATGACATTCATCCCAACCGGTGCAGAACGGATTTCCGGATCGCCTAAAACAACATCATTTAATAAATTGGTCAGCTGCAAACCATAAAGACCTGTGGAAATGCCTAAACGCAGACAAGATATCAGCATTTCAACCGGATCAGAGCTTAGATTTGTTGAAGTTTTTACCACATTGCAAAAAACTTCCCCTTTTGCCCCGCCAGGCATGATTCCTAATTCTTTCCAGCGTTTTACTCGAGGAGCATAAGCCAGCTTTTCTACCAGCTCCATCGGTTCATATTCCGGACGGTAAAGATCAGAAAGGACTGCATCTGCTACCTTTACACATAAGTCATATTTATCTGTTCCAGTAACACCTAATAATTCTGCTAAATGGTTTAATGCTTTTTCACTGCGGATCTTGTCTTTATGCAGTCCTGTATTTTTTAACTGCCGTGCTGTATTTTCTACAACATGGATATAACACCCTGATCCAGCCGCTACTGCCCGTAAAAAATTCCGGGCTACTATGGTATCTGCATTTGCCCCGCAAATTCCTTTCGGTGCTTCCGGTGTAACCCGGCAAGGCCCGTTTGCACATAAACGGCAGCATACCCCCTGCAACCCAAACCCGCATTTTGTAGACTGGCCTTCTACACGGTGGTGGGCCGTTTCTAAAGGAAGCTGCCGGATATAATCTTCCATAGGCTTATCTGCACTCTGGCAGGTATTGCGGCTCAGACAGCCGGTACAGCTATTCATAAAATGGGTTCCTCCTCTATCAATCATTTTCTATAATATAGTTTATCATAAATTATACCTTGTTACAAGCTGACATCTTACAAATTAAAATATAGAAAAATTCAGTCATTTTGCTGTATTTCCACCTTTTATTGTTCTGCGAAAAATGACATGATTTCCCCTGTCCCCTGCATATAAATGGACTATCACCGTTATGGGGAGGGAACACATTTGAAAGGGCTTCCGGAAGAACGGGCCATTACATTTGCCCACTATATTATTGAACACCATACAACTGTCCGTGCTACGGCAAAAGAATTTCATATCAGTAAAAGTACCGTACATATGGTTATAGTAAAATAGAACTGTATGTATGGGTTATAAAGTAGGGAAAGGGAAAGCTGGTTCACACTGTATCGGCCTTCCCTACTGTTTTAATGAGGACGATTTTGACGAATGGGGGCATAAAAGCAACAGAACCATTGCACCGCAATGATTCTGCTGCTTTTATGTTACTTTCAAAACAGTAGTCAGTATTCTTTAGGCAACCCGGTTCATCTGGCTGACCTTATCAATAAACGCTTTCATATCGTCGATAAAAGAATATGGCGCATACTCTGAATAGATCTCCGGAGAGTCCAATATGACGATTTGAACGCCATCCGCCCGCAAAGCTTCCAGTGTTCCCGGCAGACATCTGGCCTCGTTAGCCGTCTTGCAAAGATACGCCAAGCTTCCTGGTCTATCGAAAACTTTAGCCACAATATAGATTTTCTTATCACCCATTCAAACTGCCTCCAATTCCTGCAATCGCGCTAAAAAATCCTGTTCTGTCCGGATGACTCCAGAAAAGTATTCCTGATACAATAATTTTCCTATTTCCGGCGTTTTGTATTTATAGGCATACTGGTGACTCCAGATATTGAAAGCATAGTCTTTGCCGCACCAGAGCTGAACCTCAATAGGATATGCTAGGTTATCCCTCTGGTAATAGAGATGAACCGCCCGATAGCCGTCATCAATCTTTTTCCCCTGACGCAGATCTACTACGCGGAAATAGTCTGGAAACTCTTCCGGGTATTCCTCAAAACGCAGCCGAAAGCCCAACACATCGTTAAAGCACTGCTTAAAACCACCCCCAGTGCGGAGTGTTTTCTTATATTTTCGAATGATAGAATCCTCGCTCTTGAACCGTGAACCAATCAGGTTTTCCTGAACCAGAACATCAATATAGCCGGAACGGTATTTCGCAACATCATCCAATATCGTTTCTAAAGGGGTTGCCCTTAATGAAATCTGCTTCAGGCTTTGTCCCAGCGTGGAGCGATAAGAGAGAAGATCCAGCGTTTCTTTTGGGATAAATTGCTCCATATACGGCTACTCCCTGCATTCATCAATACTGTATTTACTATACCTTTCAACAGACGAAAAGTCAAATCAACTGATCGATCTGCATCTGTCCTAGCTGCTCGTCCTCACTCCGCAGATCCAACAGCTCCCCGGCAATATCTGAATTTTCGAACCGGATGGCATATCTGCAATAGAGCAACAAAGCCAGCACCCGAGTGTGGGTGCCGGTTTTGTTATGTCATTTTTTGTAGTCTGATGTAAAGTCGGCCAATAGCTTGTCGGTATCCGCCAGTATTGCCTCCTTTGACACAAAAGCGTCAGGTTCTTGAATCGTTACAGCAAATGGCATTCCCTTTGCGCGTACAAAGGCATTGGCAAAAATATTGAAAGCAGTAGATGTTGTCATTCCTAGCTTGGCACAGATAGCGGCCATCTCTGCTTTCACATCGGAATCCATACGGAATGTCATGTCGGTATCCATATCATCGTCTCCTCGCACAACAATTATAGTATATATTATGTGCGAAGTCAAACCAAAATTCAATATTCCCGTTTTTATATAAGATAAGAACAGCAAACTTTCTTTGCAAAATTTTCACTTTGAAACAAAGCCCTCGTTGTATTGTTCCGATATGTAATGTATAAGAAATGTCGAAATCAATCTAAATCAAGGTGTGAAAAGGAACATGGAATACTTAACAACGGCAGAGCTGTCTGAGCGATGGAAGAGCACATCGCTCAGAATCGGCATTCTATGCGTAGATGGACGGATAGAGGATGCAATCAGGAAGGGAAAAACCTGGTACTGTCAATAGTTATGCGCAAAAAAGAATGCAGGATCTGAACTGAACCAGAAGATCAAGGCCGACAATGCCCTGCTCCAGGAATTGAAAGCGACAGTAAAAAAGGTTGATGTGAACAGTCAAAGTATCTGTTCCAGCTCTTGCGGAGGCAATAGAGTCCTTACGAGCGAATATAATTATTTTCCGTCATCAAATCTGCTATACCAGTTTTGAAAAATACAAATTATTTGAAAGTCTGAATGTGTTGAATCCCGATCTGGAGCGTTATACCTTACTGGTACAGCAGATTAAAAATAAGACCAAGGAACGGAAAACGCTGCTTGCAGAAAAGAAGGCGACACCGTTTTATCAGTTTGTTGCTCATAATGATTTGGCAAGGAGGGTTATGATGATGTTTTGCCACAAATGCGGAGCACAAATAGCCGAAGAGGCAGACTTTTGTCACCAGTGCGGCACAAAGGTTATTCATACAAATAACGCACTGGCGGTATCCCCTCTATCCCCCACAGTGGCGGAAACAGAAGTCAACCTAAACACCCGTTTCCCCATCCAAACCGCCCTGCCGGAAGCTGACGGCGACGGCTTCAAAGCGTTTGTCGATAATCACATCCAAAATGTCACCGACTTTCAATCGGCAGAAGAGCTGCTGAGCAGCAAGGTGTCCCTCCGGTTCCTGTGGATATGCCTTGGGATTTCTGCCGTATTAGGGATCATAACCCTAAATCCCATCCTCCTGCTGTTCTTCCTGCTCCTCGGATATGCTGCGGCCCGCGTTATATGCGGGGTAAAGAAGGGACGGTGCGCCTTTCGGTATCAGGGGAAGATGAAGGATGAAAGCAACATCGATGACCTCATCCGATTCATGAACACGCACCTGAGCTATCTGCAACCCTATTTCCATGAGTGGGGGGATACATCAAGCGGGAGGCTTTCAGCATACGCGGAGCCCTACAGGAGGCGGCAGCGGATGCCATCCAGGCGAGCACGCAAGAGATCGGGATCTGCACACCCTTCGGAGGGGAGCAGCGGCGTATGGCCGTTCTCATCATCCGAGCCGACGCTACAAACCGTGATTCCGGAAAAAAGGAATATTTCACGGATGCGGGAAACCGGATTGAAGGGGCCTCTTTCTTATCGCACGATATGGGGTTTCAGAAGTATAAATGCGTCGTGAAAGTGACTCCCATATTGCAGGCGGCTATGGAGTATTACTTCAATCACTATCAAAGAAACTAAAGGGGAAGATATAATGTTCTGTCCGAAACGTGGCACAAAAGCATTGGACAGCGCCGGGTTCTGTCAAAAATACGGAACAAAGCTGATTACAGATGCTTCTGCACAGCGGCAGCACCCAACCCGGCAAATCCAAAGCAGCCGGCTGGCAAGCCTTCTGCGGCCGTTCCAAAGCAAAAGAAACCGAAAAAGCTGTTGATTATTCTGGGTGCAGTCTTCGCTCTCATTGCGATACTGATTGCAGTAAATGCCGGTAATTTAGCAAAAAGAGGCGAACAGGCAGCAAAAGATGAGGAATATGTCGCATCTCAGCAGCAATCTTCAGAGGTCAAGGCGGATGTTGATGATACCGTCGGTAAACTGCTCTATGAGAGTGTTTCGGTTAACGAAATTATGGAGATGTCGGCGGAAGATATAATCGCAGCCTTTAGAGAATCTGACATTTATGAACCGGATGTTTACTATGACGGTGATAGAATCGAATATGTATCGGATTAGGTATGCCTTATTATGTCAGAGGATAGCAGTGTATTTTGCCTTGACGTCCCCGCAGAAAAATTTACGCTAAACGGTCAAAATCTTAACCTGTATTTTGACGATCTCGCCGGCATACTTGGTGATGATTATTATAGTCTCGGAGGATCGGGATACCAATGGAATATCGGCGATCTCTCATATACCTTTCACGTTTCTACAGAGGACTATATTGCCGACAGCATTGAGGTTCCCAAAATCAATACCGATGAGCCGATTGATAACGACGCTTATCTGGGCGATAACTACCCTATTTTGGATTACGATTTGTGTGGAAGATGGAGAATCTATGGCGGAAGCGCACTGACTTTGAAGTCCAGTGGCTATGCAACGACTGTTTTTCAATTCTAGAATGTGCTCAATGCCAAGCCAGACAGCGCAACTTGGGAAGCATCTAATGGTCGACTGACGCTTTCTGCACACCGCGCATATAGATATAATAAGATAGAACGTCATATGTGTGGTATCCAGTAAGATCGTAAAGCCAGCACCCGATTGGTGGGTGCTGGCTTTGTTCAAACTCCAAGCAGAATAACAAAAAAAGCACGGTGGCTGATTCAAAACACATGTGTGCGTTTTTGGCATTATTTTACCACAACATATCGTGCTCCCGCACCGCAGCCTTCCAACTGCAGCAAACCTTTCTCTGATAGCCTTCGCAAGATACGGAATGCTTGCGGTGGCGAAACCCGCAGTAAATCAACTACATCCGCACGGCGGATATAGTCTTTTTGACACGCTAACTGCATAACGATTTCCTCATGACGGATGGGATCAATATCTTTTTGCCGAACGTATGCAGCCATATTATTGACAGATTTGTAATAGCCCGCCCCCAGCATATAGTAGCGGCCTTTGCCACTGCCACCGGCTTCCGCCAGACCGGATAAAACCAGATCCTCCACAACAACACGGATTTTTGTTTCGTCAGTTTTCAAATCTCCGGCAATCTCATGAATAGACGCCTTATTCAATCGCTTCAATGTATTCAGCACCATCAGAGAATAAATGGGAAGAGAACGTCCCATTTGCTTCTGTGCGTCGGAAACTAAGCGGATGAATGCCTGATCGGCTGGACCTTTCGGAATAAATAGTCGAACATTCGTTGCGGTTGACTGTGAATAATCTGGAAGCAAACGGCCATTGAGTAAGGAGCCTTCAAAAATGCGGTCAATCCCACGACCGGTTCGCTCCGCTAAACCAATGCGTTTCATCGCGTCCGCCAAAGCGGGATTGCGTCCGTGAGGTTCTGCATCCAGCAAGTTATCTGCGGAGATCCCTTCAACGAAACCTCCTGGATTACTGATTGTCATACCCTCGTCATTGATTTGGATGCGGACGCGTCCCAATGCGGCGTAGTCCCGATGACAAAATGCGTTCACCAAAGCTTCACGAAACGCTCTCGGCTCATAATCAGGAATTGTGATCCGGAATAAACCAGATTCCAATTCCTGACTGCTGTTCCAAGCAGAAAAGTATTCCATGATTTTATCAAATGCCGCTAATATAGGAAGATGAAAAGATTCATTTACCTTAATATCGGTTCCGGAAAAAACCTGGATCGCGGCCTCTGCCGTAGGCATGTGGTGCTTAATCGCCTCCTGTTTGCCAATCAACAAAAGCCCACAGAATGTTGGGACCAATTTCCCCTCCTGCGTTGTCACAAGCTGAAGAGCTTTGTCCAGTTCTTCGTCGCTTAGCTCTAACAGAGTCCCCTCACCTCGGTAAGAACGAATGCTGTTTCGCAGCCGTTCCCGTTCCACGGCATCCAGGCAACTGTAATCAGCATCTGGAACAGCCTGTGCAGAGTAATCCAGCAAGCTTAGGGATGACAGGCGCGTGGCGATTTCATATGGATACATAGGGATATTTTCGGGGGTTCCATCCGCTTTCAGCCTGCGGCGCTGTATCTTGCCGTTGGAAGAGGCTACTATGGCAGTACGCTTTGGAACAGAGATTTTTAGAACAGGAGCAGTAAGATCCAGAAATTCTACCCGGACGGAAACCGGCGGAACCGTCTTATTCGCAATGAATGCTGACAAACGGGTGCCGTCCACATGATCAGGATGCAGCCCGGTAATTTCCCCATCATCTTCTACGCCCAAGTATAATTCACCGCCGTCTGTATTAGCAAAAGCTACCACCGCATCAATAATATCTCCATCTTGCAAGCGGTTTTTGTCGCTTTTGAATTCGTGGGTCAGATCTTCAGAGAAGCCAATTGTTGCCATACAAACACCTCCATTGTTATGATTATAACACACGCGTGCGTTATTTCAAGTCGAATTAACACACGCGTGCCTTTTTTATATCGTTTAGGAGTTGTAACAGGCTGGTATTTGCGCTATAATAAAAGAAATTTTTGACTGCTTTTGTAAGCCACCTGTATGCTGATAGACGAATACCATCCCTGTGGTAAGGAGACAGAACTATTATGCAATCAAATTTTGAATTTTTGAACAGCCATTTTCCAGTGCTGGCAAATTTTGGCGAGCTGGCGGAAAAATATTTATACAGCGATTCTAACTCCTGCCTAATGAAACTGGGTATGATTGGTGAAACCATTGTTAATTTGTGTTTCACATATGATCGGCTCCCTCTGCCCCAGGATAACACAGCCGCAAACAGAATCAACAGCCTATTCCGTGAAGGAATGATTACCCGTGATTTAAAGGAGGTTCTTCATACCCTGCGTATCAGCCGCAATAAGACGACACATGAAAACTATACTTCCATAGAAGACGGAAAGACATTGATTCAAATGGCGTATGGCCTATGTGAATGGTTTATGCAGACCTATGGAGATTGGAACTATCAGAACCACCCCTTTGTTATGCCATCCGAAACACCTGAAAAATTCAGCAGCGATAAGCAGAGCGAAAAGGCCCAAGAAGTACAGTTGATAGAAGAAGCCGAAAAGGCAGCAGCGGCAGCCCTTGTTATTGAAAAGGAATCCAGAAAGAAGCAGTCTAACAAGGCAGCAAGCCAGCGGATCAAATCTGAAGCAGAAACACGTTATCTGATTGATGTGCAGCTCCGCAAAGTTGGCTGGGAAGCCGACACAAAAAAGCTACGCTATTCCAAAGGGACACGCCCTGCAAAAGGACACAATATGGCTATTGCCGAATGGCCCACAAATTCTACTATTGGCAATCGGGGCTATGTTGATTATGCGCTGTTCGTTGGTATGCAGTTGGTTGCTACAATTGAGGCAAAGGCAATCCATAAAGATATTCCCTCTGTGATTGACTACCAATGCAAGGACTATTCAAGAAACATCCGCAGTGCTGATAACATCTATCAAATCGGCACATGGGGCAGCTACAAAGTGCCTTTCACCTTTGCTACCAATGGCCGGCCATATTTAGAGCAATACGACACCAAAAGCGGCATATGGTTCCTGGATTTAAGACAGCCTGATCACGCACCCAAAGCGCTGAGAGGTTGGATGAGTGCGGCGGGAATCATGGAGCTGCTTGATAAGGATATTTCCGCAAGGAATCAGGATTTGCGAGAAATGTCCTATGACCTGTTGCGTGATAAAGATGGCCTGAACCTCCGTGCGTATCAAATACGGGCAATTGAAGCCGCCGAAAAAGCAATCATCAATGGGCAGCCTAACATTCTGCTTGCCATGGCAACAGGCACAGGTAAGACCCGCACTGTTCTGGGCATGATTTACCGCTTCTTGAAAACAGGACGTTTCCGCAGGATCCTTTTCCTTGTGGATCGGACATCCCTGGGTGAACAAGCATCCGATGTGTTCAAGGAAGTCAAGCTGGAAGATTTAATGACCCTTGATGAAATTTATAACATCAAGGGATTAGACGATAAAGATATAGATCGTGAAACCCGTATTCAGATTGCTACTGTTCAGAGTATGGTCAAACGGATCCTGTATAATGATGAAGATTCTATGCCCGCTATTTCCGATTTTGATTTGGTTATTATTGACGAAGCCCATCGAGGCTATATTCTGGATAAGGAAATGAGCGAGGATGAAGCCCTTTACCGTGACCAGGTGGATTACCAAAGCAAATACCATTACGTTGTAGAATATTTTGACGCCGTAAAAATTGCGTTAACTGCAACGCCAGCACTACACACAACGGAAATCTTTGGAGAACCCGTGTTCAAGTATACATATCGCGAGGCGGTAATTGAAGGATATCTGGTTGATCATGACGCACCTCATAGATTGCCAACAAAATTGAGTACAGAAGGGATCCATTATAAAAAGGGGGATACGGTTGTACGATATGACCCTGTAACCGGAGAAATCACCAATTCTGAACTGTTGGAAGATGAGTTGGACTTTGATGTGGATGACTTTAACCGCCAAGTCATAACAGAATCATTCAATCGGACCGTGCTTGCTGAAATTGCCCGTGATATTGACCCCGAAAGTCCTGATGTACAGGGCAAGACTCTAATTTATGCCGTTAATGATGCCCACGCTGATCTAATCGTAAAAATTATGAAGGAGATTTACGCAGAAATGGGCGTGGACAATGACGCAATTATGAAAATTACTGGCTCCGTAGGGGGCGGCAATAAGAAAAAGGTACAAGAGGCCATCAACCGCTTTAAGAATGAACGCTTCCCCAGCATTGTCGTTACAGTAGATTTGCTGACCACGGGAATAGATGTTCCTGAAATTACATCGTTAGTATTCATGCGTCGTGTAAAATCCCGTATTCTGTTTGAGCAGATGATGGGCCGTGCCACCCGCCTTTGTCCGGAAATTCATAAAACCCACTTTGAAATTTATGATCCCGTTGGCGTTTATGATTCTTTGGATCCAGTCAACACCATGAAACCTATTGTCGCCAATCCTAATGCTACATTTGAACAGCTTTTGGTTGGTCTGGAAGTCTTGGAAAATGAACATCAGGTGCAAAACCAGATAGACCAAATTATTGCAAAGCTGCAACGAAAAAAACGGCAAATAAACACTGAAATTATGGAGCATTTTATCAGCATGACCGGTGGGCAGGATCCGACCCAGTTTATTGCCGATATTCAGCAGTGTACACCAAAGGAAGGGAAGAAACAAGAGTATTAAGAGCGAGGGTGTTATCAACCTGTTCTCCGATGTATCAGAGGAATTTTCCCTGTTCGACCCAAAATTTCTAGAGGAAATCTCCAAGATGAAAGAGAAGAATCTTGCTGTTGAACTTTTGAAAAAGCTGATTGCCGAGCAGGTTCAGATTTATCGGCGTACCAATGTGGTCAAATCCGAAAAATTCAGCGAGATCATCCAGAGCGCAATGAACCGATACTTAAACGGTATGCTGACGAATGAAGAAGTTATCCAGGAACTGCTGAACCTTGCCAAGCAGATTGCCGCCGCACAAAAAGAAGGAGAGCAACTGGGACTTACGGCGGATGAACTTGCATTCTATGACGCACTCACCAAGCCGCAGGCCATCAAGGATTTTTATGAGAATGAAGAACTGATTGCAATCACCAAAGAACTGGCGGACACCCTGCGGAAAAACCGTACTATAGACTGGCAGAAGCGAGACTCCGCAAGAGCCAAAATGCGTATGATGATCAAGAAACTTTTGCGGAAGCATCGCTATCCACCGGAGGGTATGGACGATGCAGTGCAAACCGTCATGACGCAGTGCGAGTTGTGGACGGATAATACTGATATGGTATCTTAAGAAACCTCTGATTCAATCACGCCTGACGGCTTGATACACATCTTGTTTGCATATTTCCCATCATAGTGCACAGATTTCGCTTGTCAATCTCCAGATTGACGGCACCAAATCTGTATATCATGACGAAAAATCTGACTATACAATAATATGTGCAGCAGATTGAATCAGAGGCTCCTTAATGATATGAAATTGGCTGGGACCTGCACAGGCTGGGATTTTGGGAAAAAAAGCGGGGTATCTTTCAATATGCCTTCTACAAATGACTGCAATTTAGATATATTTTGCTTCTTAGCAGACTTTATCCATTTAAATATGGCACTAATTATAATATTATCAGTAATAAATATTATAAATATTTTTTATTAAGGATAAGTAGTGTTACTATGGATGCCATAAAAGATATAATGAATGACTATTATTGGAATTTTAATATATAAAATTATAGTCATATACTAACACAAAATTCACAAAAAAGAGTGATGCAACTATGTTAAACAGAACAAATTTAGAATTCATAGAAAAAGGAAGTCAAGTTTGTTGTTACATTAGAGGAGGGAATTGGAGAACACCTGATGTTTTATCAATTGCTTTGATAAAGATATTGGGAGAAAAATATGATTTTAAAATTGATGTAGTTAGGAATAATAATATTGCTTGGATTGATACTAAAGATCCAAGTAATATTATTTGCGGAATAGGAGCGGGTCCATATACCTTTGAAGGTACTAAATTATATCGGGATGAAAAACAAAAATATCCATACGGGCCATTTGGATTATTAGTAAAGGAGTTTGGATCATTTTTATGCAATGATTATGGAAATCAGCTTAAAAAATTTGATAATTCTTTTGTTAAGGTGATAGATTGGGTTGGTTTGCAAAATACTTATGATACTTGTGATACTTATGAAGATACCTTTTCCTATATGCTCACAACTTTTAAATCATCATGGGAAGAGAATCGTAATTTAACGAAAACTCAATGTATGACTAGATTAGATAACTCATTTTTCGTAGCTTTAGATACTGCATCAGATCTACTGCGAGGTAAATTTAAACATATTAATTCTGCCTCTAGGGTATATAAAATTTTAGATGATATTTATAGTAATTTGCTTAAAGAAGAACCCAATCTAAAATATATGCTTTTGTCTGAACCTTTACCATGGTTTGACTGGGCAGCTGACCATTGCAAAATACGTTATTATATCTATGAAACTCCAAGAGGAGGATGGATTGTTCAAATTAATCCAAACTATGCTTATTCTATAGAAGCGGTAAAACAATTAAAAGGCGTTGTATATGTTCATTCTACTGGTTCTTTAGCGGTATGTACACAATTAGGTGATGCTGTAGCAATTACTAGAGAAATTGAATCAAGACATTTATTTGCAATAAAAGATGCAAAATAACATTATAAAAGGGCTGCCTTAAAACGTTAATTTCGACGTTTTGAGGCAGCCTTTTTAGCAATTACCTGATTTTTCATCAGTAATGGGAATTATTCTAGTAGCTTCTTGTATCGCAGCTTCTACTTTTCCTGTGTTCGCCTCAATAAAAAGCTTTAATATGTAATTGGCAGTTACTGCCGCAGGGTTAGGGTCGTGGAATCGATAGTTTAGTTTTCGTGTCTTCACAGTGGCATTTCACCTCCATAGTAATCATCCCTTGTCTATTCTATGAATGCAGGGAAGAAAAATAGTACAGTGTTTTTTATGAATTTTTTATTTTATGCCTATTAACTATAACACCAGTTTACAACTTTTGAAATTTCCTAAATCCCGATAAAATGTAGCCTTCTACAACTTTTATCGAAGGTTTTTCCTTCATAATAAGCGATTTCGACGTTCCTATGCAGGCTATACCGTAAAGAGATTGAGTTTGTATTTTTATTTTTCAAAAATCAAAAAATTGTAAACTGGTGATAAAGTTAGATAAAATAAACTGATAAATCTTTTTCATCGAAAGGGATGTAAAAGATTTATCAGTATGTGTACAAATGAATAATATATAATTTATCGGCCCTATTTTTACAAAGCATTCACTAGGACATTTCCATATTTCAACTTACCACAAGTTGGGAAATATCCTGAAACAACACATTGCCCAACTTTTAGTTCCTCTAGTCTTTTCCTCCATTCCCGTTGGCCCAGTTGGGCAGATAAGGATTTGATTTCTGTTGTGGAAAGTTTAAAATAAATTTTACAAGCGGCTTGGTCAAAATAAGCTTTTTCTTCTACAGAAAAACGTGCTAGAGATTGGGTAGCCAGCCATGCGCCTATATGCCAAATTTCCTGCCTTCCGTAAGAATTTGAAGCGTAGGGGAGGATCCTTTAAAAAAAAGATGCTGGCATTCGTTATATTTTATTATCATACCACATTTTATCTAATTGAAAAAGTAAATTACAAAAAAATACACCCCAAATTATATTTCTATATTCCTGTTGGGGTATACCTATATGGGACATTCAAAAAGTGTCCCAATAGAATTGGTTTTACTCTTTTGGAACGTTCCAAAATTTGAAGTAGCCCTAATGGGATACTTTTATATATTACATAATATTTATATAATATATTAATTAAAAAATAAAACTTATATAACCAATAATAATAAGGTAAAATCCTAAATGATTTCAAATAATCTTTCTTAATCAATATGCAATTCTAACAATAAAATAAAAAATAAAAAAAGGTGGTTGTTAATCATGGATGATGAGAGTAGTGACTTTGTAACAATAGCATTATAGCCTCCATAATACATTTTTGACACATCTTTTCCTGAAGGATCTGCTTCAGGGAAAATCTCAATAAAAGCATGCTGGATCATATTTGCCACTAGATAGGGAACAGGTTCTATGTAAAGAAATACCATCCTAAACCGGTTATAGTTTTCACTGCTAAAAGTTTCATAACCCATAGCCGGATTGATTTCATATTTCTTCGCTCGGTCCAATGCTTCCTGTAACGTAATTCCACCGTCAAAGTCTAAAGCAAATACTTGCTGCTGTTTATGTTTTTCTTTTTTCTTCTGTCCGTCAAAAAAAGTGGCGGGACACCAGGTATACCCATATTCTATTTTGTTTTTAAGATCTTCCATTGTAAGCAATATCTCATGCTTCGCGATTCGTCTGGCAATCTGTCCTGCTGCTTTGCCATTCGGTTTTTGCCGATAAGGTTTTTGATCTACACAAACAGTAAATTTCATGATTCCATATCCCTTCTTAATGGTCTTAAAACCTTGTTTGGATATGGATAATTTTTTAAAATCCAACTGTACTTTCATGATCTACTGTTTATGTTTTCTGTTTCTCTTTCCATAAAAAAATAATCCACACTATCTTTTACAAGTTATGGACTATGAATTTTTTTACCTATGTTATAAATTTATTATCCTATAAACCCCTTAATAAAGTTTCCCGTGCAAGCAGACTAAACCATAGAACACATATAAAATATGCTTATTCTTTATATTTATTAAAACCTATGATAAAGTACAGTTTCCAATATTTTCGTCTTTCATTCAGATACATTGATGGGGGCAAGATTTTATTCTTCCAAAATCTATAAAGTTTATCCGCGATAACGTCCAAAGTTTATTTTTATCTTACTAAAGCGACAAAGAGTAAGTTAAAATTTTTTCTTTTTCCTAGTGCTTGCTTCTCCTAATGATTCTATATATAGGAAAGTATATAGTAACCACAGTTAAAAAATATAATAAAATTGGGGGCCGCCCTTTTTAAAGGGTGGTAGGTCCAGGGCAAAACCCTGGCGGGTTTAGGCGGAGTCCAGCATGCACTTGTTTTCAACTGCGGTTACTATAAACCTAATAAAAAGCTAAAAACAGTTGCATATCTGTATAAAAAATGTTATAATTTTTGGTACATAAATAAATTTTGGTACATAAAAAATAGGAGATGATTTCCATTTCTAAAGAAAAAAGCTTCCGGGAAATAGAAAAAGAAAAATCCAGAATTATGACAAAATTCCAAAAATTAGAAGCAGCCAAAAAAGAGTATCTAGTAGCTTTTAAGCATTTTAAAAAGATTAATAATATAGAAAATGATCAATTTGAATATATCTTTTTACATCCTGAAAGATATTTTTTGTTCCTCCCTGGAATACAAATCAAAAGTTGATATTCCAAAAAAAAGAAATTCAAAATGAAAATATAGAAAAATTTATTAATCGAAAAGCAATTAAAAGAGACGGATTTTTAATCCTACTGACTGAATGGGGATTTTGTAATTCTCCTCAAGAATCTAATACAAAATTTTTCTTTTTATTAATACATTTCTTAAAAAATTACAGTAAAACTTACTATAAAAAATATAATATACTTTATTTAACTTATTTTGTCATAAATAAATATAAGTCTCCTTTGCTCACTCACCCTAAAAGTTATTTTAGGCTTTTTGATGGTAACCTTTTTTTGGATCATCCCTCATTAGCCCAAAAGCAACTTTTATCCTATGAAAATTTTGAATTCCTATTTCAGCAAGAAATTACCTCTGATCTGTCTATAAAGGACAATCCACAATATCCCTTAAATCAACCATTTTCTTTTGATATATCACTACCTTTTAATCCACAACCTTCTTTTGATCCATCGCTTCCTCTCAACCCACAGCCTTCTTTTGATCCATCGCTTCCTCTCAACCCGCAATTTAGATTCAACAAAATATTACGCCCTAACCCTGAAAAATTTTTCAACTCACAAATTTCCCTTAATCCTCAACTTCATTTGGAGCCTCTACTTTCTCTTAATCCTCAAGTTTATTTTAACCCACAATCCTCTATGGGGATTGAAATTCATTTTAATCCTCTATTACCTTTTAATCCTCGGTTTTCTTTTTATCCTGAAAGGCCTCTTAACCCACAATTTCGCTTTAATTCTATCTATTCTAACCCAAAAGATCATTGGAATCCGCAGCTTCCTATAAATACAAAAAATCTTTCTTATGCTAAATTTTATTTTAATCCACAATGTGCTCTTAACCCGCAGCCCTATTTTAATCCTGAATATCCTCTTAATCCAAAACCTTGTTTTAATCCAAAAGCTCCCTTAAATCCGAAACCGCCTTTTACTCCTAAAATTCCAAGTCGTACTCTACAGAAAAAATTTTTTTCTGCGCTACCTGATCTTTTATCTACACTATACAGCTTTTATCTTATCTCTTTTGAAGAAGAGCAATTTACTGAAGAAATTCCAAAGCTCACTGCTGGGAAAACAGATTTTGTATTTCATTTTGTCTCTCCACCTGGTAGATATCTTGTTTTATATCAGTATGATTTAAATTTTCAGAAATGGCGTAAATATCATTCTATAGATTATAGTTGCTTTCCAACGTCTCCTATAGAATTGTTATCCAATGAATATTTATATAAACTTACCAACAATAATAATAATTACAATTGAGTGTACACCATCTTACAAATATTTATATAAGCTTACTGGTGGTAATATTACAATAACTAGTCAGATCGCAATTTTAGTTGCTAAATGT
>RAZJ01000100.1 GCA_003612625.1 bacterium 1XD42-1 | reverse complement strand
ACTTGATGTCATCTTTTTGACTTTTGTCTATTTTGCTCTTGCTGTGGATGCTCTTATGTGAACACGTCCTAAGAAAATCAGGTATGACTCAACAGGAGTTAGCAAAGAAAATCAATGTCCCACCCTCGGCAATTAACCAATATCTAGCAGGAAAAAACATGCCTAAACCGGAACGGATACAGGCATTGGCTGATGTTACCGGGGTTTCAGTTGGCTTGTTGATAGGAGAAGAACCGCTCCCATTAGTGCCTGCTAAAGTGCCCCCAAACATTACCTTGAACATGGCAGCTAAATGCTTACATATATCCACACAAGCTTTGCGGCAAAACATTTTAAATGGGAGTTTTCCTATCGGCAGGGCAATTCCAACTTCTGGACGCAACCTTAAATAGGATGGTAAACTATATGAAAGCATTTACAGTGTATCAGCCCTACGCATATGCCATTGTAGCAGGTCTGAAACAATATGAAACCCGCTCAAAGCGTACACATATCCGGGGCCGTGTAGCAGTTCACGCCGGAAAAGCAAAAGGCGTACTTATCCCCCGGGCTGCCAGTTTAATCCTACCGCAATCGGCGTTTCTGCATCATAGTGCAGTATTGGGGACCGTTGAAATTGTCGATTGTGTCCCCGTGGAAGCCCTTATAGATAAAATTTCCGAGCAGGAACGGCTTTTAGGCGATTATAACCTAGGGCGGTTTGCATGGGTATTGCAAAACCCGGTCATGTTTGACAATCCCATACCAGCACGAGGTTTTCAGGGCTGGTGGAATTGGAAGGAGAATTGACAATGGAAATTTTAAAATTTAACAGTTACTGTCCGTTTGAAATTGGAGATAAAGTAGAAGTCGGAGGAGAAACAGGGAAAATATCCTTTGCACCTGCATGGACAGCGGCTATCTGGCAAACGAGGTATACCGCTTCACGGAAGAACGCACCCACCGCCGTATCTTTGCCATTAAAGGCCGGGGCGGGCAAGGAATCCCGTTTATCTCCAACCCATCCAAAAACAACCGCGTTCAAACACCTTTGTTCGTCCTGGGGGTTGACGCTGGAAAGTCCCTGCTGTTTCAGCGGCTAAAACACCGGACGAAAGGCCCCAATTACTGCCATTTTCCGTTAAATGAAGAAGCGGGCTACGACGAACAGTATTTCAAGGGGCTGACCAACGAACAAATGGTAGTGCGCCACCGCAAAGGCCGTCCTGTCATTGTATGGGAAATCAAGGACAATAAATATAAACGCAACGAACCCCTTGACCTGCGCAACTACGCCACAGCCGCCTTAGAAATTGCAAATCCTGTCCTGCAAAAAGAACAGGCCGCTCAAAAGCAGCCGCCCAGACGGCGGGGATGGCGGCAGATAAGCAGGGGGTTTTAAAACCATGGCTATTTTTGCAAAAGAATTATGCGCCCAGAAATTAAAGACATGGCTTGCCGCCGAGGACAGAATAGCCACCGGACAGCGGTATCAGATTGGGACCCGTATGCTGACCAGAGCTGATTTGCCGGAGGTGCGCAAAGAAATAGAATATTGGGCCGCAAAGCTGGCGGAAGCGGACGCCGAGGAAAAGTTTAACGGCAGATGCAGAGTATACCGGGCGGTACCCCGCGACATATAAGAGAGGGGAAATATGAATCTTTTAGACAAGGCATTTTCCGCCATTGCCCCCGTACATGCGGTAAAAAGAGCCGCCGCAAGGAAAACCCTTTCGCTTATCAATTCCGGGTATGGCAACTATGGCGCGAACCAGACGAAAAAAAGTATGCGGGGCTGGATATTTCAGGGCGGCAGCTCCAAAGAGGATATTGAGGATAATATTGACACATTGCGCCAGCGGAGCCGGGATGCGTATATGGGAATCCCCATTGCCGCCGCCGCCCTGAAAACCATGCGGACAAACGTCATTGCGGGCGGGCTGATTCCTGCGCCGCAGATTGATGCGGATTATCTGGGTCTGTCCAGCGAACAGGCGGAAGCCCTGCAAGCCCAGATTGTCCGGGAATTTGATTTGTGGGCAGACACTTCTGCCTGCGACGCCGCCGGAATAGACAATTTTTACAGCCTGCAGCAATTAGCCTTTTTAAACTATCTCATGAACGGGGACGCAATCGCGCTGCTTCCCATGAAGGAAGCCGGAAGCCCATACAGCCTGCAAATACATCTTATAGAATCGGACCGGGTGTGCAGCCCGGACGGGTATGACCGCCTTGTCCCCTGCCAGGTACGGGGCTATCCGGTTTATCGGATTGTACAGGGCATTGAAACAGACGAAACCGGCGCGGTAACCGCCTACTGGATTCGCAGCCATCATCCTTTAGCCAGTGACGCAAATGTTTCCTGGAACGACGAATGGACAAGGGTAGAAGCGGCAGGCACCGAAAGCGGGCGGCACAACATCCTCCACATCATGAACCGGGAACGGGCGGACCAGCTGCGGGGCGTCCCGCTGCTGGCCCCTGTCCTGGAATCCCTGAAACAACATGGACGGTACATGGACGCGGAAACAATGGCGGCATTCATCAGCACATGCTTTACCGCTTTTATAACGTCAGAACAAGCTTCAAACGAGAAACCTTTGGGGGAAATGATTCCACCGGACGAATTGATTGACGATGCAGATCCTACCAGTATCGAGATGGGGCAAGGCGCTGTTGTAGCCCTGCCTCCAGGATTAAAAGTACAGTTAGCCGATCCGAAACATCCTAATTCCGGATGCGACGTTTTCAGCGCCGTTATGATACGGCAAATCGGTGCGGCCCTGGAAATCCCGCCGGAAGTATTGACAAAACAATTTAACACCTCATTCAGTGCTTCCAGAGGGGCTTTGAATGAATTTTGGCGCACCTGCGGAATGCTGCGGGACTGGTTTGTACAGGATTTTTGCCAGCCTGTCTATGAAGAATGGCTGGCGGAAGCTGTAGCGCGGGGCCGGATTCCCGCACCTGGGTTCTTTGCCGATCCTGCCATACGGAAAGCCTATACCGGATGCGTCTGGAACGGCCCGTCCCGAACGGCGCTAAATCCAGTCCAGGAAGCACAGGCGGCGGTTCTGCGGGTAAACGCCGGATTCTCCACGGCACAGGAAGAAACGGCCCAAATGACCGGCGGGGATTATACCCGCAACATCCGGCAAAGGATTATTGAAGCCAAGCTGAAACAGGAAGTGGACAAAATCAATCATCCAATCGTTACCGCCCCATCCGAAAAAGACGATCCAGAAGATAAAAAAGAAGGGGAAAACCATGCCTAAAAAGTTCTGGCAGTTCCGCAACGCGGCTGGAAGCGGCAGCGCGGAGCTGCTTTTATATGGGGATATTTCCGACACAAGCTGGTGGGGGGATGAAGTAACCCCAAAGCAGTTTGCCGAAGAACTGAACGCATTAGGAATTGTCAATGAAATTACTGTAAGAATCAACAGCGGCGGCGGGGATGTATTCGCGGCCCAGGCAATCGGAAACCTGCTGGAACAGCATCCGGCATCCATAACGGCCCGCATTGACGGGCTATGCGCCAGCGCCGCTACCATCATTGCCTGCCATTGCAGCAAGGTGATCGCGGCCAACGACAGCACCTACATGGTGCACCCGGTCAGTATGGGGATTCGCGGCTATGTGGACGCGGTCCGCCTCCAGCAGTATTTAGAGGCTATCGCCGTCATCAAGGAAAATATCATATGCTTTCCTCTGTTCCCGTTCTTCTTTTAATGCGGTAAAGGCTTGAATTGCAAGGTCTGGATTACTAATGAGCTGATCCACCGCATACAATCCATGTTTACGGATAGATGGTAAAACTTTGGTATTGTAATCCCGGTTAGCGGTATATTTGGGGCTTCCTACGCCGCCGAAATAGTAGGATTTGATTAACCCTACGCAATCGCATCCATA
>RAZJ01000099.1 GCA_003612625.1 bacterium 1XD42-1 | reverse complement strand
TCCAGGCTTTTATTGCTGATGAAGTGATCCCTTCCATCCGCAGACATGGGGTATATATGACTCCTGAAACCCTGGAAGCTGCTATCCTCAACCCTGACACCTTGATTAAACTCTGCACGGCCTTGAAAGAAGAACAGGACAAGCGAAAGTCACTGGAAGCAGCTAACTCCGCATTGACTGTGGATAACGCTGTTATGAAGCCAAAAGCAGATTATTTTGATGAACTGGTAGACCGGAACCTGTTGACTAATTTCCGGGAAACAGCAAAACAATTAGGGATTAAGGAAAAAGAATTTATCCGATTTCTAATGGAAAAGAAATACCTATATCGGGATAAGCGCGGCAAGTTGATGCCTTACGCCGAAAAGAACAACGGATTGTTTGAAATCAAAGAATGCTTCAATGAGAAAACGCAATGGAGCGGGACACAAATACTAATCACGCCCAAGGGCAGGGAAACCTTTAGACTGCTCTATGTGGGATGAAATATTTTTAATGAGGAAGCCCTTGGGACAGATTCTATCGTTTAGATAGTGTTTGTTCCAGGGGCTTATTTTTATTATATATAAGTAAAATATTACATTTATATACTATTTAAAAGTTAATAATAAATTCATTAAAAATTCATGTATTTTTTATATTTAATTTTTGTCATAATTAGATAGTGTCTACACAAGTTAAGCGCGGATAGCAGCCCAAATAGCAATACAGCGGACATGCACCGCAGCGATAAAGGCATCTGAGGTCTTGGCATAGCGAGTGGAAATACCTCTCCAGCGTTTCAGAGCTAGGAAGCAGTTTTCTACCAGATGACGAAGTTTATAGAGATATTTGTCATAGTCACGCTGTTCTTTACGGTTCTTTTTCGGTGGGATCACAGGTTCCATCCCTGCCGAAACCGCATAGGACAGGATATCATTTGTGTCATAGCCCCGATCAGCCAGCAGAGTTTCCGCGGAAATACCCTCTATCAAATGGACAGCCTCTTTACAGTCCGCTCGGGTACCATCTGTAACAAGGATTCGGACTGGCATATCATTCGCATCCACGGCCAGATGTATTTTGGTGTTGAGCCCCCTTTTGTCCTGGATATATCCTGATTGCCACCCTCCGCTCCTGCCGCATGGGGATGCACTTTGATGTGGCTTGCATCGATCATCAGCCATTCATAATCCGGTTCATCTATCAGAATTTCCAGAAGTTTTCCCAAACACCTTTTCTGCGCCAACGAATGAATCTCTGATGAACGCTACCCCACTTCCCGTAATCGGGAGGCAGGTCACGCCAGAGCGATCCGGTTCGCAATACCCAAAATACCGCGTTGATAAAACGGCGGTTATCCTAGGCAATCCCTCCCCACTGGCCACGTTGTCCCGGTAAATGTGGTTCCAGCAACATCCACACTTTATCGCTTATGTCGTGCCTGTGATAGGTAGCATTCATCTTTCTCACACCCGTCCTTATAAGATGTTTCCATTCTATCACAGTCCCTTCATCTTATGTAGACACTATCTAGAGTTTTTAGCATTGTTAAGTTATTTTTTGAAATTTAGAGTAAGCAAAAGAATAGAGGAGAAGTGTTTTATGAGACAAGATGTTAATTCTTTTTACATATTACAAGTATCGGATTTTCACATTTCAGAAGAATCAAAGGCTAGTGCTCAAAATGCGTTGAAAGCCGTGACGGATAAAATAAATGAAATGAATATTAATATTAGATATTTAATTCATACAGGCGATATAATCAATTCTAAAGATATCAGTCAGAAAATAGAGGAAATGCATGGAGGAGAATTGAAAAATGAAGAATATGATGATTATTTAGATGAAATTATAGAACAAAGATTTAGGATTGCTGAAGAGATAATTGGGGAATTTAAAAATAACTTAGATGTTATGCAAAAGAATATAGTCATATGTTGCGGGAATCATGATAAGGTTCGATATAAGACAAGGAAAGCAGATGCATTTAAGCCTTTTCAAAAATTTTTGAAAAATATTTGCAGCCATACAGATCTCACAGACATTTATAAATTAGACGATCTAAATGTTTTAGTGCTAAACACAAATATTTCAGATGACAAAAAAATTACATGTGTAGATTGCGAAAACTTAAAAAAGATTCTTAGTGTAGAATTACAAGAGGAACAATCGAGTTGGTTTTACACATATGGTGAGAATGCAACTGTTTTAGAAGAAGAGAGTAAAGTTAATTTGATAGTTGCACATCAGCCACTATATGATATTTGTGAACAGATTAGATTACCATATGGTTCAGAAACTCAGACGACAGATTTTTTATCAGCATTGCAGGATTTCATTAATGGTAATGGTATTTATTTGTGTGGTGATAAACATACTTCTAGTATTGCAGCATCATATATTCATGATATACCACACTATTTTTGTGGTCATCCATTCGTTTTTGAAAAAAGTAATTTCTTTTCAGATTGTGTACATAAAGATTTAGTACCATCGCAGAAGAGTGAAATAGATTATAATCTGATTGAAATTAGAGATGGAAAAACAGGACAAGTTAGAAAGATTCATCTAGTGAAAAAAGAGGATGATTCTTGGAAATGTCAAGTTCATCCAATAGATATGGTTGTTTCCAATTTGTACGAAAAGAGTAGGAAATATATTGTCAAAAACAGTTTTGCATTACTTGCTAACCAAAGTAGTGCAAGATATAATTCATGGGATAATTTATCTTGGAGAAATTTATTTAATCGATTGGATACAGGGATTACGGCTACTGAACTTAAAGAAATATCTGGATTTTATGGCTTATTCTGTCGTTTGAAAGGCAACTTGAATGAAACGATTGAATGGAATGATAAAACTAATATTTTTTATCAGTTGTGTCAAATAGTTACTCAGTGCATGCATGATGGAAAATATTTTAATATGCAAAATATTATTAATATTAGAGGTGATTATAGTTCGGGGAAAAGTACATTTTTAGGTTTGTTTTATATATATTTACTTTACCGTTATAGCTATGGGAAAATAGATTATATTCCAGCATATTTTAATATAGAAAATGATGATATTTTAAATAAAATACAAGCGGGAAGTACGTATGCATCTGCAGTGAAACAGACATTTTTTTCTTTTGTTGAGGAAGTGGAAAAAATAGCACAAGGTGAACATACTTCAGTTTGCTACATTATTGACGGCTTAGATGAACAGGATATATGGAGTGAAAGTTCTCAAGATAGTATTGGCAGAGTCGCATTAGATATTTTAGCAGAAACAAATAATTCTAAATATATTATGTCGTTTTGCCAAAATAGATTAGCACGTTTTAAGAATACGATGTCAGCAATAAAATACTATGAGAAAAGTTATGTTATGTATTTTAATACTATATCAGTCAAAGAAAAAGAAGTAAAAAATAGTAATTTTGTGCAATTTGTCAAATACATAATTTACTCAAATCAAAAAGAGTGTGATGTAAAGGGAAATAAGAATAACGAAAAAGAGGTATTGGAAAGGGATGCGTCGTTTTGCGAACCAAAGGAGTGTTTGGCAATTAGAAAATTGCGCAGACTTTCCATTAATCCGGGATTTATATATCATAATTATCAGTATCTTAAAGAATGTAAAGAGGATGATTCTGTTAATATGGTTTATATGAGGTATATAGATCAGCAACATCAAATTTGTTTGGATACTTTAGGATATAATTTTGTCCATTATGCTCCGGCAATGGCATATTTATTTACGTATGAGGGATATACATATGAAAGATTCAAGGCCATATCACCGTCTACAACTGTCTATTGGGAACAGAGAATATTAGAATATTCACATAAAATATATAGAACATTCATTTTTATAAACTATAAATGAGCAAATTCAGGAATTGACGAAAGCAGACCGGCAGCGGTGAAGGCCGGTGAGGAAGGGCACA
>RAZJ01000098.1 GCA_003612625.1 bacterium 1XD42-1 | reverse complement strand
AATCGGTGCAGCTTGCCGATACGCTCCTGTACTTCGATGGGGTACGCATCTGACTCCCCATCATTATTTGCCTTTTGAGGCTGCATAGCGAACAGAAGCGCATACAAACCGCTTTCATTGATAACGGTGATTTGTTGGGTCCGGCCCAGATTGTCAATAATAGGGACTACTTGTTTATCTTCATCATCTAATCGCCCCAGGCTGCGGTTGTGGTTTTTGTCACCAAAGGCTATTGCTACATCTTTACCAACAAACCATGGATCGCCGTTTACTTCAACAACTCTGACTTTTCCAAACTCCACATTTTCAAAAATTTTTAATCCTTCCATTTTTAAGGCTCCTTTTTTGAAATATGCCTTACAGCATTCCATTCCTTTAATATTTATAGCTTCACACATTTTTACATAATCCATTTTGTAAAATAATGCGAAAGGGCAACGAGAATATATCCCGTTGCCCCATTAGTAAATAAAGCGACTTATGATTGAGTCAACTAAAAAGATGTCAAAAGCTTATATAGAATCACCAATATTCCGAAGAATTTGATAATTTCCCAGGCTAAAAGTAAATATTCTTTTCTTTTCCTTTTCATATGTTATCGCATTTGTATTGCGGCCGGGAATTAAGATCATCTTCAATTTCGTCGCAAATCAGACAAACTCTTTCCACAGTTGATTCAACAATGTTGACCATTCTTCTGATTTGCAGGGCTGAACGGATGCCAATAAGGGCAAACAATATAACCGAAACGCTTAAAATGATGCAGGTTCTCTTGAGATGTTTGATTTGTTTTTCCAGATTCTCAATAGAATGAAGATTAAAATATTCAGAAGTGTACAAAGGGTTATCACCTACTTTCTGCGGCCTGTTGCAAACAAGCTTATTCTTTAAAATCAAACCCGGCCCTTTCCTTCATAAATGGCCGGCAGTAAATCCTCTGGCGGAATATGTAGGCTGCGTACTAATTTCCGAAGCTCATCCAGCGTGAAGGTGCCAGGAGATTTTATTCTGTTGTTGGCGGTGGCGGCGCATTTTCCGATTCTTGGCCCTAGATCCCCGTACCGAGTAATGCGCGCTATCCTTTTATATTTGTCGATTGTAGCTAAAAGCTGCTCATTCATCCGGGCCTCTGGAGTCAGCAGCCGTGTTTTAGGCATTGAAATCCTCCTTTCCGCCGACATATAGACGGCTTTTTTTAGTGTGTCTTAATTGTCCGCCCTGCGTCTATCAAGGCTTTAACGGCTTCATCAGAAATTCGCACCGTTTTTCCGATTTTGATAATTGGCAATCTTCCCTCGGAAATCCAGTTATGTATTGTTCTGGTGGTAACTTTAAATATATCCGCGACTTCGGGTATGGTATAGCACGCCATATTTTCTCCTTTTTGTAAAGAAATTCGTTGAAATATATTGAAATATGTTGTATAATAAGGAAAAACGAAAAGAGGATGTGACTTATGGATAGGTGTCCTATTTGTAATGCACCGTATAAAGACGATCAATCCACGTTCTGTAATGATTGTGGTGCTAAACGTCCGCCTGCTCCCAAAATTGTGATCTGTAAAAAATGTGGTGCACAGTTGACATCAGAGGATAAGTACTGTGATCGTTGTGGAGAGATTACGGATTTTGGTCAAATGATTGAAAAACTGATATAATATAATCTTTTACTTCCTTTGGCACAGCGGCCCATGCTGATGTGCCAAAGTTTTTTTTGCAGCTAGGACAATAGGGTCGCTCTTTTTTCTTTCTTGCTTTCACCATACATTTCGCTGCATGTTTGGCGCTCTTATATGGACGACCGCATGTTGGACAAGAATATTGTCGTTTACATACTGGGCAGCTATATTTTTTCATTTTTTCCTTCTTTCCGCCGCCGCAAGGCGGCTTTTTTACGCAGTTTGTTTGATAAATTCTTCTTGAGTATCCATAAGCGCTACTGCTCCTTCTAGCATATTAAGAAATTTGCGTTGTGCTTCAAGCGGAAGCCGTTGGATAAGTTCCATGGATTCTTTTGCACATTGGTATTCGGTTTCGCTGACGATACGTTCTCGCATTGCTAACATTGTTTTTACTTCCTTTCATTATATTGATTATAAAACAATTATAAGTCATTAAAAACCAAAAGTCAACATAAATATTGATTATTGTAAAACTATTTGTTGACAGTAAACCTAAAAAGCATTATAATATATACCGGAGGTGCTAAGATGCATGAACGCATAAAAAAAATAAGACAAGCTATTAATGTTACCCAACAGGAATTTGCGGATCGATTACTTGTGAAAAGAAATACGGTTGCTACATGGGAGGGCGGCAGGAGTATTCCACAAGATTCCGTTGTTGCCCTTATTTGTAAAGAGTTTAATGTTAATGAAACATGGCTTCGAACAGGAGAGGGCGATATGTTTAACAAGGCGGAATCTTCTGCTGTTGAACGGTTATGTAGTGAATTGAAGGCTAGTGAACTGGAAAGACAGATTATAAGTGCCTATTTTAAAATAGAGCCCAATATTAGAGATTCATTCGTAAGACGTTTAATCCATGAAGTTGAGGCCAAACGAAATATGGAAGCAGCGCCGGAACTTGTACCGTCTATGCCAGAAGTAACACAAGATGTTATGTCAAAGTTGGCGGAGATGGAGAGGCAGAATCAAGAGATGGTCCGGCAAAACCAGGAAGTGGTCAAACAGAATAAAGAACTTTTGGCCCGATTGGAGATTTGGGAAAAAGAAGAAGACGAATGGGAAAAAGAACAGATGGAACAAAGCATATCCCCTACCCGGCCCCATTCCCGATAATTCTTATTTTGGAGAATGGGAAAGAACCGCCCAAAAAATAAAAAAAGCCGTCCAAAATATGGACGGCATAATGAAGGGAGCAATTGTATGGATGATTTTATTATGAAGCCCAAAATTGACTTCGCGTTTAAAGAACTTATGACAGATGAAATGGTGCGAAAAGGCTTTCTAGCTGCTTTTTTAAAGTTAAATCCAAACGATATTAAAAGCACCCGTATTCTCAATACAGATTTGCGTAGAGAACATGAAGATGATAAACAGGGGATTCTTGATGTAAGGGTTTCTCTAAATAATGATACGGAAATTGATACAGAAATCCAGCTTACCAAAATCGACATATGGACGAACCGCACGCTATTTTATTTATCAAAAATGTATGCAGAACAAATCGGGCTAGGCCAAAGCTACAGAGTATTAAAAAAGTGCGTCAGCATCAGTATACTTGATTTCAAGCTTTTTGAAAATGAACCGGATTTTTATTCCTGTTTTCATATTTGGGAAGATACCCGTCATTTCTTATATACTGACAAGATGGAATTTCATGTTATAGAACTGCCTAAGCTGCCGGAAGAATTAAAAGAGGGCGACAATATTTTGGCATGGGCTAAGTTTATCAACGCTGAACGCAGAGAGGAGTTTGAAGAATTGGCTGGCATGGATACGTATATTGAAGCGGCTTACAATCATTTACAGGTTATCAGCCAAGATGATAAGAAACGGATGGAATATGAAGCACGTCAAAAAGCGATTCGCGATTATAACGAGGGAATGCTGGAATCTCATGAAAGGGGCCTGAGGCAAGGCCGAGTTGAGGGCCGGGCAGAGGGGTTAATGGAAGGCGAAAGAAAAAAATCTATTGATATTGCGAAAAAACTTCTTGCAATGGGTCTTGACTTAGATACGGTTTCTAAAGGGACTGGTTTAACAGTGGAGCAAATTCAGAAACTATAAAATAAAAAAAACGCCTCCGGTGCTCGAACACCGAAAGCGGATCTTTTACAGGCAAAAACTATCCAAAAAATTTTAGCTCTGCATCTATATTATAACGCTTTTCAAACCTGGATGCAAGGGCTTGGAAAGGTGTTTTTTATATGGCAAAAATCTCACGCACAAAGTCTGGAAAATACCGTACATTAGTCTTTTATCTTGATGAAAATGGTAAGAGGTGCAGAAAATCCTTTACTCATGAACTATAAATGAGCAAATTCAGGAATTGACGAAAGCAGACCGGCAGCGGTGAAGGCCGGTGAGGAAGGGCACA
>RAZJ01000097.1 GCA_003612625.1 bacterium 1XD42-1 | reverse complement strand
GGGGGAACATCCGGGGTAAGGTCAAAGGTCTGCTGTTCCCGTTCCTCCACAAACTGCCGCACAAAGGGGATGCTTTCGCTGCGGAAAATGGGGAACCAGCCCCGCAGTTCCATATCTTGCAGGCTGACGGTTCCGGCGTTGTAGTCCACGCTGTCAATCTTCATCAGCCGCCCGTCAATGGTCAGTTCCATGCCGACAGGGATATAATCCGCCGCGCTGCGCTCCTTGATGATTTCATAGGGCGCATCCTTGCCGCGTTCTGCGTCAGGCCGCGCAAGCACCACGCTTTTTCCGTGTTCCAGCAGCTTTTTCAGGACAGACTGCCAGCCAGCCGCGCCGGTGACGGAAACTGTCCCCAAATCGGGGATTTCGCGGGTAACGGTTTTTCTTCCCAGGGCAGGCGCGGCTTCTTCTGCGTCCGTGCCGTAAAAGAGGATGGTTTCCCCCACCTGAACGCCTACCAGCTTGTCAGGATGCGCCGCTTTGAGGTTCAGGTATTCCTCTACATTGGGCGTAAGGTTCGGCTCGTCTGCGGTAGCTGTTTCAGGGGTTTTCTGTGTCTGCCCTGCACCCGCGCCGGTGGGTTCCGTTCCGTCCTCCGGCGCAGGGAATGGTACGATATTGCTGCCTGCGGTTTCCGGCTCCGAATTGTCCGAAACAGGCGCGTCCTGCGCCTTTTCCGGCTCTGGTTCCTGCACTTGTTCCGGCTCCACAGTCTGCTCCACATCCTGCACCCGTTCCGGCTCCTTGGGCGGCGTGGAAAATACCGGCGCGTCCTGGGTCGCTGAAATGGACATTTCGCTGGTGGCAGCGATTTTCTGGATTTCTTCCCGGATTTCCTCCGGCAAGCCTGCGTCATAAAAGGTTACGGTGCGGTCGGGGTCGATATGGGCAACCGTCTTATAATCGCCGTGTACTTCTTCCAAACGGTTCCAAACCGTCAGGCCGTTGCCCAGGTGTCCATAGCCCAGGTCATACCGGGCGGCAGGGTTTTCCGGTTCCGTGTTCACGGCAGCTTCGGGTATATCCGGCTCGGCGGCTGCGGCTGTTTCCGGTGCGGCTGGCTCTGCCTGCGGCTGTTCCATTTCCGGCGTGGATGGTGTGGCGGGGTCAGACAAAAGCCCGAACATATCCAGGGTAAGCTGCTGGCCCTCTTTGTCCTCTTGCGGGGCGGGCTTTTTCTTGCGGGAGAGGGCTTTTGCCGCCGCTGCAAGACTGCCGGCGGGTTCTTCCGTATGCTTACCGGCGCTTTCCTTTTCTTTCTGTTTTTGCTCCTGCTTTTTCTGGCGTTCCTCCTGCAAGACAGCTTCGGGCAGAGGGGTGAATAAGGAATATTCGCCCCGCAGATACGCGCCCATATCCCGGAGTGACGGTTCCATCAGCTTGTAGGCGCGGTCGTCCGGGGATACCATTGCCAGGGCTTTCACCATTTTTTCATAGTGCGCCGCGCATTGTTCTGGGTCGTCTAACAGCGGGCGGAATACCTTTTTTGCCGCGTCAATATCCCAGTCGCGGGGGATTGTTTTGCTGGCATCGTTGGGGTCGTAGTATTGGAATGAATACAGGCTCCGGGCAAGCCGCATTTCTTCATATTCCGGCAGATATGCCTTTTCCCTGCGGTTCAGATACCGATCTTCTTTGATTAGTCCTGCAATCCGCTTGTGTATCTGTTTCCAGTTCAGCATGACCGTATCATAATTGCCCTCGGAAAAATCGTCAGCGCGGGACAGCTTGATTCCTTTGCCGTCGTGCCATTCGTCAAATCCAATGTAGCCATGCCCGCCGATGCCGTATTCATTTTTCAGAAAGGCAATGCACTCGGCGGCGTCATGGCCCTGCATAAAGTAGGAATAGATGCGGAACTTGCCCTCGGAAACCCCGGAGCCGCCGGTGAGCTGGCGGGTGATTTCATCCTCGGTGACAAATGCGCCACGGGCAGGGGAAAAACCCGCTGCCGCCTGAAATGCCGTCACCGGCTTATCCATATCGGTCAGGCGGGTATATAAATCATGGGGCGGTATCTGCTGGCGGAACCGTAACAGTTCCGGGTTCCGCTGATGGGCGTTTGCAAGCTGCTTTACCTCCTGCGCGATTTTGGCGCGTTCTGACGGGTCTTTTAAGAGTGCGGCAATCTTTTCCGTGCTGTCCGGGAAACCGCCGTACAGCGCGTCAATGGTGGGCAGTAAGCCCTTTTCCCTTGCTTCGTCGCTGAAATTCTGGCGCAGATACCACAGCTTTTCGGACAGTTCCCGAAACTCGTTGTCCCGCGCCGCGTCGATGTTGTCCTGGCTGGCAAACTGGCCGTCTTTCAGAAGCTGGCCAATCTGTGCCGCCGCCTGCTTCCATGTGACAAGGGAACCTCCCCCGGCAGAACGTCCCGGCGCGATGTGGATGCCGCTTTGACTGAACCACAAAGAATACTCATGCCCCGCAATGTTAAGCCCTTTGCCGCCGGTGCGGTATTCCTTTTGCAGAAAATCGGCGGCAAGCTGTTCCGGCGGGTCTTTCTGGAAAAAGGCCACAATACGCAAAATACTGTTTCGCTCATTGCTGCCGCTGGTGAGGGCGCGCCCGATGACGGCATCCGTCACTTTTCCGGCGGCAGCGGCGGGGCGGAGTTCCTGCTCGGTTTTCTGCACATGGGCAATGGTTTCAATCTGCTGTTCCACGGTAGGGAACAGGGAAAACTGTGTAAATGCCGGCTTTGCAGACGCAGAAACGGCGGGCTGTTCGCCCGCCGCCTGCTGGTTTTCCTGATTTACTTGTAAACGATCTCGTTCAGTACCATTTCCTCCGCCTGTGCGGTGAAGCTGTTGACCACCTGCACCCATCCCATCTGGTCGCGGGCTTTCATCGCTTCGTCCACGTGGTTCTGTTTCTTTAAGTCCGCCACGATCCGGTCTACCTGCTCCTGTGCCTGCTGGTCGATCTCCCGCAGGTGGGCTTCCAGCCGCCCGGTCAGAAGCATCGAGGTGTACCGTCCCTTGTGCCGTTCCTGGAGAAAGGTCTGCCGCATCCGTCCGTACTTGCCCAGCGGCATTTCCTCCATCCCGTCCTCCCCGTCCATCATCAGGTCGGGAATCTGGTAATCGCCCATCTTCTTGTATGCCAGTTCTGCCATTTTCTATGCTCCTTTCTTCGCTTTCATGCTTTAACGTGCTAAATTCTTCCTTGCCTTTAGTATAACCGATCACTGGCTCTTTTGCAAGGGTTTTTTCCCTGTTTTTTTGACGGTTCTGCGCTTTTTCTTTCTCTGCCTGCCGGATGCCCTTTTTCACTTCCAGCAGCATATTCATGGACACTTCGCTGGCGGCGCTGCCTAAGTGGTGGAGGACGGCGGGGGTGGAAAATTCACTGATGCCGTCAAAATCTTCATCGTCCAGATAGTCGGCGGCGTTTAGGCCGCAGCGGGTGAGAAGTGTGTACTGGACGCTGGCCGTCAGGAGGTTGCGGAAACGCACTTCCAGGTTAAGGTCGTCCAGTTCCTCCAAAAGACTGCCCTGGGTGTCGTAGGAAAGGTCGGCCAGAAGTTCGGGGTACACTTCCTCTACCGCGTGTTTTGCCTGCTCCATCAGCGCCTGCCCGATGTCCTGGTTTTCCGTTTCTCCGTACCGCTTCACGAGCGTATCCAGGACGGCGGCGTGGTGTTCGTCTTTCAGTTCCCACAGATATTTTGACCACTTGCAAAATGTATTCTCATAAACAATTCACTCCTCGTCTTTTACAGAATAAGGCAACCAGTGGAGCAAAAGAAAAAGACACTTTATGTCACACAGTTCCCCATGCAACACAAAATGCCTTTCAACGCTAAAGAAGTGCCTACCATATAGGCAAGACAAAAGCGCATAGCTACGCTATGCTTGCTTGCTTAATGGTGGCACAAAACAACATATTTGTCAACCTCTTTTTCCACTGTTTGCCCTGCTATTTTTCATATCGGCAGAATGTGGCAAAAATTAAGGGGTACGAAAGATAAAATGACGATTAGCCGTTGTAGCAATAGTTTGATTCTTTCTAGCAATCTGTCCAAGGCAAAACAATAAAAAAACATTAAAAAGTTGAAAGGAACA
>RAZJ01000096.1 GCA_003612625.1 bacterium 1XD42-1 | reverse complement strand
CCTGAAATTCAATCAAGAATAAATCTTAAAAATTTCTCATTTTCCTATTGACTTTTTATTTGCAGGCTGATTAAAACTTCTGGCTACAGAAGTTTTCTTTTCAAGAAGAACGAACAAAATATACCTTCTATGATTTTTCGTCAGATTGCTCAAAGGCCAGGGAAAGTGAAGATAACGCTGCTTTTACCTAGAAGTTTTTTGAATAATATGACGGAAAACCATTCCAAAAATTGGATAGTAAATCTTTAGGCATAATTATATTTGTGCTTCCTTTATATAAGTATATACAATTTTAATTTTTATTGCAACCTTAGATAAAAATATTTGAAATTTCTTGAGATATTTTATCCTAATCCTTGTTAAATAAGAACTATTGTAAATAAACTACGTAAGCTCCTTGCTAAATTAGATCGGCTGTGTTAGGATAGGTCTGAGTGGGAAGGGCTGTAAGAAAATAACAGCCTATTTCGCTAAATGCGAAATAACCAAAAGTCATTGTGTATTTTTGTTAGTAATAACTGAGTAAAACCAGAAAAAAACAAGCAGTCAAAAAGGGTGGCTGCTTGTTTTTTCGTTAGATGATGTTACAAGGGGCACCAGCAATAGAGCGGTCATTAAATCGGCTATATAGGGTGTCCCTATATTTCTATTATAGCTAGATATTGTATAAGAAGCAAGAGGCAGCTTGTCCAAATGTTTTTTAAATTTTATAGTTTCTTCAGATGCTTTATCACAGCTCTTTGGATAAGAAACAGGACAATGATAATCGTTGCTATAATAATAATTTTTACCGCTATAGGAGGGAGCATATGCCACAAATGTTGCAGCATATCAATTACTTTCTCTAGTATGTCAGTGACTTTATTTATAATCCGAGTAATTAGAGAAGGGGCAGGATCTGTATTACTGGATGCAGATGATATAATTTTTTCATCTTTTGAAAGATAAGTTCTGGCCAAGATAATTTTTGTCAAAAGCATGATGAAGCTCCTTGATTATTATTTCTGGAGGAGTTTTTTGGCTTCTTCTATTTTTTCAATATAATCTGCTAGAACGTAGTTAATAAGGTTGGACAGTGTCCGTCCTTCTTCATCCGCTCGGGCTTCTAATTTTTGTTTCAAGTCCTTTGTGATCCGGAACCCAATACGCTCCAGCGCTTTTTCTTTTGCCATAAGTCCACTCCTTTTATATCAATTTTACTATATTAGCCTTATTTATATCAATTTTATTATATTCTAGTTGACAAACTTTGTTCAACGTTTTATAATAAAAAATGTTAAACAAAGTTTAACCAAAAAAGGAGAGTTTTAATGGTTTATTTTGATTGTTTTGCGCAAGCTTTTTGTTCTCTTTTTGGTACGGCAACTGGCGTTCTTTTGTTTGTTTATATTTTGCTTCTTTATTTCCGTAAAGATTTTCCAGAGATGAAAGGGATTTTTTGGGAATTTGTGAATTACTGGAACGAGAAAAAGAAATTAGAAACGGATGAAAAAAATGGATGAATGTTTGTTTTGTGGCTGTTACGATCCAGATTTAGGCTGTACTTGTCCATCAGTAGATAAGTTTTATGTATGTCCTCTTGAACCAGAATTGACAGAGGAAGATTTTAAAACAACAGGAGAGAATCAGGAAATTGAAGAATTTGGAAATAAGCTATAAAAATGAGCTTATCAATATAAGAAATGAAAAAGGAGTTGTAAAGGTATGAAAAGCGTACTTCTCGGTGTCCGCGGATTGGATTTTCCTGGGGGAGATGGCCGAAGGGTAGAAGGAACCCAGCTATTTCTGGCATATCCCAGTGAAGGGGTTATAGGGCAGGAGTCCTGTAAAGTGTTTGTGCAGCCTAACAGCTGTCCAAGTAATATCCAAGATTATATTGGGGCAGAAATTGACGTTGCATACAACAACAAAGGTAAGGTTATAGGAATAGAGCTTTAATATAAGGCTTCGCATCTTGGTTTCCAACAGCGTCAGCAGAAGTGGACCGCCGTTTTTGTTGTTATAATGAGTTGACGAAAGCGGCAAGACAAACTTGTTTGGCTTCCCGTCTTCGGCGGCGCATTATAAACAACAAAATGTCCACCAGTCAAGGGGAAAAGCCCTAAAGGGCGTACCTTGACAGGCGGACAAGGCTCCAGTCATTTTATGGTGGGGCTTGGGGTTTGGCTTTTTGGCCTGAGGCCGGGGTTTTGGGGCAGAGCCCCTGTTATCGAGCTGGGATGATGAGCGAGTTGGGCGAAGGTTCGGAGCGGTACATATTTTTTACTGCAGTGAAGCGGAGCTCTGGCCGTCGCGCTTGGTTTGGGGAAGCAAAGGTTTTAAGAGGGTTTTATGAACAAAGAGATGGAGTTGGCCGACAATAAAACAACAAGCAGCTTTTGGGGAATCCTGCTTATTGTCCTGAGAAAAATTAAAGGTATTCAACCAAGACCAGAGTAGTTGGGTAACTGATACCCGAGCTTACCGTATTCGAGCTTTAGGTGTAAGGGAAGTTTTTAAATTCCTTTTTGGCAGTTAGACCGCAAATTAGTAGAAATTTAGGGTTCATTGCACCGCAGGGAATATCCGGAAAAAACCTTTTTTCAACGGAGAAAACAGTTGTAAACGCTGTTTTCAACTGTTTTCCTGTTGTAAAAAGTGTTTTTCTGGATGTTCCCGTGTGGGGTACGGGGTATGCTGGCGGCAGAAGTGGCCAGCTTCTGGCTTTGGCCCCTGGGCCTTGAATGCCTTGAATTTTTAGAGGGATAATATGCAGGATTATTTTAAGGCGCTGATTGGTGGTTTGTTGGCGCTGACAATTGCAGCACTTTGTTTATACAGCACGGCCTTTGCGACGGATGCGGCTTGGGGAAATGGTCGCGACGGCCAGAGCGGAGCGGATTATTATGATCATTTTGGTGAGGAACTGCCGCCAGACGAGGAAGAAGTACAGCTTTTAGATTCTGGTGAGGTGCTAGATTCGGGGATTCCTCCCGATTATCCGACATCTTTAGAACAAGATGTATCAGCTATCCGACGGAATTTAGATTTAATTCTTTATCAGCTTATACCCTTAGGAATTATCTGTTTCTTATTTGTCTGGTTCTGCAAATGGTTCAAACATACTTTTTTGGATTCTATTTTATAGGTTCTTATCCTGTTAAAAGGATTTGGATAATTAAGCTGGAAGGAGGTTTATAAGGTGAGAAGATTAAAAGAGGTTTTTTTGAGCTTTAGGAAAAGAGCTGCTGCTATCGCCAGCACTACGGCAGTTATGGCTTTAACGTCTATTGCTGTATTTGCTGAAGAAACAGGCGGTACAGATACCAGCGCGGCTTTAGATGCCATGGTCATTAAAGAGGCAGATTTAATGCCGTTATTTAATGCGGTTGCGTCCAACTTGGGAGTTATCCTTAAAGTAGGGATTCCGTTGTTTGGCCTATTTTTGGCAGTCAGCATTATACCTAAGGTTATCCGTTATTTTACTAAGTAGAGGTGATTTAAAGGTAGGTCAATAAAAAATTTGGCCTACCTTATTTTTTAATAAAGGATGGTTTTTATGATGTTGCTTGCGTTTTATACACCTTGGAACGAAGCTATTCCGCTGGCTATTTTAGAATTGGTTAAACGTATTGCACGACCTGCTGGCTGGATCGGCTTTATGATTTTGGCTATCCTCATAGGCACAACTATTTTTAAAGCAATCATCAACTATTTTAAATAGGGGAGAGAGGATAGAATTAGTATGGCATGTTATTAAGCGTGTCATTAAGGCGTTTTCTTCCAGATAAAGCAGGAGGGTTATAATGTTCCGGCGATTCTTAGTTCTGTTAGTGATATTCAGTATGTTTGTTTCAGGCGTAACGGTTCTTGCTATGGAACATGATAATTCCTGGATTGAAAATGGAAATACATATGTTGGAGTGTTCCATGTAAAAGATATGTCCGCTGCTGATCTGGAACTTTGGAAAAGCTTTATGACAGCTCCGCGCCTTTTTGCTGAAGAAGATAACAACCGGAAAATTTATATTATGGACTATAAATGAGCAAATCTGAAAAATGACAAAAAAGAGGGCATAGCCTCAAGTGTTATAATGGAAGCACGACC
>RAZJ01000095.1 GCA_003612625.1 bacterium 1XD42-1 | reverse complement strand
TGTGCCCTTCCTCACCGGCCTTCACCGCTGCCGGTCTGCTTTCGTCAATTCCTGAATTTGCTCATTTATAGATCAGTATTTCAATATTATAATTCTTGTAATTTTCCTTTTCCTTTTTCTTTGTATAGTTATATCTTATTATTAATTCGTTTTTTTCGGGCAAAACTTCTATATAAGGATTCATTATAAAATGATTCCTTATAAACCACTTGTGCCAGTCTATTAAAGGTGTTCCTGTTGGTGGTAATCTATCTATAAAGTCATTAAATTTTTTTGTCCTTGCCATTTGGGGCGGCTCTCCCTTCTCTATAAATTATTTATAAAGTATACCATATGACTCCTGAAACCCTGGAAGCCGTTATCCTCAACCCTGACACCTTGATTAAACTCTGTACAGCCTTGAAAGAGGAACAGGATAAGCGAAAGGCCCTGGAAGCGGCTAACTCCGCATTGATTGCGGATAATGCCGTTATGAAGCCCAAAGCAGATTATTTTGATGAACTGGTTGACCGGAATCTTCTGACCAATTTCCGGGAAACAGCAAAACAATTAGGAATCAAGGAAAAAGAGTTTATCCGCTTCCTGCTGGAAAAGAAATACTTATACCGGGATAAACGCGGCAAGCTGATGCCTTATGCCGAAAAGAACAACGGATTATTTGAAATCAAAGAGTGCTTTAATGAGAAAACGCAATGGAGCGGGACACAAACTATGGTAACGCCAAAAGGCAGGGAAACATTTCGACTCCTTTGCCAGGGAATTTAATTTGACTTTAGTTGTATTTTTGGATATAATAATTGAGAACAAAATAAAAAGGCGGCTGGGGTAAGGCTCCCAGCACACCTTTTACTACGATGCGATAGCGGCTGACCAGGCGTTGGCCGCTGTTCTTTTTACTCTGGCTTAAATTGCCTAATAAGTGCAGCTGCTTCTTGAATTGTAGTGGCTTTGCTTTCCACAAGCTGCGCTAACATCTCCAAAAGAACTCTAAATTCAGTATTTGTCAATCCTTCTTGCATATCCTCACTTCCTTTCGTAAGAGGTTTTTGTTTCCTCTGCCTTACAACTATATTATACTACCGATATTATATAAAGTCAACTGTAAATATTAACAAATATAATAACGTTATTATATTTAATTTTTATATTATCGCCATTATATAAATATATTATCGCCATTATACAATAATATATTGACGACATTATGATATATGTGCTATAATATCATTTAAGAAGGTGATATTATGCCAGTAAGCAAAGCGCAACAAAAAGCAACCGCAAAATACAACACCAAAGCATATGATAGGATGGAGTTAAAAGTAAAAAAAGGTCAGGGAGATATAATAAAAAAGTTTGCTGAATCTTGTGGAGAGAGTTTAAACGCTTTCCTAAACCGTGCGGTAAGTCAGGCTATGAATTTAACGCATACAGATGATAATATTAAAATGTCCGCCTTTTATCTATCAGAACTTATACCAGATATAAAATTTCATCTGGAGAAAACAAATGAAACAGAAATCGAATTTCTAAAAAGAGCTGTTCAAAACAGAATGGAACTTGATGAAAGATCCTTGGCAATGGGCATCAATCCAATAACAAAAGAAATTATTGAGATCGAAAAAAGAGATTTGTAAATTTTAAAGTTATTTATAACTATCTTGGAATCACGATAAGTTAGAATCACCACCCCAAAGGCAGAGAAACCTTTAGACTGCTCTATATGGGATGAAAGATTTTTAATGAAATAGCCCTTGAAACACCTTACCATTTAGGTATCGCTTGTTTCAAGGGTTTATTTTTTTGTTTGTTACTATAAATATACCGTGAGTTCAATAAAAAACAGAGAGAAAAAGAAAACCTACAGGCTCTGTAAAGCCATTTTATCAAGGTGGCTCCCCTGAAAGGAGAGCAGCCGGAACATATGCAAGGTTGAGAGGTTCCCTCCTCGCCGGTAACGCCGCATCAAATCTAGGTTTCTCACCTTTTTCTTATCGAACTCACGTTAATTTAGAATGCGCCTAGCAGGATTATAGTCAATAAATTTGGCGAGTAAACAAACTGGAAAAGGGATTCAATATGATTATGCGAAAGACCAGATTATAAACGCAAGATCTTTTGCGATATGGCAGCTAAACAAGCTGTACTATCATTAAACGAATTCATCATTACAGCCATTAAGGAGAAGATGAACCCCCAAAAAATTTTACAATGAAATAATGAAATAGCAAAAGCAAAAGAGAACCTATCTGGAATAGTAAAAAGAGAAGCCCTCGGGATAAGCGCTATCATTTAGATAGTGTTTGTTCCGGGGGCTTATTTTTATTTTGTTATATATTGCTTGGACTTTTTTACAATGCATATTTATTGAATTATATCGTGCCAACTGGACATGCGAGGCTTGACGGATGTAAGTTCATATTATAAACTATAAGAAAAATCCTGGAGGTGTATAATGAGCTCACTTTTTCAAAATCATGCATATAGTTCGTGTACATATAAACACATTAAATTGCCCATATATAAAACACAAGAATTTAATTTCTATAGGTGTGTAAATGTTAAGGAATGGGTATATGGGAAAACAATAAGTATATTACACTCTGGGAATTTAAGAGACAACGATCATAAGGGACGATACTCAAGATTATTTCCTAATGAAAAAATATCATATTGGGCCGATAGTAAAGAAACAGCTTTAGCTGAGATAAAAAAACATAATGGAACGAATGATTATTTAACTTTTTGGGCTTATGACGATGCGAGTAGTACATTTCCCACCCTGGGTATAAATGAGTTACTTACTATTATAGATGGTAGACAGCTTGGATTTCATTCTATACTTAAAAAAATAGAGCAAGGAAAAATATTGACAAAGGCAGAAAATGAAACCCTTCTTTCAATTCAGAACGAATCTCCTGATTGCTTAGCTTATTCTTCATATGCTAAAAAGGATAGTATGAATTTTTTATTTTTCGAAAAAGGTTTTAAAGCTTTGGCATTGCGAGAAGTTACCCTGTATCTAGGAGAACGTAAAAGTAGAAATATCAAAACGGTTCCATGCGCTATGACTTGTGATTATTCTCCGATTCTCCAAGGATATGGTTATTATTTTGAGCCTATTGCAAGAGCAAAATTTGATAACAATTATATGGAGTCAGAAGAATACCAATTTCGTTTGAACAACTATAAAAAATACAATTATGAACAATCTGATAATAAATAAAAAAGGAACGGCAGGAAATATTGTTGTTTTTCTTCTGCAAGTTTTTCATGGTCCAATAATACTGTTTTTATCCTGGTCATTCTTACCAGCCTCCTTTATACAATCATAATGGAAACTGGATGTTATTGGTAGGAAGCGGACTTCCGGTTTAAAAATTTTGTCTAATATTTCTACTTGAAATTATAAATACAAAAAGTCTGCATTTAAAATCCTTTTTTTGTATATCAGTCTTAATTTTTTAAAATCTTTATTAACGGAAAATAAGGTACAAGTGTCGTAATAGTGTCGTAGTGAGCAAATTTTCTTTGATTTTCCAATATTAAGATAAAATTAAAAATCTCGTAGATAAGCTCTACAAGCCTATCTACGAGATTTTCAACTGATCCGAATAGCGGGACTTGAACCCACGGCCTCTACCACCCCAAGGTAGCGCGCTACCAAACTGCGCCATATCCGGAAATTCTCGACTTATATAGTTTATCACAAGAATCTAAACTTTACAATATGAAATATCGGAAAAATTTTTTATTTATTTTAATTTTATGCAGTTTTTCTATTTTTTTCTCATGATTTCATAAAATTAAACAAATTATATAGTTTATTTTATAATTACGAATCAAGGGTTAAAAAGGGGTAGAAAAACAGTGCAAAAGAGTAGAGAATGTAAGTATATGGCAAACAAATCTCATCAGGCTCCTTATCATATCTTCTCACATCTTTAGGTGACTGTAAAGAATGCAAATCACATAAGTAGTATATACTTTTTCCCTTTAAATTTCTGATATTTCCCATCAGACTCTTCTTGCATACATGACTAACTATAAATGAGCAAATTCAGGAATTGACGAAAGCAGACCGGCAGCGGTGAAGGCCGGTGAGGAAGGGCACA
>RAZJ01000094.1 GCA_003612625.1 bacterium 1XD42-1 | reverse complement strand
CATCTACTACAAATTTGTCGGGGCTATCCAATAATAGAAAAACGGCATCCCTTATGGATGCCGAAAAAAATAACTTGGCTTTACGTCCTTTTGACTTCTCATCATCACGACTGAGGCGGCAGTACAAGGCGGTGATAGGGGCTTGCATGGTTTGCTGTCTAATCATCGTTCCTCCATTCCGACAGCCCCGGCCCCGCTATTCCGATGGCAACAGTATAGCACAGGCCGGGGCGGTTGTATAGTGCTTTCAGCTTCCTTACAAGAAAAAGTTTTGAACTGGGGATTATCGCGGAACTACCGGCAGAAGGTCACAGGCCGGGGTGGGTCTGGCAGCGGCTCTCGGCCTCCAGGACTTTCGCCACTTTGTCGGCGGCGGTGTCGGTGGTGTCCCGATTGAAGTAGCCGGAAACGGTGAGGACGGTGTTGCCCATGCGGATTTCAGTTACGCAGTCCGGGCGGCGGGTGGTCTTGGTCTTGCTGGGGGTGTCGGTCATAGGCGCTCCTTTCCATGTTGTGGGCAAGGCCAACCGTGGCCTGCCGTGTAATGTATCGGCTCCTTGTTGAGAGCTGTCTGAAAGTCGTTGAATAGCAAGGCTTTCAAGCCTCTAAATGTCCACGCCTGCGGCGTTCTCGTTCGCTGGCGGCTTTCTTCCTACGGCGCACGATGGCGGCGCACTCGTCACAATACTTCCCCCGGTTGGAGCGCGGCACGAACATCGTCCCGCACTCGGCGCAGGGCCACGCCCGACCCCGGTGGAGCAGGGCGGCGCAAAGGCTTTCGTCCAGGGGCAGCACCGCCGCCCGAAACCAGCGGCAATTCAGCGAGTAGGAAATACTCTGCGGGCAGACACATTCCTCGCCATCGTCCAGCAGGAGGCAGTTGCCGTCCTGGTAATTGCAGCAGTCATGCACCAACCGCCGGACGGCCCGGTACTGCTGGTAGTCCAGACGGATGATGTTATCGGTCATGCTCGTCCCTCCGCTGGCTGGGTGCGCCGTGAAGCACTTGGTCGATGTTCCGCTTGACAGTCAGCAGCTCGTCCGCCTGCCGCTTGCGCTTCTGGTACTCGGTGTACCCGGCGTTCTTCTCGGAGAGTAGGATCTCGATCTCCTCCGTCAGCCGTTTGATGGTGGGCAGCTTGGTGATGCCGTTGGCCTTGAAGAAACGAACAGCGGCCTCGGAGCGGAGCAGGTCGACCTCATGCTCTTGCCGGTAAGCGGCGCGGGCCTTGGGTGTTTTCTGTGCGGCAAGGCCCTCCCGGACGGCCTTGGTGTCCCGGTAGATGATGATTTGCCGCCGCAGCTCTTTTTTCTCTTTCAAGGCCGTTTCGATGGGCTTTAGCTTGGCAGAGCTGTCATGCACAGCGGCAAAAGCGGCGGACACAGCGGCGTCCAATTCCTCCGGCGAGGAAAAGCCATGCTCGGTGTAGAGGTTGAGGGCCTGTGCCGCCTGTTTCAGATTGAAGGTGGAGGCCCACCGCTGGTAGCCGATGCCCTTGCCCTGGGCTTTCTTGGCCTCAATGTCCACCATACGCTGAACACCCTGGGGCTGGCGAAGCTGCTCCCGGATGCTGGGCTTGGCTCCCCGGCTGGGACGGGCGGCGTTGCGCTCCAGAGCGGCACCGACGGCGGCGCGGTCGAACTCGTCCCCCAGCTTCCGGGCGGTGATGGGCTTGGCTCGGTCAGGGGTGAGGTAGGACAACCGGCCCCGGCTCTCCTTGACGGTGATGCCCCGCTGTAACAGCCGTTGGGCAAAGTCCTCAAAGCTGACGGCAACAGCGAGAACAGCCCGTATCTCCTGGCGCAGCTTCTCCTTGTCCGTTTCAAACTTGGTGGGCGGTTTCCCCTGGGCGGCGTTCTCCTTGTCCAGAGCAAGCTGCCCCTTCGTCTGCGCCCAATACTCCCGGTCGGTGATACGGCTCTTGCTCCCGCCCAGCAGGTCTATCTGGTACAGCCCCGCCCCCTGGCACAACTCCATGACCTCGGCCCGGAAGTGGCGCATGGCAGCGGCGGTGCAGCGGTGCTTGGCTCCGGCCTGGGTGTCGCTGGCCCTGTCCATGTACGGCTTGCGCTCCACCTCGGCTACACGCAGGGAATTGATGACGATGTGAACGTGGATATTGCCGCTGTGGTTGTGGCCGTCCGGGTGGGTACAGACCAGGGCCTGGTGTCCGGGGAACTGTTCAGCGCAAAACCGCTCTCCCAGCTCCAGGGCCTTGTCCACCGTCAGGCCGTGGTCGGGGCCGTCCCTGGGGTCAAAGGACAGGATGTAGTGATGGCTTTTCACGTCCTCCCGCCGCTGGTTCTTTCCAAAGCGGAGGTTGGCCCGCATACAGGCCACGGCGAAGTCCTCCCCGCCGCAATTCAAAGAAGAAATGCGGTAGTCCTGGCGGGGGCAAGCCGCCCGTTTTCATCCAGGATGGGCCTGCCGGTGAACTCGTCATGCTCAAAGGTGAGGTACTGCTCCGCCGCGCCGTAGTCGGCATTTTTAGAGCTTAAATGTTTCAGTGTTGCCAATGGCTTCACCTACCTCTCGAAGCACCTGGAACTTGAGGGCAGCGAGATCGGACAGCGCCGCCCGAACCTCTGTGGAAAGAGTGTTGTACGGTGTTCCATACTCGTTCAGATAGCGGGCAATCTGATTGAGGTTGCCGCCGATCTCCCCATACTCCCCGGTCAGCCTGCCCACGGCGGCAAGCAGCTCGTCATTGACGGGGGACACGGTGATGATGGGCTTGACCGTCACGCCACGGATGGCCTGCCGGATAAATTCGGACTGGCTCATGCCATAGGCGGTCAGGCGCTCCATGAAGTCGGCGTGTTCTTCCTCGGTCACACGGGTCTTGATGATGCGGGTGCGGTGGGGCGTGTTGTAGCGTTTGGACAATAAACTTTTACCTCCTGTTTTGAAATTCCCATTTGGGTATAATTCGCCCATTATACACTTTTCAAGTTTTCCATATTCAGTTGTCATGGGCGATGTGTTACGCGATGGAAAAGGGAACATTAGGCTTTGGAAAACACAATGCACCCAGGTGGTCAAGACCACTTGGGTGCAGAGAATTTTACTGATATTCACTTTTTATATCGCTCATCGTTAAAGCTATTATAGAGCGAACGCAAAGTATTGTCAATGCGTTTTGGTGTCTACTTTTGTCGAATTGGCCCGATGGAACAGTACAGACGCAAAGCGGGTGTACTATTCCGGCGGGTGCGCCGCTCTGCGGCGATTGCGGAAACGGCTTCCGATTTCCGCCCGGTCAGGCGAGAGCGCAACGGGCAAGGCTGACAGATTTTTGTGGCGCGGCTGCGCCACAATACCGGCGCGGAGCGCTGGTCAGCAGGGTTTGGGGAAGGCACTCCCCAACAAGTAGCAGACCAGGGGAACAAATGAGCGGAGCGAAATTTGGGCCACGGGTCGATACTTGCTCTCACGTTACAGGAAGGCACCGACAAACTGGAATCTGTAAGCAACCTTTATATGAATATGTTTTTTGACAGGCTCACCACATACCAGATCCAAACTCCTCAATCATGGTACTCCAAAAGCCGTTCATATCTTCAACTGCCTTGGAGTCAATCTTTTCAATCTGCTGCCGAAGCATCGTTCCCGCTTTCTCTAATCTTTCATAGCCTTTCTCGTCAAATACATCATCGGGATTGGGGGTGGTTTCTAAAGCTATTGTATATAGTCTCATGATTTCCATAAACTTTGGAAAATCAGTAGCACAGTAATCTACCAAATTATCCTGCCGCAAATCCAAGGTGTTGTAATCATCTAGCTTTGCCGCCGTATCGTTGGAATCCAATTCAGCAATATAAACTGGGCCATCTATCATCACAATAAGGAGAAACCCACCGCCCATAGGCCAGCGATCCTCCGCAACAGTCACAAAGGGGCGCAATGATCCTACTGTTCCAATCCATAACTCATCAGAACCTAAAAAAACATACTCTCCTATTTTTGTTCCCGAAGGAGGCAAATGCTCTCTAACCATTTGCAGCGTCTTTTTGGCGATTTCCATGTCATACCTCCATCTGTTCATCAATATCTGCTGATAGTTCCATTGCCGGTTCTGACGCTTCCGATTTATCGGTTTGTTCTGAAAAGTATAGCATAATAGGAACCGGCTTTCAAGAGACATATTTCTTAATTCGGCATAGCGGGGCGGCTGTCAATTCGACAAAGTTTTCCTATGATACTTTACCGCACATGAGCATTCGCGCCAGGGTTGTCGTTGCCGTAACCTTCCAGCAGGTTGATAACGCCCCACACGCCAAG
>RAZJ01000093.1 GCA_003612625.1 bacterium 1XD42-1 | reverse complement strand
CCTGAAATTCAATCAAGAATAAATCTTAAAAATTTCTCATTTTCCTATTGACTTTTTATTTGCAGGCTGATGCCATCCGAAAGGCTCTTATTTGTGTTTCGCCTCTCGATTGCTTCCATTGGTTTACTGCCTCTGCTTATTGTTAGTATTTTTGAAGGGTGCTATAAATTTCTCTCATGTTGCTTGAGCGAGTACCTTTGAGAAATCTTACATTTCATTCTGTTTTAGCTCCTTTTTTACTGTCCGCCAAACCGGAAAGGGCTCAGTATTGTGCCTTTCAGCCAACCGGATTCTACTAATCCTATAATTTTATATCAAAGCTTCCGCTTAATATTATCTATTTTTACAGTATAAAAAATTTTATCTTTGAAAAGATTTTATAAAATTAGAGTTATTAGATAATAAATAAAAGATGTATATTTTAAAATATACATCTTTTATACAAGTTGTAGTTTTAAAAGATTGAAAATGACTTATTTTCTTTTTTCAAAAAGTTACAGTATGATAAGAATATCGGAAGGGGGAATTTTTCCATGCACATACCCAAGGCAGCCGTAATTAATGATTTATCCGGTTTAGGGAAATGTTCCTTGACTGCGGCAATCCCTATTCTTTCTGTTATGGGGGTTCAGGCATGTCCGTTGCCTACCGGGGTACTCAGCAATCAGACAGGATTTTCCAGTTATGCTTGTATCAATTTAACAAATGAGATGGATCGCTTTATTGCAGAATGGAAAAAACGGAAGATTTCTTTTGACGGGATTTACACAGGTTTTTTATGTGACACCCTGCAAGCAGAAAAAACTGCCCGTTTTATTGCAGAATTCAGCAGTCCCCAAACTCTAGTTCTGATCGATCCCGTATTAGGGGATAATGGCTGCCAATATCCGGCCCTGCCTTTGGAAATGAAAGAAGCTATCCAAGTATTTCTTCCATATGCCACCATTATAACCCCGAATTATACAGAAGCCTGTTTATTAACGGGTTCTCCTTATCGGGAACCAAATTTAGAACAGGCATGGGAAATGGCTTGCCAATTATCTGAAAAAGGCCCTGGAATTGTTGTTATTACAGGCATCTGTCAAAATAACCAGGTATATAATGCAGTTTATACGGCGGAGCACAAAGAAAAATTTTTTATATCCAATCAATGGGTGGGGACCCAGGGCTATTCCGGCACAGGTGATATTTTAGCTTCTGTATTATGCGGCGGCTTATTAAAAGGGATGGATGTCCGGCAGGCATTAACTTTAGCCTGCAATTTCTTAGAAGCTTCTATCCTGGAAGCCGTAACAGATGGAACCGATCCTAATGAAGGCATTGCCTTTGAAAATCATATGTCATTACTTATGAGAAAGGAGCCTTAAAAAATGTATCATTCCCATTCTAAGCTTTCAGACAGGCATTCTTATAAATCTCTTTGTACGGCTGCTATGTTTGCCGCAATGACTGCATTGACAACAGCTTATTTATTCCATATTCCAATCGGTTCTAATGGGGGCTACCTTCATTTTGGGGATGCGTTCATTTATTTAGGGGCGTCTTTACTGCCAATGCCTTATGCCTGTGCCGCAGCTTCTATTGGAGGCGGGCTGGCTGATTTTATTTCCGGTGTGCCAATTTGGATTATCCCTACTATGATGATTAAACCATTAACAGCTGTCTGGTTTACCAATAAAAATAAATTGTTATGCAAACGCAATTTATTTGCTTTACTGCTGGCAGGGCTTGTTTCAAATGCCGGTTATTATTTGGCAGAGGTTGCTCTTTCTGGAAATTGGCTGGCTCCTTTGGCTACTCAATGGGGTGGAATCATTCAGTCTGGCGGCAGTGCGGTTGTTTTTGTCATAATTGCTTTTGCATTGGATCGGGCTGGAATCAAAAATCGTTTACAAGGGAGTGTATTATAAAATGGAAGAAATCGTATATCAATATGAAAATGGAATTTATGTAAATTTAACCAACCGCTGTCCCTGCCGTTGTTCTTTTTGCATCCGGGGGCAGATGGACGGGCTGGGAACGGCTGAATCTTTATGGCTGGAGCATCCCCCTGCTGTGGAGGAAGTAATGAACGCTTTTGAAGCCTTTACCTTAAAAGCCGGACAGGAAGTTGTATTTTGCGGTTATGGCGAGCCGCTTTGTGCTTTAGATGTTTTAGTAGAAACAGCCAAACGATTAAAATCCCAAGGAGTACGGTTAAGAATCAATACCAATGGCTTAGGGGATCGGATCAACGGAAAACCAACGATCCCGGTTTTGAAAGGCTTAATTGATACAATGTCTATCAGCCTGAACGCACCAAATGCTGACCGCTATGAAGAACTATGCCATCCTGGTATGCCTGGCGCATATGAGTCCATGCTGGAGTATGCCCAGGAATGTAAAAATCATTTTGATACGCGGTTTTCTGTTGTGGATGTCATCTCCCCAGAAGAAATTTCTCAATGCCAGAAAATTGCAGATGAAATGGGTATTCCTTTACGGGTACGCCACTTTACTGATTAACCCGATTCTCAAAATACCCTTCAAACAGGCTTTATGTTTGGAGGGTATTGATATTTTTTCTTTTATCTCCTTGCGTTTCATACTTTGATATGCTAAAATACCTCTAACCAGAAAAGCATTCCTTTTTTATCTGTCAATGATTTCATAAAATTGCTTTTTTGGGGACTTATGGAAAGGATGTGGTGAAGCGGGGTTTGGGTTGCCCATTCCGAGGGCTATTCTGTACGCAGAATACCAAAGTCGCGCAAAAAGGAATCAAATCCGTTTGAACAAACAGCAAAGTAACAGTTAGAAAGGAAAAAATCATGCAAACGGTAAAAAAATTCTTTCAGCGCTATTTCATTGACGCTATGAGTGCCATGGCTTTGGGGCTTTTTTCCTCGCTGATCATTGGATTGGTTATTTCCCAGTTGGCAAAGCTGCCAGGGCTAAGCATTCTCCAGGTAACTTCAGAAGTTCTGGGGGCATCTTCCCCCGTAGTAGGCGGCGCAATCGGTGCCGCGATTGCATGGGGGTTAAAGTCTAAACCACTGGTTATTTTCTCCTGTGTGGCCTGCGGCGCCATTGGCTATACGGCAGGCGGCCCGGTAGGTGCTTATGTAGCTGCCGTAGCCGGCTCAGAAATCGGTTCCCTAGTTGCAGGGAAAACCGGCGTTGATATTGTGGTTACTCCCATTGTTACCATTGTTTCCGGTGGTTTGATTGGCTTTTGGGCTGGGGGCTATGTCCAAAGCTTTATGCAGTTCTTAGGCAGTGTCATTCAAACTGCCACAGAAATGGCGCCTTTGCCTATGGGAATTATTGTAGCGGTTGTGGTTGGAATGGCACTGACAGCTCCTATTTCTTCCGCAGCGTTATGTATTATGATGGATTTATCTGGACTGGCGGCTGGAGCTGCTGCTGTGGGCTGCTGTGCCCAGATGGTAGGCTTTGCTGTCATCGGATTCCGTGAAAATGGATGGGGCGGCTTGATTAGCGTTGGTTTAGGCACATCCATGCTGCAATTTTCTAATATTATGCGCCGTCCGCAGCTTTGGATTGCGCCCACATTAGCCGGCGCGGTTTTAGGGCCTGTATCCACTTGTATCCTGAAAATGACCAATACGCCGGCAGGCGCTGGTATGGGAACCTGCGGGTTAGTCGGGCAGTTCGGTGCTATTGCTGCAATGGGGGATTCTCTTTCAACGTCTGCCCTATTATTCCAAATTGCGCTGATGCATTTTATTCTTCCCGGCGTTTTAACTTTTATATTCCATATGGCTTTAACCAAAGCAGGATGGGTACATATCGGGGATCTGCGGATCGCGGCTGCTTAAAAACTTTTTGCCCCTGGATGCAATCTGTATGGCCTTCCGGCATAGATTACATTAGGGGCATTCTTTTATTGATTGATTGGAAGGGGGCGGGCCTATGGCAATCGGTTCCCCAGGTGTGGTCGGAGCCTCCGGCACCGCAGGCCAATTTGATTTTAACAGTGACGTTCAAAATGCTCAGGAAAACAATCCTCAAAATACAGCGACTCAAAGACGCAGCAACCGGCCTCCTGGCGGTACCAGCGGCCAAGGGGCACAGTTTGTATTTGTTGCCGCCACGGTAGCAAATATCCTTTGTGAAAATCTGACGCAAATTCAAATCAATCTGCTGGCAAATTTTTTATCCGTTATCACCACCTGTGTGTATGCTATTTTAACGGTGGAAAATCCAACAGATGTATTAGAATCTTAGAAGATCAAAAGATGATGATATGACAAATAGACGTAAAGCCAAGTGATTTTTTTCGGCATCCATAAGGGATGCCGTTTTTCTATTATTGGATAGCCCCGACAAATTTGTAGTAGATG
>RAZJ01000092.1 GCA_003612625.1 bacterium 1XD42-1 | reverse complement strand
GTAATGTCAAATTTGTCGCTGAAAAACGGCCTTACGCCCTGCACCTGCAAGATGCACTTGCCGCCGTCCATCACCGCCAATTCATCGGTTGACATCAGTTCACTGCAACATTGTCAAGTGGTAAATTCAGAATAACACAAAAATACCCCCCTATCTCGGTTATCGAGGCAGGGGGATATAGCAAAATATGATTAAATTGTTATTCTTGTTTATAACATTCCAAGAAACTGTTGAACACAATATCTTCTACATTCCTTTTTATGTCGCGCAAATTATCATACTCACACAACTCATTTAATTCGTTTTGAATTTTATGAATTTCAACTTTTGTGCCAAAATGTTTCTCCAAATTTTCAATTAAATCTATTGCTGTGTTCTGTATATAGCGTTGCTTTTCTTCTGCTGGCAGGCCAACAAAATGGTAGACCATATCAAATCGGGATTTCAATGAATCCAGGATTTTTTCATGATACATAACTTCCGTCATGTTGGAAGTAAATATAATTAAATATCCATCAAGATTATGAGCAATACCATGGCGGTCAGTAAATACACCATCTTCAAGTAACTCATAGAAAAAATTATACACGCTGGGAGTAGCCTTCTCAAATTCGTCAATAAGAATGACCTTAGACTTCGACGTGTCTATTTTATTGATTAACTCGCCGCCTTCTTCGCTTCCAATATATCCCAGAGGGGAGCCAATTAAGCTATTTAAAACCCCTTCGGTGGAATAATTTCCAAAGTTAATTTTAATAAGCGGTTCCCCGGGAAATATTACTTGCGACACAAATTTAGCAAACTGTGTTTTACCAATACCTGAATCACCACACAACATGATGGATAGTATTTTTCTTTCTCCCATCCCGTTTAAAAAAGAAAACTTTAATAAATTATGTTGAAAGTCTGATTTAAAAGCATCGTGCCCTCTAAGTTTCTCACAGATTTCTGTTGCGAGAGTAGTTATGTTCTGAATATTTATTGTGGTCGGTTCCTCGCTTACTGTTTCGGCTAAGTCTTCCGCACTATCAATGGAAACTTTTTCTGAAAAGCACAATGGGAAAATGCCATCCACATCTGATATGCGAGCATATTCTACACAATATTTCACCTTTCTAATTGAGGTAATGCGATGCATAAGGATTTCGAATGGGAAAATAAGGTCTGGCCTAAGTCTAAGCATTCTTACAATTGATGAAAGGTCTACATATTCTATCTGTTGCGATTCAAGTATTTTAGAAATCTTTCCGAGATTATACTGAAACGATATTCCTTCACATTGATCAATTAAATCTGACAGGGAAATAAGAGTTCCCGCCTCATGCAGCCCCTTTGCAGCAGATATTTCGTTGTAAGTATATATTATGGAATTACTATTCAGATTAGATGTCGCAAAAGGTTCAACTTGTTCTTCAACACCTTCAAAATCATGAAAATCCCAATTTGTATTTGCCTCTTCAAAAAAATACGGAAATCGCTCAGTAAACTTATCAAACACCTTATAGTTCATGCAAAAATGGAGATCGGGAATGTTTTCTGACAATATATATAAATACCGTTCAGAAAAGATCCTGTAGTAATTCCCATCTGTTATTAAATTTGTTATATCAATAACAGTTTTATCAAAAGCACCTGCAATTATGTCGCTAAGCTCTGGCAAAGTATCGCACATATGGAAAAGATAAGCAATACTGAAAAATTTATATTCATTTAGAGTGCTTTTTAAACCGTTTAGATTTTTTCCATCATAGATGTATAGCGTTGAATTCATCTTATTCATCCCTATCAAAGTTCAGCTCTTGAATAATTGCAATAACGTCAATTAAGTGCATTTCATCTGTCAATTTCTCATGGTGAAACTCAAATTGAATATCATGGGAAGTAGTACCACTTGAGCTGAGTTTCATTTCAGCTGGCTTTACTTTGCGTTTATTCTCTTGATTGTAGGAATCTGAAATCATTTCTAAGAACTTAGAAGAAATGCTTTCTCGTTTTGAAAAATCAATTTTACCACGATAAATTCCAATTAAACTCAATCTACCTAACTGTAAATCATTGTGTTGATAGCCATTTTCAAAATTATCTGTGGCTTTATAAGGTATTTGGATGATAAAAGTGCTGGAATCTTCTTCCGTAGACTTGCACACACATTCAAATGTATAATCAATTGTGAAATCATCCAGCATCTTGTCCATCATTTTATTCACATTGATTTCTATAGCATCATTCGCTTGATTTTTTATTTTGCTATCTTGTAATATATTCAAAATCATCACAGTATCTTCGATGTTACGCTGCTGTAATTCAATACTTTTAAATAGTACCAAATCTCCGATTTTTAAAGAATCTGTCCCACTGTCCTTTTTTTGAGCAGTTTCATATATTGTCCGAAGCATAATCGATTTTGTTGTCTTAACATCAAAGTTTTCATAGACTCTCTTTTTAGAATTATCCTCCATAGCGTAACCTATATCAGCAGATGCTACATCTTTTAATCCCATAGTGGATGATGCATTGTATTTTAAAAGCTCCTCCGAAACCTGCTCGCGCTCAATAGTTTTCATAATTTTATTGTCTATCAGCATGGCTATTTCATGCGCCTTGGAAGTATTCAAATAGAATAGATTGAATAACTGTATCGAGTTAGGTTCTATTTTCGTGTCAACATTTTTGGTCGTAGAATTTCGACTAATATATAGATTAATAAAAAGAGCTATAATAGCAATTATTTCGATTATTTCGAAACGGTTTTTTAGCAATTCAACTATGTATTCGTTTCGTATTCCGATACACAAAAGTACAAAAGATAAGATGCTGCTGATTTCCAGGGATCCCATAACAATTCGAACAATTTTAATATGCTTTGCAAATGTGGCCCCAAGTATATACATGCCAAGTGGTAATAGCAGCCAATACTGTTTGATCTCAAACTTTCTCAACATTTCATATATTGAAATCTCAACCAAAAAACAAAGAACGCAAAGGAAATGGTGGAATAGGCTCTTTTATATCTTGCATCTTTAAAAAAATCTTGCATTTGCATTATTATTCCCAATTTCATTAAAAATTTGGTTATTTCTGATTTCTGCGCAGTCCACGTGCAACTTCACAGTGACCCCTCTCTATAAAAGAAAGGGGTCACTGCAAAACACTATTCGTCTATTGTGGCAATTTCGCCCAAAAAGTTATAAACAATGCGGACTTTCTGAACCTTTTCGCCGTCAATGACTTCAACTGCACTAATGATAATTTTATCAATCAACCGGTTCAGGATCGCCTCGTCCAACTCCGTGATTGACGCATATTTTCGGATTTCCCCGATGAACCGGCGCACATCATCCTCCGTATCGCTGGCGGTGCGCAACTCGTCCGTGATCGCCTGCATCCGGGCCTTGTTGTCCGCCTGTTCCTGCTCCAGCATCTCGGTCATACGGAAAAACCGCTGCTCCGTCAGAATACCCTTGGTCTTGTCAGTGTACAGGCTCATGAACATCCCGTCAATTTCCTGATTGCGTTTCGCCAAGGTATCCAGTTCTTTCTTCAAGGCCTCTTCGTCCATCGTGTACCGCTGTTCCAGCCGGTGGGTCAGACGATCATAGAACGCTTCTGCATCCTGCAAAGCCATTTTGCCATGCTCGATAATGTCCGACAGCACGAGATTATAGAGGTCGCGGGCCTCAATCTTATGGCTGGTGCAGGCGTTCTTTCCCAAGCGGTTATAGGTCTGGCAGATGTAATACGCCTTGTCAATCGGCTCCCGCATTTCTCCGGTAAAGCGATTCTTTCCAGTCCGTCCTACCTTCTCATAGCGTACCTGCATGGATTTACCGCAGGTGGCGCAGTAAACAAGACCGTGGAACAGATTGTAAAATGGGCATCTGTTTTCTCCTGAGATGGTCGGACGGCGGTCAATCAGCTTTTGCACTCTGTCCCACTGCTCCCGACTGACAATGGCCTCATGGCAGTTCTTGATGATCTCCCATTCGTCACGGGGAACGAAATTGTAGGTGTTAGAACGGATGGCCTTTTGATGGCATTTGCACACCACATGATCGCCCTTGTAGACTGGGTTGCGGAGCATTTTGCTGATTACGGAATTGCCCCAGGAATAATAGCGCACTTCGGATTCTATCGGACCTTTGACACGGGTAATGGGAATTTTGTGTTCCAACAGATATTTGGCAATCCGCATCATGCCGTATCCGTTTGCCGCCAGATCAAAAACCAGCTTGACGGTGGGGGCAGTTTCCGGGTCGATAATCAAGTGCCCGTGATCTGCCGGGTCGCGCATAAGGCCGTAAGGAGTAGGCCCGCCTAAAAATTTCCCTTGCCGGGAGCGGGCCATCCAGCCCGCCAGAACCTTCTTGGAAATATCCCGGCTATACATATCGTTGAACACAGGTTATTGGGGAAAGGGAAAGCAAACAGGCAAAAATCCAGTATTCATGCGGGTTTGCGGCGAGATGGCTCTCAAAAGCTAACCTCACAAAAGACAGATTATTGCACA
>RAZJ01000091.1 GCA_003612625.1 bacterium 1XD42-1 | reverse complement strand
GGTCGTGCTTCCATTATAACACTTGAGGCTATGCCCTCTTTTTTGTCATTTTTCAGATTTGCTCATTTATAGATTTATACTTATAATTTTAAGTATAAATAATAAATAAATATTTTTTAAAACCGGAACTTCATTTCCTACCAACAATATCCAGTTTCCATTATCATTGTATAAAGGAGGCTGGTAAAAATGACCAGGATAAAAACAGTATTATTGGACCATGAAAAGCTTGCAGAAGAAATTGAAAAATCAGATTTAAGTCAGGAGAAGATAGCAGAACACCTATGCATTTCAGACCGCCATGTGCGTAATCTGAAAACCAAAGACCGTCTTATTTTTGTTCCGCTTCTCTATCGAATACATATCCTGTTTGATAAGCCTATAGAATATTTTCTAAAAATTATTGAAGAAGAAAGCTAAAAAAAAAATAAATCCCTTGAAACAAGCACCACCTGAATGATGGAGCTTGTCCCAAGGGATTTTCATACTATAAAAAAAGTTATAAAGAAGTCAAAAGTATATGTAGAATCATCAGTATGCCAAAGAGCTTGATAATTTCCCAGGCTAAAAGTAAATATTCTTTTCTTTGCTTTTTCCTTTTCATGTGCATCAGATAACCTTTTAAAAATTAGCCAAAGACAGGGTGCCTGTTTTCTGGCTCCTGACCTCAGCTTCAATTTTGCTTGTCAGATATGCCGCCAAATCGCCATAAATGTCCTCTAAAGCCTTTTTAGCTGGTTCAGAGAGTAAAGATATAGCTTTGTCCAAAGACTTCTCTAAAGCCTCCTGCTGCTTGTCCTTATCGAAACTCCCCTCTTTTTTGAGAGCGTCTACAAAGGTCTGGCTCGTATATGTAACCGCTGTTGATACTGCATCTGTGGCCTCCGCCAGAAACGCTTTGATTTTCATGTTATCGGTTTGGGCGATAATTTGTTCTGACTTTCGATGCAGGTATTGGACCAGGTAGGCGGCACATACAGGAATAGCGGCAGTCGCTATGGCATGGAGCAGCTCAATAATAAAAGTGTTCATTGCGGGTATTTCCTCCCTATTGCTTGATTAGGTCATCGGCTTTTATGGCAGCGGTAACATTGCCTTTAATGCCGATGACAATGCGATCCCTTGATACTTCCAATACGTCATAGGCTGTTTGATAAACAAAAGAAGCCAGCTTGCCGCCTGTATAGGTTTTGGCTCCTGGCTTTACTTTTACCTTATCGCCTTTTTGAAATGCTGGTGCAGGAGCATCGGTGGAATCGCCGGGATACTCTACGAACGGGCAATAGAACCAGTTTGTCCAACCCCGCCCAACAACACGGGTTTTGACTACACCATCCCCATAATCGCCTAATGTACATTCAATGCACCAGCCCCCACCGATATAAATTCCTACATGGCCTCTCATATAAAGACATGTTCCGGGAACTTCCGGAAGGCTGGAAAGCGGCCCTTTTTTAGGTGCTGCCGCATAGATGGCATTGGTATTGTAATCCCGTTTAACGGTGTATTTAGGGCTTCCTACGCCGCCGAAATAATAGGATTTGATTAATCCTACACAATCGCAGCCATACCGCTTTCCAATTTGGTTCCGCAGGTAGGCTACCCGGTCCGCGCTATACATGCTGGGATAAGTTTCCCGGCACCAATCAATGGTACCGGAATCAATTTTCCGTGCCAGTGTTCCCCACATGTAAGAGGTGGGAAGTCCCAGCATGGTTTGGGCATGTTTTACAAGCCCAGTATTGGTTAATTTTTCAGACATCTTGATTTTCCCCTTCCTGATTCATAAATTCTGAAAACGGATTTCCGTTTGCGTCAAGTCCATGACGGTTACGGCTGATTTTTTCAGTTGTGGACTTTGCCGCATAGGTAACAAGGTACCCGACGCAGGCGGTAAAGATTGTAGTGGTAACATCACTGGCAGTTTCCAGCCCTTTAAAGGCTAAAATATAGGACAGCACCGCCGCTCCTGTCGCGACAATGACTGCCCAAAGTGCTAGTTTCTTTGAAAATTCCCATTTCATAGATATGCTCTTAAATACCTCTTTCCATTACTCCCATAAAGCGCGGATTCCCTGTTCCGCCAGAAAATCTTTTTGTTTGTGTTTAATGTCTGCGGCGTACTCCAAAGCGGCATCCATATCCCCGTTGCATTTGGCATCTGGAATACGTTTTACCGCCCTGGCCGTAGCTTCTGCAAGAGCCACAGCCGCCCGAGTATTTTGTACTTGCAGCAGCATCAAGTCTTCCCGGGCTTTCTCACGTTCCTCTATTTTTTCTTCCTGTTTAGAGATCCGTTTTTCTAACCGCCAGACAATAAATCCCATAACAGCGCTGGGAATCCCCATAGCGCCGATAAAAGCTAAAATTGCCTGGCTGAATGTGATATTTATAACAACCAGCTCCTTTGCATTCACATAAAAAAGCCCCATTTCGCCAAGCTTGACAAAATGAGGCTGGATGATATAATAAATATAGAAGGGACACTGCGACAAGCGGTCAGCCCAAAACTAGCGAGAGTTTCTTACTAGAAACCGTCACTTGGCCGAGTGGCGGTTTCTGCGTTTTACAATAATCGTAACCGTAAAAGGCCCGATATGTAATGTAATTCGCATGAGCCTCACCCCCTTTCGGGTGGTGTGACCGACCGCCTGCCTCTTGTGCAATGTCCCTTTGCCCCTTTCGGGGCATTTTTTATTATACCGCCGTGTGTCGCATTTTGTCAAATTTTATTGCTTTAAGTCTAGAATAGCTTCAGGGTTTATACCTTATTATGTCTTTTCTCTAAATTCTGCCGGCACCATTTCCGGTAACCCGATTTCAATCAGAATTTCCGCGCATCCTTGTTTCAGTGCTGCAGGAACGTCCTCAAAAGTGGTTTTCCCTAAAATAACACGCTGAGCAAAAAACATGGTCATCATTAGAACATCTCCTAAAATAATTTTTATAATAAGGCGTTGTAAAACGCCTATCATACGCTGTATACCTGGGAAGCCATCTCCGCGATGCAGTCCTCAAGGAATTCCTGCCTGTCCACATTGGCGGCAATCTGGGCTTTTAAACGCTTGTTTTCTTCTGCCAGTTCCTTTGTGGATGGGATAACTTCCGGTGCAGGCAAGGCGGCCTTGTCGGCTTCCATCTCTGCATCAGACCGAAGTACAGGTACACCATCTGCCAGTTTATAACGCAGGATACCATCTACATCATATAAACCGCCTTCAAAATAGTGGGACTGGCACAGATTGTATTTGTCTCCTGTGCCTTCATCTATGTAAGTCCAATCTTCTAAATTTTCTGGTGTGGTATATCCACCTTCACAGCGGATAATCCGGTTATTTTCGTCTGTTTTTATGTATACCTTGGATTTTGGAATTTCCATGTTATCAAAATTCATTATGTTTTTCTCCTTTTAAAGCTCAGAACTTAAATAAATTTTATCTTTTGTTTGCAAAAAAGCTGATCCAGTTATTCCATGATTCCTTTTTGTTGCACGTAATCTAACAGAGAGTCCAAAAACTGCAATGGAAAAAGTAAAACCTTCTAATGCTGTATTCAAATCTTTTGAATCAAATAAATCAAAATTTTCTGCGTTAATAATAGTCGGTTTATCTCTCATGCCATATGCATTGGAAAGGGGGAAGTCAATGTAACTAGGCATAATACCAATCGAACTCCAAGCATCATACTTTACCATTGTTCTAAAATATCTTCGGCATTTTTCTAGCTCCGCGCCATAGTCCCACACGGGCCAACCAGTGAAGCGGTTTCCCGGTTCCAGTTTTGCGGCGACAGGCTCCAATACCAAGCCTTTACCTGCAGTAAAAAGAATCCCTGGTCTAGTATTTATCATATAACAGCTTATCCAACCAGAAGAAATATTGGTAATATGTATTCCTTCTCGAATTGTACCCGTTGCATAATAAATGGAACCATTTGCAAGCAAAACACTAAATGTCATTATTTTATCAAGTATTTTATCTGTAACATTAAGTAATTGCGAAAAATACAGCGTATTCTCGCTGCTTGCGGTCAAAATAATTTTATTGCTACCAATGCTGACTGTCCCCAAACTATCTAATCTCCATCGGTCAATAGTATATCCAACTGTCGTATAGTCTGTTTTTCCACGTTGGTTGATCGGATTAACAAAGTGCCCGTTTTCTATTAAACTTTCCTGCGGCGTAGGCTTTTGCAGCATCAGCCTTAATTTGCTCTCCATGACAACAGCCTGTACCACATCGCCAACCAAAACAGCCGTTGGAAGCAGTTCCTCACCGCCATTATAGGTTACAATGACAGGATGATTATTTAACGTCCATGTATCACCGTCGTTATAATCCCCTGTAGCCTTAAAAACAATATTCCTGGCCTTTTCGGGGCCTTCCAGCTTATGTATCGTACCACTTTTAGAGTGGGTATATTCTGCTATTGGCTGCCCTGCGATATTATCTAGGTAGTGTTCACATAAGTTGGATTGTGATATAATTAAAGAATGGAAATAAAGAAAGAGCAATACGAGCAAATCAAAGAGTGCTTTCCCAAACAGCGGAAACCAGCCAAAATCAGCAACCTGGACGTATTGAATGCAGTGCTATACGTAGTGGAAAATGGGTGCAAATGGAGGAGCTTGCCCAAAGAATACGGAGATTGGCACGTGATCTATGTTCGGATAAACCGCTGGGCGAAAAAGGGCGT
>RAZJ01000008.1 GCA_003612625.1 bacterium 1XD42-1 | reverse complement strand
CGAAAAATTCTTCCTTATGAGCCATCTTTTGACGATGCGCTTTCTACTGCTTTTCAACTGTGGTGACTATATCATTTAATCCGCAAGGAACTCTCCTGCTCGCGCAAACGCGTTTACAAGACTACCACAAACTCCCGGCATGCCCATCCCATCGCGCCCAATCTCCCTGCGCGCCACTTCTCCTTTGACAAGCCCGATATGGCATGGGTTGGCGATATTACCTATATCCCCACCGATGAGGGCTGGCTCTATTGCGCCATTGTCAAAGATCTTTGCGCAAAGCAAATCGTCGGTTACGCTTTTTCTGACCGCATTGATACCTGCCTCGCACTTGATGCCCTCAATATGGCTGTCCGGCGTCGTAAGCCTCACCCCGGTCTCATCTTCCACTCCAACCGTGGCGTCCAATACGCCGCCAACACTTACCGTCAGCGTCTGCTCGACCTTCATTTCCGCCAGAGTATGTCCCGCAAGGGCGACCCCTACGACAACGCCGTTTCTTCAGTTGTCTCAAATGCGAGTGTGTCCACCTGCGCCATTTCTCCACCACATGCTATGATGGATGTATTCGCTTACATCGAAGCTTTTTACAATCCTGCGCGCCCGCATTCTGCTATTGGCAGGCGTCCGGAGGATGCCTGCGCAACTTCCTTATCCGAGCATTCCATCGCTTGAACGAGTGTCAACGACTTATCCTGCGTTTCATTCTGTTTTTTTGAATCTTTTTACTGTCCATTAAACTGGGAAGGGCACATTCACAATTTTTAAACGTGTTAACTATACTATAAAAACAAAAACCGGATTCCTAAAGCAAGAGGCATCATAAAGGCTGTGGTCGTTGTCATAAGACGGTTTACCCGTAAAATATCATTTGCTTCAACCGGCCGCAAATCATCCCCTAATACAGGTTTATGATGTAATTCCTCGCCATAATAAGCATCTCCACCTAAAGCAATCCCTAAAGCCCCCGCACAAGCCGCCTCAGGATGGGCAGAATTTGGACTGTCATGCTTTTTCCGATCTCTTAGAAAAATTTTAAAAGCATTTTTTCCATTTAATCGGCATAAAGGGGCTGCAAGTATCAATAAAATCCCGCTAAGCCGGGCAGGAATAAAATTGGCCAGATCATCCAGGCGGGCAGAAGCTGTGCCAAAATAACGGTATTTTTCATTGCGGTATCCCACCATAGAATCTAATGTACTGATTGCTTTATAACAAAAGCCCAAAGGGGCTCCACCCAGTGCCAGAAAAAATAAAGGTGCTATTACCCCGTCTCCTGTATTTTCTGCCACCGTTTCTACGGCAGCTTTCACAATACCTTTTTCATCCAGCTTCTGTGTATCACGCCCCACAATCATAGAAACTGCATATCTGGCACCTTCCAAGTCCCCAATCAGCAGGAATTTCCATACCAGCAGGCTTGCTGACCATAGAGAGTTGACTGCTAAAATTTGGAAGCAAAACCAGCCTTCCACAAAAAATGCCAATATTGGATGTATACGCTTGACGACCCATAAAATTGCCCAGGGAATCAAATAAGCAAGGACAGGGATTGTAAATGCCAGGATAAATCCGCCAATCCGTTCTTTTTGAGGTGTACTGGGCTGCTTTCTCCGGAGAAGCGTTTCCATTTTAGAAATCCCCCATCCCATCAAACGTACCGGATGCGGAAGCCATAAGGGATCACCAATTACCAAATCCAAAAGATAACCCAAAAGCAAAGAAAAAGGCTGATAATGCCACATAGAAAAAGTCTTCCTTTCATTTTTGAATCTGTCATTCCCTTAAAGGACGGATATTCAAAAAATGTTCCCCATCAAATTCTGCCTGGAATCCATTTCCATTTTTTGTCTGCCAGTCATAAAAATTCCCTTTCCCAAAAGAAGATAATAAAGCCATTAACGTACCACCATGAGCAACAATCGCAATATCTTTCTGAAACTGAGGGATCAACTGCAAAAAAGCTTCTGTACAGCGTTTGGTAAATTGAGTCCGGCTTTCTCCAACCGGAAAAGGACTTTCTCCACCAGTTTCCAGCCAATGGATATATTCTGGTTCCTCCTTCAGCATTTCATAAGTTTTCCCTTCAAACAATCCAAAGTTACACTCTCGGAAATCAGGTACAATGATCTGTTCCAGCTTGGGATACAGGATAGCGGCAGTTTCCCGACAGCGGCGCATGGGACTGACAAAAACCTGATTGACCGATGGAAATAAGGAAGCATGGTCCTGTAAATATTTTTTTCCCTGGGGGCAAAGAGGTTCGTCTGTAATCCCAATATATTTTTTTTCTAAGTTTCCCAGGGTTGCTCCATGGCGGATGAAAACAATCATGATTTTATCACCATAGGGATTCCGCATATAACCCGTTCTACTTGCTGGGCTTGGGCTGCCAATGCACAGCACATCCGTCCAACGGCTTCCCGCCATCCCCTTTCTTTCCGCTCCATCGGCACAATTCCGCATCCGATTTCATCACAGACAAAAATAATTTCCGGATTTTTTTCCGCTAATGTCAATGCCATAACAGTTGGATCTTTTCCTTGTTCCATCCACCGGGCTGCTAATAAATGAAGCTTGTCTATCCCTTGGGCCTCTTCTAAAGTCTTTTCATCTGCTAATCCGCCATCTGCAATTTTCTGGACAATCGTTTCTAAATAAGCTCGCTTTCCTTGGGCATATCCTCCTACAATCAGTTTCATTTCAGCAGTCCCCCTATCAATGCCAAAACAGATAAACCCAGTAATTCACAAATAACCAAAAACCAGCCTGCTAAATCACCTGTAATGCCATTACACATTCCATAAGATTTTTCCCGGTAATAAACATACCATAACCCAAAGACAACTGCACATAATAAAGCCCTGAAAGGTGCTATCCATGCCATACCGGCAAAACAAACCAGCAAATAACATGCCATAATCACAGCCACCATTTTTTTATGGGCCGCGTCAGCAAAAGTTACCGCTAACCCGCTTCCTTTGGCACAACGCAAATGAACAACGCTCCAGCCGCTGATAGCCCGGGAAATGGGATACAAAAAAAAGACTGCTCCGGTAGGATGCTGGTAAAAGGCATCCCATAAAGCAAAAGTCATTAGCAAACATAATACACAGCCTATAATTGCAAAAGCACCGGATCGGGAATCCTTCATAATTTCCAAACGCTGTTCTGGTGTTCCATGGGAACCCAACGCATCCATAACATCACAAAATCCATCCATATGGATACCGCCTGTTAAAAGGACGGGGAGCGTTGTTGCACCTGCGGCAAAAAGCAACGAAAATCCCATCCATTGACAAAAATGAAGCCATAAAATCAGAATACCACCTATCATAGCTCCAATGAGTGGGAAAAAGCAGAAAGCATATTTCATATTTTCTTTCGTCCAGTTGACACGGGGCATGGGAAAGGCAGAATATAAGGAAAATGCTACACAAAAACTTTCCCATGCTGTCTGCAAACCATTTTTCCTGGCAGTACCTTCTGACAGTTCCTTTTGCACAGAAGGGATACTGCCGTTTTTTTTCAGTTTAACCCGCATAATTCCCCTCCTTCCCATTCCAGGGTTTCCAATCCAATGGAATACCACAGACAATTTCTTTTACTGTATCTGCTAAGGCGGCAAATCCCCTGTTTATTTGGCTTAACATCCTTTGATACTGTCTGGTTTCCACATCATAGTTTTTGCCATCAGCAAATATATCCCCAGATACCACCACCAGAGTTCCTGCCCGGGCTGATATAGCCTGTAAAGCAGTTAAAATTTTTTCAGGGGCTTGGATGCCTGCTCCATTTGGTTCATATAATTCATTGGCTAAAAGATTCGTCATACATTCAACCAATACAGCGGCCCCTAAAGGACATTCCCAACTCCCTAAATCCAAAGGCCGTTCCACAGTGAGGAATCCCTTTTCAGCCCGCAACGCCTGATGGCGGGCAATCCGGGCAGCATCCTCCGAATCCCGGCATATCATAGCAGCTACATAAATCCGCGGTTTGTGGGGGGATGCTAAAATTAAGCTTTCAGCATATTCCGATTTTCCGCTGGCTGCGCCTCCCAGCACCAGTGCCGTCATAAGCTGGCCTCTTTCCGTAATAATTCCAATAAAGCTTTTACAGACATTCCCGCTTCTATGGGACGGCTGACCACAATAATCTGGGCACCTGCTGCCAAAGCTCCCATTTGCTTTTCAGGAAAACCACCTTCTAAACCGGAATCTTTTGTAACAAGCCAGCAGCATTGCAATTCTTTTAACAGGGCTTCATTAAACTGAGCAGAAAAAGGCCCCTGCATTGCAAGGATATGACGACCGGAAAATCCCAAGGCTTTACATTTTTCCAGGGAAGAAACCGCAGGCAATACCCGCACATAAAAACGATCCTGATAATCTTTTACAGCAGTAAATATTTCTAATTCTTTGCTGCCGACGGTCAATAAAGCATTCCCTTTTTGTACCTCTAAAAAAGCCGCCGCTTCTTCCAGGGAAGGGACGAGAATACAGCCTTCCATGTTGGAGGCTTCCCGGATTACCCGGTAATAAGGAATATCCGCTTCCCGGCAGGCAACAGATAAATTTGCGGTAGCTTCTGTTGCATAAGGATGGGTAGCGTCTACAACAAAATCAAATTTTTCTTCCGTCAGCAAGGCGGCTATTTGGATCCGATCCATCCGGCCTACCCGGACTTGCAAATTTTCCGCAGATGGCAGCAGCTTTTTCCCATATTCAGAAACAACACAAGCCAATAAAGATATTTCCGCACCTGCCAAGCCTTCTATCAATTCCCGTCCTTCCGTTGTCCCTGCAAACAGCAAAACTTTTTTCAATTTTCTCCACCGCCTTCCCCAAAAAAGGAAAAATTCGCTGTCCATTCCTGGATGGCCAGTGCAATTGTTATTCCATTTTCCGCCTGCCTGCCTGAAAACAGTTTTCCTTTGCTTCCCGCTGCGGCAGCCCGCTCGCAAATATTATCCGCCCCTGTCACCTGGGCTACAAAGGGGGAAGAATGAAATTCTCCGGGGATTTCCATTAGGGCCTGGGGGGAAAAGGTATAAAGAGGCAGCCCCCATTTTTCACAGAATAGCAGCAGCCCGGGCTCATTTCTTTTTAGCTCTACTGTGCAAACACCTGCTAATGCTTGGCGGGAAACCTTTGCAGATTCCAGGATTTTCTCGACAAAAGCTTCCAAATCCCCTGCCAAAACCCCTTTGCGGCATCCAATGCCTAAAAATAAGATATGGGGGATCAGCCGTAAAGTAATAGGAAAAGGACGATTTCCTTCTTCCAGAGAAATCGAAATCCCTGCCTGGCAGGGGCCGGAAATAAATCCTTCCGGCAAATGTTTTACAGGGAAATCACAGGCCAGTCCAACAGCTTCTCCAGCTAAAAGGCGGCTGGAAATCTCCTTAATCAAAGGCACATCCAACAGGGACACATTATTTTCTTTGGCCCATACATCTACCGCAAAAATCCCTTCCATATCGGTTGCTGTGGTAATAACCGGGACAGCGCCACATAAAGCACTGATTTGCCGGGCTAATTGGTTAGCCCCTCCCAGATGGCCTGATAAAAGAGGGATTGCGAACTTTCCTTTCTGGTCTACTGCAACTACGGCAGGGTCCTGTTCTTTTCCCCGCAGGAAAGGGGCTATGGCACGTACAGCAATGCCGCAAGCCCCTATAAAGATCAATCCTTTTACCTGCTGGAAAGCATTCCCGGTCCATTGCTGGATCGGGTCTCCGAAAGCTGCCACGCCTTCTCCGGCAAACCGTTCCGGTGCGAAAACAAAAGTATCCCCTAAGCCTTTTGCTAAGGTTTTCCCTAAGGCAAGCCCTTTTTCTGTAAAAGCTGCAATGTAAATCATAAAGCCCCCTGGCGGTATCCATGGGAAAAGCCTGGATCGTATAATTTAGATCTTTCATAGTTTTCCCCTAGGAATTTTCCAACCAAAATCAAAGCGGTTTTTGTAATATTATTTTCTTCTGCTATTTTTACCAGAGAACCGACTGTTCCCCTGAAAACCTGTTCTTCCGGCCAGGTTGCTTTATAAACGATTGCCGCAGGGGTTTCCGGTGGGATTCCCCCTGACAACAAGGCTTTTTGGACTTTTTCCGCCATGCCCGCGCTTAGATAAAGGGCCATGGAAGCCTGATGCGAAGCCAGAGAAGCCAAAGCTTCTTTTTCCGGCACAGGGGTACGTCCTTCCATACGGGTGATAATCAAAGTCTGGGAAAGGCCAGGCAAAGTATATTCAGCCCCCAAAGCTGCGGCAGCCCCGCTAAAAGCACTGACGCCAGGGGTTACGTCCCAGGGAATCCCCTTGCTGTCCAAAGCATCCATTTGTTCCCGAACTGCTCCATATAAACTGGGGTCCCCGGTATGGAGCCGTACGGTATCATGGCCTGTTTTTTCTGCGGTTTCCATGGCTTTCAATACTTGTTCCAAAGTCATGCCTGCACTGTCATAAATTTTACAGCCAGGCTTTGCCCAGTCCAATATGGCAGGATTCACTAAAGATCCGGCATAAATAATGGTATCTGCTTCTTCCAATAAGCGGCGGCCCCGCATGGTAATCAATTCCGGATCTCCAGGTCCTGCCCCAACGAAATGGATCATAAATAAAAGATTTCCCTCCTTTGGAAAATCATAAGGCAGCAGTGCCCAGGAAAAAAGTCCCACCTCCTGCTGGGGGCGGGACTTTTGAAACAGCCTCCATCATAAATGCTTATAAAGGCGTATAGCTTCCGTCTTCAATCCGATAAAGCTGATAACCGGAAAGGGACTGGGAAGCCTCACGGATTTTATCCGTATCCTCCAGCTCAAACCGCAATGAAATGCCGCAGGAAGCGGTAATACATCTTGGAGTGGGCATCATTGTAATAGGAAGCAGCGGTTTTAACAATTTTTCTGCTGCCATAGCATCATGGGTAGATACAAAAGCAATGACTCCATAACTCACAGGGTTGTCACCTTAGAAGCTTTTTTCATACAGCTTACAATATCATACATATTGCTGACTGTTCCTACTTTCACTTCTTCTTTCAGACCATAATAATTTAAGCATGTCCCGCAGACTAAAATTTCCGATCCCATTTCAGCCAGAGTCTGCAAATGGCCTGAAATTTCCTCATTGCAGGCTAAAGTAACACCGGCGTTCATCAAAAGGATATAATCCGGAACATCTTTTTCCTGGGTCAAGGTATAGAAAAACATTTTAATTAAAGAAGCGCCTAATTCAGAATCGCCCCGGCCTAAGGAATCGCTGGGAGCAAAAACAGCCCATTTTCCATTGGTTTCCGGCGCATGGGATGTTTCAGGAGCAGAAGCCGGAACAGCAGAGCCGTCTTTTGAAAATGCAACGGTAAAAATCCCGTTTTCTTCTATGGAAGAAACCTGGTAGCCGCTGTTTTGGGCTAAACGGGTCAAATTTTCAACAGCAGTTGTATTATCAACCAGGACAGCAAATTCGGTTTCCCCGCTGTCAACTGATTTTTTTGCCAGGATAACCGGCTGCGGACAGGCAAGTCCTTTTGCATCAATGGTGTGCATGAAAAAAACCTTCTTTCTTTTGGTTATGTAAATTTCAGCGGCATATCGCAGCTGTATTTTAACATATTAAAACGGATTTGAGGCGTAGAAAGCATTTCACAAATAAAATCAATTTCTAATTTGGGATGAAACTGATCCGCCAGAAAATTAGCGTTTAATACTTCTATGGGCTTGCGGCTCTTATCCGGATTGAAAAAGTCCTCAAAGCCCCGGTACGCTTTTGTCGGAAGCCGCGGAAAAATGATAGCAGAACCCTGGTTGTCCATAAAAACATCCCGGCACCAGTAAGCTAAGAAAAACAATTTAGAAACCATACTGGCAGTAGGCTCCTGATACGTCAGATGAAAAATACTGAGTGCATTTTCCGGCTTGCACCATAAATCAAGCCGGCTGCCGCTGCCCCCAGGAAATACCCGGTTTTCCGGAAGCATATGGGCACGTTTTGTCCCCCAATAAAGATCCACAGGAAATTCCGCATGTAAAGGCGCCCTGTCACATTCCGGCAAAGCCTGCAAAATACTGTCCGGAGCGATAAACCGGTTTTGTAAAATCCGTTCCCCTTTCCCCCGGGCTCCTGCTGTTTCACTGTGGGGCAAACGGATCACCTTCGGATGGGAGCGGTATTCCGCCATAAATTCTGCAACCCGGTCTTCCAGCTCTTTGGATAAGAAAAACCAACTGTATTTCATTGCAGAAAAATTAGCAAGCCGGTATAAAAAACGCTTAAAATGCAGACATTCATATTGATGTATGTTCAGTTCCGGAATTGCCATAACAATTTTGGTACGGGGGGATTTGTTATGGATATATAATACCCATGCTTCAAAAGCTGCATTTTCATTGCCAATAGGCTGGTATGGTTCCCGGAACAATATGCTGATCCGGTCCTCACCTTCTGAAAATATTAAATCAATCCGTTTCGGTATGGTCTTACGGATCGCCTCAAACAATACCGAATCCATAAAATCTCTCCTTCCCAATTTCCATGGTTGCTTTCTCTTTCAAGAATCGGGATTTTACCAAAGCTTTCTCATATACAGTATATCACATCAAGGGCAAGCCCGCATAGAGGTTTCAAGCAAAATCCTGTTTTTTCATAATTTTTGGGCAAATTTGCTGAATTTTCTGGAATATTTCTGAAAAATAAACCGATCGATTTGACAGGAGCTGTTTCATGCTTTATAATAGTAAATCGAACAATGTCGTTCATAAAAAAACAGGCTGGATGAAAAATCTTCCTGGTTTTTTATGGGCGTATTTTTTTATTTTACGGCCTATCTTTAGGAGAGGATAAAAGGAATTTATGAATATGGCAACTTCAGATGTGATGCAGTTTGTAAAGGAAAATGATGTAAAATTTATCCGTTTGGCATTTTGTGATATTTTCGGCACCCAGAAAAATATTGCAATCCCGCCGGACCAGCTTTTGCGGGCATTTTATACCGGCATTTCGTTTGATGCTTCAGCAGTCCGGGGATTTTTAGACACAGCCCAGTCAGATTTATTTCTTGTTCCCGATCCGTCCACACTGTCTGTCCTTCCCTGGAGGCCCTCCCATGGACGGGTGGTACGCCTGTTCTGTAATATCCGTTACCCGGACGGCCGCCCTTTTGAAGGGGATGTTCGTTACCTGCTGCGTAAAACTGCGGACAGGGCTACAAACCAGGGATGGTCTTTCCAGGTGGGGCCGGAATGTGAATTTTATTTATTTTTAACCAATGAAAAAGGCTACCCCACATTGGAGCCCCATGACCGGGCAGGCTATTGTGATGTAGCCCCATATGACCGAGGGGAAAATGTCCGTCGGGAAATCTGCCTGAGCCTGGAAGAAATGGGGGTTATCCCTGAAAGCTCCCATCATGAGCAAGGCCCAGGACAAAATGAAATTGATTTTGCAAAAGCAGGCCCTCTGGCAGCAGGGGATAATTTAATGGCTTTCCGGTCGGCTGTAAAAGCAGCCGCAGCCAATAACGGCCTTTATGCTTCTTTTCTGCCAAAGCCCTTGGAAAAGGAAAGCGGCAGCGGTTTGCATATTAACCTTTCTCTTTATAAAGAGGGATGTAATTTATTTGAAGGCTTTGCCCATATGCCCACTCCCCAGGCAAAAGCTTTTACCCAGGGCATTTTACGCCGGGCAGCTGAAATTTCTGTCTTTTTAAATCCACTGGCCAATTCTTATTACCGGCTGGGCGAATGGGAAGCACCCTGTTATATTTCCTGGTCCTGCCAGAACCGTTCCCAACTGGTGAGGGTTCCTGCGGCGGCAGGGGAATATTCCCGTATTGAAGTCCGTCAGGCAGATCCGGCCTGCAATCCTTATCTGACAATCCTGCTGCTGCTGGAAGCAGGTCTGGAAGGATTAGAGGAAAAGCTGGAATTAGAGCCGTCTGTTGACGAGGATTTGTACCATATGGCCGCAGACAGGCCCGGGGTTGGAAAACTGCCGGAAGATTTAGGGGAAGCCCTGGAACTGGCCCATAAAAGCAGTTTCTTAAAACGGGTACTGCCTGCTCCCCTTTTAGAACGGTATTTAGCAAAAAAAGATATGGAATGGGAATGTGCCTGTAAAAACAATCTCTATTCTGACTCTGTAAACGGCTATTTAGATAAGATTTAAAGGTTAAGGATGAAAAGGGGGAAAAAGGGGCTATGGATACCTTGATTATTTCTGCCCGCCGCGGCAGTGAAGCCCTTTCCCCGCTCCTGCGGGAATACGGGCTGACTGAGCAGCATTATGCCTACAATGGCGGGGAAGCCCGCCGTTTATTGGGAGAATCCCATTTTGAAATTATTGTGATCAATACGCCTTTATCCGACGAATTTGGTGCTGACCTTTCTGTGGAATGTGCCCGTAAAAGCGATGCAGGTGTACTGCTTTTAGTGGCCTGCGCCCATGCTGCCGAAATTTCGGCCCGGGTAGAAGATTATGGGGTTTTTGTTGTAGCAAAGCCTTTTGGAAAATCGCTTTTATTTCAGGCTGTAAAACTGGCACAGGCTTCCCGAAGAAGGATTCTGGGACTCCGCCAGGAAAATACCCGTTTACAGGAAAAATTGGAAGAATTAAAATTGTCCGGCAGGGCAAAGGCTGCTTTAATGCAGTATTTAGGGATGACGGAACAGCAGGCCCATCGCTATTTAGAAAAACAGGCTATGGATTTACGGCTTCCAAAATCGGAAGTGGCCCGCAATATTTTAAGTGCTTATGAGGATCATTAAAAAATAACAATGGAAGGATTTTTTTGTTATGGAAAAACAGCCCAAATTTATTTTTGTAACTGGCGGTGTTGTTTCCGGCCTGGGAAAAGGTATTACTGCAGCTTCGTTAGGGCGCCTGCTCAAAGCCAGGGGATTAAAAGTTGCTGCCCAAAAGCTTGACCCTTATATCAATGTAGACCCTGGTACAATGAGCCCTTATCAGCATGGAGAAGTTTTTGTAACAGAAGATGGAGCAGAAACGGATTTGGATTTGGGCCATTATGAACGGTTTATTGATGAAAATTTGAACCGTTTTTCCAATTTAACTTCCGGGCGGGTTTATTGGAACGTGCTGAATAAAGAACGTGCAGGCGCTTATTTAGGGGAAACGGTACAGGTTATCCCTCATATTACCAATGAAATAAAAAGCTTTATTTACTCTGTGGGGGAAAAAACAGGGGCAGATGTGGTATTAACAGAAATTGGAGGCACAATAGGGGATATTGAAAGCCAGCCTTTTTTGGAAGCCATCCGGCAAGTATCCCGGGAAGCCAAAGGCCGTTGTCTTTTTATCCATGTAACCCTAGTGCCCTATATTAAAAGTTCTGGGGAACATAAGTCGAAACCAACCCAGCATTCTGTCCGGGAATTGCAGGGAATGGGTATTATGCCGGATATTATTGTTACCCGCTGTGACGAACCGTTAGAAGAAGATATTTTGCGTAAAATCGCATTATTCTGTGATGTAGAAAGTGACTGTGTTATTGAAAACCGTACTTTGCCAAGCCTTTATGAAGCACCTGTTATGCTTCATGAGCAACATTTGGATGAAATCGTTTGCCGCAAATTGGGTTTGTCTTGCGGGGAATGTGATTTGTCCGGCTGGCGTGCCATGTGCCGGCGAATGGATGAAGCAGAAAAAACCGTATCTATTGCTTTAGTGGGAAAATATGTGGAGCTGCATGATGCCTATCTTTCCGTCGCAGAAGCTTTGCGTCATGGCGGCTATGAAAACGGCGTTAAAACAGAAATTCACTGGATTGATGCGGAAAAACTGACACCCAAGAATATTGCACAGCAGTTATCCAATGTAAAAGGCATTTTAATTCCGGGAGGCTTTGGAGAACGTGGTGTAGAAGGCATGGTATTGGCGGCTCAGTGGGCACGGGAACAGAAAATTCCTTATTTCGGAATCTGTTTAGGTATGCAGGTAGCTGTAATGGAATGTGCCCGGAATCTTTGCGGGATTCAGGAAGCAGGCAGCCGGGAATTTACTCCGGAAAAACCTTGTGTCATTGATTTAATGCCGGATCAGCAGGGGGATCTTCCGAAAGGCGGTACCATGCGTTTAGGTGCATATCCCTGCCAAATTGTATCCGGCACACGGATGTTCCATATTTACCGGACTGATTTTATCCAGGAACGTCACCGCCACCGTTATGAAGTCAATAACGATTACCGGAATGCCCTGCAAAAAGGAGGGCTGGTTTTATGTGGGCTTTCTCCCGATCAACGGCTGGTAGAAGCAATCGAATTGCCACAGCATCCTTTTTATGTAGGTGTCCAGTTTCATCCGGAATTTAAGTCCAGACCCAATCATGCCCACCCTTTATTCCGGGAATTTATTGCAGCAGCTCTGTCTAAAAAATAATAGAAAGGAAAGCTTTTATGCCAATCAACCGCAATTTTCAACAGCTTTCAGAAAATTATTTCTTTTCCGCAATTAACCGCCGGGCTTCCCAATTTGCCGAGGCCCATCCAGATCAGCGTTTAATCCGTCTAAGCATCGGTGACGTAACTCAGCCGCTATGCCCCTGTGTTGTAGCTGCTTTGGAAAAGGCAGCTCAAGAAATGGGGAAAGTCGATACTTTCCGGGGATATGGCCCGGAACAAGGTTATCCTTTCCTGCGGGAGGCAATCGCAGGTTATTATAAGAAATGGAATATTTCTTTGGAAACAGAAGAAATTTTTATTAGTGACGGGGCCAAAAGTGATTTAGGTAATATTTTAGATTTATTCTCCGAGGGCACTTCTGTGCTTATTCCAGATCCGGTTTATCCTGTTTATGTAGATGCTTCTATTATGGGAGGCAAAAAAATTCTTTTTTTAGATGCTTCTGAAGAAAATTCTTTTTTACCGCTGCCGCCAGCTTTCCATGCAGATGTTATCTTTCTTTGTTCCCCAAATAATCCTACTGGAGCTGTCTATTCAAAAGATGGACTGCAAGCTTGGGTAGATTATGCTTTAGCTGAAAAGGCTGTTTTGCTTTTTGATGGGGCTTATGAAGCTTTTATTACCGATCCATCCCTGCCTCATAGCATTTTTGAAGTGGACGGTGCCAAAAAATGTGCAATTGAATTTTGTTCTTTCTCTAAAAAAGCTGGATTTACTGGGACCCGCTGTGGTTATACTGTAATTCCAAAAGAATTGGAAATAGACGGACTTTCTCTGAATCATTTGTGGCTCCGCCGGCAAACTACAAAATTTAATGGCGTTCCTTATATTGTCCAGCGGGGTGCGGAGGCAGTATTTACGCCTCAGGGAGAACAAGAAACAACAAAAGCCATTGCCTATTACCAGGAAAATGCCCGTATCATTCGCCAAGGCTTGGATCAATTGAGCATTTCTTATACAGGCGGAGAAAATGCACCATATATTTGGATGAGATGCCCTGGCAGGATGGATTCGGAACAATATTTTAAATTTTTATTAGAGCATTGTACAGTTGTTGGATCGCCAGGTATAGGATTTGGAAAAAATGGAAAATATTTTTTCCGATTGACTGCTTTTGGAGATCGGGAAGATGTTAAAGAAGCTATAAAACGCATTATCAATTGTATGTCTTTATAATTCCCAATAGAAAATCCTGAACCCCTCCCGATTTATTGGACAGTGAAAAAGGAGCTAAAACAGAATGAAACATAAGATTTCTCAAAGGTAATCGCTCAAGCCAAAGCTATGCAAACTCTTGACCGTTTTAATGATTTTAATTATTCCCGAAAAGCAGAAAAAAGCGATCGGCGAATAATGTTTCCATTTATAGTTAGACCTTTTGATAAAGCCTTTTTAGTCAGATTAAGTATTGTATAATTTTTTTATACATAAGGCTTTATCAAGAGGTCTATAATTTTGCTGTCGCAAAGTATCTTTTGATAGAAACGGACGCTAGATGGACGCTAAAAACAGAATTTTATATTCAGGATGAAAAAAGAAAAATCCCGAAAACTGCATAGAATCGGGATTTTTATAAAGCTAGTGATGCGACTTGAACGCACGACCTGCTGATTACGAATCAGCTGCACTACCGACTGTGCTACACTAGCATAGATTATAAAAATGTAATAAAGCACAATTATTATAATGTAAAAAGACGTTTTTGTCAAGAATAAATTACAAGCGTGTTTTAGACGGACAAAAAGTTGAAAAATCATAAAATAAATAGTAAAATAAGGATATTATATATTTTATTAGCTTGTATTATAAAAAATTTCTTTTAAATTTAAAAAATATGACTTAATATTATATTATCTACAGAAAGGCGTGATCTTTTTATGTCTAAGGCTGTTCCGGCTGAAGCGGGATGTCCTATGGAAATCAGTATCAATGTTTTAAGTGGAAAATGGAAATTAAAATTATTATGGATGATTGCCCAGCATCCTTACCGCTTTAATGAATTACAAAAAAATTTAGACGAAATTACTACCAGAACATTGACCGTACAGCTTCGGGAATTAGAGAGGGATGGGATGATAGCCAGAACAATTTATCCGGAAATTCCGCCTCATGTAGAATATAGTTTAACACCATTGGGGAAAAGCATTTTACCGGTATTACATACCCTTTGTGAGTGGGGGAAAACCTATCAGATCGCCAGAGGGATTCCTTCAAAATGTGAATGTGGAAACGTTTTAGAAAAAATTTGCGATGAAAAAATGCAGGCCCATGGAAAATAATCCATGTGTCTGCATTTTTATCTATAACGATTTTATATTACCGTCTGCCTAATAAAGCCGACAATGGACGTACAATTCCAGCCAGATCTGCAATAGCCTGATTTAAGGAGTCAATGTCAATATCATTTATTTTCCCTAAAGCGGTTTGAATGGAAACCAAGGCTGTATCAATTCCCATACGGCTTTGTGCAATTAAGCTGTTCACATCCTGCATGGTACTGGGAATGGTTTCATTGACTGTTTTGGCAGTGGTTTCTAATTCTACTAAAACGGTATTTGCCTGGGAAAGGACATTGGTGATATGCGGAAGCAATGAAGCACATGCAAAGACGGCTACAACAGCCAGGCAGGCACAAAATAAAGCCACCAATCGCGTCATACGCAGCTGACGTTTTAGCTGTTCATTTTGATGGGCAGTATCCTGGCTGATTTGCTGTAATAATGCAATAATTTGGGATTGCTCGTTGACAGATGAATCTTGTAATTGTTCAGACATAATTTTTTGTACTCCTTTATTTTTTACCGGTTCCAATATGATATTTTACAAAAAAAGACAGAAAAGACAAAATAGTAAAAATAATCCTCCGCCAACCAATAATACCGCAATCAGGCATCCGGAACATCCGGAAGGATGGCATGGGGCAGGTTTACAGCAATCAGGTTCTCGACGACAGCAGGCCATAATATATTCACCTCATAAAAGAGATATGAATAGGGAAAGGAAAATAGACCGGCCACCGGAAAATTCCGCCGCTTATCGACAGAGGGCAGTTGATGTGCTATAATTTTCAAAAGGATTAAATAGGGGGCCACAAAAAATGAAAAGATTATTATGCGGGCTTCTGGCAGGAGTTTTGTTATTAAGCGCCTGCCAAACGAAACAGGAAGGGCCTAAAACCGTTATCCGTGGCGGAGGAACAAAACCGAAAACCAGTACTTCTTCAGCTTCCAAGGGGGCAGGGCAAAAAAGCATAGAGTTAATTGAACAGTTTGCCCAAGATCTGGAAGATACAAATTTTGATTTGACAGCAGATACGCCGGAAACAGAGGGAGAAATTTATCAAACCATCCGGACAGATGAAGAATTTGGAAAACGTGTTGCAAAAATTTTAACAGAAAACCAATCTCATGCCGTTTCTGCATCAGAAGGTACAGGCAGAAAACTAACCTTACAGGCAGAAAATGGAGATATGAGCAATTATGCGTCTTTTCAGAAGCTGCAGGAAACAGACAATCAAAGTGGACAGATGCTTGCGTCTATCGAAATGGGGGACGGATCGTCTGGGACTTTCCTGTATGATAAAACCGTATTTGAACAATTAGACGCCCTGTATCGGGAACGGCTGGAAGGCATAAAAACAGAATTTAGTGGAAATATTGCAATATTAACTTCCAAATTTGATTTAAAACGCCTGCGGGATGAAACCGGTTATGATACTAATGAATTTTTACAATTTGGCACACGGGTTTTATGGCGTTTCACGCCTCATACTGAGGGATATGTAAAACCTTCCACCATTGAATTATTAGATACAGTAACAGGACAGAGTGTTTATACCAGCAGTATTTCGGAAACTGTAACACGGATGGAAAAATTTTCCGGGGAAGAAGGCTTTGATTACCGGCTTATTACGCCAACAGGAATTTTTTACCGTTCCTCCACAGACCGGACTCGGGAAAAAGTCTGGCGGCTCCCTGGAATTGTATCCCTGTTTTCAGCCAGTGAAGAATTATCCGGAACATTTGATATGCAGTATGGAAAGTTAGCTTATGCCTCTGGGGATGGAATTTACTTATCAGATGCAGATGGCGGAAATGCCCAGCCGCTTTTATTCCACAATGCTTTAGCTGAAATTATGCGTTCGGCAGCAGGTGCAGGATATACCTACTATTTTAATGATCCCCATTTTTTATCAGGGGGCAAACGCTTATCTGTTTCCATTGTTAGCCCTCAAACAGGCCAGCGGCGGTTGGGCTTTGCAGTAATGGATTTGGACTCCCGTGAAACGTCTTATTTTGCCGGAGCGACAGCAGCCAATGGAGAAAGCATCCACTATTTAGGGGATAAAGTGGTTTCTGCACAGGATGAAGGAATTATTACCTTAATGAATGCAGAGAATGGAGATCGTGGAGCACTTCCGTTAAACGGGCTGGAGGGAAGCTTATTTTTTACCCAGGACTGCAAAAGCTTTTTGGTTTGGGAACCAAAAGTAACAGGAAACACCGCTTTTTCTTCCAGCATGTATTTATGCGGCAACCAGAATATCAATGACCGCAGCCGGAAGCTTTTAGGCAGTTACGGCGGGGAATACCAGCCTGTTGGGATTACAGAAGAATATGTCATAGGTGCCAATGAAGACAGCCGGGGCTTACTGCTGACAGCAACCCGTTATCAAACCCTGAACAAAGCCGCATCCCAAGCCTCGTCCTCCTCGTCCCAGGCGGAAACAAGCAGTTCAGAAAGTTCCAGTTCCAGCAAATCAGAAAATGCAGAAGGGGAATTGCCGCCGGATATTACGCCAGATTTATAGAGATAGACAAGAAGTAAGAAAAATGTAAGGATTTCAACAAATTTCTTGCAAGAATTTTCTGCTAAACTGGTACTATATAAAAAAGAATGAGCAGCAGAGGATTTGTGCCACCAGGGAAAGGGGAAATTTGATGAATCGGAAATTTTTAGGTAAAATATGGGCAGCAGGAATTTTATTTTGTTTTTCTGCCTGTATGACCGCGCCTGTAACACCAGTACAAACACCGCTTTCTGTATCTGTACCAGTTCAGGAACAGGAAAAATCCTCCTCCCTGGCCATATCCAAATTAACAGCGCCAGCTTCAGAAAAAGCTGCATCCAATCAGCAGGAAGGGGATATTTTAGAAGAACTGTTAGCCGTTTTGCCGGAAAGCGGTGTTATCAGCGTAACAGATGAAAGCGGGACAACCTTCCAGGTAGATGCTTCCGACGAAAATGTAGAAAAAATGTGGGATCTTCTTATTTCCAGCCATTTCGATCCCTTGGAAATTTCAGATGAACTATTTCAAGGGGCCTATGATTCGATTGATTTCAGCTTTTCCCATGATAAAAATAAATATTTAATCCGGCTTTATGGCTGTGGGGAAAGCCATCCTGTTTATCCGGGACGCACAGTTATTGACTTGGAAAGCCGCGGAGATGGGGACAGCAATTTTTACAGTTATATCGGAAGCATTTCCGTATTCCAGGAAGTTTCCAGATTAGCCGAACGGCTGCGGGGAACACTGCGCCTTGTATTCAGTGAACCTGTTATTAAATTGGAAACAGGCCCTTTGGAAGGGGAACGGCTGACAGCATGGTTAGAAATGGGGAACCGTTTTTTATGTGCTTTTACCAATGAAGAAGGAACTTCCCGGATCATGACATTTGATTCCAAAACAGGTGCTTTATTGGGGACAGCAAGGGAAGCTGAAACAATCAGACGTATGGACCCTTCCAGGGACGAAAGCGGCTTTGATTACCAGGCTTTTACAGACACCCGTATTTTATACCGGAACAGCAAAAGCCCTTTGGAAGAAAAACCATTTTCCCTGCCTGCACAAGTACAGCCGGAAGGCATAGGAAATTTTGACCGCAAAGCGGAAAAGCTTCTTTGGGCAGAAAAAGACGGGGTTCATCTGGCCCAAATGGATGGCAGTGAAGAAGAAATTATTTTAAAAAATGAAGAACTTGCTTCTTTAGCGGGCCCTTTTGCCCCCGAAGGAGAATTACGGGCAGCATCTCCCCGTCTGCTGGGCAGCGAAGCCACTGAAATTGTCATTCCTGCGGTTGCCGGGGAAGAACTGGCGGGCGTGGTACTGGTGAATTTGGAGGAAGGCACCAAAACAGCATATTTTGATGTCTTTGGGACAGGCTGGAAAAGGCTGTCTTATCCAGACCGGCGGCATTTCGCAGCCGCCGGGGAACAGGACATTACCCTTGTAGAAGCTGTTTCTGGGGACAGCAGGCGCCTGCCTTTTCCCCATTCCCAGGAAACCCAATGGTACAGTGACGATTTCAGCACATTCCTGGTGTCAGAAAAACAGAAAGATGTTTTATTTCAAGGCTATCTGGTATCCGCCAGGAAACCGGAAGATCGTTCCCGGCCTTTTTTGACCGTAGAAGGACGGGGGACTTTTGAAATGATAGGGGTATCAAAACGTTACATATTTGCCTATGCCGATGACAGCCAAGGCCCCCGTTATTTACTGATCCAATATTAAATATCCAATTCCATGATGCCGTCAAAAACGTGAGCAGCAGGCCCTTTCATAATCACAGAGCCATCCTGCAAGTAGGTAATAAATAATTCCCCACCCCGCAGCTGTACCGTTATTTCGCTGTCATAATCACAATGTCCATTTAATACGGCAGCCACCACAGAAGCACATGCTCCGGTTCCACAGGCAAAAGTTTCCCCGCTGCCACGTTCCCAGACCCGCATATTTAATGTATAACGGTCAATTACCTGGATAAATTCTGTATTGATCCGTTCCGGGAATTTTTCATGACGTTCAAAAAGAGGCCCTATCCGCTCCAAAGGCAGGGTATCAATTTCGTCTGAAAAAATAACAGCATGAGGGCTGCCCATGGAAACACAAGTCACTAAATAAGCTTCTCCGCCCACCAGCATGGGCTGGGAAATGAAATCATCATAATCGGTTTCAACCGGAATATCTTTGGGCCGCAGGGAAGCTTTTCCCATTTGTACCTCTACAAAAGTAACTTTGCCTTCTTCTACAATGAGCTTTAAATGTTTTATGCCGCTTTTCGTGTCAATTTCTAAATCGGTTTTTTCGGTAAGTCCATGATCATAGACATATTTTCCCACACAGCGGATTCCATTTCCACACATACGCCCTTCGGAACCATCCGCATTAAACATGCGCATTTCAAAGTCAGCTTTTTCTGAGGGACAGATTAAGATCAGCCCGTCAGAGCCAATCCCAAAACGGCGGTCGCTGATCCGTTTTGCAATTTCTTCCGGATGATGTAATTTTTCCTGTGTGCAATCTACATAAACATAATCATTGCCAAGGCCGTGCATTTTTGAGAACTTAAATTCCATTATTTTCCTCCTTGAATATCGGGAAGCTTTTCATTATAGTGTTTTTTTTAGTTTACTGCAAAACGGATACAATGTAAAGGCAATACTGCATAATTCTGGTGCGCCATGCAGTATTGCCTTGTTATTTATTTCATTTCTTTAAAAGTATCAGCGATTCCCGCAACAAAGCTCCATTGCCGCTGCATATAGGTAAGCAGGGGTTCTGTGCTTTGTTTGTAATTGTCATAAACCAAGTCCGGATTATCAAAACATTCCATGACCGCTTTGGCAGCGCAGTAACCGCTTTCCATTCCGGCAGAAATACCTTCGCCCATAGGATTGAGGAAGCCTGCAATTTCACCCGCAAATAAGATACGCCCCCGGCCATAATCAATGGCACAGCCTGGACGGATATGGGGCATCAGCCATCGATCCGTTTTTAGCTGTTCGTCAATTTGCAGGTTGTGTTTTTCTTTCATGTACGCAATAAAACGATCATAAAAAACAGGGATTTTCCCCGGTTCCTGAACTGATACCCCCAGAACCAAAAGATTATCTTTTACATTCATCCATGCGTCATATTGAGATAATTCCGGCTGCAAATAGGCGTAAAAATAATGATAATCTAAGTCTATTTTTCCTTTGTTAAAGGTTTGGTATGTTGTGATATATTGAGGCGTACCTTTAACAAGCTTTTTCTTGAATGCCCCAACAACGCCTTCACAATCAAGGACATATTTTGTTTCCTGAATACCGGTTTCTTTTCCATGGAAAGCAACAGCCACAGATGTTTCCTGCTCCACACAGGAAACAGCCGCAGTACCATCCCGGATTTCCGCCCCGCTTTCCGCCGCCTTATCTGCAAGCCACTGATCAAAAGAACTCCGCCAAACATTTAATCCCGGCTGTTCAAATGAAAAAACACGGCCTTTATCATTTGTAAAGATCATGCCCCGGTTTTCTGCCGGGGCACAGGTAACAGAAGCAGGAACCTCCTCATTAAAATAGCGTTTTACCAAATGTAAACTTTTTTGAATGAGCTGACCTGAGCAGGACTTGTATCTTGGCATTTTCAACTTTTCTGCTAAAAGGACTTTATACCCGTTTTCTGCAAGGGTTTTGGCGGCTGTACAGCCTGCCGGCCCTGCGCCGATAACAATTACATCATACATTGCTTATACTCCCAATTCTGTTATACTGGTTTTCCTGGCTTCCTTATTTTAACATAGTCTTATTCATAATTCCATAAAATATTTTGATTATTTTACCCAATTATTATCAATACATAGGGCTTTTTTTATGATATAATAAAAGAAAAAGCGGCATTGCCGTATCTGGAGGGGGATTCTCCTTGCGTAAGTGGTTTATTTATGATGAAAATGATCAATCCAGCTTTCTCTTTTCTACCATGGTTCTTTTTGCATTGTTTTTAATTGCTTTTGGCATATTATGCGGCCCGCCGCCGGAACTGCTTCCAGGCTTATGGCATATTATTACAGAACGGGCGGTACTGATTACAGATTCTATTATGGTAGGAGGCATGGGGGCTGCTTTTTTAAATGCCGGACTTGTAACTTTGATTTCGTTATGGATTCTTTATGCCTGCAAAGCAGCGATTTCTGGAGCTACCATAGCGGCTGTTTTCCTGATGGCAGGGTTTTCTTTATTTGGAAAAGATGTGTGGAATATCCTGCCGATTTTATTAGGCGGTTTCTTATACTCAAGGTATAAAAAATTGCCCTTTTCCCAATATATTTATACATCTTTATTTGGTACTGCATTAGCCCCGGTTGTAACGGAAATTTCTTCGATTGTAGACCGGCAATGGCCCCTGCTGCCGATTGCCATAGGGACTGCGGTTGGATTTGTACTGCCTGCCATATCGGTTTTCACCGTCCGGGTCCACCAGGGATATAATCTTTATAATGGCGGGTTTGCCGCAGGGCTTGTAGGAATGGTATTAGCTTCCATATTAAAATCTTTTGGCTATGTTTTTGAAACCCGTTTGGAATGGAGTACGGGAAATAACTTGAAACTTTCTGTTTTTTTGTTTATACTATTTGGGGCCTTATTTTTGACAGGCTTTTTCTGTAATAAAAGGAGCCTGCGCAACTTGAAAGATATTATACGCCATTCCGGACGTGCAGTAGCGGATTTTGTTCATCATGACGGGTATCCTATTGTTATGATGAATATGGGGATCATTGGTGCAGTTGCTACCATTTATGTGTTATTGGTTGGCGGGGAATTAAACGGGCCTACTGTGGGCGGCATTCTAACGGTATGTGGATTTGGAGGATTTGGCAAGCATCTGCGCAACATTACGCCGATTATATTAGGCGTAGTTTTAACATCTTTTTGGACGGTATGGAAATTAAATGATCCGGCTGTTCTTTTAGCTGCATTATTTGCCACTGGCCTGGCTCCGGTTGCAGGCCAGTTTGGATGGTTATGGGGAATTGTAGCAGGTTCGGCTCATGCCTGTGTGGTCTTGAATGTCAGTTTCCTGCATGGCGGATTAAATCTTTATAATAATGGCTTTTCCGCAGGGCTTGTATGTATTGTCCTGGTCCCTTTGATTGAGGCGTTAAAGCGGGAGCCAGAATGATGGATGACAGAAGGTGAAATATTGATTTGGATGGAAAGAAAAGTAACAAAAGTTACAGATGAATTGGTTTATTATCTTTTACGGGCAGGCGCAGATGATTTGAATGTGCAGTTGAAAAAAAAAGAAGACTGTTATCAAATTATTATTGACAGCAATTTCAATCCGGAACGGCAGAAAGCCATCAGCAGTTTGGAGGAGATGCTGTTAAAAACCAGCCGGAACCGGGGGATGGAGGAACAGTATTGGGAATTGATCGGGATGAATGGCAATTCCTATGATCCCCAGCTTCAACTGGTTGGCATGTTAATTGACCGGGCCCAGGTCAGATTAGGGGAACAAACAATACACATTGAATTAGAACGTATGTTTTAATGGGAGAGATTTGGAGGCATTTTTTTGTACGAACAGGAAATTGAAAAACGCAGAACTTTTGCGATTATTTCCCATCCGGACGCAGGTAAAACCACTTTAACAGAAAAATTTCTGCTTTATGGGGGAGCCATTGCGTTAGCCGGATCGGTAAAAGGAAAAAAAGCGGCACGTCATGCTGTATCAGACTGGATGGAAATTGAAAAGCAGAGAGGGATTTCGGTTACTTCATCTGTTATGCAGTTCCATTATGAAGGCTATTGCATTAACATATTGGACACCCCGGGCCACCAGGATTTTTCGGAAGATACTTACCGGACTTTAATGGCAGCAGATTCAGCAGTTATGGTAATTGACGCATCAAAAGGCGTGGAGGCACAAACCCGTAAATTGTTTAAAGTCTGTTTGCTGCGGGACATTCCTATTTTTACTTTTATCAACAAGATGGACCGGGAAGCCCGGAATCCTTTTGATTTGCTGGAGCAGATTGAAAAAGAATTAGGCATTAAAACTTATCCGGTGAATTGGCCCATTGGCTGCGGCAAAGAATTTAAAGGGGTGTTTGACCGTACCCGGCGGGAAATTATTAAATTCCAGTCGGAAGGGCTGGCAAATGGTGTCCGGCAGGTTGAAAAAGAAGAACTGGATATAGGAGATCCCCGGTTAGAAGAATTATTAGGTACGTCTTTATATACAGCCCTGACAGATGATATTGAATTGCTGGATGGGGCTTCTTATGAATTTGATATGGAAGAAGTCCGTCACGGCAGGCTTTCCCCTGTATTTTTTGGATCTGCGCTGACCAATTTTGGCGTAGAACCCTTTTTAGAAGATTTCCTCAAAATGACAACGCCGCCCTTGGCGCGGCCTTCCGATGAAGGCTTGATCGATCCCTTCAGCCCGGATTTTTCCGCCTTTGTTTTCAAAATCCAGGCCAATATGAATAAAAACCACCGGGATCGGGTGGCATTTATGCGGATCTGTTCCGGTAAATTTGAAAAGGGTATGGAAGTGGTACACATGCGGGACAGCAAGAAAATGAAGCTGTCCCAGCCCCAGCAGCTTATGGCAGAAAATCGGGAAATTATTGAGGAAGCCTATGCAGGGGATATTATCGGCGTATTTGATCCGGGGGTTTTCTCTATTGGCGACACCATTTCCATGCCGGGGAAAAAATTCCACTTTCATGGTATCCCTACCTTTGCGCCGGAGCATTTCGCCAGAGTCCGTCAGGTTGATACATTAAAGCGGAAACAGTTTGTGAAAGGAACAGAACAGATCGCCCAAGAAGGCGCCATTCAAATTTTTCATGAACCCCATACAGGAATGGAAGAAGTCATTGTAGGCGTAGTTGGGACGTTACAGTTTGATGTATTTGAGTACCGTTTAAAAAATGAATACGGTGTGGAAATCCGTATGGAAGGGCTTCCATATCAGTATCTGCGGTGGATTGAAAATGAAGAATTGGAGCCAAAAACCTTGGATATTACATCCGATTCTAAATTGGTACAGGATTTTAAAGATCATTATCTGCTGTTATTTACAGATGAATGGAATATACGCTGGGCACAAGAAAAAAATCCAGACTTGAAGCTGGCTGAATTTGGGAAAAGCCAGTGATAATTGGCCCATAATATAAAAAATGCGTCACCATCAGGTAACGCATTTTTTATATTATAAAATGGTTTCTTCTGCAATTCCGAGGGTATCCGCGATTAAACCACGGCAAATGGCCATCTTTGGATCGGGTAAACGCAAAGTGCGTTTGCCTGCGGCCCGTTCTACAATTTCCTGTACATATGGGATTTGGGCCCGTCCGCCAATGCAAATGACGCCATCCATTTGCTTCAGGGCAGAACCGATTTCCTGGGCCATATTTTCCAGCATCCGAACGGTTTTCCAGATTTTAGAGCCTACCAGCATATTAAAATCTGTACGGGATATGGAACATTCTAAAATATCCCCGTAACCAAAAGGTACTTGGAAAACCGTTTCATTGACGACAGATAAGCGCCACATGACTCGTTCGCTTTCCTGCTCTAAAAAAGCTAAAAAACTTGGCTTTTCCAAAGCGGCAGATAAATCATTTTTAGAAGAAAGCCGCTTTACTAATTCATCCCGTAAGGATTTTTGAAATTCTGTCCCGCTGGATTCCTCATTTTTCCGGCTGCTAAGGATTTTCCAGCTTTTATCCGGCTGTTTTTCCACAATAGCCGCAGAAAATTCTCCCCGTCCAAAATCACAGACAGCAACTTTTTCTCCTGCTTTAAATCCATAAATATGGTCAAAACATGCGATTGCTGCTATGGGTTCTTCTATTAAAACGCCTGTCATTCCAGCCTCTTTCGCGGCCTGGAGCATTACCAGCCGTTCTTCTTCCGAACTGGAAACAGGGCAGGCAATTCTTACCTGACTGACAGCATATCCAAAACAATGCTCCGCCGTTTCCCGAAAATAACGGAGGGACTCCTCTTTTTCTGTCCAAAGTTCTGCCCCGTTCCATACAGAAGACGGGCGGCTTGAGGAATGGACAGGAAATATCTGTCCTCCTACCGATACTGCGGCATATGTTTCGGCTTTGCCAAAATCAATTCCCAGAACCATCAAAGCACCTCGTTTAAAATTAACTCAATCCATCTAAAAATATCTAGTACCATTATATACTGGAAAATATCATATTACAAGTATTTCCCACGGATAAATCCCATCCGTTAGTAGGATTTTTTACAGGTTCTTCTTTTAAATGAAGGAAGCATGGATAAAAAATCCATGCTCCTTGTCAAATGGTTATCTGAACATGTTTCATTATCCAGTTATCATACAGGCGAACCGTACAATAAACAGTACACATAAAAATACAGTAAAAGGTTTAATTTCTTTGGCTTTGCCAGCCAGAAGCTTGATCAGCACATAGGTAATCAAACCGGCGGCAATTCCATTGGCAATAGAATAGGTAAACGGCATAAATGAAATGGTGACAAAAGCCGGAACCCCTTCATCCATTTTCCTGAAGTCCAGATCCTTGACGCCGCCCATCATTAAAACGCCTACAAAAATCAGGGCCGGTGCAGTAGCTGCTGAAGGAATGACACCTATGAATGGTGCAATGACGATAGAAAACAGGAACAATAAAGATGTTACCAGGGAAGTGAGGCCGGAACGTCCGCCTTCAGCAATGCCGGTGCTGGATTCTACAAAGGTGGTTGCTGTAGAGGAGCCTAAACAGGCGCCTACGGTGGTAGCCAAAGCATCAGACATTAAAGCCTGCCGCATCCGGGGCATTTCCCCATTTTTGTCCAGCATTTTTGCCTGTTTTGCTGTGCCAAGCAAGGTTCCAATGGTATCAAACATATCCACAATAGAAAATGAAATGACTACCATAGCCACAGTAAAAACAATTTCCAATGGATTGGTAGCACCTTCAAAAAGCCCGCCAAAATCCATTTTAAAGAGGGATACATTGATAAAATCAGAGAACTGCTGGCCAAAATTAAAGTTAAGGCCAGAAAAAGAAGTAACACCAAAAGGAATCCCAATAATGGTAGCTGCAAAAATCCCGATAATAATAGAGCCTTTGATTTTTCTGGTATGGAGTGCGGCAATAATAACCAAACCGATTAAAGCAACCAATGCGCCTGCGATCATTTGATGGTATTCAGCAGCGGGATAAGAAACGCTGCCGGCTGTAATCATGCCTTCTGCATCGCCGGGATTATTCCATAAAGAAAAATCGATCATCCCAACAAAAGTGGAACCATTCGCTACCACTAATTTTGCATTTTCTAAGCCTACCAAAGCTAAAAACAACCCAATGCCAGGCCCAATCGCATCTTTAATAACGGCTGGGATTGCCCGGACAACGGCCTCCCGGAATCCTACAACTGTAATAATAATAAACAAAATCCCTGAAATAAATACAGTTGCCAGTGCTTCCCCATATGTATACCCCATGGTTAAAATAACCGTAAATGCAAAGAACGCATTTAATCCCATACCAGGGGCTTGGGCAAAGGGCACTTTTGCATATACTGCCATTAGGAATGTGCCAAAAAAGGATATTAAACAGGTTGCAAAAAAGACGCCATTTTGTACTTGGCCTGCATAGGCGTCCTGTCCCATAATATAAAAGGGGCTGGCTAACATTTGAGGATTTACAAACAAAATATATGCCATTGCGACAAAAGTTGTAATTCCTGCTAAAACTTCTGTTTTTACATCTGTATTTAATTCTTTTAAATGGAAAAACCGTTCTAAACTGCTTTGTGTATTCGGTTGTGACATTATTTCTCCCTCCTTATAATATCGATACCCTCATCTGCTGCATGTTTTCCTGTTCCATCTCTTACCGTTTTTTCTCTACCGCCTCCTTCTTTCAATCAGTTTGTCCTTTCTTCCCCTGTTTTTCTGCCGTACAATATCCCCTGCCTTTCCTATCAGAATACAAGATAAAATGTTATATTTTTGCTGGTCTTGTATTTTTTATTCTGATTTGATATACTTTGGAATAGAACTTTACTATTTTTTTAAGAGCAGGTTTCTGTCTGATATTTCCTTTTTATTGCAGTTCCAATTATATCAAATCCCGGCAGCTTTTACAAGAGGCATCTTTTAGAACCTGTCTAGTATCTCAGGATCTGCTCAGGAGGTATATCCGGAGACGCCAAACAGGTTCTTATCCCCACGGAAATCAATTTTAGCGGAAAAGTCCTGCATCCTGGGCTTCTGACATTTCTGGAAATTGGTTCCCGTATTTTTATGGGGCTTTGCCGAATGATTTTGTATTTTTAAAATTTTCTGGCGGAGGCATAAAAGATTATGAACTATCTGCATGAATTATCTTGTCCCAAAAGCGGTTTGATGTCCAACCAAATCAGTGCCCAGCTTCTTCATGAACTGCGGGAAGGCCAGTTTGCTGCCGCAGACCGCCTGCCTTCTGAAACGGCATTGGCCCAGTATATGGGTGTCAGCCGGACCGTTATCCGAGATGCTTTATCCGATTTGGAACGGGAAGGCTTAGTTGAACGGGTACGGGGGATAGGGACGGTTATTAACCATACCATAGTGAAATTAGATAACAGATTGGATTTAAAAGAGGAATATTATGATTTGATCCATGCTTTGGGATATGAGTCATCTTCTGATAATATTCATCTCCGTACAGAACCAGCTTCCGGAAATATGGTAGAGGATCTGCAACTCTCGGAAAACGATCCGCTGATTGTCTGTGAAAAACGTGTTTTAGCGGGCGGGCGTCCCGTTATTTATTCCATAGATTATATTCCCCGGAATTTAATTGACCTGGAAGATTATACAGGAATTGACTGGTCCCAGCCTGTTTTTGATATTTTAGAACGGTACTGCGGCATTGTTGTGGATTCCAGCATTTGCCGTGTCCGGGCCATATCCGGCCCGGGAAATATCCGGAAACTGCTGGAGCTGAAAGAAGAAGATGCCTTGTTGGAACTGGACGAAGTGGGGCGGGGCAAAATGGGACGGCCTGTTCTCTTTTCCATAGGATATTATACCGATTTCTTTGATTTTACAATGCTCCGTAAAAAAATATAAATACTGGTTGTGATGCCGGAAGGGGAAACGCTTTTATGGAAACCGAAAAAAAATTATACTTCTGTTTGGAAAATCTCCGGAAAAAAACGAATTTCCGTCCTGAAATTGCCCTGATTTTAGGATCGGGATTAGGGGATTATGGGGACACTTTAAAAATCGAAACCATTGTAAATTATAATGAAATTGACGGCTTTCCGGTTTCTACTGTATCTGGCCATAAAGGGCGTTTTTTATTTGGCTTTGTGAAAGAGGTACCGGTTGTTGTAATGCAGGGCCGTGTCCATTATTATGAAGGCTATTCCATGGCTGATGTTGTGCTTCCTGTCCGGCTTATGGGTCTGATGGGGGCAAAAGCCTTATTTTTAACCAACGCCAGCGGCGGGGTTAATTTTTCCTTTGCCCCTGGAGATTTGATGCTGATTACCGATCAGATTTCTTCTTTTGTCCCTTCCCCTTTAACTGGGCCGAATTTAGACTCGTTAGGGCCGCGGTTTCCGGATATGAGCAGGATTTATGATAAAACATTATGCCATTGTATCGAACAGGCAGCTTTACAGGAACAGGTTCCTTTACAGAAAGGGGTTTATCTGCAATTTACAGGCCCCTGCTTTGAAAGCCCTGCCGAAATCCGGATGGCCCGGCTGCTGGGGGCGGATGCCGTAGGCATGAGCACCGCTTGTGAAGCTTTGGCTGCCCGCCATATGGGGTTAAAGGTCTGCGGGGTTTCCTGCATTACAAACTTAGCCTGCGGCATGACAGACGCACCCCTTTCCCATGAGGAAGTACAGGAAACAGCCGACCGGATTGCCGGACAGTTTACCCGCTTGTTAAATGCTTCCATTGTGAAAATTGCCAAGGAGGTTCCATAAATTGAATACACGGATTTACAATGCCCGCCTGATGACAATGGAAAAAGGCTGTTCCATTCAGGAAAATGGGGAAGTTTGGATACGGGAGGATACCATTGCTTATGCCGGGCCGGAACGCCCTACCAACTGTATGTTTGACCGGGAAATCAATGCCAATGGCAATCTGGTTATGCCGGGCTTTAAAAATGCCCATACCCATTCTGCTATGACGTTTCTTCGTTCCTTTGCGGATGATCTGCCTTTGGCCCAGTGGCTGAACCAGCAGGTTTTCCCAATGGAAGCCAAACTGACAAAAGAAGATGTCTATATTCTTTCCAAGCTGGCAAATTTAGAATACCTAACCAGCGGCATTACAGCTAATTATGATATGTACCTTTTCCCTCTGGAGGCTGCAAAAGCTTCTTCGGAAATGGGATTCCGTACTGTATTATGCAGTGGTTTAAATAATTTTTCTTTTTCTCTGGATCAAATCGAACAGGAGTACGAAACATTAAACCATTTCCATCCTTTGATCTCCTATCAAATCGGGCTGCACGCAGAATATACAACTTCTCCTGAACTGCTCAAAAGTTTATCTGCTTTGGCCCACCGTTTATCTGCTCCCGTTTCTACCCATTGTTCCGAAACAGAAAATGAAGTCCAGGACTGCATCAGGCGTTACGGCATGACTCCGCCTGCTTACCTGGATTCCCTGGGAATGTTTGATTATGGCGGGACCTGTTTCCATTGTGTCCATATGACCAAAGAAGATCTGGAACTTTTTGCCCGGCTGGGGGTTTTCATTGTCACCAATCCCGGCAGCAATGCAAAATTAGCCAGCGGCATTGCCCCCTTAACCGATATGCTGGATTGCGGTATTTCTGTTGGGATCGGTACAGATGGCCCCGCTTCTAATAACTGTCTTGATTTCTTCCGGGAAATGTTCCTGGCAACGGCTTTGCAAAAGCTCCGGTTAAAGGATGCGGCGGCCTTAGATGCAGAACAGGTTTTACAGATGGCTGTTACAGGCGGCGCCCATGCAATGGGGCTTTCTGACTGCGATTGTTTAGCGCCGGGGAAACGGGCTGATTTAATTTTAATTGATCTGCACCAGCCCAATATGCAGCCTTTAAACCACATTGCCAAAAATATTGTATACAGCGGCAGCAAACAAAATGTGAAAATGACCATGATCAACGGTCAAATCCTTTATCAGGACGGGAAATTCCAGACAGGCTGCGATCCGGAAGAAATTTATCAGCAGGCCAACCGGATTATCCGCCGGATGCAAGAGGATTGATGGATGGAACAGAAAGTTTTTTTGGATTCCCCTGTTGGAAAATTAACTTTAGTTGAAACAGATGGCAAACTGTCTTTTATCCAGTTATCCTCCCATTTTAATCCGGCTGATCTGCCGGAGATACTTTCTCCTGTGCTTCTGGAAACGAAAAAGCAGCTTCAGGAATATTTTGACGGAACCCGTCAGAAATTCGATCTGCCTTTATCCCCCCAGGGGACGCCTTTCCAGTCCCAGGTATGGCAGGCCCTGCTGAAAATCCCTTATGGGGAAACCCGCAGTTACCAGCAAATCGCTTCTATGGTGGGCAATCCAAAAGCTTGCCGGGCCGTAGGCAGCGCCAATGGGAAAAATCCAATTATGATCCTGATTCCCTGTCACCGGGTCATTACGGCAGGCGGGAAAATAGGCGGATATGCCGGGGGCCTGCCCATGAAAAAAGCTTTATTGGAACTGGAAACAAAAAGAAGGAGTTTATTATGAAGCTGCTTTTCCGTCAGCGTTTCTTTTCCTGGCTGGACAGTTATGATATTTTTGATGAATATGGAAATACCGCCTATCAGGTAGAAGGGCGTTTATCCTGGGGCCATTGCCTGCAAATTTTCGACAGATCCGGAAATGCAGTAGGGATGGTGAAAGAGGTTGTTCTGGCATTTTTGCCCCGGTTCCAGATTTTTATTCAGGATCAGCTGATTGGGGAAATCCGTAAGGAGTTTACTTTGTTCAAGCCCCGGTTCCATTTGGATTTTAACGGCTGGCAAGTAGAAGGGGATATTTTTGAGTGGGATTATAAGGTTTCCAGCGGCAGTGAAACCATTATGCGGGCTTCTAAACGGATTTGGAATTTGACAGACACATATGAAATTGAGATTATGAAACCGGAAAATGCTTTATTTTCCCTCATGATTGTCCTTGCTATTGATGCGGCAAAATGCCCTCATTAAAAAACTCTAACGGACAGGCTCAATAAAAATCGAAAGCTCATGTAACTGATATACCCCCGCAGGTCGCTTTTTGATCTGCGGGATTTTTTCATGCTTTTTTCGACTTTCCTTATTGACAATTTCGGAAAAGATTGTATAATAATATATGAACAATAGTTCATATGAAAGGTTGATTGGATGACTAGAAAACAGAAAAAGGTTTTGCTGCGCATTTTGATTTCTGCTGCCCTTTTGGCTGGGGCATTGGCTTTTCCCAGTGGATTTCTGAAAAATCTCTTGTTTTTTGCATCTTATGCCTTGATTGGGTGGGATGTCCTTTGGAGAGCCATACGGAATATTTCCCACGGCCAAGTATTTGATGAGAATTTCTTAATGGCTTTGGCTACAATCGGCGCTTTTTTTACAGGGGAATATCCCGAAGGTGTTGCAGTTATGCTGTTTTATCAAGTAGGGGAGCTGTTCCAAAGCTATGCCGTAGGCCGATCCAGGCAGTCGATTTCCAATTTAATGGATATCCGGCCTGATTATGCCAATATAGAACGGGATGGAGGCTTGGAACAGGTTGATCCGGAGGAAATTGCTATTGGGGATATTATTGTAATCAAGCCCGGAGAAAAAATCCCTTTAGATGGCACCGTTTTAGAAGGCAGTTCCGCAGTCAATACATCTGCTTTAACAGGGGAATCCTTACCCCGTTCAGTAAAGCCTGGAGATGATATTATCAGCGGCTGTATCAATGAAACAGGCGTATTGCGTGTCCGGGTTACAAAGCCTTTTGAAGAATCCACCGTTGCTAAAATTTTGGATTTAGTGGAGAATGCCGGAAGCAAAAAGGCAAAAGCTGAAAATTTTATTACTCGTTTTGCCCGGTATTATACCCCTGCCGTAGTGCTTTGCGCTGCCCTTTTAGCAGTTGTCCCGCCTTTGTTCCTTCATGGGCTTTGGGCGGTATGGATTCATCGGGCTTTGATTTTCCTGGTAGTTTCCTGCCCTTGTGCACTGGTTATTTCTGTACCGTTGAGCTTTTTTGGCGGGATTGGCGGCGCTTCCAAATGCGGCATTTTAATCAAAGGCGGAAATTATCTGGAAGCTTTGGCACGTACAGAAATCGTTGTTTTTGACAAAACAGGCACTTTAACCCAGGGGGTATTTCATGTTACAGCAATCCATCCGGAAAATCTTCCGGAAGAAAAGCTGTTGGAATTTGCGGCTTTTGCTGAAAATTACTCCAGCCATCCCATTTCCCGTTCTTTAAAAGAAGCCTATCAAAAAGAAGTTGATCCGGCCCGGATCGATCAGGTACAGGAGCTTTCCGGACGGGGCGTACAGGCAAAAATAGATGGGATTCCTGTTTATGCTGGAAATGGGAAACTAATGGATGAAATCGGTGTCAAATGGCATTCCTGCCATCATACTGGTACGATTGTGCATGTAGCAGTAGGTGGTGCATATGCGGGACATATTGTTATTTCTGACGAACTGAAACCGGATGCTGTCCAGGCAATCGCGGCTTTAAAACAGCAGGGTGTTCAGAAAACAGTTATGCTGACAGGGGATGCCAAAGAAGTCGGTGAAGCGGTTGCAAAACAATTAGGTATAGATGATTTCCATGCGGAGCTGCTTCCCGGAGATAAAGTGGAACAAGTGGAAAAATTGCTGCAAAAAACTTCTGGACAGGGGAAATTGGCGTTTGTTGGAGATGGAATCAATGATGCTCCTGTTCTTTCCCGGTCGGATTTAGGCATTGCTATGGGTGCTTTAGGCTCTGATGCGGCTATTGAAGCAGCCGATATTGTATTGATGGATGATAAACCTTCCAAAATTGCGTTGGCTATGGAAATTTCTAAAAAAACCCTCCGGATTGTTCATCAAAATATTGTATTTGCCTTAGGCGTAAAAGGACTGGTGTTAATTTTAGGGGCAATTGGATCGGCGAATATGTGGGAAGCTGTTTTTGCGGATGTGGGAGTTTCTGTTATTGCTATCTTAAATGCTTCACGGGCGCTGATGATAAAAAAATAGCTGCCATAGAAATTTTCAATTTTTCTTTTTATTCCTATCTATTATTTCAATTTGCTTTTTTCTTCCCATGATTTTATAATAAAGACACGGGTGGATCATTTTTTGATTTTTGTCCACAAAAAATGCAAAGCCCTCCTTCCTAATTAAAGAGGAGAGTATAGGTTGCTATACGCTCCATCCTCTCACACGTGCTGCGAAATGCTCCTCATTTCACAGTGCGTATTTTTTTTACTTACAAGCATCCCCTTGTTTTCCGGAAGATTCATTGCTATACTAATAGATAGGAAATCCCGTTTTTTATTGAATTGCAATCAGGAGGCTCTTTATGTTTTGTCCCAAATGCGGGAAGCCTATCCCGGAAAATAGTGCTTTTTGTATGTTTTGTGGAAATTCTATTCCACAAGGGTTCCACCAGGAACCAATTATAGAACCTGCCCCAGAAATCCCTTCAGAACCATTTGCGGAATCATCCCCGGAACCTTTGGAATCTCCATTTTATAATGCAGAACCGCCTTCGCCATTTTATGGTACAGAACCTTCCGATTCTCCTTTTTATGATGCCCCGCCTGCCCAGCCGGAAACTTTTGAACCGGAAAGAGCATTTTCTGAAAAGCCCTCGGATTCATCTGCACCTTATATCAAAATCCGTCATTGTTCTTTGTGTGGACGGGAACTGCCTGCTTCCAACCAAACTGGGATTTGCGTAACCTGTACCAATAACCGCAGCTTTACACCGGAACCTCTTACCGATAATTTTCAGTTAGATTTGGATTTAGACGCAGAATATCCCGAAGCTTATCGGGATAAACCACAAAAAATAGAAAAACAAAGGGAATCTATTACACAAAAACGCCGTTTCCCTTTGCTTATTACCTTGGCTGCGGTCTTATTAGTAGGAGCGTTGGCCTGTTTTGCTGTGGCTTCTCTGATGAAAAAACCCTCCGGAAGTTCATCCAGCAGTCAAGGGGCTTCTGCTGTAACAAGTGCCCAGGAAAAAGAAGTGGCTTCTTATGCCCAAAGCATGGTGAAATCAAAAGCAGCAAATCCTTCTTCGGTCCACTTCCAAGCCCGTTCTTTATCCGTTTCTGAAAAGGATGGTTTATGGACGGTTCAGCAGTCTTTTGAACGGATGGCCCCAACTGGCGAAATGACAGAATCTACTTATACCGCCCTCCTTCAGTTAGACGAAAATGCCGCAGATGGTTACCGGCCTTTAATGCTTCAGGTTGATGGCAGTACCTTATATGACTATCGTTAAATCATTACAAAAATAAAGAACTCCCGCCCTATTGATTGGGGCGGGAGTTCTTTTCATATGGTTAAAAAGACATTTTTATTTGAAATAATGGTTTAACAAGCCCTGGAATGCACAGCCATGACGGGCTTCATCTTTTGCCATCTCATGAACGGTGTCATGGATTGCGTCTAAGCCAAGTTCTTTTGCACGGGATGCCAATTTTTTCTTGCCATCGCAAGCGCCATTTTCAGCAGCAATACGCAGTTCCAAATTCTTTTTGGTATCTGCATTGACACATTCACCTAACAGCTCTGCAAATTTAGCAGCATGTTCAGCTTCTTCATAAGCAGCTTTTTCATAATAAAGACCAATTTCAGGATAGCCTTCCCGATGGGCTTGACGGGCCATTGCCAAATACATGCCTACTTCAGTACATTCCCCAGTGAAATTCATCCGCAAACCTTCCAGAATTTCGGAATCTACGCCAGCAGCTACACCAATACGGTGTTCATCTGCCCAAACCATAGAACCGCTTTCCTGCTCTGTGAATTTGGAAGCAGGTGCTTTACACTGGGGGCAGGAAGCTGGCGGAGTATCGCCTTCATGAACATAGCCACAAACTGTGCAAACGAATTTTTTCATATAAATGTCCTCCTGTTTTTCTTTCATTAGGGCTGTTTTTTATTAGGAAAAAGCCCTTACTTACCATAAAACTTTGGAAATTTTCTTTCCAAAATAAGCATACCACATCGGCAATATTACTGTCAATAGGTTTCCCCATTAAATCAAAAATAATAATGATTTTTAATTTTATTTTATTCCTAAATTTTTCTTATTTTGTTCTTGTTCCGGTGTGTATATTTTTTCTTCTTTGTCTCATACTATTCTTGTCGTAAATACCGCTTACGATACAAAAGGATTAAAAAAATTGCTATGAGGTGATTTTATGAACAATTCCCAGAGCAGCAACTCTACTAACCGAAACGATAACAATTACAGTAACCGTACTGGCAGCAATTACAGCAATCGTGCTGACGCAAACAATTCTTCTACCAATCGTACCGGTTCTAATTACAGCAACAGATCTGGTTCGAATGCCAGCAACCGTGCCGGCACCAATGCCCAAAGCTCTACGAATGGCCAAAACACCACCAGCAATTCAACCAATTCAACCGGTACGCAGAAAGCAAATCAGAAACGCAATGGCGCCGATTTCAGCAATTGCTCCCATTAAATACCATTATGAAGAAAACTCCCGGGCAGTATAGAAAGCCGCCTGGGAGTTTTCTTCTTTTATATCGTATCGTTTAAAAAAGTCCAAAAAGTACACTTTTTGGACTTTTTATTTTTTTAGTTTTTTTGCCCTTCAATTACCTTAATCGGCCCTTTTTCGGAAAACTTAACCCCCTTTTTGAAAAAAATTTTCGAGTTCCAAAAAGTGTACTTTTTGGACACGAAAAGTGGAAAACTTGTTGAAAGTTTGTGGAAAACCAATCCGACTGGCGAAAGGAGATTGCCATGTTATCCCTACAAATGAAATCAGGAGAGTATGTCACAATCGGTGACAATGTAGTAGTTCAAGTATTCCGGGATTCCGGACCCCAGTTCCGTGTTTCCATTAAAGCCCCTAGAGAAATACCAATTGTTCGGGGTGCAGTTTTAGAACGGACGGGTCAGGAACGTCCGGATGGATTATATAACCGGGGACCGAGAAAAAGCCCTTCGGAACAAATTCGTTCCGCTCGTAAGTTAGAGGAAATTGCAAAAAAGAAAGAAGGATGGCAAAAGGAAGCGGAAGTCCGTTCCGATGCAATGGCAGAAATGGACCGCATTTTAAGCAATATGGATCAAAATTCAGCGGAAATTAGATATTTGCGGTTCCAGCTTGAACGGATGGTGCAGGCTTCCAACTTTAACAAGGTTTCAACCGGACTGCAGGCCGGATGAGATACAATAGCCGCAGTGTTATTCTTTCGATTTTGGGGTACCCCGAAATCCAAAAAACAAGCGGCGCAAAATTTAAAAAACGCGGCGGCAGGGATTCGCCACCGTGCTAACAAGTCAGGGAGGATTTATCAATGATCATTCAACACAACATTATGGCTCTCAATTCCTACAATCGGTTAGGAACAAACAACAATGCAGTTCAGAAAAACCTGGAAAAACTGTCTTCCGGTTACCGCATTAACCGTGCAGGCGACGACGCCGCAGGTTTAGCCATTTCCGAAAAAATGCGTGCCCAAATCACAGGTTTGGAAAGAGCACAACTGAACGCAAAAGACGGTATTTCCTTGGTACAGACCGCAGAAGGCGCACTGACAGAAGTTCATTCCATGCTGAACCGTCTGGTTGAACTGGGCGTAGAATCCGCCAACGGCATCTATCAGGCAACCGACCGTGACAAAATCCAGGCAGAAGTTGACCAAATCACCGAAGAAATCGACCGTATTTCCGCAGGTACAAACTTCAACGGTTTGAAACTGCTGGACGGCTCTTTGGCAGAAGGCGGCGCAAAAGGCGTAGGAAGCGTTACAGTTGATTTGAGCGCTTTGACTGGCACCATGCTGGGCGGTGTTAATACAGTTGATCCTACTAAAGGAACATTTGCAACAGCTGCTCTTACTCAGGATACCCTTACTGCTGCCAACAAAGGGGATAAGTATGTATACAGTTTTGAGTATACAGATAATGATGGCAAACATCAGAAGAAAGATATAGAATTTGAGCTCGTAAGTGCAGATGGAAAAACTACTTTCGGTGATACAGCTAAAAGCGATATAGCTCTAAGAACGGCTGACGGTACAGAATATGTAGTTAATATAGGCGATGCCCTTAAATTGGATCTTGATAAGGTTGCCGAAGCTGTTGCAACAGAATTAAGCAAAGATAAAGACTTTTCCGCAAACTTTAAGGTTCAGGCAGATACAGCAAATAAAGGACAGCTTAATTTTACTGCGGTACAAGCAGGAGCAAATGGTGCTTCTCTTGATAAAATGGGGAAAACAATAATAGCTCCGAATGGAACAGAGACAAAAAATGCTCCAGTAGTTACTGTTGGCAATAACGGTGTAACAACCGCTGTTGATAGCTTCAAAACATTAGATCTGTCAAAAGCGACTGTTTGGGATGGTAATGCAGACACACTCGAAAAAAGCATATTTGAGATTAACGGCCAAAAATTTGTCTTTATGGACAACAAATTTGCTACAGCTGCTAATTTCACTGATAACATAAAAACTCTTTTATCCGAAGCTGGTGTAGGAAACAATTATGTTGCAATGGCTGCCGCAGGTACAACTCCAACCGATACTGATGTTGCAAAAATGGCCACAACTATTGGTGCAGCAACAGGTTTGTTGGTTACAGCAGGTAAAGCTTCAACCACAAATGGAGTAACTAGTTGGGAAGTTAGCGGCACTAATACAGAGAATGTTCATATTGCTCTGAAAGATAATATTGCTGCTCCACAAAAATCCGAAGGCGGCTTGACCCTTCAAGTCGGCGATACCAACGAAGATTTCAACAAAGTTACTGTTTATGTTGACGACATGAGTTCTAAAGGCTTAGGCATTGAAGGGCTTGACGTTACTGATCAGGGCATCTCCGCTGAAAGTATTGACCGCGTAAAATCCGCCATTGAAAAAGTTTCCGTAAACCGCGGCCGTCTGGGTGCTCTCCAGAATCGTTTAGAGCATACTCTGAACAACCTGGCAACCACCACTGAAAACATGACCAACGCAGAAAGCCGTATCCGTGATACTGATATGGCTCAGGAAATGATGGCCTTTACAAAGAACAATGTTCTCGTTCAGGCTGCTCAATCCATGCTGGCTCAGGCTAACCAGCAGCCGCAACAAGTCCTGCAATTACTCCGGTAATTTCGGTCTTATTTTAAAATATTGTGATCACAAAAAATGGAGGAGCTTCCTTGTGGAGCTCCTCCTGTTTTGCTGGTTATTCTGTTTATTCCAGGGGCAGGGCTATCAGATCAGCCATGGCTTTCCGGGCGGCTTCATCCAAAGGCCGGAAGGGGGCGCGGCAGAACCCGCAGTCGACTCCTTTGAGAGTCCAGCCATATTTCATGGCATTGAAGATCCCTATCTTGACGGTTGCTTCTACCCGCAGGTTAATGGCATGCTGCCAATGGTACGCCTGGGCCATATCGCCGCGCTGAAAGGCTTCCTGGACTTTGTGGAACAACGGTGCAAACAGATTGACTGTGGTTCCAATCGTAGCACAGGAACCCATAGACAATGCTCCCAGGAACTGTTCATCAAAGCCGTTGATAAGGGCTTTCCCAGGAAAAGCCTGACCCATGCGCTCCAGACTGTACAAATTGTTTGAAGTGTGTTTAATGCCAACAATATTTTCATTTGCCAGCAATCGGCCAGCATTATCCTTATTAAACTCTACACCAGTAAATTGAGGGATATTGTAGACAATAGCAGGTACATTTGGCAGGGCTTGAATTACATCTTCATAGTAGCCTGTTATTTCATCCATAGAAAATTTATAATAGTAAGGCGGAATCATGGAAACGGCTAAAGCCCCAGCAGACATGGCATGACGGGCCAGGTCAATCACATCTTTGGTACGGATCGTGCCTACATGAGAAATAACAGGTGCCCTTCCATTTACGGCTTTCAAAGTATGTTCTAGCACCTTCTTACGTTCGTCCAGGCTGAGAAGCAAACCTTCACCAGAGGAACCGCAGCAATAGAAACCTTCTACTCCATCCTGGAGCTGGAGCTCCACAATGCGCTCCAGAGCTTCATAGTTGATGCTTTCATCTTGATTTGTGGGAGTAATAAGAGCAGACCAAATTTTATGGAACTGTTCCGGCTTCACGTTTACCATGCAGTCCATCCTCCATCAATTACCAGATTAGAGCCAGTCATAAAGGAAGAAGCTTGAGAAGCTAAAAAGATTAACGCACCATTGTACTCGTTTTCACGGGACATACGGCCCATAGGCATACGGGCGCAGAAATTTGCCTGAAATGTTTCATCCTGGGTATCACGCCATACCCCGGCAGGAGTTAAAGTATTCACACGGATATTCTTTTTCCCCCAATAAGTAGCCAGATAGCGGGTTAAATTATAAATTCCTGATTTAGCAGCGGAATAAGCGACAGGCTTAATAAAAGGTACTCCAGTTAATTCTTTTTTATAGGCATAAATATCCTGGATCGGAGATAACATGCCATAAATGGAACCGACATTGATAATAGAACCGCCTTTGTCAGCCCGAATCATCCGGGCTCCTACTGCTTGGCAGGCCAGAAAAGCGCCAACAAGGTTTACATCGACTACTTCACGGAAGATTTCTTCAGGAAAGTTTTCAAAAGGACCTGATACTTCAGGCGGTGCAGAAGGCTGGGTGTCAATGCCCGCATTATTTACCAGCACATCCGGAGCATCTTTCCATACCTGCTCCATATCATCCAAAGCAGTTTCCAGTGTATCCTTCTTGTTAATATCTACACAATAAAAGCGCAGGTTCGGATCATGCAGGGCTTTTTCTCCCAAAGTTTTTGCAATCCGTTCGTCATTGATGGTGCGGCCCCATACGGCTACCCGGGCACCCCGGTTCCATAATTCTTCCACAAAGTTTTTTCCGATCTGGCCCAGGCCGCCAGTAACAATACATATTTTATTTTCAACACTAAAAAGATTATCGCTCATAATATTAAAAATCTCCTCTCTCATTTTAAGGCGTAGTCAGCAGCAGGTTCGGCAGGAATGTGACAATACCAGGAATATAAGTAACAAGCAGTAAAGTCAAAATAAGGGGAATCAGGAAAGGCAAAACAGCTTTATAGAGCTTTTCCAGTTTCATCTTGTTCACGTCGGAAATAACAAACAAGCATACACCGAAAGGTGGAGTAACCTGCCCGATCATCAGATTCAAAACAATCATGACCCCGAACTGAACCAGATCCAAGTTCAAGCCTTTCGCAATAGGCAGCAATACAGGAAGCATAAGTGTTAAGATAGCACCTGGTTCCATAACCATGCCCAAGACCAGAAGCAGAACATTGATAACCAGCAGAATCACATTTGGGTTGCTGCTGAGCCCCAGAATAGCATTAGCCATTTGGCCGGAAATGCCTTCCATGGCCATAACATAAGTAAATAAAGTAGATGTACCAATAATAAATAAGGTATTGGCAGAAGAAATCGCAGAATCCTTCAAGCATTTGAGAAAGCTTTTCCAATCCAATGTACGATAAAGGAACAAGGCGATCAGTAAAGAATAAATAACCGCAATGGAGGAAGCTTCCGTAGGGGTAAACCAGCCTACTACAAAGCCGCACAGGATAATAATTGGCGTCATAAGGGCTGGGATGGAGTAAAGGAACTGACGGATCAGTTTCATAAAGTTGAAGGGATGACATTCATACTTGCGTACAATAGCAAAGCCCAGGATCATAATCATCAAAAGGATACCCATTAGTACGCCAGGGACTACGCCACCCATAAACAGCTTGTCTACGCTGACACTGGCAACACTTCCATAAATAATCAAGGGAATAGAAGGTGGGAAAACTGGCCCGATAACAGAGGAAGATGCTGTAACAGCACCAGAAAATTCCTCATCATATCCGTTGGTTTTCATGGCTTCCATCTCAATGGCTCCCAGGCCGCCGGCATCTGCGACAGCAGAACCGGACATGCCAGCAAAAATAATACTTGCTACCACGTTGGCATGGGCCAGGCCGCCGGGAATCCAGCCTACCAGCTCTTTTGCAGTATCAAAAAGTTTTTCTGTAATTTTCCCGGCATTCATCAGGTTGCCGGCAAGGATAAACAACGGGACAGCAATCAGCAGGAAAGAATCGACACCACTGACCATTTTCTGACCAATGACTACAAGGGGATAGCCCAGCGACAGGCAGCCCAGCACAGCAGAGGCGCCGATCGAAATACTGATAGGGACTCCGATTACCAGAAGGACAACAAAAGCCAACAGAAAAATAATCATGATTTTGCCCCTCCCATGTCATCTGGCAGCTTTCCAGTAAGTGTTAAAATGCGCTCTGCCATTTGTTCGATTGATTTCAATGCAATATAAGCTCCGGCAATACACATAGGGATATACTGGACGGTATAAGGGATTTGCATTGCAAAGGTGGAATAATAGCGGGTATTAACATAGGGGTACTGGGCCACGAAAGCAATGATCATAACGATTCCCAGCATCAGGCTGAATCCTTTATTAGTAAAATAAATGATGTTAAAAATGGTTCCTTTTGTTTTGGAAACCAGAAAATCCAGCCGCATTAAACCATTGTCATGATATAGGGGGATCAGGCCGATAAAAGCCATCCATAAAAAACAAATACCGCATACTTCAATGGTGCCGCGGTAAGACTGGTTAAAGAAATTCCGCCGGCACAATTCAATGACAATCACCAAAACCAAAGTAGCGATCATAATCATACAAATGATTTCGGCCCCTTTTGCAATTCCGCGGGTGATCCGTTTACACAGTTTCATAAAGTTCCTCCCTGAAACAAAATGGCTGCACAGGCTGGCGGCCTATACAGCCATCACAAGTTAGTTGTTAAGGATCAGCGTACAACGGCAAGAATTGAATCCAAGAGGGCTTGATCATACCAAGGCTCATTTTTATAACGGTCATAGTAGCTGTCACCGCCCAGGGCATCTTTAAAGGACTGCACATCAGGTTCAAAATCAAATTCTACACCGGCATCCTGGAGCGTTTTCGTAGCAGATTCATTATCGGCAGCAATAGTGTCAAAGCTGTATTTAGCGGCTGCTTTGGCCTGTTCTTTCAGGATGTTCTGAACAGCAGGATCAAGCTTATTCCAGGTTGTGCTGTTGGCAGCCATTGTACATCCCATCCACATATAGTTGATATTGGAGAAATACTTAATATTATCATAAGTAGCATTGGCGACCAAATGATAAGTAGCATTGTCCTGGCCTTCGGCGGTGCCGTTGGACAGGGCCAGAGCCAGTTCCGTTAAAGCCAGGGCAACAGGAGTAGCGCCCAGGGCTTCCCATACATCCAAATACAGCTGGCTGGTAGGGACACGGATTTTCAAACCGGCTACATCAGCGGCACTGTGAATAGGGCGGTTCGTTGTGGAAATGTGACGCATACCGTTGTCACCTTCGGACAGGTATACCAGGCCAAAATCACCGAATTTAGAGAAAATCTGTTCACCAATTTCACTGTTGGTTACTTCATAAGCCTGTTCCGCGCTTTCAAAAAGGAAGGGCAAATCTAAAACCTTAGCCGGTTCATAGAAAGCCGTAAAACCGGAAGTCCCAGCAAAGATAATATCAATAGTTCCCATACGGGTGGATTCAATTGCTTCAGCATCATTGCCTAATTCACCGGAATGATGGACGTCCAGTGTAATAGCACCGTTAGAAGCTTCACCGACCAGACGGGCATATTCAGCAATAGCCTTGGTAGGTACTGCATTTTCGTTACCAGGAGAGTAGACCGTTAAGGTAATGGGTTTGATATCGCCCCCATTCGATCCTCCTGTGCCACTGGCGTTGTTGTTACCGGCATTGCTGGTATTTCCGGCATTTCCGGGATTTCCTCCACCGCAGGCAGCCAGGGAAAACACCATAGCGCAGGCTAACAGGGCAGAAACAAACTTTTTCATGGTAACTCCTCCTTGTTTATCTTTGGCAGCAGAGCTGCCTCTTGATCTTTCATACAAAATGTGCTAAAATTGTATGACATCATACAATCATTATAAACTTTTATTTCCATTCGTCAAGACACAAACATAACGAAAAAAATTTCCATTTTTGTGTAATATGACAAATTTATTTTCTCTGCCCCAGGGGAAACCCTCAGGATTGTTTCACAGCCTGTTTACTTGACGGTACAGGAAAAAGAAAGTATAATAACCCAAAATGACTAAAAAATGCAGCAGAATACACACTTCAGGAGGAAAAGTCTATGGAACCAGTTCAGCGCGTCCCTATCGTTCAGCAAGTCGAAAAACGTATTCTCCAGCTTATTGAGGAGGAAACCTATCAGCCAGGAGAGAAGCTTCCGGCAGAGAAGGATCTTTGCCAGCAGATGAGCGTGGGGCGAGGCACTGTCCGGGAAGCTTTCCGCCTGCTGCAAGCCCGGGGCTATGTGGAAATTAAACCGGGCCGTGGGGCTTTTGTGGCTGAACATATTCCGGATGGCAGCAAAGGGGTTGTGGAATGGCTGATTCAAAATGAATCTGAATTGCAGGATGCCATTGAAATCCGTCATGTTTTGGAGCCGCTGGCGGCCCGCCGCATGGCGGAAAAGGGCAGCAGTGAGGACATTCAGCATTTGAAGGTTTTACATGATAAAATGATGGAAGCTGTACACCGGCAGGATGCCGCACAGATTGCCCAGCTGGATGAGGACTTCCACAGTGCTATTCTGGCAGGAACAAGGAATCACCTTCTGATCGCCATTAACCAGCAGATTATTCAGGGAATGAAAATGTTCCGTTCCAAAACGTTCCAGGTTCCCCAGAACATTCTGAATGTTGTCCAGCCCCATACACATATTATGCAGACCATACAGGATCGGGACGGGAAAGGCGCGGAAGAAGCCATGCGCGCCCATCTGAACAAAGTACAGGAGGACTTGCGGGACAATATTGCCCAATCGGCAGATGAAGATGAAAAATGCGGCTGTTTGAATTAATATTCAAACAGCCGCATTTTTTACTTATTTATGTTTTTTTAAATCTGCAAATTATTCGTAAACCAGCTCAGAGATAGAAGGATCTGCCAGGTTTTCAGCATTGTACCATTTTGCGCCGGTATCTACGACGGGGCTTTCAGCAGCTTTGCCATTGATAGCATCAACAGCCAGCTCAATTGCTTTGTGTCCGATGGAGTAAGGATCCTGGGTTACGGAACCATAGAACCAGCCATTTTCAACAGCAGTACGCTGGGTTTTGCCTGCGTCAAAGCCGAGGGAAATGGTATCTTTGAATTTGCCTTCAGGAGCGAAGTCGCTGCCGTCATTGGTAGCAGACAGAACACCGCCAGCAGCATTTTCATTAGAAGCATAGATAGCAGCCAAACCTTCGCCTAACAGGGCTTCAGCACCGGTTTTCTGGTCGGCAGCGGAAGTAGTAGCCGGAACATTGACAACGATTTGCAGTTTCGGAGAAGCTGCGTCTTTTTTATATTTGTCATGGCCGCTGACGCTGACATTATCTGCACCAGCTAATTCAACCAGTTTGTCAATGAAGCCTGTGGTACGGCCAACGATAGAAGCAGAAGTTGCGTCTTGGGAAAGAACACCAACTTTGATAGGAGCATCTGGAGTGGCAGCATCTAATTTGGATTTAAAGGTTTCATTTTTGAACAGTTCATCAGCAGCAATAGCAGCAGCAGCTTCATTATCTGTTGCAGCAGTTGCATAAATTTCGACGCCAGGTACACCGGAGTCAAAACCGATTACCGGGATATTTGCAGCTTTACAAGCGTCCAGTTGTTCTTTTACAGCATCCGGGTCCAGAGCGGCTAAACAGACAGCAGCCGGTTTTTTGTCCAGAGCAGATTTGAGCATATCAACCTGAATTGCGATATCAGATTCTGTGGGCGGTCCGTCAAAAGTAATTTCAACACCCAGTTCGGCTGCGGCGTCATCAGCACCTTTTTTAACGACCTGCCAGAACTGATGCTGGAAGCCTTTGGAAACGACTGCTATGTAAGGTGTTTCACCATCGGCAGCAGCAGGAGCCGGAGCATCGCTGTTAGCAGGAGCAGCGGTAGAATTGTTGTCAGCAGCAGGAGCTGGAGCAGCAGAAGAACTGGGGGCAGAACCGCCGCCGCAAGCTGCCATAGAAAGGAGCATTGCTCCGGCCAGCAGGGACGCCATCAATTTTTTCATTTTCATTTTCTTTTTTCCTCCTTAGTTAGCGTATCATAACTTATGTTCTATTTCAACAACGCCTTCCAGACGAAGCGAAATACAAGAATAATAGGTAGAAATATCAGTCTAACCGATTTTTTACAATCTGTCAATGGTTTATTTTACAGCAGTTGCCTTTTTATTGCGGTAAATATCCAATAATACAGCTAGGATAACGACAGCGCCAGTAAAGAAAGTCTGAAAATGGCCCTGCAAGCCCATAGACATCAAGCCTGTTTTCAGGACGCTCATTAACAGGGCGCCAATTAAAGTACCGGACATCGTGCCTACACCGCCAGCCATAGAAGTACCGCCAATAACAACAGCAGCAATGGCATTCATTTCCAAACCGTTGCCTGTACCGGGAATAATGGTAGTATAGGTTGCGGCATAAACAATGGAAGCCAAACCGCAGAAGAATCCGCATACGGTATAAACTAAGGTTTTCCATTGGATAACATTGACGCCGGACAGGCGGACAGCTTCTTCATTGGAGCCCATTGCGTAAGTATAACGGCCAAAACGGGTTTTATTCAGCAGGAACAAAGCAACTACGAAGAAAACCAGCATATAAACGATGCCGCTGGGGAAGCCGCTGGCAGTTTTATAAAAGATATATTTATATTCACTGCCTGGAGCGCCTGCGCCGGGGAACCGCTGGGTCTGGACTTTGGTAATGATGGAACCAAAGCCCTGGGTCATCATCATAACGCCTAATGTAGCAATAAAAGGCGGCAGCTTCAAGCGGGAAATCAAAGTGCCGTTTAAGAAGCCCACAAAAGTAGCAATCGCAACAGCAGCGATCAAACAAATCCAGATATTAGCGCCTTTGGCATTCATATAGCCAGCCAGCAGAGCACTCATCATCATATTGGTGCCAATGGAAAGGTCAATGCCGGAAGTGATAATAACAAAAGTAATACCAAAAGCCATTAAGCCTACATAATAGGTACTGTCCAAAATACTGACCAAAGTGCTGGCAGAGAAAAAGTTTTTCCCAGCAAAGCAGAAGAAAATATAAAGGATAACCAATGCCGCAGGGGCTAACAATTTTTGAATATCAATTTTCTTTGTATCCATCAAAAAAACACTCCTCTTTCTCAGTTTCTCATAGTTGCGTATTTCATGATGACTTCCTGGGAAGCCTCCTGAATATCCAGGACTTTTGTAAGCCGCCCTTCACACATACAGATGATGCGGTCGCTCATACGCAAAACTTCTTCCAGCTCGGAAGAAATCATAATAATGGATTTCCCCTCGGCAGCCAAATCGTTCATCAATTTATAAATTTCACTTTTTGCGCCTACATCGATGCCCCGGGTCGGTTCATCGAAAATCAGTACGTCGCAGTTGCGGACCAGCCATTTGGCAATAATTACTTTTTGCTGGTTGCCGCCGGAAAGGTTCCGGATCAACTGGGAAATAGAAGGTGTTTTAATATTGATTTTTTTGATGTATTCTTCTGTCACCTGGCGAACCTTCTGTTCATCAATGACGCCCATTTTACAGAAATCTTCCGCAGCCGCTAAAATGGTATTATCGGCTATAGATAAGCCGATTGCCAGGCCAAACCGTTTCCTGTCCTCAGAAAGATAACCGATCCCGGCCTTTACAGCGTCCTGAGGGGTGCGGATGGTAACCTGCTGCCCGTTTTTATAAATTTCGCCGCTGGTGCGGGGATCTGCCCCGAAGATCAAACGGGCAGTTTCTGTACGGCCCGCGCCCATCAAGCCCGCTAAACCTAAGATTTCCCCTTTATGGAGCTGGAAGGAAACATCTTTTACATCTTTTGAAACCAGGTTTTTGGCTTCCAGTACAACAGGTGCATCCGGAGCCACATTGCTGTGGGTTTTTGGTTCCGCATAAATGGTACGGCCTACCATAGCATTGATGATTTCATCTAAATTGGTCTCTTTGGTATTTAAAGTAGTAATATATTCTCCATCCCGCATAACGGTAATCCGGTCAGTCATTTCCATAATTTCATCCATACGGTGGGAAATATAAACCATGGTGACGCCCCGTGCCCGTAAATCATTCATTGTCCGGAACAATTCACGGATTTCCGTTTCCGTCAATGCCGCCGTAGGCTCGTCCAGAATCAGAACGGAGGAGTCAAAAGAAATAGCTTTTGAAATTTCAACCATTTGCTGTTTGCCTACTGTTAAATTCCCGACTTTTTCCGTAGGGGAAATGTTCAGCTTCAAATGGTCAAACAATTCCTGGGTTTTCTGGTTGATGATACTGTCATTCAGCATAAACCCTTTTGATTCCCGCCCGATAAAAATATTCTGGGCAGCAGTCAGATGGTTCATCAAGTTTAATTCCTGATGGACAATGGAAATTCCATCCTCCTGGGCTTCCTTGGGGTTTTTATAGGAAACCTCTTTGCCATTATAAACGATCCTGCCTTCTTCCGGCTTATGGATGCCGGTTAAACATTTCATCAATGTGGATTTTCCTGCACCATTTTCACCGACCAGGGCATGGACTTCCCCTTTGCGCAATTCCAAGTTGCACTTTTTCAGTGCGTGGACGCCTTGGAACCGTTTGTCAATGTCAATCATTTGCAGGACAACCGGTCTTGCGGACTGGGTGTTCTCACTCACAACAACTCACCTCTTGCAGCATTTATTTATTTTTTGTGGCGGCTTCTCCCTCTGAAGCTTTGCTCTGTTTTCATTATATCTGGTTTAAGCTGGAATTTGTATAGAGAAAATTCTTTAAATAGGGTAAATTTCTACTTTTTGGTGTTTTTCCTATTGTCACTTCCGGATTTTTCTAGTATCATTGAATTTGTACAAAAGAGTATGCCGCTGAAGGAGTGGGAAATGCAACATGTACAAGATTCTCTTGGCCGAAGATGAACAAGAGGTTCTTTCTGCAATGATTGGCCTAATCCGTTGGGAGCAGCATGGCTTTGAAACGCCTGTGGGATGCCGGGATGGCAGGGAAGCCATTGCAAAGTTAAAAGAAGGCTTTGTACCAGATGCAGTAATTACAGATATTTGTATGCCCTTTGTAGATGGACTGGAGCTGACCCAGTATTTGAATGAACATGTCCCTCAGGCGATTGTTGTTGTGCTGACTGGTTATGATGATTTTGGCTATGCCCAGAAAGCCATCCAGCTTCAGGTTTACGATTATGTACTGAAACCCATTACCCCGGCCCGTATCAATGAACTGATCCAGAGGCTGAAACAGAAGCTGGACAGCCGGCAGGACAGCGGCGATACCATGAAGATCGTTGCCAGCCATTTTTTAAACCGTCTGGTCACTAAAAAAATGGACCCTGTCTTAATTGAGGAAAATTGCCGAACCCATAGACTGGAATTTCCTGGCCGTTACCATTTGGCGGCAGTGCTGGACGTGGATCTGCCTGCCCCGTCCACAGCCCAGGAAACCAATACATTAGAACTCATGCGTTATGGGCTGTGCAATATTTCCCAAGAGCTGGCAGAGCAGTACCCCAATATTATGGTATTCCAGGGCAATGATGGGCTGACCAATCTGCTGGCCAGCGGGGAAGATTCCAACCAGGTTTATAATGCCGCAATGGCGCTAATCAAGCTCATCTCCAGTACAGCTTCCAGCAGCCTGCGGATATCGGCTTCGGCAGGCATCGGGGAACCGGTTGCTTATCTGGATGAAATCTGGCGTTCCAGGGAACAGGCAGTAACGGCTTTAGGCTACCGCTTTTTCTACGGGGAATCCAGTATTGTCTGTTCTGCGGGAATTGACATCCATAAGACACAGGATATTGATTATGCTGCCTATTCCAAACGGATGGAAGATGCTGTAAAAGCCTTGGATCATGCCAGCGCCCAGGCTGCTATAAAGGATATGATGGAAGCCATGCGCAAAAGCCATGTCCCTTATGACCGCTGTGTGATTTACAGCCAGAAATTGATTATGTCTTTATTGACATTGGTAGACGGGATGCTGGGGCGCCAGGAAGCAGGGGAATTAGAAAAATTCTGGGTTTCTTCTAATTTTTATGCGGCACCCAATATCGGGTGGCTGGAGGAAGTAGTAGAAAAAGTATTTGCAAGAGCTTTTTCCGGTTTTGAAGTCATCAAAACCGATTCGGCAGCAGCCCAGGTGATGAAAGCGGAAGCTTATATGAAGGAACATTATAACGATCCGAATTTATCCTTAAATACGTTAACGGAATATCTTGCCATCAGCAACAGCTATTTCAGCGCTATTTTTAAAGGGAAAACAGGCAGTACATTTATAGAATACCTGACACGGTTGCGGATGGAACGGGCAAAGCAGATTTTGTCCATGACGGACCGGCGCACTTATGAGGTAGCCGAAGATGTTGGATTTTCCGATCCCCATTATTTCAGCGTAGCTTTTAAGCGTGTGACAGGCATGACCCCAAAGGAATACCGGGAATACAGCCATCAGTAAAGGAGCAGGTTCGTGGGCAGGCTGCATGAATATTTTAATTTCCACAGCATCCGGACCCATATGGTCCTGTCGTTTATGCTGTTGATTTCAATGATAGTCCTTTTTGTATCATTGGTATCTTATCAATATACCGTTCGGGATTTTGAAAACGTATCCATTCAGTATACGGTGCGCCTGCTGAACGAAATCAATGCCAGTATAGATTCTTATGTGCAAAACATGAAAAGCATTGCCCAGGTGGTCGTGGGCAACCGGGATGTCAAAGAATTGATGGAATTTTATGTTACAACCCATGACAAGCCTTTGTCTTACCGGGAAGAACGTCAGGTTCTTCCGGAATTACGGACCGCTGTTATGGCCCATCTGGATACGGTCAAAAACACCCGGAGCGATATTACCAATGTAGCGGTTATTTCAAAATTTCAAGATGTAGTCCTCAGCGATCCCCGAAAAGAAGTGAATACTTTTTCGGAATTTAACCTGTCCGACTGGTATTTGAAACCCCTTTCCAATAAAGATGAAATTATTGTAACCCCTTCCCACGTACAGAACTTAATCCAGGGGGAGTATAAATGGGTTATTACTTTGTCCATGGCCATTACCAACAACGACGGTGAAGTAACTGGCGTTATGGTAATTGATTTAAACTACCGTTCCATAGAGGCCATTTGTGAAAATGCCCAACTGGGGAAAAGCGGTTATATTTACCTGACAGATGATAAAAGGAATATTATTTACCATCCCCAGCAGCAGCTTTTATATTCCGGCATTAAGACGGACCTAATTGATGAAGTCCTAAAAATGGATGAGCCTTTTATGCGCCGTGACACAAAAACCTATGTCCGGAACCGTTCCGCTATAACGGGCTGGAGCGCGGTAGGGGTTGTGAATACAGATGAACTGCTGACCAACCGCGTATCGATTATTAAGTTTTATTTTTATCTGGCAGGGTGGGCTTTACTGGTAGCCTCTGTAATTGCCGTGATTATTTCCACCACCATTACAAAACCCATTACCATATTAGAAAGCACTATCCATAAAGTTGAACAAGGTGATTTTACCGTACAGTCCGACATCCGTGTACCCAATGAAATCGGGCACTTGAGCAATACGTTTAATGTTATGATCACCCGCATTAAAAAGCTCATGGAAAGTGCCATTGCCAGCGAGGAAGAAAAGCGGAAAAGTGAAATCCGCGCGCTCCAAGCACAAATTAACCCCCATTTTTTATATAATACATTGGATGCCATTATTTGGATGTCAGCTGCCGGGAAAAATGAAGAAGTAGCGGAAATGACGGCAGCACTGGCGGATTTATTCCGCACCAGCATCAGCAAAGGGGACAGTTTAGCATCCCTCCATAATGAAATTGGCAACATTAAAAGCTATTTAACCATCCAGAAAATGCGGTATGGGGATAAGCTTTCTTATGGAATCCATATTCCGCAAGATCTGCTGGGGCTGATGACCCCGAAGCTGATTTTACAGCCTATTGTAGAAAATGCCATTTACCATGGCATTAAACTCAGCCCCACAGGAGGCACTATTACAATCGGGGCGCGGCGCACAGAAAAATTGTTAATCCTTACCGTGGAAGACAGCGGCGTAGGCATGACCGAAGAACAGACAGCACGGCTGTTTGAACCAAAAGAGAATACAGACCGGGGAATTGGCGTTATCAATGTCAATAACCGGATCCGGTTAAGCTTTGGGCCGGAATACGGGCTGCATTATTACAGCGAACCGGGCAAGGGAACCCGAGTAGAAGCTTGGCTGCCGTTATTGGAAGGCAATCGGAGGGAAAAAGATGTCTAAACGTCATTATTTACAGGTGATTGCAGTCATTTTTGCCTGTTTTTTAGCTCTCGTCTGCCTGCTCCATTATGATGCCCGTATAGCGGGGCCAAAGGAAAAGTCCATTGAAATCATTTTAAAAGCCCGTCAAAACCCCCCGGATTTCTGGCGGGTAGTAGAACAGGGAATTATTGAGGCGTCCAATGAATTTGGCGTCCAGTGCAATGTGACAGCCCCTTCCCGGGAAAGCGATGTGGAACGGCAGATCCAGTTGATGGAGGAAGCTGTTTCCCGCAGGCCGGATGCCATTATTTTAGCTGCCAGCGATCAGGAACGGATGGTGCCTGTTTGCCAGGAAGCCGTAGAAAAAGGGATTATCTTAGTCACAATGGACAGTGACATTGCCTATGAAGGCAGGCGGTGTTTTGTAGCAACGGATAATTATGAAATGGGGAAAAAATTAGCGCCTTTAATTGATGAAGTTGCAGGCAGAGGGGGCCGCTTTGGAGTAATTGCCCATGTACAGTCTACCAGTACGGCAGAACAACGGCGGGACGGGCTTCTGGACACCATTGAAAATGCAGGAGGGCGGCTGGCCGCTTTGGAATACTGCGAGGGTTCGGAGGATTTGTCCCGGGAACGGGCAACGGCTATGGTTCTGGCCCATCCGGAAATCGAATGTATGGTAGGTTTAAATGAAAGCTCTTCTTTAGGGATCACCTATGCGGTCCAGGATTTGGGACGGGAAGGGGAAATTGCAGTGATTGCCTGCGACAGCTCCCAAAAACAGATTGAATATATGGAACAGGGGATTATCCAGGCATTTGTGGTACAGAACCCTTTCAGCATGGGGTATCTCAGCGTACAAAATACTGTCAAGCTTCTGGCAGGAGAAACCGTTCCTCCCGTTGTCCATACTGACAGTGTTGTTATCCGCAAACAGGATTTATATAAACAGGAAAACCAGAAGCTGATATTTCCGTTCAGCAATGAAGGCTCCTGAAAGATTTTCTATTTTGTTTTTCATTATTTCATTCAATAATAGAAGGAGATGTTTTTTATGGCAAAGAGGGTCCTTGCTTTTGACTTCGGCGCTTCCAGCGGCCGGGCCATGCTGGGCGAATTTGATGGGGAAAAAATTTCCCTCACAGAAGCCCACCGGTTTGACAATAACCCGGTTATGGTTCGGAATACGTTCTATTGGGACGTGCTGAATCTTTTATTTGAAATCAAACAGGGCATTACCAAAGCCCGGGCTTTAGGGGATTTTTCCACCATTGGGATTGATACCTGGGGAGTTGATTTCGGCCTTTTGGATCAGCGGGGGGATCTGCTGGAAAATCCTGTCCATTACCGGGATCTGCGCACTTCCGGCATGGTAGAGGAGGTATGCGGGATTGTAGGCAGGGATCGCCTTTATGAAGCTACCGGAAATCAGTTTATGGAACTGAATACCATATTCCAGCTTTATGCCCTGGCAAAAGGCCGTCCCGAAGTGTTAAAACGGGCAGATTGTGCCCTGTTGATGCCGGATTTGTTAGGTTATTTCTTAACAGGCGTAAAAACAGCCGAATATTCCATAGCTTCTACCACCCAGATGATGAACGCCCACACAAAAAAATGGGAAAAAGGCATTTTGGAGCAGCTTGGGATTCCGGGGGATCTGTTCCCGGAAATTGTAAAATCCGGTACGGTCTTAGGCCCGGTCAGCGGGGACATTTGTAAAGAGCTGGGCATTCAGAATGTGGATGTGGTTTCCGTAGCGGGCCATGATACCGCCTGCGCCGTTGTTGCAGCCCCTGCGACAGAAGATGATTTTATTTATATTTCCTGCGGCACCTGGTCTTTGTTTGGCACAGAAACCCAGGAGCCTATCATTGGGGAAAAGAGCATGAAATATAATATCACCAATGAGGGCGGCTATAACTATACAACCCGTTTCCTGAAAAATATTATCGGCTTATGGCTTATCCAGGAAACCCGCCGCCAGTACCGCCGGGAAGGCCAGCAGTATACTTATAATGATTTGGAAAAACATGCTTTAGCCTCGGAACCTTTCAAATATTTTATTGATCCGGATGTACAGGAATTTGTACCGCCAGGGGATATTCCGGGACGGGTGCGGGATTTCTGTAAGCGCACCGGCCAGGGAGAACCGCAGACTGTGGGAGAAATTATGCGCTGCATCTATGAAAGCATTGCCATGAAATACCGTTATGCTTTCAATATGATCCGGGACTGCACTGGGAAAGATTATCATTATATCCATATGGTGGGCGGCGGCACAAAAGACAACCTGCTTTGCAGGATGACCGCTTCTTCCACAGGCTGTAAAATTGTAGCAGGCCCCATTGAAGCTACTGCTTTAGGCAATATTGCGATCCAGCTTATGGCATCCGGTGACATCCCCAATCTGAAAGAAGCCCGCCGGATTATCCGCAATTCCTTTGATCCCATTGAATATGTGCCAGTTGATACGGAAAAATGGGATGCAGCTTATGACCGTTTCTGTAAGATTATAGACGCATAAAAATTACATATATCATCTGAAAAATTTTTTAGGAGGCATCTTTTATGTTAAAAGGGATTCCCAGTATTTTACCCCCGGAACTGCTGAGTATTTTAATGGCAATGGGCCATGGCGATACCATTGTAATTGGGGACGGTAATTTCCCCCATACTTCTATGGGAAAACGGGTGGTTCGTTGTGACGGCAACGGCGTGCCGGAAATTTTAGACGCTATTTTGAAGCTGATGCCTTTGGACAGTTACAGTGAATACCAAGTGGGACTGATGAAGGTAGTTCCCGGCGATCCCTGCAAGCCAGTGATTTGGGATACTTATAAAGAGATCATTGCCAAATATGAACCGGAAGACAACCGGAAAATTGAAATGATTGAACGGTTTGATTTCTATGAACGGGCAAAACAGGCTTATGCAGTCGTCACTTCATCTGAAACGGCTTTGTATGCCAATATCCTGCTTCATAAAGGCGTTGTTATCGAAAAATAAAAAAATACCCCTGCGCCGGAGGTTTTATCCGGCGTGGGGCGGCTGTTTTATTTTTGCAATCTGCGTATGCTGGTTGCACAAATCGTTGGTTTCTTTCCGTTCCGTAATCACTTCATAAAATTGGGATAAAGGCGCCAGCCGGCATAAGAAATCCACATTCATTTTGGACGTGTCGCATAAAAGCAAGGCCCGGCGGCTGTTTTGCAGGAACTGCCGCTTGACGCAGTATTCTTCTTCGCTGGCTTCGGAAACGCCGTTTTCAATGGAAAACCCCCGGCAGGAAATCAGCGCCAGATCCCCATTGAAACGGGCTGCCGTAGCCCGGGCCGCATCCCCTACCATGGATTTGGAATTTTCCCGCAAAGTCCCGCCTGTGCAGATGACCCGGACATTTTTAAAATCCGATAAAAGCAGGGCGGTTTTCAGGCCGTTGGTAATGACTTTTAATTCCTGGAATTGATCCAGCATCCGGGCCAGCAGGAATACGGTGCTGGAGGAATCTAAAAATAACGTCATCCCGTCCCGGATATATTTGCAGGCAGATTCTGCAATAATCTGTTTTTTCATGGCATTCTGGGTTTCCCGGAAAGCCAGGGGATCTTCACTGGTACTGCTTTCCAAAAGGATGGCCCCGCCTCTGGCCCGGCGGATCAGGCGGCTTTCTTCCAGTTCTTTCAGATCCCGCCGGATGGTTGCGCCGCTGGCATATAAATTTTCACAAAGTTCTTCTACGGTAACGAATCGGCCCTGCTGCCGCAAAAAATCAAGGATTTGTTTTTTCCGTTCATAGGCAAGCATGAAAATTCCCCCTTATCTTGATTAAAACTGCGCATTTTTGAGCAAAAATTAAAAAATTTTTGTTATTTTCGCAAATACAGCGCCAAGGGTAGCGCATGATGAAAAAATTTGATAAAATAGGAAATAAGGAATCATTCCTCCTGCTGTCCTTTATCATAACAGCAAACGGGTGGAAATGCAAATATATGGATTACCGCCGGATTTTACCGGCAGGAAATATGAATCAAAAAAGGAGACGAAGTTAATGACATCGGCTTACGAAATCAAAAAACAGCTCTGCGATATTGGCCGCAGAATCTATCAAAATGGGTTTGTAGCAGCAAATGACGGTAACTTTTCTTATAAAGTAGGACCCAATGAATTTTATTGTACCCCTACCGGCGTTTCAAAAGGCTTTATGACCCCGGATATGATCTTAAAAGTAGACGGCCAGGGCAATTTATTAGAGCCAAATGCCAAATACCGGATTTCTTCCGAATTCAAAATGCACCTGCGTGTTTATCAGGAACGTCCTGACGTCAATGCTGTTGTCCATGCCCATCCTCCAGTTGCCACAGCCCATGCTGTTTGCGGTTTGCCTCTGGATGCCATGATTATGCCAGAAGTCATTATCTTCCTGGGCGAAGTACCCCTGACCAAATATGGCACACCTTCCACCATGGAAATTCCGGAAGCCATTTCCGATGCTTTGAAGGATCATGATGCAGTATTGCTGCAAAACCATGGCGCTTTGTCCGTAGGCGTAGACTTAACACAGGCTTATTTCCGGATGGAAACGCTGGAATACTGGGCAAAAGTCAGCCTGTATGCAAAACAAATCGGCGGTATGCAGGAGCTGACCTGTGAACAAATTGAACGTTTGATCGAAATCCGTAAGCAAATGAAGCTGCCTGGCCGTCATCCTGGCTGTGCCCGTTGTTCCCACCGGGGTACCGATCAATGCCATTGCAAGCTGCCGGAAGAAAAAGCCTCCTGTACTGCCTGCAATACAGCATCCGCACCAGCAGCCAATGATAAAGATGCTCTGGTAAAAGAGATTACAAGAAAAGTCCTTGCCGCTATGAAATAATGCCGGACTTTTGCCGAGGCCCTGTTAGAAGGGCCTTGCAGATGGCGGAAGGAAGGTAACGATATGAAAAGCAAACGCTTTGAAGTCCTGGCGGCCCGGCCTGTCAATCAGGATTGCTTTGTGCAGGAATGTCCTGAAATGGGCTTTATTGCAATGGATTCTCCATACGATCCGGCTCCCTCTTTGAAAATTGAAGGGGGCCGGGTGACAGAAATGGATGGCAAACGCCGGGAAGATTTTGATTTCAACGACTCCTTTATCGCGGATCATGCCATTGATCTTGCTGTGGCGGAAGAAGCCATGAAGATTGATTCGTTGGAATTTGCCCGCCGTTTGGTTGACATCAGCCGGGGCAAAGAAGAAATCACACGGCTGGCAGGCGGGATGACCCCTGCAAAATTGTGCCAGGTCATGGGCCATTTGAACGTGGTTGAAATGATGATGGCAATGCAGAAGCTTCGGGAACGGTCTTTCCCAGCCAACCAGACCCATGTAACCAATAAAGACGATAATCCGGTGCAAATTGCCTGTGATGCTGCGGAAGCGGCTTTGCGGGGCTTCGCGGAAACGGAAACTACCGTAGGGGTAGCCCGTTATGCACCTTTATGCGCAGTGGGACTGCTGATTGGCTCCCAGTGCGGGCGGCCCGGAGTCCTTTCCCAATGCGCCGTAGAAGAAGCAACCGAGTTAATGTTGGGGATGTTAGGCATTACCACCTATGCAGAAACCCTTTCTGTATATGGTACGGAAAAAGTCTTTACAGACGGGGATGATACCCCTTATTCCAAAGCTTTTTTGGCGGCAGCTTATGCTTCCCGGGGGATGAAAGTCCGCTGCACTTCGGGTACGGCCTCAGAAGCATTGATGGGGAACGCGGAACAAAAATCCATGCTCTATCTGGAAGCCCGGTGCCTGCTGGTCATTAAAGGGGCTGGCGTCCAGGGTACGCAAAATGGTTCTGTAAGCTGTATTGGTTTATGCAGCTCTGTACCTTCCGGAATCCGGGCGGTACTGGCAGAAAATTTAATTGCCGCCATGCTGGGCTTGGAATGTGCTTCCAGCAATGACCAAAGCTTTTCCCATTCTGACATCCGGCGGACAGCCCGGATGCTGATGCAGATGCTGCCGGGAACAGATTTTATCTTTTCCGGGTATAGCTGCACACCAAATTATGACAATATGTTTGCCGGCTCCAATTTTGAAGCCGATGACTTTGACGATTATAATGTCATCCAGCGGGATTTAAAAGTAGATGGAGGCTTGCGTCCGGTTACAGAGGAACAAGCTGTTTCGGTACGGATGAAGGCTGCAAGGGCAATGCAGGCATTGTTTGACCGTTTAGGCTTTGAGCCGGTAACGGAAGAACAAGTAGAACAATGCGTTTATGCCCATGGCAGCAATGATATTACAGCCAAACGGAAAATTGACGAAGACCTCCGTTCTGCAAAGCGTATCCAGGAAGGGGAAATCAATGGTTTGGATCTGGTAAAAGCTTTAGCAGCCAGGGGCCATGAAGATGTAGCCCGTTCCATTCTGGAAATGCTGAAACAACGGATTTCCGGGGATTACTTGCAGACAGCCGCAATTTTGGATCGGGATTTCCATGTACACAGTTCCGTCAATGACAAAAACACTTACCGGGGGCCTGGAACGGGTTACCGGTTGAAGGGGGAAGCTTGGGAAAAAGTAAAAGCCATTCCGCAAGCTTTTGACCCGAAAACTTATCAAGGGGGATGAGCGCAATGGCATATAATGAACAGCTTGTAGCAGAAATTACCCGCCGGGTTATTTCCGCCTTACAAAGCGCTCAACAGCCGGAAACAGAAAATCATCCTGTTTCTGCGGCGGAAAGCCCCAAGGGATTTTCGATTCGGGAGATTGGGGAAGCTCCTGTTGGCGCTTATCCAGATGAAGTAGTGATCGGACTTGCACCTGCTTTTGGGGCGGCCCAGACCAAAACCATCTGCGGCCTGCCTCATTCCCAGGTATTGCGGGAAATTGCGGCAGGCATTGAAGAAGAAGGCTTAAAGCCCCGGTTTATCCGGGTAGCTGATATTTCGGATGTTTCGTTTATTGCCAAACGTGCCGCAGTTTACAGCGGTTCCGGAATTGGCATTGGCCTGCAAAGCAAAGGGACAGCCGTAATCCATCAGAAGGATCTTTATCCCTTATCGAATCTGGAACTTTTCCCCCAGGCTCCGGTGATTACGTTGGAAATTTACCGGAAAATCGGCAAAAATGCGGCCCGGTATGCCAAGGGGCAGTCCCCGGTTCCTATTGAAACGGTAAATGACTGCATGGTACGGCCCAAATACCAGACAAAAGCCGCTATCCTTCACATTAAGGAAACAGAACAGATTCGGGAAGGACAAAAACCTTTGGCATTGGAGGTGGTGTGGCAGGATGGCGAATAATGTAGAAGCCCTGGTAGCTGCTTTGGCAAAAGAACTGCAGCAGGCAGCACCTGTCATGGAAACCCTGGTGAAAGACTTAAAGCCAGCGCCAAACCCGCCCCAGCCTGCCCCGGCAGCTTCCGGCCAGTATACCCAGCAGGATTATCCCATGCTGGAAAAGCATCGGGATGCCATTCGGACGCCTACCGGAAAAACGGTGGATGACATTACGCTGGAAAGCGTTCTGGAAGGCAAAGTCACAATGGCAGATGTGCGCATTTCTCCGGAAATGCTGCGGGCCCAGGCGGACATTGCCCAGGATGCAGGAAAACCGGCTATGGGAGAAAACCTGCGGCGGGCAGCAGAACTGACACAAGTGCCGGATGAAGAAGTGATCCGGATGTATGATATGCTCCGGCCGAACCGCGCCACAAAAGCCCAACTGCTGGAACTGGCAAAGACGTTAGAAACCCAGTATCATGCTCCTATGTGTGCCGCTTTGGTACGGGAAGCTGTGGAAGTTTATGAAAAACGCGGCATTCTGAAGGCGGGGTGAGCCAGTGCGGAAGCTGTTAGCTGGGATTGATATTGGCAATTCCACAACAGAAGCTGTTATTATGGATCATGGCAGTGGAAAACCGGCTTATGTCAGTTCTGCCATGAAGCCTACCACCGGGGTGAAGGGGACGGTACGGAATGTGGAGGGCTGTGAAAACGCCCTTCGGGAAGCCCTGGCTTCCGCAGGGCTTTCCTGCGGGGATCTGGCTGGAATCCGGATTAACCAGGCAGCTCCGGTGATCAGCAACCTGAGCATGGATACCGTCAGTGAAACGGTTGTGATTGGTTCTGCCATGATTGGACATAATCCCGATACGCCAGGAGGCGAGGGCCTTGCATATGGCATGACAGCCCCTTTGGAAAAGCTGGAAGGCAGCGGGCCTCTGGTAGCTGTGGTAGGGGATGTGCCTTACTATGAAACTGCCAAAAGGTTGAACGAGGCTTTTCAGCGGGGAATTTCCGTAGTGGCTGTTATTTGTAAAAATGATGACGGCGTATTGATTGCCAATCGGATTTCCCATACCATCCCCATTGTGGATGAAGTGGCAGGCATTGCAAAAGTAGAAATTGGCGTCCCTGCCGCTGTGGAAGTGGCAGGGAATGGGCAAAGTATTAAAACCCTTTCCAATCCCTATGGGATTGCAGGTCTTTTTGGGCTGGATGCCAGACAGACACGGGAGTCCATTCCAGTAGCCCGCAGTTTAACCGGATGCCGGTCGGGAGTTGTGCTCCGGGCCAAAGGCGCCCAGGTGGAAACCAGAAGAATCCGGGCAGGGAACCTGACTTTGATAGGGGCTAAACGGAATGAAACCCTGGATGTGAACGCCGGCGCAGATGCGATTATGGAAGCCCAGCGCCGGGCCGGGGAATTACAGGATGCCAAAGGGGAAGAAGGTACCAACGTAGGGGGCCTGCTTCATTCTGTAAAGCAAACCATGGCAGAGCTGACCGAACAAGATGAAAAACAAATGCGGATCACCGGCTTACTGGCAGCAGATACTTTTGCGGCTACGGAAGTAGGAGGGGCTTTAGCCGGGGAACGCGCTATGGAAAATGCAGTAATGTTAGCGGCTATGGTACAGACTTCCGCCCTGCCCATGCGGAAAATTGCACAGGGATTGGAAGAACGTACCCATATACCTGTCACCGTTTACGGACGGGAGGCGGAAATGGCTTTGCGGGGGGCATTGACAACTCCTGGCGCAGGGATTCCCTTAGCCATCCTTGATTTAGGCGGCGGCTCCACAGATGCCGCGCTGATTGATGAAAAAGGGATTGTGAAAGCGGTTCATCATGCAGGCGCAGGGGAAATGGTTACCCGGATGATCGATCAAGAATTGGACTTGCGGGATCGGGATCTGGCGGAACGGATCAAAAAGTACCCCTTAGCCAAAGTAGAAGGATTATTATTTTTACGGTTTGAGGATGGGAGCGTCAGGTTTGTTGCGGAACCCTTGCCTCCGCAATTTTATTCCCGTGTTGTGGTGGATACCAGCGAAGGCTTGGTACCCATCCGCAGCAGTAAAAAACTGACCATGGATAAAATTGCCCAGACCCGCAGGCAGGCAAAACAAAAAGTTTTCCTGCCAAATGCCCAGAGAGCCTTGGAAGCGGTAGCCCCAGACGGGGATATCCGCAGGATTGGTTCTGTTGTGCTGGTGGGGGGCAGCTCCCAGGATTTTGAAATTCCGGATATTTTAGCGGAATATCTGGCAGCTTGGCGGATTACCACAGGCCGGGCAAATTTATTAGGGTTTCTCCCGCCCCACAGTGCCGTAGCTTTAGGCTTGGCCCTTTCAGAAGGGGGAGGAAACCTTTAGACTCGCCTGTAAGGAGGCGAAAAATTGAGCATTTACACCAAAAGCGGGGATGGTGGTATGGCGAGTACCATCAACCGCCGCAGCATCCCGAAAAATGCCCCGGTATTCGCTCTGCTGGGGGATTTGGATGAATTAGGATCGGCTTTGGGCGTAGCGAGAGGAAAGCTTCCGGCAGGGACTCAGGAAATAGTAAAAGCGCTGCAGGAAGATTTGATTGCTTTTTCCGGAGAAATTGCAGGCGGTGAAAAATTCGCCACTGGAAAACGCATTGAAGCAATGGAATCCTCAATTGACATGATGATGGGGGCAGCAGGCCAGTTTCAAGGTTTTGTGCTGGCGGGCGGAAGTCCCGGAGGAGCAGCTTTGGATTTGGCCCGGGCAGTTGCCCGGCGGGCAGAACGGGAACTGGTAGCCTGTAAGCAGACCGGCGGAATCAGCCGGGAAGCTATGATGTATTTGAACCGGTTTTCTGATCTGCTGTATGCTTTGGCCCGGTTTACCGATGCCGGACAGGGCCAGGAGGAATCCATGCCTGCCGCCGCTTCAGAAGGGGCAGCTGCCCTTCCTGAAACACAGCATCCGGAACCCGTTCCTGTTAAAGCTTCCGGAAGCCCCATGCCGCAGGGCGGATTGCTGGAAAAGGCTTTGTGGCTTTGCCAGCAGACTATCTCCCATGCGAAAACAGAATTGGGGATAGATGTTGTAACAGCCTGCTGTGACAGCGGCGGCAATCCAGTTACATTGCTCCGTCCGGAGGGCGCTTTGCTGATCAGTATAGAAGTGGCACAAAATAAAGCTTATACCAGCGTCATATTGAAACGTACCACAGAAGAATTGGGGCCGTTGTGCCAGCCGGGAGCACCTTTATATGGGCTGCAAAACAGCAGCAATGGACGGATCGTCCTGTTTGGCGGAGGGTTCCCCATGTACCAAAAGGATGATTTAATTGGCGGCTTTGGCATCAGCGGAGGAACAGCGGAACAGGATACCGAATTAGCGCGGTGGGCGCGCGCACTCTTTGAACAAGAAGGAGGAAGATAGGGCATGAACATCAGTGAAAAGGAGATCGAAGGGATCGTCCGTCAAGTAGTAGAAGGCTTGTCGGCAGCCCCTGCTCCGGCAGATGGCACCGTAATTAACGGGAAAAAGTATCTTGGTGTATTTGAAAATATGGAAGATGCCATAGATGCTGCATATAAAGCCCAGAAAATTCTTTATGATATCAGCCTGGAGCGCCGGGAAGAAATGATCGCTTCTATCCGCAGGCATATTTTGGAAGAAGCGGAAATCATGGCAAAATTAGGCGTAGAAGAAACCGGCATGGGCCGGGTTGCAGATAAGATTCTGAAACACCGTTATGTTGCCTGGAAAACCCCAGGGACAGAAGACTTAAAAACAGAAGCCATTTCCGGGGATAAAGGTCTGACGCTTTATGAACTGGGGCCTTTTGGGGTAATCGGGGCAATTACGCCTTCCACCAACCCCAGCGAAACGGTTTTATGTAATACAATCGGGATGATTGCCGGCGGGAATACCGTTGTTTTCAATCCCCATCCCGGTGCAGTCATGACTTCTTTATACGCCGTAGATTTGCTCAACCGGGCAATCCAGGAAGTCGGCGGGCCAGCCAATTTAGCTGTTTCCGTTGCAAAGCCTACCATGAAAACCAACGACGTTATGGTAAAATCCCCGAAAGTAAAAATGCTGGTTTGTACGGGAGGCCCCGGCGTTGTAAAAGCGATGCTTTCCTCCGGGAAAAAAGCCATTGGCGCAGGGGCAGGCAATCCGCCTGTTATCGTAGATGATACCGCAGATATTGAAAAAGCCGGAAAATGTATTATTGACGGCTGCTGCTTTGACAATAACCTGCCCTGTACGGCAGAAAAAGAAGTATTTGCATTTGCCAATATTGCAGATGAACTGATATACTATATGATGCAGAATGGCGCTTATCTCATTGACCGGGATCAAATGGAACGTCTGGAAAAAGTAGTTCTGGTAGAAAAAGACGGGAAATACTGCATCAATAAAAAATGGGTTGGGAAAGACGCAAAGAAAATCCTCCATGAAATCGGCATTGAAGTAGGCGACGAAGTCCGCTGCATTATCTGCGAGGCACAATTTGAGGATCATTTTGTCCAAATCGAATTGATGATGCCGATTTTAGCCATTGTACGGGTGGCAGATATTGACACAGCCATCAGCATGGCTGTAAAAGCGGAACATGGCCTGCGGCATACAGCCCATATGCATTCTAAAAATATTGACAACCTGACACGGTTTGCCCGGGAAGTGGAAACCACGATTTTTGTCAAGAATGCGCCATCTTACGCAGCCCTGGGGGTAGGCAGTGAAGGTCATTGTACCTTTACCATTGCCGGGCCAACCGGAGAAGGGCTGACTTCAGCAAAATCCTTTACCCGCCGCCGGAAATGCACAATGGTAGATTCTTTCCGTATTGTGTAAATCCGGGCTGTCATGTGATAGAGAAAATAAGGAGTGAATATTTATGGACATCAATGCAAACGAGATTGAAAGCATCGTACGTTCTGTCCTTTCCCAAATGGGTGGTACAACAAGTTCTGCTTTTTCAGCAGCACCGGCTCCTGGCATGGCCCGGGTAGCAATGCTGACTGCCGCAAAACAGTTTGAAGTAAAAGAATTCCCTATTCCTGCCATTGGGGATGATGAAATTCTTGTGAAAGTAGAAGGCTGCGGCGTTTGCGGTACAGATGTACACGAATGGAAAGGGGACCCCTTTGGCTATATTCCTTTGGTATTAGGCCATGAAGGAACTGGTGAAATTGTACAGTTGGGTAAAAACATTACCCAGGACAGCCAGGGAAAACCCATCCATGTAGGAGATAAACTGGTTACTTCTGTCATTTCCTGCGGCCATTGCCATAACTGCCTTTTGCATCCGGATTCCCCTCAGCTTTGTGAAAACCAAGGGGTATATGGCCTGATTCCGGACAACGAGAAAAACCACTTATGCGGCTGGTTCTCCACCCATATCCGGATCACAAAAGGCTCCACATTCTTTGTGGTAAATGATTTGTCTTTGGAACAGCGTATGCTGTTGGAATTGGCTGCTGTAACGACCCACGCTTTAGAGCAGGGCAAGAAAACAGGCCGTCTGCACTTTGACAGTAAGGTTCTGGTGCAAGGCTGCGGCCCGGTTGGCCTTATGATGATTGCAACCCTCCATGTAGCAGGGGTTGATTCCATTATTGCGGTAGACGGCAATGCCAAACGTCTGGAAATGGCAAAGCGTTTAGGGGCAACCGGATTTGTAAACTTCAAAGACCAGCCCACTTTAGAACAGCGGGTAGCCGCAGTCAAAGGCATGACAATGGGAGCAGGAGCTGATTTTGCTTACCAGTGCACCGGCAATCCGGGAGCAGCCAGTGACGTTTATAAATACATCCGCCGGGGCGGCGGCCTGTGTGAAATGGGCTTCTTTGTCAATAATGGCGAATGCACCATCAATCCGCACTTTGATTTGTGCAACAAAGAAATCATGCTGGTAGGTTCCTGGACCTATGGCGCTCATGAATATCCCATTACAATGGCATTCCTGCGCCGGGCAAAAGCAATGGGCGTGCCTTTAGAGGAATTGATTACCCATCGTTTCCCGCTGGATCAGATGAACGAAGCCATGGAAACCAACCTTTCGCAGCAGGGGATCAAAATCGCCTATGTAGCGGAATAAAACCGGTAAAGGGAGAAGATAGGCATGGCACTGGGCATGATCGAAGTTTTTGGGTTTGTCACATCCATTGTAGTGGCAGATGCAGCAGCAAAAGCGGCTGATGTAACAATCACGGCTTTGGATAAAAATAAACCGGCAGCAGGGGATGCGGCAGAAGTGCCATTGATTATGGCTGTGAAAATGACCGGTGATGTAGCCGCAGTAGAACAGGCGGTAGAAGCTGGCGTCCGTGCCGCAAAAGAACGGGGCATGTATGTAATGCACCATATTATTGCGCGGCAGGCGGAAGATACAGAAAAACTGGCGCCAATCTGCGCCGTTGGACATGACAGCATGAATGTGTTAGAATATTAAACTGTTCCCATAGAAAAAAGGGAAAACCTGATAAGCCTTCGGGCAGGAAAAGGAGCGTATGGCAATGATGGAAGCATTGGGCATGGTAGAAACAAGAGGCTTGGTTGCCTCTATTGAAGCGGCAGATGCTATGGTAAAAGCTGCAAATGTAACATTGATTGGAACAGAAAAAATTGGTTCCGGTTTGGTAAGCGTCATGGTACGGGGTGACGTAGGCGCAGTCAAAGCGGCAGTTGAAGCAGGCGGTCAGGCAGCTTCCCGGTTAGGCGAAATTATTGCAACTCATGTGATTCCCCGTCCTCATTCCGATGTTGAAAAAATCCTTCCGAAAATTAAAGAATAAAATGTTCCAAACTGAACCGCAAAGGAGATAGATGATCATGATGGAAGCCCTTGGTATGGTAGAAACAAGAGGGTTAGTAGCCTCTATTGAAGCGGCAGATGCTATGGTAAAAGCTGCAAATGTAACATTGATTGGGACAGAGAAAATCGGTTCTGGTTTGGTCAGTGTTATGGTCCGGGGTGACGTAGGCGCAGTCAAAGCGGCAGTTGAAGCAGGCGGCCAGGCAGCTTCCCGCTTAGGTGAAATTATTGCAACCCATGTCATTCCTCGTCCCCATTCGGATGTTGAAAAGATCCTCCCGACGATCAAATAAGTTAGGATTGGTTTTATGGAAAAAGCTATTGCGCTGATGGAGGTGCAATCGCTGGTTGCGGCGATTGAAGGCTTGGATGCGATGCTGAAAACGGCTGATGTCCGCCTGATCCATATTGAACGGCGGTTAGGCGGCCGTATGGTAACGATTGTAATAGATGGCGATGTAGCCGCAGTTACATCAGCGGCGGAAGCAGGAAAAGCTGCTGCCGCCCAGGTGGGGAAGGTAAAGCTGTGTGAAGTGATTGCCCGTCCCCATCCGGAAATCAAAAAATTCCTTTATACGGATGACGTGGAGGCGCCCTGATGGAGAATAAGAAGACCCCCCCGGAGCAGCCAAAACGCAAAACAGCGGCAGTTAAAGCTGTTGAAAAAGCGGCTGAATCTGAGGAAAAACAAGAAAAAACAGCGGAAATCCCGCAAAAAAAGGAGAATTGGAAGATGGAAGCTCTTGGCATGGTAGAAACAAGAGGTTTGGTAGCTTCGATTGAAGCAGCAGATGCAATGGTAAAAGCAGCAGATGTAAAACTGATTGGAACAGAAAAAATTGGTTCCGGTTTGGTAAGCGTCATGGTTCGCGGGGATGTAGGCGCTGTGAAAGCAGCCGTTGAAGCAGGCGGCCAGGCAGCTTCCCGTTTGGGTGAAATTATTGCAACCCATGTTATTCCCCGTCCTCATTCAGATGTTGAGAAGATCCTTCCGACTGTAAAATAAGAAAAGAGGAACTTTTAAATGGCTTTGGATGAAAAATTGGTTGAATCCATTGTAAGATCCATCCTGGACGGCCCTTCCGGAAGCCAGGAATCTGCTGGCGGACTGCCGGAAATCCCGGTAGGCGTATCTGCCCGCCATATCCATTTAAACCGGACTCATATGGATATTCTGTTTGGCCCAGGCAGCGAGCTGACGCCGATCAAGGAACTGATGGGAGGCCAGTATGCTGCCCAGGAACAAGTAACAATTATTGGGCCATCCCTGCGTCCCATTGAAAAAGTACGGGTGTTGGGGCCGCTGCGGAAGGCAACCCAGATTGAAATTTCCCGGACAGATACTTTTGTTTTAAAAGTAAAACCTCCTGTACGGCCTTCCGGACAGATTGAAGGTTCTGCCGGACTGACCATTGTAGGGCCGAAGGGCGTTGTCCGTGTGGATCAGGGCTGTATCATTGCCAACCGCCATATCCATATGTCACCGGCAGATGCACAGTTATATGGTGTAAAAGATGGGGATATGGTAACCTGCATGGCAAAAGGTGAACGGGAAACCCAATGGTTTGGTGTACAGATCCGGGTTGACCCCAGCTTTACGCTGGAAATGCACATTGATACGGATGATGCAAATGCAGTAGGTTTCTTTGGGAAACCTTGTGTCACTATTATAAAATAATTGGCCGGAGGCCCTGAAGATTGGGATTTGGGGCCTCCGGAATCACAGGAATTTTACCCGAAAGGACGAGCGCTGTTTGTTATGCGGAAAAGTAACAGGGACCATTGTTTCCACCCGTAAGGTGGATGCTTTAGTGGGTTCCAAATTTTTAGAAGTACGGCTGTATCGGAATAACCAGGACACAGAAGAATATCTGGTAGCCGTGGACCGGGTAGGCGCTGGAATCGGGGAAAAGGTGCTGATCACGACTGGCAGCGGCGCACGGCTGGCCCTCGACAGCCATGATATTCCTACGGATGCGGTCATTGTGGGCATTATAGATGAGTAGGGGGATACATACATGGAAATGAAACAGCTTGCGGAAAAAATCGGGGCCGCAGGGGTTGTTGGCGCAGGCGGCGCCGGGTTCCCTACCCATAAAAAGCTCGCCCCTGGTATTGATACAGTCCTGATCAATGCGGCTGAATGTGAGCCTTTGCTGTATACAGACTATGCCATTTTAAAGCAGCATATGGATATGGTATTGTCTGGCGCGCAAAGTATGGCAGAAGCCATGGGCGCAAAACAAGTAGTCCTTTGTATCAAACATCATACAGCCCTCCGGCTTGCTTTGGAAGCGGATCAGCCTTTAGGGGGAATTTGCCGGACAGGAGTCCTGCCTGATGTTTACCCCATGGGCGATGAAATTATTATGATCTACCAGGCCTTGGGACGGGTAGTTCCCCCAGGACAGCTTCCTTCTTCTGCCGGCGTTGTTGTAATCAATGCGGAAACGGCTTATAATGTATGCAATGCCCTGCAAGGCATCCCGGTAACCAAAAAGTGGCTTACAATCGGTGGTAGTGTGGAACATCCATTGGTAATTCGTGTCCCGGTAGGGACAAATGTGGGAGCCTTGCTGCGGAAAGCAGGCGTTACCGTTCCGGAGGGCTATGTTGTATTAGATGGCGGCCCGGCAATGGGAGCTATTGTCAGTCCGGCCACAGCGATTGTCACGAAAAAGACAAAATCTTTACTGATTCTGCCGGAAACCATTCCGGCAGTCCAGGCAAAACGGGCTAATGTTCAGCGGCTTCTCAAACGTACTTCTTCGGCTTGCTGTCAGTGTATGATGTGTACGGAAATGTGTCCCCGTCACTTGTTAGGCTATCCCCTCCAGCCCCACCGAACATTACGTGCGGCTGGTTCAGGAAATATTTCCCACCCGGAAGATTTGTTGAGTGCTTCTGTATGCAGCGGATGCAGTGTCTGTACTTTAATGGCCTGTACCCAGGGGATTACTCCTTCTGTTGTGATGACGGAAGTAAAAATGAATCTTGGGAAAAATCGTTTGGGATACCGGGGGACAGAACCGACCCGTCCAGCAGCAGAACGGGATTTTCGTTTGGTACCCTCTGACCGCTTTATGGCCCGGATTGGGGTAGCCCGTTATGACCGTATGGCAGAATGGGCCGGTGACTGGGAAACGGATCAGCCTTTTTATACCTTGCCTTTGTCTATGCATGTAGGAAAGCCTTCTGTGCCGGTTGTCCAGGAGGGGGATATGGTTACAGCAGGACAAATGCTTGCTAAGGCAGAAGACGGGATTTCTGCCGCCCTTCATGCATCAATAGACGGACGTGTTGCAAAGGTAACCAGCCGTGAAATTGAAATCCAGCGGGAGGTGAAGTAAGATGGAATATTCGATAGGCATTCTGGAATTACGGAGTATTGCAAAAGGGATTCAAGCCAGTGATGAAGCTTTAAAATCTGCTGGAATCCAGTTGGTAACAGCGCAGCCTATTTGCCCGGGGAAGTTTGAACTGGTTCTTTCCGGTCAGCTTGCCCAGGTTAATGCAGCTATGGAAAAAATCCGGACAGATTTTTCAGATTATGCCGTAGACAGCGTCTTATTGGGACGGATCGATCCTTCGGTTATCAAGGCACTTTTAGGAGGCCAGCCGGAAGCCCGTCATGGCGCTTTAGGCACCATCGAAACATTCTCTGTGGCCAGTGCCATTTTAGCTGCTGATACTGCCGTAAAAGCAGCCGATGTGGATATTTTAGAGCTTCGCACAGCCCGTGGAATGGGTGGAAAAGGTGTTGTCATGCTGACTGGCGAAGTAGCAGATGTTACCGCAGCCGTGGAAGCGGGCAGCCGTTATGCTGCTGAACAAGGGCTTTTGGTAGGAAGTTCTGTATTAGGCGCACCCCATAGCGACCTTTGGAATTATGTCTAACCATTTGAAAAGCAGATAAAGAGCCGTTACAGAAAAAGAATTTTCTGTAACGGCTCTTTTTGTAATTTTTGTGGGAGAGATTTAACGGATGCAGTCTTTTCCGCCCATATACATCCGCAAAGGCTCTGGAATCCGTACAGAACCATCAGCTTGCAGGTTATTTTCCAAATAGGCAATCAGCATACGGGGAGGCGCTACCACAGTATTATTCAGGGTATGGGCTAAATAATTGCCTTTTTCTTTGCTCTTGATCCGGATGCCTAATCTGCGGGCTTGAGCATCTCCTAAATTGGAGCAGCTTCCCACTTCAAAATATTTTTTCTGGCGGGGAGACCAGGCTTCAACATCCAGGCTTTTTACTTTTAAGTCAGCCAAATCCCCGGAGCAGCATTCCAAAGTACGCACTGGAATATCCAAAGAACGGAAAAAGTCAACAGTATTCTGCCATAATTTCACAAACCATTCCGGACTTTCTTCCGGCTTGCAGACAACGATCATTTCCTGTTTTTCAAATTGGTGAATCCGGTAAACGCCCCGTTCTTCAATCCCATGAGCACCGACTTCTTTCCGGAAGCAGGGGGAATAACTGGTTAAAGCCTGAGGCAGGCTGTTTTCATCTAAAATGGTATCAATAAATTTACCGATCATGCTGTGTTCACTGGTACCGATCAGATAAAGATCCTCGCCTTCAATTTTATACATCATATTTTCCATTTCCGCAAAGCTCATAACGCCATTTACTACATTGCTGCGGATCATGAAAGGCGGGATATAATAGGTGAAGCCCCGGTTAATCATAAAATCCCTGGCATAAGACAGAATAGCGGAATGGAGCCGGGCAATATCCCCGCAAAGGTAATAGAATCCGTTGCCGCTGGTACGGCGGGCGCTGTCTAAATCAATTCCATGAAGCCGTTCCATAATATCCACATGATAAGGAACTTCGAAATCAGGAACAACAGGTTCACCAAAACGTTCCACTTCTACATTTTCGCTGTCATCTTTCCCAATGGGAACAGAGGGATCAATAATATTAGGAATGACCATCATACGTTTTTTGATTTCAGCAGAAAGGCTGTCCTCTTTTTTCTCTAAATCTTCCAGTTCCTGGGCCATTTCAGTGACTTGGGCTTTTACTTTTTCCGCTTCTTCTTTTTGTCCTTTTGCCATAAGGCCGCCGATTTGCTTACTAATGGTATTGCGCTGGCTGCGTAAATAATCACAGCGGGTTTTCGCATCCCGGAATTGCTTATCTAATTCCAATACTTCATCTACCAAAGGCAGTTTTTCGTCCTGGAATTTTTTCTTAATATTTTCCTTGACAGCATCGGGATTGCTTCTTACAAATTTCATGTCTAACATAAATGATTTCTCCTTTTCGTTTTTTGAGGAGGCAAAAAAGAAAAACCTCCCGCCCAATCCATATGGGACGGAAGATTCCGCGTTGCCACCCAAATTGCCGGTGATATAACCCGGCCTCCTCACATACGCTGTAAAGGGCGTACCCTCCAACTCATCGCTGGTAGCTCCGGAAGTGGACCGACCATTTTCCTTTACCGGTTTACACCGACCACCGGTTCTCTGCAAAAGGCATAAAAAGTCATAGATTCCATCAACGCCAATATTCTTTGTCTATTATACCGAATGATGATCGGATTTGCAATGGGAAATGTGCTGTATGGAATAAAAAAATTAGTAAATAAAAAAATAGTTGAATATCAAAAGAAAATAATGTAAAATAAGAAAAAAGATAAGAGCCGGGCCCGTTTTTGGAAGCTTCCGCAAGGCTCAGTTGGAGAAATGAGGAGATAACAATGGGAATGCTCGGGTGGGGTATTGCAACCGCAATTATTTTAATGATTATCATTTGCTTAGTCTTTATGATCCGACATTTTTATGATAGTCCGGCATACAGCATGGCAGATGAGGCAAAATACCGGAATGCCCTTTGTATTTCAGTGCGCCGGGATTTTGAAGGCGCCATGGAACAGCTTTTGGAATTGCTGGATGATCTGATGCAAAAGACAAGGCATAACATCCCTCAAGTAGAAGGCAATGGGGATGACGGCACGACACAGTTCTACAATACAGCGAAAGAAATTTATAATCAGTGCAAGCAGATGGAAAAAACCATCCGGGATATTTGGGCCAATCCAAAATATACAAAAGATTTTTATTTTTTTGTAGGGCTTCATTTTACATCCCGTTATTTAACAAATGTTTTGTCAGCAGAAAGACGGAATTTAAACAGCTTCCTCAATAGCTGCGGGGAAATGCAGCAAGCAGAACAACAAAAAATAGATGCTTTAATAGCCCAGAGAGAAGAAACCGAAGAAATTGAAGAACAACAGCAACTAACAATGGATATTCGGAAGGGGACACAAATTATCGGAAATATTTCCAATCTTATTGCAAGCTTTAAGGAGTTGGAATCTGTATATAAGGAACGCGTCAGTAAACAGGCATTAGAAACAAACCGGCGGGCAGAATTTGTTGCTAAAAATTTCCACAAAATGGGCCCTGAATGGAAGGAAACCATGAGTATCCGCGCCAGAAGGCAGTAAAAAAATAGAAAAAGCTACATAATGGACAAACGCGCTATGGATTTTTTTAAATTCCATAGCGCGTTTGCTGATTCAAATTAAAAAACAGCTTGTTTTAAGGATTTTTAGGATTCTCCATACTTTTTAGGAAAGAATCCCTTTGTCCGGGAGGAACATCATAAATTTCCCGAAGGCCATTAACTTCATCTTCTGTGAGAAGGGCTGAAGGCATTAAACCAGTACATTCTGTTGCAGAAGCAACGGATTGCAAATCTTCGTCAATATCTTCTTCCATGGAAAAGGCATAAGGATAAGGAATTTTTTTCAAAATAAATACCTTCTTTCAATGGGATCTTTTATAGTTTGCACATAAAAGCCATTGAAATGCTGTCTGGAAAAAAATTTATTTTTCGTTTTTTAGCGGAATTTTGTAAGAATATTTTAAGAAAATTATGGGACATCCTGTAAGAAAAGAGGAATATAATCAAATTGAAAGACAGAGGGGGATGGGATGTGTTATAATCGCTTTTATAGTGCATTTCATAAGGAAGGATGATAGAAAATGGAACAGCAGCACAGCGTTCTCATTGTAGATGATGATAAAGAAATTGTAGATTCCATTGCAATTTATTTAAGCCGGGAAAACCTGAAAATATATAAAGCATATGACGGGCTTCAGGCATTGGAAGCTGTGGCGGCCCATTCCATCCAGTTAATTTTAATGGATATTATGATGCCGAAATTAGATGGAATGAAAGCAATGATGCGTTTGCGGGAGCAGCATAATATTCCGATTATTTTAATTTCCGCCAAAAGTGAAGATACTGACAAAATCCTGGGATTGGATTTTGGAGCAGATGATTACATTACAAAGCCATTCAATCCATTGGAGCTGATTGCGCGGGTCAAAAGCCAGCTTCGGCGTTATACTGTTTTAGGAACAGCAGCAGATGGGAAAAATACAGAAGAAGATGTATTGACAGCAGGGGGGCTGACATTAGATATTCCTCAAAAACGGCTTACCGTAGATGGGGAAGAATGCAGGCTTACACCGATTGAATATAAAATTTTAGAATTATTGATGCGGAATCAAGGACGGGTTTTTTCCATTGAGGAAATTTATGAAAGGGTATGGAATGAACCAAGTTTTTCCCCGGAAAATACGGTAGCAGTCCATATCCGGCGAATCCGGGAGAAAATTGAAATCAATCCGCGGGAACCAAAATATTTAAAGGTGGTATGGGGCATTGGATACAAAATTGAAAAAGCATAATCCTATTTTTTCATTTTCCGTTTATTTTCTCTCACTCAATGCTTTGTTTACGTCGTTATATATTTTATTTTTAGCAAAGGGCTTGTTTACATGGGAAGAAGAATTGTTCCAACTGCCTTTCAATGGAAAAGAAATAACCATTTATGGAAGTACAATTTTTCTCACTTTTATTGGCACAGCATTGGTATCTTTCCTTATTTTTTTATTAGTCCGCTTCCGGAAAAAAGAAAGCTTAGACATTGTGAAAGAAAAATTAGCTGTATTTACAGGATGGTTTTGGGTAGAATGGAAAGGCTTTGCTGTATTGGTTACATTATTCCTTCTTTTTCATATCCCCAATTTTGAACAGTTTTTCTTATTTGCTGTTTTATTATGTGCCTTTTGGGGCTTTTGGCTGATTTGGACAGATTTACGGTTTAATGGCAAATCCGTTTTTACCCATAACAGCATCTCCTCTTTAAAAAGGATACTGGACCGCTTTGACAGTCATGGTGACTTTTGCGTCAGAATGAAAAAAAGGATATTATTTTTCATTATCAGTGAATTTTGCTTGGCAGTTTCCGCATTATTGCTTCTTTTTATTCTGGAAGAAAGCGGATTCATTATAGACTTGTTTTTAATTGGCTTAGGCATATTCCTTTTAATATGGTATGTCAATGCTTACAACAAGGACATAGATGCTTTTGCTAAGATTATAGAGTATATTGGCAAAATCCGATCTGGAATTTCTCCGGAACCATTGGATATTCCTTCTGAAAGTGCATTTTATCCATTAGCAGCCGATTTTAAACGATATTATTGCTTATAAAAAAATTCAAGCTGCAAAAAAATAATTTAAAGGTGGTGTAAGGCATGGCTGCAAAATTAAAAAAACGTAATCCGTTTTTAGCATTTCTTATTTATTTTCTCTCTGTCAGTGTTTTTTGGGGCTCCTTGTATGTGATAATTTTGGGGTTCGGCAATTCGATTTTATCGCCGGATTATAAATTAAGCAGGAACTACCGAAAGACGATGACGGATTTGCTGGCGGCAGGGTATGTATTAGCGGACCCCCACGCGGAAATCATTTGGAATAATTCCGGCTTTGATATGGATAATCGGGATTACGCATACCATTTATTGTCCAGTCAAGGTGGAAATATCTCTTATTGGATTGACGGGCCAGAGCTGCCGATGCCCATTTCTTCAGGAACCCAGGCCCATTCCGTAAAGGAATTTCTGGAAGAAAAAGAACAGCAGTTAACTCTTTCCAGTGAAAATTATAACAATTTAGCAATACGCCCTTCGGAACAAGGCTATGATCATCTGTTGGTCATACAGAATGGAACACTTTATGAAAACATGAATACCCGTATTGGCCAGCAGAGTTATGAAAAACCAATTTCCATGTCCCGGTATTATATAGCAGATGGCGGGAATTTATCCAGCAGCGGGGCTGTCATCTGTCTGGCTGTCCAGGCGGAAGGCGCATTTAGCAATAATTATGGTTCTATTTATAGCTGTTATTATAGCTGGTTCCAAATTGTTGTTGGATTTTTAGTTGTATCAGGCGCGGCACTTGTTTCTTTATTTGTATTTCTGGCTGTGCGGCTGAAAAAACAAAGCCTGGATATTGCCAAAGCAAAACTGGCAGCTTTTACAGGATGGTTCTGGGTGGAATGCAAGGCATTAGCCATATTAACTTTCTTGGCGATTTTCTTTAATATGGGTTATTTGGACGAGCTTTCCCTGTTTATTATCTTGTTATGCGGATTCTGGGGATTTTGGCTCATTGTCAATGATTTCCGGCGGAATGGCAGGCATGTTTTTATCCATAACAGCATCCATTCTTTAAGATGTATGCTGGATCGTTTTGACAGCCGGTATCCATTTTGTGCCCGAATGAAACGCAGGATATTATTCTTAGTTGTGAGTGAATTTTGTCTGGCATTGCTGGCAGTATTCCTGATTTTCGCTATGGAAGAAGCAGGCTTTGTTGTTGATTTGTTCCTTGTGGTATTGGGACTGTTTCTTTTGCTCCGGTACATCAATACCTATAACCGGGACATAGATGCTTTTGCTGCTATTATAGACTATACCGCAAAAATCCGGGCCGGTACTGCGGAACAGCCCTTAATCCTGCCGCCTGAAAATGTATTTGCCCCATTGGCAGCCGATTTGAATGATATTCACAGCGGCGTATCCCGAATGGCAGGGGAGCAGGTACGCAATGAAAAAATGAAAGTAGAATTGATTACAAATGTTTCCCACGATCTGAAAACGCCTTTGACATCAATTATTAACTATGTAGATTTATTAGGAAAAGAAAATCTTTCACCAGATTTTGCGAATGATTATGTGAAAGTATTGGAAAAGAAGGCCCAGCGATTGAAAAACTTAGTACAGGATTTATTTGAAATTTCAAAAGCAAACAGCGGCGCGATTGATCTCAATTTAGAACAGCTCAGCATCCAATCTTTAGTAGAACAAACGGTAGCGGAATTGGATCAGCGTACAGCCCAGTCGGGAATTGAAGTAAAATTACAGCTTTGTGACGCGCCATTGGTAGTCCGGGCAGATGGGAAAAAACTCCACCGTGTTTTTGAAAATTTATTAGGGAATGCGTTAAAATATTCTTTAACGGGGACACGTGTTTATATTGTAGCCTCTCAGGAAGGCCTCAATGCCCAAATTATCTTTAAAAATGTGGCAGGTTATGAAATGACCTTCACAGCGGAAGAAATTGTAGAACGGTTCCAGCGGGGGGACACTTCCCGCACAACAGAAGGTTCCGGCTTAGGTCTGGCAATTGCAAAAAGCTTTTTAGAGTTAAACGGCGGGAGCTTAGAAATCCAGTTAGATGGGGATTTGTTTAAGGCGATTGTACGGATGCCGCTTTATGTTCCTTATGCACAGCGGGCAGTCCACCAGGAACAGCCAGAAGAACAGAAAAACGAAGTTTCTGATTCTTTGGCGGCAGTACCAGTACAAACAACCGATTCCCCGGATTCCTCCGGGAAGCCACCATTTTTTCGGGAAGCGGAAGGCGGGGGCCTGGTATCCGGCCCTCATGCAGAAACTGCGCATACTGCCCCAGAAGCTGAAAGCAGCGGGGAAACGGATTGTGAAGTTTTTCCGGTGGATGGGGCCGGAACGGATGGAACAATGGAAAGCCCGGCGCCGTGCCCGGAAAGCCAGGAAAAACGCGGCGCATAAAGAAGATAACGTATAAATGGAATCCCCCTGGCTTTGCCGGGGGGGATTCTTCATAGCTTGAAATTTCTTAAAAAAGTTTTTCAATTCTCCCTCTTGCAATTTTTCCCCAAGTATGGTATTTTATTGACGGTATACTGTATGAATCGGATTCGTACACTCATTACAGATAACTGCCTGTAATTTGTAAGAAAATTGTAAGGGAAAATGTAAGAAAAATATGTTATCTTAGTGAAAGGATACCGAAAATCAATAAGGGGGAAAAGTTGGATGAGTGACATGACGGAATCCGGAACAACGGCAGTAGCAGAAGCTCCTGTTGTAGAAATCCCACAGCTGGCCCCAGTTCAAAAAAAGAAATGGCTGGGGCGGAAAAAACAAGATAATAAACGTTTTACAAAAAAACGGTTTCCGATTGGAAAATTATTTTTCATTTTATTGGTGGTAGGCGGAGGAATTTTTGCCTATTTGAAATTCTCCAATAAAGGGCCGGAAGGACTTCCAGTTTCCACATTGCCTTTAGAAAAAGGCGAGCTTGTCAATACCGTAAGCCTGACAGGGAATGTAGAAAGTGCCAATGATGCGGAAGTTTATGCCAAAGGCAGCGGAGCAATTTCAAAAGTATTTGTAGAGGTAGGGGATCGGGTAGAAGCCGGACAGATGTTAGCCCAATTAGATACCCGGGATTATCAGTTAGAGATTGCACAGCGGGAAGCTTCTATTGAACAGCAGAAGCGGAACAATGAATTTACAATTCGTTCTTCCGAAAAAGATTTTAATGCCGAACGGGTCGATATAGCTGCTGGATTGAACCAGGAACTGATAGCGGCAGAAAATGCGGTAGATCGGGCACAAACAGAATTAAATGCAGCCCGGCGGGATTATAATGATTATAAAGACGGCCATGAATTAGCAGATATTGTATTTAAACGGGCACAAAGGGAATTAGAGCGGACATCTGATAAATTCCGGGATGCAAAGCGCCGTTTAGAAGAAGCAAAAGCGTCTGAACTCACCATAGAACAGCGGGAAGAATTAGAAAAATATTATAAAGAAGCAGAAGAAGCCTTTTTAAAAGCTTCTGACGCCTATAACCAGGCAGACCGGGAATATGGTTCCGAGATGTCCTCAGAAGCCCGTACATACCGGGATGCCCGGAACAATTATGAAAAGGCATTAAAAGACCGGGACGCTGTAAAAAATTCCATTGTCCGCAGGTTAGATGATTTAAAAGACAATGTGGAAAAAGCGGAATTAAATATGGATTTTACAGCAGATTACTTATTGATTGACCAGCTCCAGCAGAAGATTTCAGACAGTGCCGTAACAGCGCCCATTTCCGGGACCATTACAGCAGTTTACGCCAAAGAGGGGGCTTCAGCAGGGGGACCGCTTTTTATCATTGAAGATACAGACAACTTGGTCGTAAAAACAACCATTAAGGAACTGGACGTTGCGAAGATCAAACCGCAAATGGATGCCGAAGTGAAAGCAGATGCCACAGGAGAAAAAGTATTTCCTGGTGTTGTGCAGACCATTAGCCCGACTGCTGTAAAGGATGCCAATGGAAAAACAGTAACCAGCGGCAATGTAGAATTTGATGCAGATGTATCCTTAACCGAAGCAGATGAAAATTTACGGGTTGGCATGAATGTCCGGGTAAGCATTGTTACAGAACAAAAAGACAAAGTATTTTTTGTGCCTTTTGATGCCCTTGGCACAGATGCAGAAGGCAATTCCATAGTGTATACCATAGAAACCGATGGAGAAGGTATTTCCCATGCCAAATCCATTCCGGTGACCACAGGGATGGAAACAGATTTTTATATAGAAGTTTCCGGCAGTGATTTAAAGGAAGGTCTGCCGATTATCAGTGATGCTTCTTCTATGGAGGAAGGTCTTCAAATCATTGATAAAGATGCTGCTGTTTCGGAGGATGCCCAGTCCCAGGCGGAGGTAGCAGAATAATGGAGGGGAACACAGCACCTTTCAGCATCAACATGCGCAATATTCATAAACGGTTTTATATCGGACAGCCCAACGAACTGGAGATTTTAAAAGGCATAGATTTGCAAGTCCGCCAAGGGGAATTTGTTTCCATTGTAGGGGCTTCCGGTTCCGGTAAAAGTACGTTAATGAATATTATCGGGGCATTGGATCGGGCCACAGAAGGGGAATATGAATTAGACGGGGTCCCAATGAATGAAGTGCCGGACGATATGCTTTCTGAAATCCGGTGTTATAAAATTGGTTTTGTATTTCAGACCTTTAATTTAATTCCCCGCACGACAGCCCTCAGCAATGTAGCCCTTCCTATGCTTTACTCCGGTGTATCAGCCATGGCCCGCAGCCGGCGGGCAAAAGCCCTTTTAGAATTGGTTGGGATGGGAGAACGGATGAAGCACATGCCCAACGAGCTTTCCGGCGGCCAGAAGCAGCGGGTAGCCATAGCCCGGGCCATGGCAAATGATCCGGCTATTATTTTAGCAGACGAACCGACAGGGGCTTTGGACAGCAATACAGGGCGGATTGTAATGGATTTATTCCACAACCTTCATGAAAAGCAGGGAAAAACCATTATATTGATTACACATAACCCGGAGCTGGCCCAAGAAACACAGCGGATTATTACCATTAGTGACGGACAGGTGATCCGGGAAGAAATGGGGGACGGCAGGCCATGTATTTAATTGAAAATATTATGCTGGCTTTCAACGGCCTCCGGGCAAATAAAATGCGGGCTTTGTTGACCATGCTGGGGATTATTATTGGTATCGGGTCAGTCATTACCATTGTCACAATCGGCAGTTCCATTACAGAATCCCTTTCCGACGCATTTAACAGCATGGGGGCAAAAAGCATTCAGCTCCGGATTACAGACAAGCCGGATGAAAACGGGAACACCGATTGGACCCGCCCTTATGAAGAAAGCGATTGTATGACAGATGAGATGCTTGAGGCTTACCAGGCAGCATTTGGGAATCGGGTGGAAGCCATTATGATTACAAACAGTGTGGGCTGGGGCCAGGCAATGAACGGACGCACAGAAACAGAGGCATTTATTTACGGCGTGAATGAGGACGCTGTTAAAGTGGAAAAGGTAGACATATTAGCAGGACATTATATAAACCATCGGGAAGCGGAAGGGGAAAAATATGTGGCAGTTATTTCTGACCAGTTTGCCAATAAATTATTTCCAAATACCGCCTTACATCAGGTTTTAGGGAAGGAAATTAAAATACGTTTATCCCAGGGGATGTATACCTTTACCATATCCGGCGTTTACCATTATGAGATAAAAGGCGTTGCCGCCGCTATGGGCGGGGATAACAGTACAACGATTTACATTCCAATCGGGGTAGCCAAGCGGCTTACGGACAGTGTCGGTGACGGATATTATTATGTCCAAATCAAAGCGGGAGAATCTGTTGAAGATGTACAGGCTTTCGCGGATCAGACTGTGGAATATTTTAACAAACGGTTTTACCGGAACAACAAATATGTTATGACTGCGGCCCAGAATATGGACAGCATGATTGGCTCCATGACCTCCATGCTGAACACCATGAGCATGGCAATCGGCGTAATTGCCGGGATTTCCTTATTGGTAGGCGGAATTGGCGTTATGAATATCATGCTGGTTTCCGTAACGGAACGCACCCGGGAAATTGGGACCCGGAAAGCCCTGGGCGCTAAAAACAGCGCCATCCGCATTCAATTTATTGTAGAATCCATGATTATTTGTTTAATGGGCGGTATTTTAGGGGTAGCCATGGGGACTGGGCTAGGAAGGCTTGGCTCTACTTTGTTAGGCTCCCCGGCCTGGCCCTCCTTGGGGATTGTTTTAATTGCCGCAGCTTTTTCCATGGCCATCGGGGTATTTTTCGGCTATTACCCGGCAAACAAAGCCGCAAAGCTGAATCCCATTGAAGCCTTGCGTTACGAATAATTCCCAAAAGTTATCCAGATTTTTTGGCACTTCCAATTTCCAGATCTTTCTCCTGCTGCCTTGCAAAATCCGAAGAATCTGGTATAATACTGTATAGAGCGGCATTTTTGGTATAAATGCCGCACACAGAAAAACGAAGGAGTGTTTGCAATGCCGCTGGTAACAACAAAAGAAATGTTTAAAAAAGCATATGAAGGTGGATATGCTGTTGGCGCTTTCAATGTAAATAATATGGAGATTGTCCAAGGGATTACAGAAGCTGCCAATGAGCTGAAAGCTCCTGTCATTTTGCAGGTTTCCGCAGGTGCCCGGAAATATGCCAACCATACCTATCTGGTAAAATTGGTAGAGGCTGCTGTGGCTACAACAGATGTTCCCATCGCTTTGCATCTGGATCACGGCGCAGATTTTGAAATCTGCAAAAGCTGTGTAGACGGTGGATTTACTTCCGTTATGATCGACGGCAGCGCCCGCAGCTTTGAAGACAACATTGCTGAAACAAAAAAAGTTGTAGAATATGCCCATGCACATGGGGTTGTTGTAGAAGCAGAATTGGGCAAATTAGCTGGCATTGAAGATGACGTCAAAGTCAAAGCTGATGACGCACAATTTACAAATCCTGGTGAAGTACAGGAATTTGTTGAAAAAACCGGTGTTGATTCTTTGGCAATCGCCATTGGCACCAGCCATGGGGCATATAAATTCAAACCCGGCCAGAAACCCCAGCTCCGTTTTGATATTTTGGAAGAAATCTCCAAACGTCTGCCGAATTTCCCAATCGTTCTGCATGGTGCTTCTTCCGTACCGCAGGATTTGGTAAAAGTTATTAACCAGTATGGCGGCCAAATGCCGGATGCCATTGGTATTCCGGAAGAAATGCTCCGTCAGGCTGCAACCATGGCTGTCTGCAAAATCAACATTGATTCTGACATTCGTGTTGCCCTTACCGCAGCTATCCGCAAATATTTAGCAGAAAATCCCAGCCACTTTGATCCCCGCCAATATCTGACTCCAGCCCGTACTGCTGTCAAAGAAATGGTAGCTCATAAGATCAAAGATGTTTTGGGCTGTGCTGGAAAAGCTTAATTTTTCATAGTCTGATACCATTTGAACCGCATCGGGAAATCCGGTGCGGTTTCTTTTTTATTTTTTTGATTCCTTTCACTTCCAAGAGTAGGACTAAAAAGAAATTTATACAAACTTTTTCCACTCATTTAGGTATATATAACGCTTTACAAAAGTTTTTTTGTAGCCTATAATATAACTAAAGAAAATAATTTAGTGCTAATTATTTTTTATTTTGCATTATGGGAGGTTAATGCCATGGTGGAACTTCAACGGGAAAATTCCTTTGTGGTGGAATTAACTGACATTGGTGTGGAAGAAATTCAAAAACATTGCTAACATTTATACGGATGACACAAGGCCCCTTTCCTTAGCAGAACGGGAATGGTCTACCAAAAATTATATTACATTATGGACTGGTATTTTGGTTTCGATCCCTGTTTATATGATGGCAAGTGCGTTATTATCTTCTGGTTTGACTTGGCTCCAGTCCTTGTTTATTTGTGTCCTTTTTTGACAGTGCTGTTATTGTCATTATTTTCTCTTTGTTTATTATCTTGGCAACTTTAACAACAAATGTCGCCTGTAATCTGGCTTCAGCTTCTGTTGTATTTTCTTCCTGCTCTGCAAGCGGAAATAAAACAGTTTATTATTTTACAAAGAAAAGAAGGGTTTCCTTATGCGTACCATTATCAAAAACGGGCTTATTGTAAATGAGTCCACTGTATTCCCGGGCGATATTTTAATTGAAAAGGGCATCATCCGTGAAATCGGACAAGGTTTATCCGATCCAGATGCACAAGAGATTGACGCTGCTGGAAAATATGTGCTTCCCGGCGCTGTGGATGTCCATACGCATATGGACTTGCAGGCTGGCCCCAATCGGGCAGTGGATGATTTCTACACAGGTACGGTTGCAGCTGCCTGCGGCGGTACAACGACGATTGTGGATCATATGGCATTTGGCCCGAAGGATTGCAGCTTATGGCACCAGGTAGAAGAATACCACCGGCTGGCAGATGGGAAAGCTGTAATAGATTATGGTTTTCACGGTGTTATCCAGCATGTAAATGATGAAATCCTTCAGCAAATGGGAGAAATTGCTGAAAAAGAAGGCATTACCAGCTTTAAAGTTTATTTAACTTATGATTTTAAAATTGCTGACGGGGATTTGTACCAGGTTTTGAAACAGGCAAAAAAAGACGGGCTTGTTATCGCGGTCCATTGTGAAAATGACGGTGTTGTGAATTACCTGCGTTCTTATTATAAAAGTCAGGGCATGGTTACTCCTGTTTATCATGCAAAAAGCCGTCCTGGCCGCTGCGAAGCAGAAGCAGTCAGCCGTATGATTCATTTGGCAGCAATGGCAGATGACGCGCCATTATATATTGTCCATCTTTCCTGTGGGGACAGCCTGGCCGAAGTCCGGAAAGCCCGTGCCCAGCATCAAAAAGGGTTAGGCGTAGAAACGTGTACCCAGTACTTAACTTTAACAGAAAAATGCTATGAAGATCCTGCCGAAGGCTTAAAAGCAATTATGTCGCCTCCGCTGCGTACACAAAGGGATTGTGAAGAATTATGGGCTGGCATCCAGGACAAATCCATTGATACGATTGCAACCGATCATTGCCCGTTCAATTTTGGAGTTGAAAAGCAGCTTGGCCGGAATGATTTTACAGCATGTCCCAACGGGGCCCCCGGAGTAGAAGAACGTTTGCCTGTTATTTATTCCGAAGGCGTTGCCAAAGGCCGTATTTCTATATCAGATATGGTGCGGGTTCTCTGCGCCGAACCCAGCCGTATGTATGGCTTATATCCGAAAAAGGGTGTGATCCAGCCTGGAGCAGATGGTGACATTGTTATTTTCGATCCCAAACGGGAAAAAACAATCACTCATGACGCCCTGCACAGCGCGGTAGATTATACTTGTTATGAAGGCTTAAAGGTACAAGGAGCCATTGATCTGGTGATGCAGCGGGGCAATGTCATTGTAAAGGATAATGAATTTTTAGGCCAAAAAGGCGACGGCCAGTATTTAAAACGTGGAAAAAGCATATTAGCAGAATAAAAGATAAAAAAATGCGGGGGAAAGAAAATTCCCCCGTATTTTTATATCAGGATTTTTTATAGATAATTTTCCGGATTGTATAAACCGATAAGCAGTATTTCCCTGCTAAAGCCTCCACAGAAAGCCCTTGATGATATTCTTCTGTGATTTGATGGTTCCTCCGGCTCAATTCCAAGCGGTAGCCTGAAACTTCTCCCCATTGTTTTTGCTGGCAGGAAGGGATATAAATATATCCCCCTTGGATATAGCTTTGCAGCTCCTCAATCAGTACATCTGGAAGGAAGCCTTTTGCATTGATATATTTCATATGGATTTCCCCTTGTATGAAATCGTCAAAGCAGCAAAGCCAGTTGATTATAAAATTATTTTGCGGCAGTAACAGCTCCATACAAATACCGCAAGCTTACTGGCTTTGCATGGAGCAATTCTCTGTTGCACTTTGTCATAAATAACCAGCTTCTTTCACCAATGAAATAGGAAGGAGAATTGCCTGTACCATAGACAATTCTCCTTAAATTTATATTTTTTAAGCGGCAGCTTTGCCTTTGGCTTTTGGATCTTTGCGTTCCTGCCACCAGCCCCACAAAGAACCGGAAAGGAATACAGAGGAGAAGAATCCAGCCAGCATTCCGACCAAAAGGGGCAGTGAGAAAGTCATAATAGATTCCACATGGAAAAGGACAGACATCACGCAAACGCACAGCATAGCCAGTACAGTAGAAACCGTAGTGTTTACAGAACGGCGCATACTTTGATTGATAGAAAGGTTGACCAATTCCTGATAAGAAGTTTTCGGGGGAAGGAGTTTTTGATTTTCACGGATACGGTCATAGATGATGATGGTATTATTGATGGAATAGCCCAAGATGGTCAGGATAACAGCAATAAAGCTGTCATTGAGAGGGAAGCCGCAGACGACAAAAACAGCATAAGCAATAATTGCGTCATGGAGCAGGGCCATAACAGAAATGACGCCCGCAGACCATCCGTTCATCTTACGGAAACGGAAAGCGATATAAACAATCATCAGCAAAGAAGCCAAAGCCACAGCAGCTAAAGATTTTTTCAGGAAGTCAGCGCCGATTGTGGGATCGACGTTAGAAATTTTTGTAATTTCCACATTGTTGTCAGGATATTTTTCCGTTAGAGCAGTTGTAACAGCAGCCTGTTGATCCGGAGTAACGCCGTCTTTGGCAGATAAGGTTACTTCATAATTCATCAAGCCGGTAGCAATATCCTGCTGTTCCCGGACGGTAACATTTTGGCCTAAAGCGGCACTGACAGTATCACCAAATTCCTTCATGTCAATATCGCCGCTGAAGGAATAAGTGGCAATAGTACCGCCGCTGAACTGGATGTCTAATTTTACCCCTAATACAAGGGAAGCAACTAAAGTTAAAGCGATAAGGGCACCGGAAATAGTGAACCATTTTTTCCGGTTTCCAACAATATCCCAGCTTTTCTTTGCGGGTTCCTGTACAGCTTCTTGTTTTTTGCCGCCATAGAGCCAGGGATTCTGGAAAGCTTTAAATTTAGAAATAGATTTCAGCATCAAACGGGAAGCGGTAACACCCATGATAAAGTTAAGGATAACACCGGTAATCAGGGTAAACCCGAAAGAATAGATAGCACCAGTAGCAGTAGCGCCAAACCATTTAAAAATGGGGTTAAAGAAAGTCCCAAAAGCACTGTTAGGCGGTCCAAAAGCCCCCATTAAAATGACAGCTACTAAAACCATGGTGATATTTCCGTCAAAGATAGCGGCAAATGTCCGGCGGAAACCGGAATCAATAGCGGCATTCAAATTGCGTCCGGCAGCTAATTCTTCCCGGATACGTTCTGAAGTAATTACGTTTGCATCCACGCCCATGCCGATAGATAAAATGATACCGGCGATACCGGGGAGGGTTAAAGTAAAGGAAGGGAAGTTGGCAAAAAATCCAGTTAAACAAGCGATCATGCCAGCCACCTGGCCTGCCAAGGCAATGGTAGCAACGACGCCGCACATGCGGTAAATCAGGATAATAAATGCAGCAACCAGGCAGAAAGCGATAATGCCTGCGGTTACCATTGCATCCCTGGCCCCTGTTCCCAGGGTAGGGGAAATGGAGGAGAAATCTTTTGTTTCCAGTTTAAAGGGCAATGCACCACCGCTGATTTTATTAGCTAAGTCGGTAGCATCTTCCCTTGTGAAGCCCTGGGGGCCGCCTGTAATAATAGCGGTTGGAGTATCAATACGGCTGTTGACCACAGGGGCAGAAATTAAGTTTTCATCCATCCAGATAGAAATATTTTGGTTGATTAAGCGTCCGGTGGCTTCTGCGAAAAGGGTACGTCCTTCTTCCGTGAGGGTCAGTTCTACAACATAACCTTTCCCTTCCGGATCGGGGGCGGCCTGTGCAATATCAACATGTTTTCCCTCGATAACAACAGGGCCATCTATTGAATTTCCCTCACGGAAAGTCAATAAAGCAGTTTCACCTAATTCTTTTACAGCCTGTTCCGGATTGAAGTCCACTTCATCTGCTTTCCAGGGGAACCTTACAATAATACGGTTCCGGGAAGTATCGGTATAAACTTCGGAATCAGTAATGTTTTGAGAAACCAGGCGGACTTTAATAATTGCCTCAGCAGCCCGCATTTGATCTGGTGTAACCTGATCCATTAAATCGGCTGGCGGCGTAAAAGTAACATCGACACCGCCGCGGATATCAATGCCCCACCGGATGTCAGCCGCCCCTTTGACATATGGCTTTGTGATGTCGCCATAAGTAGAAGATGCTCCAAAAAAGGACAGCACGGTCAGCGCAGCAATCAATATCACAACGATAAAGAATACTGGCTTGCCTACTTTTTTCATTTTGTTTCCTCCTTGCGGCCGCAAATCAGGCGGCCCAAATGCCCTTTGGCAGGCCATGGAAAATCCGGCGCTGCCCGAATGCCGGAAACGGCACGGACCGGAACCCCCTCTGTCAAGGAAAGAAGGGTTCCGGCCATTTGCCGCAAAACGGCGCTTTCCTTATTATATTTTATCACCTAGGAAAAGTCAATCATTTTATCATGGCATAAAATTTCTTTTTGGGAAAAGTCAATTTGTTATACAGATAATTGAGCGCGTTCCCCTAATAAATCCCGGTTGGCTTCCAGAACAGGATTTACAAATTCCTGCAAATATTCTTTGACCTGATCGGAGCTGCGTCCAATAAACATTTTCGGCTCCAGAACCTTCTCCAGTTCTTCCCGGGTCAGCCCGAATGCAGGGTCCTGGCAGACCCGCTGGATCAAATCATTTTCGCCGCCTTCCTGCTTGACCACATTGGCAGCGGCAATGCTGTGCTGCCGCAAACGCTCATGAAGCTCCTGACGGTCCCCGCCCTTTTTAACAGCGCTCATCATAATATTTTCCGTAGCCATAAAAGGCAGTTCCCGCATAACCCGCTGTGCAATTACCTTTGGATAAACCACCAGGCCGTCACAGACATTTAACATAATTTTCAGGATAGCATCCACAGCAAGGAAAGCTTCTGCCATAGCGATCCGTTTATTGGCGGAATCATCCAAAGTCCGTTCAAACCATTGAGTTGCCGCGGTAAACTGCGGATTCAGGGAGTTGGACATAACATAGCGGGATAAAGATGTAATCCGTTCGGAACGCATGGGATTGCGTTTGTAAGGCATAGCAGAAGAACCGATTTGCTGGGCTTCAAAAGGCTCCTCCATTTCTTTGAAGTTTGCCAGCAGACGCAGGTCATTGGAGAATTTGCTGGCACTCTGGGCGATACCGGCTAACACATTCATAACGAAGCTGTCCACTTTCCGGGAATAGGTTTGTCCGGAAACAGGAACAACAGCGTCAAATCCCATTTGCTTTGCAATATCTTCTTCCAATGCTTTAATTTTTTCCCCATTGCCCTCAAATAATTCCACAAAGCTGGCCTGTGTCCCGGTAGTACCTTTGCTTCCCAGCAGCTTCAAATGAGCAATCCGGTATTCGGTTTCTTCCAGATCCATCATCAGTTCATTGATCCAAAGAGTGGCACGTTTTCCCACCGTAGTCAGTTGGGCAGGCTGTAAATGGGTATAAGCCAAAGCAGGCATATCTTTATAACGGTCGGCAAAAGCAGCCAATAAAGAAATCACATTTAAAAGCTTCCGGCGCACAATGGTTAAGCCCTGGCGCATAAGAATAATGTCGGTATTATCGCCGACATAACAGCTTGTAGCGCCTAAATGGATAATGCCTTTTGCATGGGGGCACTGTACACCGTAGGCATAAACATGGCTCATTACATCATGGCGGCATTCTTTTTCCCTGGCCTGGGCCACATCATAGTTAATATCTTCTGCATGGGCTTCCAATTCCGCGATCTGTTCATCGGTAATCCCAAGCCCCTGCCGCTGTTCAGCCTTGGCCAGCGCGATCCAAAGCTTGCGCCATGTTTTGAATTTATTGTCAGGGGAAAATACATACTGCATTTCCTCACTGGCATAGCGTGTACAAAAAGGGCTTTCATAATTATTTTTTGACATATCCTGTCCTCCCGACTATGTTTTAGAAAATGGGCCTTCTTAAAAAACGATTGAAACGATTACAGTATATCACAATTCTGCCGCAATGCAACTAATGATCCGCATCCGGCTTCAGGCGTACAGTTGCGGTTAAAGGATAATGATCGGAAGGATAACAGCCCTCTACGGGGTCTGTCCAAATATGGGTTTTTAAGATCTCAAAATCATCTGAAACAAAAATATAATCAATCGGCATGGAACCGGCTTTATTTTTCCCTCTGAAATAATGGAGGGTATTTTGGATTTCTTCCGGAGGCAGGTGGCTGTAAGCATCTGTTAAATGGAGATTGGGATAACCTGTGACCTGATTGTGGAGGAGCTGGATCGGGCGGCTCTGGGGCTTGCAGTTGAAGTCCCCCATTAAAACAGAAGGCATAGGCCGTTCCTGATGCAGCCGGCTCATATATTGCAAAATGACTTCAATGCCTAATATCCGGGCAACCCCGCAGATATGATCCAGATGGGTATTAAAAATCCGGATGGAACGTCCAGCAGAATAAAGATAAATTTCAACCACTGTACAAATACGGGGGAACATGGCATAATAAGCCCGGCTTAATTTTTCGGGATTTTTGGACAGCCAGAAGGTTTTCACGAATTGGACAGAAGCATCCTCATTTTTAATAATAATATCGCTGTGTTCATCACTTTCCTTCCGGGCTGAAGCCTGGAACCGTCCGTTTCCCAAAACAGAATATTCGTTTCCAAGAAGGCTGGCAATATCCTCTTGCATGGAAGGGGAAAGCTCCTGCACACCGATTATAGAAGCTTTGCTGTTCCGGATAATTTGGACAGCCCGTTCCCGGCGTTCCCGCCAGCGGCGGGAGCGTTTTAATGGCAGGCCGAAGTCCCGTTTCAAATTGAAGGAAACCAAGATGATTTCATTGTTTTCCATTTTTTACAGACTCCTTTTTTTCTGGCCTTGATTTTCCTATTTTATCAGAGTTACCCTTATTTTTCAACAGGCAAATACCAGGCCCCATTGGAAAAGGATGATTTTGTCAGGCTCCTTTGCCTTGTATTCCCTGGAAGATTCCGATATAATGGAAGCAGAAACTGCTTCTAACAGCCAAAGCAAAAAAAGATTTATGAACAGGTGGGATTCTATTATATGAAATTCATGGATGTACAAACAGAAAAAGGGATTATTTCTATGTCGAAAATTGTCATGGGAACGGATTATTTCGGGGTAAACATTCCGGAAGATACTGCTTTTGCCTTATTGGATAAGTATATTGCATTAGGGGGCAATACCATAGACACAGCCCGGGTATATGGAAAAGCCCCGGCGCCGGACCCGGATGAAGCCTATGCCAACAGTGAGCCTATTGTGGGGCGCTGGCTGACATCCAGGGGCTGCCGGGATAAAATTTTCCTGGTAACAAAAGGCGCCCATCCTTCTATGAAGGATATGAACTGCCGCCGATTGGATCGGGCAAGCATTGATTCCGACGTGGCAATGAGCCTCCATGAACTGAATACAGATTACATAGACTTATATTTCCTCCACCGGGACGATCCCAGCCGGCCGGTAGAAGAAATCATAGATACACTGGATGCCCATGTAAAAGGGGGACGGCTCCGGGCCATTGGCGCATCCAACTGGACAGTCAGCCGGATCAATGAAGCGAATGCCTATGCCAAAGCCCATGGGAAAACCCCGTTTACAGCTTCACAGATCCATTGGTGTGCCGCCCAGGTCCCACAGGGCTTTTGGGATGATCCGTCCATACAGGTGATGAGTCCGGAAGCCTATCAGGGTTATATGGAAAATCAGATCCCGGTTATGGCATTTTCCTCCCAGGCCAGGGGATATTTTTCCAAGCTGCTGGCAGGGGAAGCCCTTCCGGTAAAACGGATGAACCGGTATGATATTCCGGAAAACCGCCGCCGTTTAGAATCCATCCGTTCCCTTTGTGAAGAAACAAAAGCCCCAGCTTCCGCACTGATGCTGGCCTATGTCACTTCCAGCCAGCCGGTACAAGGGGCAGCTATTATTGGATGCTCCCAGCTCAGGCAGTTAGAAGAAACCATGTCTTATGCAGATTTAACCTTAACAGAGTCCCAGCGGGCAAAAATGCGCAGGGAATAGATTCCTCATATGATGACCGTGAATCTGAAAGACGGAATGCCGCCAGCAAAAGTAGCTGTACACCGGATGTTTTCGGCTTTGGCTCTGGCCCATAAGACCCATATTTCAGCAGTTAAACTGATTCATGGATATGGCAGCACAGGCAAAGGAGGAAAAATCCGCGGGGCAGTACGGCGGGAATTACGGGAAATGAAAGCGGCAGGAAAAATCCGGGAATTTGTTCCCGGGGAAGCCTTTTCCCCATTTGAGCCGGAAGGGCTTCACGCAGTAACCCTTTGTTTTGAAATAACCTGCGATGAAGATTATCAAAAATGCAATCCGGGCATTACGGTGGTGATATTATGATTACGAATGTCAAGGTCAAACACTATAAAATTACAGGGCCGTCAAAATCCCAGCGGCGCATAGATTTTTTCCGGCGCTGGTGGATTCATTTAGCACCTTTGCCGTTTCTGGCCTTAATTCCCGCAGCCAAAGCAGCACCTGGAGTCGTGGAGCTGTTTTTCTCCAGAGGATGGTACTCTTTTGTTGCCCATACATATGGATTTTTAACATCTCTGATCCCAATATCCTTAACAGAAATTGGGATACTGGCTTTCACAGGAATTTGTATCTGGCTTTTGTTCCGAGAGATCCGGTACTGCTGGCAGATTGGCTCCATACAGCGTTTTTTCCAGAACGTACTTTTTTGGAGTACCCGTTTCATATGCGGGATTGTAGCATTATTTATGATTTTATGCGGATTTAATTATTACCGGGTTCCCTTTGCGGAAAGCTACGGATTAACCGTCCAGGATTCCTCTCCGGAAGAGCTTTATGCCTTATGTATGGAATTGGAGCAGGAAGCCAACCAGTTACGGGATCAGCTTCCGGAAAATGATTTAGGGATCATGGAGTTATCAAAAAATTCCTTCCGTCTGGCAAAGGAAGCAAAAGCAACCTTTCAGGCATTATCGGATCATCCGGCGCTGCCAAGCTATCCAATTTCCCCCAAGCCCGTATTAAATTCCTGGGCCATGTCATTGATGGAAATTACAGGGGTATTTTGCCCCATCACCTTTGAGGCCAATGTAAATATAAATGCTCCGGATCATGGAGTACCAGCTTCTATGTGTCATGAGCTGGCCCATACAAGAGGGCATATGCACGAAGATGAGGCAAACTTTATCGCATATCTGGCATGTCGGGAAAGCCCTTACCCGGAATTTCGTTACAGCGGAACCATGTTAGCCTTATCCCATGCCTCCAACCGTTTAAGGAATGCCGACGGGGACTTGTATCAGGAATGGCTGGCCCAGCTTTCCGAAAAGGTGCGGATGGATTTCCGTTATGAATCGGTTTACTGGGCGCGGTTTGAAACGCCGGTAGGGGATGTTTCTACGGCAGTAAACCATGCTTATTTGCAGCTCAATTCCCAAAAAGACGGCGTACAAAGTTACGGCCGGATGGTAGACCTGCTGCTGGCAGATTACCGGGCCAGGCACAGCGGGGAATCACAAACGGGAACGCTGTAAAAATTCATTCGTCAGGCGGAAAACTTCTTTGGAAAGCAGGAGGATTGCGATTAAATTGGGCAAAGCCATAAACCCATTTAAGATATCGGAAACAGCCCACACTGCGTCTAAATGGGCAACGCAGCCAATACCGGCAGCAAGAGTAAACAGCAGGCGGTAAAGCTTTAAAGGCTTCGGGCCGAACAAATAAGCCACAGCCCGTTCCCCATAGCAGGACCAGCCTACGATAGAAGAAAAAGCAAAGCAAATCAGGGACAGGGATAAGAAAACGCCGCCCCAGGGGCCGAGGCCCTGAGAGAAAGCCGCGATAGCCATTTGAGGGCCGTCGCCTTCCTGCCAGGTGCCCGTACATAAAAAGACCAATGCAGACATGGTACAGATGACCATAGTAGAGAGGAACACTTCAAAAATGCCCCACATGCCCTGCCGTACCGGTTCTTTCACATTAGAAGTACAGTTAATAATAACGGAGCTTCCCAGCCCTGCTTCATTGGAAAAAATGCCTCTGGCAACGCCAACGCTGATGGTGTGGGCCAAGGCATAAGCCCCGGTGCCTCCGGCAGCGGCAGCAGGCTGGAAAGCATTCTGGAAAATGGCATGGAAAGCGGAAGGCAGATTGCAGCGGAAGCGGAACAGGATAAAAGCGCCGCCGGCCAGGAAAAATAATGTCATAGCGGGGACGAAGCATTCCGCCACAGAAGCAGCCCGCTGGATACCGCCTAATAAAACCATACCGGTCAAAGCGGCCAGCAGGAAAGCGGCAGTTTGTGGTGGAATATGGAAAGAAGCCTGTAAAGCGCCTGCAATGGAATTGGCCTGGGCCAGATTGCCGATTCCGAAAGCGGCCAAGGCACAGCAGACAGCAAACCATACAGCTAATTTCCGGCATCCCAGGCCCCGTTCCATATAAACCATAGGGCCGCCCATCCAGGCGCCAGTTTTCTCCTGGTAACGGTAGCGGTTGCCTAAGACATTTTCGGAAAATTTTGTCATCATGCCCAGCAAAGCGCAAACCCACATCCAAAATATAGCCCCGGGGCCGCCGGAAGAAATGGCAGTAGCCACACCAACGACGCTTCCGGTGCCAATGGTTCCGGCTAAAGCAGTAGAAAGGGTCTGGAACTGGGATAAAGCAGGGCCATGATGGCCGCGGGTTTCCCGATCACAAATCACAGCCAGCAAAGTGCCCCGGAGCCAGAGGGCCATATGGCGGAACTGGAAAAAATGGGTTCCAATGGAAAAATACAGCCCTGTAAAGAAAATCAGCCCTAATGTAGCAGGCCCCCAAAGAATATGGTGCAAAAGGGTGCTCCATCCTGAAAATGGCCCCATTTAGAATCCTCCTTTTTGCAAAACGGTCTTTATGATTTTATGGGTATGCGGCACATAAGGGAAGAAGAACAGATAAAAGGGGGAATTTTTTGGTAATTTTATAGAAAACTGTCATAATTTCTGGTGAAAATCCACTTTTTTTATAAAAAAGTGAAAAATGGGGCTGGAACAATTACCAATTCTGTAGTAAAATAGGAGTATATCAATGGGGACCGCAGGACCCTGATCTGCGATCATCAAGGAGGACTTGTTTTTATGAAAAAAATTCTCTTCGTAGCTTCTGAATGCGTCCCATTTATTAAGACCGGCGGTTTAGCCGACGTAGTGGGTGCATTACCAAAATCTTTGGACAAAGAAAAGTATGATGTACGGGTAATCCTTCCGGATTATACATGTATTCCGGCAAAATACCGGGATCAGTTCCGTTATGCCAGTCATTTTGAAATGCAGTTAGGCGGACTGGGAAAAGTATATGTAGGGATCATGACCTATGAAATGGATGGAGTTACCTATTACTTTATCGACAACGAACATTATTTCCGGGGCGATACGCCATATGGGGACGTTCATTGGGATATTGAAAAATTCTGCTTTTTCTCGAAAGCCGCCCTGTCCATTCTGCCAACCATTGAATTCCATCCGGATGTGATTCATTGCCATGACTGGCAGACAGGCGTATTACCGGTATTCCTGCATACGGTATTTAAAGATAATCCCTTCTATCATAATATCCGTACTATTATGACTATCCATAATTTAAAATTCCAAGGGATCTGGGACATCAATACATTGCGGTTATATACCGGATTCCCCAACGAGGTATTTACACCGGATCGGATGGAATACAAGCGGGATGCCAATATGCTGAAAGCAGGTTTGGTATATGCGGACCGGATTACAACTGTCAGCGGCACATATGCCGAAGAAATTAAAATCCCTTATTATGGCGAAGGCTTAGATGGATTGATGCGCGCGAAATCCCGTGATTTAAGCGGTATTTTGAATGGCATAGATTATGACATTTATAATCCCGAAACAGATAAGAAGATTTACAGCAATTACAGCATTAAAAATTTCCGGAAAGGCAAAGCTGCCAATAAAGCAAAGCTCCAGGAAGAACTTGGCCTGCCGGCAGATCCGAATGTGATGATCATGGCAATGATCACCCGCCTGACCGATCAAAAAGGCTTGGATTTAGTTGCTTATGTATTAGATCGGCTGCTGGATTCCGCTATACAGTTTGTAGTGCTTGGCACAGGGGATGCCAGATATGAAGATATGCTGCGCACCTACGAATGGAAACGCAAAGACAAAGTTTCCGCCAATATCTATTTTAATGACGAACGCGCCCACCGGATTTATGCAGCGGCAGACAGTATGCTGATGCCTTCCCAATTTGAGCCTTGCGGATTAACCCAGTTAATTTCCCTGCGGTATGGGACAGTGCCGATTGTACGGGAAACAGGCGGGTTAAAGGATACGGTACAGCCCTATAACCGGTTTGAGCAGACAGGAACAGGCTTCTCTTTTGCAAACTACAACGCAGATGAAATGCTGAATACCATTTTCTATGCAGAAAAAGTATTTTATGATGAGCATGACGCATGGAATGCCTTGGTAAAACGCGGTATGGAAAAAGATTACTCCTGGAACAGCTCCGCCCGTCAATATGAAGCTTTGTATGAATCCATCACCTAAATAAAAAAAGAGTGGGGCCTGTTTTTGGCAGGCCTTGCTTTTTATTCTTACATAATTTTATTTTAACTCTATTTTTCACGTTGGATTTTCATTGCAATGATTGATTTTTTATGAACTTTAGAGTATAATAAAATCTGCAAAATATTCTGGAAAAGACGGTTTTTTTAGGTAGGTTAAGTTTATTTTAGCTAGTTTTAGCTAGAATTTAGTTAAATTGTATTGCCTGGAAAAATTCCGTTTATTTTTGAAGATGGCCGGATCACAGATTAAGAGGGGGCATATTTCCTTTCTGGCCAAAAAGAAGGGGTGGGATACTGGTACTTTTTGTTGGCTTGTCAATCATTTTAGTCAGGAAAAGGGATTAGAAGATATCATTTAGAAATCAGGAGGAATATTGGAGATGTCCAGAAAGTTCAATAACATGAAAATGACCCCTAAGCTAATGACTTCTTTTGTTTTAGTCTTGCTGGTGGCGAGTATCTCAGGGATCACAGGAATATTTATGCTGGTTCGGGTGGGTTCCAGTTATAGTAATGCTCTGCAATACAATGGTTTTGCCCAAGGCAGGATAGGGGAATTTAATACCTGTATTAACCGGGCGGCAACCCTGGTACGTAATGTGATTATATTGACAGATCCGAATGAGATAGCAGATGCCAAAAATGAATTAACCCAGTTGGTATCAAAGACGGACCAGGCCCTTGTAGAGGTAAAAGAGTTATGCAATACTGCCGAGGAGCAGAAGCAAATTGAAATAATTGAAGAAAATTTGCAGCTTTACCGTGCATCCCGGGATGAGGTGGTGGAGTTGGCTGCTGAAAACCGCAATGAAGAAGCGGTAGAATTGCTGATGAGTGAGGCAGTTCCTGTCTTTCAGAAGATGATTGATACAACAGATGCCCTGGTACAATATAAAGTAACGGTGGGTACAGAAACATCCGAAGAACTAGAAATGCAATCTATCATAACAATTGTAATTATTATTGGATGTATTATCGTAGCAATATTTATATCAGCCTTTATTGCAATATTACTGGCCAAGTCTATTTCAGTTCCTTTAAGGGCTGTGGCACATGCCAGTGAGCAACTGCTTCATGGTGATTTGAATATCAATATTTCCTGTTCTAATCAGGATGAAATTGGTGAAACCGTTACATCATTTTCGGAAGCGGCAGGAATTCTGCGTTCGTACATTTCAGAAATCAGCCATAATTTAGGAGAGATGGCAAAAGGCAATTTTGACGTCAAAGCAGAACTGGAGTACAGAGGGGAATTCCAGGCCATTAAAGATTCGATTGATGAAATTTCCAATGCGTTAAGCTCCACCATGTCCCAAATCAACCAGGCGTCGGATCAAGTTTCTTCCGGCGCAGAGCAGGTTTCTTCTGGAGCTCAGGCCCTGAGCCAGGGTGCTACTGAACAGGCCAGTTCCGTAGAAGAGCTGGCAGCAACCATCAATGAGATTTCAACCCATATTCAGGGCACAGCAGATTTTGCCAAAGAAGCAAAAGAAGAAAATATCCAGGCAAACGAAAGCATTAAACTGTGCAATGAACAAATGGAAAAATTGTCAGTTGCAATGGAAGACATCAGCAACAAATCCAATGAAATCAATAAAATCATCAAAACCATTGAAGATATCGCATTCCAGACCAATATTTTGGCGCTCAATGCCGCAGTAGAAGCAGCCCGGGCAGGCGCAGCCGGAAAAGGTTTTGCAGTTGTTGCAGATGAAGTCCGGAATCTGGCGGGCAAGAGCGCGGAAGCTGCCAAAAATACAACGACTTTAATTGAAGAAACCGTCAATGCAGTAGCGGAAGGTTCCCGACTGTCTGCTGAAACAAAAGAATCCTTAAAGGATGTTGTAGAAAAAGCATCGAAAGTTTTAGATGCAGTTGTAAGCATTTCCCATGCCAGTGAAGAACAGGCACAATCGGTGACACAAGTAACAGTAGGAATTGATCAGATTTCCAGCGTTGTCCAAACCAACTCCGCCACGGCTGAAGAAAGTGCAGCAGCCAGTGAAGAACTGTCTGGTCAGGCGCAAGTGCTGAAACAGCTTATGGGGAAATTTAAGATAAAAGGTTCTGTCGGAAAAAGGTTAAATACTTCTGTGCCGACGTCATCCTTTGATAATTTTGATACTTTTTCGCAGCCATCTTTTGCCCCGGTTCAAGATACTTTCACAGCGCCAGCAGCTCCCCTGTCTATTTCGTCAGCAAATGATTATTAAGGAATAAAAAGATATCTTTTTCAATATTATGGTATTATATACAAGATCTGTTTATGGACAGATCTTGTTATTTTTTATCTTTACTTTTTCTTTACAAATTATTGACTTTTTCCTATCTTTTGAGTATAATAAGGAACGTGGAAATATTTTGGAGCGACGGATATTTTTGACGTGGGCAAAGTTTATCACGGCTAAGTTTTAACTAAACATTAATCAGGTTTTAATTAAACCTTAACTTAAAATAATCCTTGTTCAAGGAAAAAATCCGTCTTTTTTTAGTTTTCCCGTTTTGGCCGGACAAGAAGGAACTCTCTCTCTCCTTGCCTGACCGAGAAAAAAAATTATGGTAGAGCGATGCCCCGTTTGTTATTGGCCTGTAGGGCGTTCCTAGGCGGGAACGGTAGGTGGGATACCATAAGAAAGTCAGGAGGAATAGAGATGTTCAGAAAATTAAACAACTTGAAAATGACCCCTAAGTTAATGGTTTCCTTTATGTTAGTTTTGTTAGTAGCCAGCATTTCGGGAATAGCAGGTGTTTTCATGCTGCTGCGGAATGGGAACAGTTACAGCCATGCTTTACAGTATAATGGTTTTTCCCAGGGAGATATCGGTTCTTTTAATACCTATCTTCACAAAGGGGCTACCTTGGTACGGAACATTATCATATTGCAGGATAAGGACCAAATTGCAAAACAGCAGAATGAACTGGATCAGTTAATTCCTGTAACCAATCAGGCTCTTGAAAAGATAAAAAGCCTTTCTGATAGTGCCGAAGAACAGGCACAGATTAAAATTATTGAAGATAAGCTGCCGTCTTACCGGATTGCCCGTAATCAGGTAATTGACTTGGCAACAGCGAACCGCAATGAAGAAGCAACAGCCATATTGATTGAATCAGCCGCGCCGATGCTGAATGAAATCATGGCAGCCACAGAGGAACTGGTGCAATATAAGATCAGGACAGGAACAGAAGTATCGGCAGAATTGGAACTGCAAACGGGGATTACAGTTGCAATCATCATTGGCTGTATTATTTTATCCATTATTATTTCTATTATTTTTGCAACGTTCCTTGCCAAAGCAATTTCTGATCCTTTAAGTGATGTAGCACATGCCAGTGACCAACTGCTTCATGGTGATTTGAATATCAATATGTCCTGTTCCAATAAAGACGAAATAGGCCAGACTGTTTCAGCTTTCTCTGAAGCCGCTGGAATTTTGAGATCTTATATTTCAGAAATCAGCAGCAATTTGAACCAGTTGGCGAAGGGCAATTTTGATGTTCATTCTGAGGCAGATTACAGAGGCGAATTTATAGCGATTAAAGATTCAATTGATGAAATTTCCAATGCGTTAAGCTCCACCATGTCCCAAATCAACCAGGCGTCGGATCAGGTTTCTTCCGGCGCAGAGCAGGTTTCTTCCGGGGCTCAGGCCCTGAGCCAGGGTGCTACAGAACAGGCCAGTTCTGTAGAAGAACTGGCAGCAACTATCAATGAAATTTCCAGACATATCCAGGGCACAGCAGATTCGGCAAAAGAAGCGAAAGAAGAAAACGAACAGGCAAACGAGAGCATTAAGCTGTGCAATGAACAAATGGAAAAACTGGCGGTTGCCATGGATGACATCAGCAACAAATCCAACGAAATCAATAAAATCATCAAAACCATTGAAGATATTGCTTTCCAGACCAATATTTTGGCGCTTAATGCCGCAGTAGAAGCGGCCCGGGCAGGCGCAGCCGGAAAAGGCTTTGCAGTTGTTGCAGATGAAGTCCGGAATCTGGCGGGCAAGAGCGCGGAAGCTGCCAAAAATACAACGACTTTAATTGAAGAAACCGTCAATGCAGTAGCGGAAGGTTCCCGACTGTCTGCTGAAACAAAAGAATCCTTAAAGGATGTTGTAGAAAAAGCATCGAAAGTTTTAGATGCAGTTGTAAGCATTTCCCATGCCAGTGAAGAACAGGCACAATCGGTGACACAAGTAACAGTAGGAATTGATCAGATTTCCAGCGTTGTCCAAACCAACTCCGCCACGGCTGAAGAAAGTGCGGCAGCCAGTGAAGAATTATCTGGTCAGGCACAAGTATTAAAACAACTGATAGGGAAATTTAACATTAAAGGCTCCGCAGTGAAGTCCACAATGGGTGGTTCCCTGTCTGCACCTTCTTTTGATACTTTTTCCCAGCCTGCATTTGCTCCAACGAATGATACCTTCTCAATGCCCACCACGCCTGCATCCTTTTCGTCAGCAAATGATTATTAAAAAATAAAAAATAGACGCGCCGTAAGATGGGAAAACTATCTTAGAACCTGTCTAGTATCTCAGGGTGTACCAAATGGACAGAGGTTTTTTCGGCCAGCAAGGAAAAAAGCACAGGAATACTTTGTGTATTCCGAGCATTTTTGACGCAGACTGGACGGAAAAAAATCTGCCCAGGTGGTATATCAGGAGATGCTAAAACAGGTTCTTATGGCGTTTTTCCTATTGGTATTGACAAAAAAAGCATAATTCCGTATACTGGAATCATAGAAAAAGGAAACAAACCATTTTATATGGCAAAGGAGGATTTCGTTATGTATCAACAAGGAAATGCTGATCTTTCTGCATTGGAACAGGAGCGCCGCCGGAACCCGCTTTATAAGCATGTGGCAAAAACGTATCTTTGGATGTGCATTGGGCTGGCAATCACATTTTTAATTGGGTTTGGCCTGACAGAAAGCAAAATGATTTTCCTGATTTATGCCATGCCTTTGGCGCCGATTATTCTTTTGGTATTGCAGATTATTTTGGTAGCAGCCCTTTCCAGCCGGATTACGAAGCTGTCGGTAGGAGCCTGCCGGGGGATATTTTTAGGATATTCAGCATTAACAGGCGTAACAATGGGTGCCGTCCTTACCATGTATGATGCAGGTTCAGCTTTGTTAGCTTTTGGCGTTTCAGCATTCTTCTTTGGTTCCATGGCAGTTGCAGGGCTGGTAACAAAAAGAGATCTTTCCAAATTTGGGCCGGTTGTTTTATTTGGTTTAGTTGCCTTGTTAGTCATGCAGGTTTTGAATATGTTCCTCCGGCTGGAAACCCTTGATGTTATGCTTTGCTTTATAGGCATTGCATTATTCTTAGGGATTACAACTTATGACGCGAAAAAAACAAAAGATTTTTATTATGCCTTTGAAAACAATCCGGAAATGCTGGAGAAAGTATCGATCTTTTCCGCTTTAAATCTTTATTTAGATTTTATTAACTTGTTCCTCTATTTAATTCGTTTATTAGGGAAACGCCGTTAAAAATTTAATATTACTTTAAAGTAAAAAAGCAGAGGGTATTGCCGGCATCCTGATGGCGGCAATACCCTTTTTTATGATTGAATGAAAAAAGGCCGCTGATTCCCTCCTTTTTTCAAAGGTGGAAGCGTCCTGAATTTGGTAAGCTGTGCATAACCCTGGCTCCGCGCCGCAAGGAGGGCGCAGGCCCGCCATGCTGGGAAATGGTACACAGCGCGGAACCAGGGGCTGGCTGTTTTTGGGACAGCCAGGGTTTAAAGCTGGTTATTTTCAGCCAGTTTTGGTGGGAAAAACTGATTGACAGGAAACTTGATCTTTTTAAAGACCTCGCAGGGATCGTCAGTCGTATTGGTACTTTCCTTATCGGGGACAGCGTAATCGTATACAGGCACCATCATTTGGACATTGCGTTCCAGTTGGACAATTGTAAACAGCCCAATAGAAACCAGGACAACTTTTTTAGGCTGGGAGCCGGTAAAATCGCCGTCAAACTGGCCGCAGATACAGCTAGGCAGCGAAATGCCGCAATCCAATGCCCTGCCGGGGCAGTATTCTACCAATTTGCTGTCTAAAACCATGGGATCGACTACAGAAATACTAGCTTTTGGCATATCCCGGTTGTCACGTTCCAGATTGGTTCTGGAATCGGTGGATGTATAAACTTTTACATTTCCGTCGCTTCCATAAAGGATAACCTTCTTTGAAAAAGCAGCTACGCCATGAATAATAGCTGGCGGGATGACAGGGGAAGTATAAGCTGCAACAGACACTTTAAAAAAGAAAGTGATGTCAACAGAATAAAACCCTTTGTTAAATGGAACTGGTTCCACATCCAGGAATACAGTAATAATGTCTAAATCCTTTACCTTAGCGCTGATGGCGTTATCAATTACAGGCTGTGTGCGGTCCGTAAAGAATACCTGCAGGTCGCTCAGGCAGTCTTTATCAGTACAGGAGTCAAATATCCTGCCGGCATCTATGCACACTGCCTCTTTAAAGCAGTTTGCCCCGGTCGCATTGACGGGAGCATTCCTTTGCTCTGCCATATGAATCCTCCTAGCTGTGCTATGTTGTACTGCCGTTTCCGGGAAGTCTGCCAAAGCATTTCCCGGATCTGCGGAAGCTGTACTCAATACAGTTTATGAGGAATTTTATAAGATGTGCATTGTAATTGGATTTTTCCTGTAGTTTCTGGGCAGGCAGCCGGAAAGAAACTGGAAAAAGGAAAGGCATCCCCACAGATATCGGATAGGAACCCTCCGGCATATTTGCACGTTCAGAATCCGGAAATTTCATAAATTTCATGGACATATGCCAAAAATACGATTCTGCCGTTTGAAAATGCAAAATGTCCTTGACTTATGTTTCAAATTCCGATAAACTAACAGCCAGAAGAACATTAGTTTTTTGCTGATGGATCGATTGGAGCTAGATTTTAGGAGCGTGTGAGAAAATGAAAAGATTTTTAGCAGTTACAATAGCAGCTTGTATGCTGTTAGCCGGATGCGGCGGCACACCCAGCACAGGATCTTCCTCTGCCGCGCAGCAGGAAAGCAGCAGCGGAGCTTCTTCGGAAGCAGAGGCATTGTCAGGGGATACCTTTACCGTAGGCATGGAGTGCAATTATGCCCCGTTTAATTGGACCCAGTTAGAAGAAAATGATACAACAGTGGCTTTAGGGGATGGAGTCAGCTATGGTGATGGTTATGATGTAGTGATGGCCAAAACGATCGCTGATAAGCTTGGAAAAACACTGGTTATCAAAAAGACCGCATGGGATGGCTTACAGCCGGCTTTAGCCAGCGGTGAAATTGATGCCATCATTGCAGGGATGACAGCCAATGAAGAACGGAAAGAAAATGCTGATTTCACAACACCATACTATGAAAGTGACATGGTTATTATTATCCGGGGTGATGACGCGGAATTAGGCGCTGTAACCGAAATCCAGCAGCTTACCGGCAAAAAAGTCCAGGGCCAGAAAAACACCAACTATGATACCATTATTGATCAAATCGAAGGCGTCCAGCATATGACGCCATTGGACTCCTATCCTTTGATGGTAGCAGCCTTAAAAAGTGGTGATGTAGATGCACTGACAGCAGAACTGCCGGTAGCAAAGGGCGTTATTTCTACCAATCCGGATTTAAAGATCATCCAATTTGAAAAAGGGAAAGGCTTTACGGCGGATACTTCTGTATCTATTGCAGTGAACAAAGGCAATACAGCTTTGTTAGATGCCATTCAGGGGGCATTGGACACCATTCCGGAAGAAACCCGTCAGCAATGGATGCTGGAAGCAACCGAGCGTCAGCCTGCCACTGAAGAATAAAGAAACGATCAATCTCAAAACAAATATCAGGTTCCCGTACCCTTTTTACAGGGGTGCGGGATACTGGTTTTTCTTAGAACGTGTACTTTGTGAATAATGAGGATGGATGTGAATAATCTGTGGATTTAAAGATCGACCTTATTTATAAGGTTGCCACTACTTATTGGCCTTTATTTTGGGCAGGGATTAAAAATACGCTGTTAATTGCTTTAACCGGTACTGTAATAGGCTTAGTCATTGGCCTGGTGGTAGGCGGCATACGGGCTGTCAGCGGTACAAAAGAATCACGGGATTCCACAGGGGCCCGTTTTGCAAAAGGCATTTTATATTTGATTACCAGTATTTATATTGAATTTTTCCGCGGAACGCCGCTGATTGTACAAGGCGTATTTATTTACTATGGTTTAAAGCCTATGCTCCAATGGACCCCAGTGATAGCGAGTATTTGTATTATGTCTGTAAACACAGGGGCATATATGGCAGAAATTATCCGTTCTGGAATCCAGTCAGTGGATAAAGGCCAGACAGAAGCGGCCCGGAGTATTGGTATGACTTCCATGCAGACCATGGCCCATGTAATCCTTCCCCAGGCGATTAAAAATGCGTTTCCTGCCATTGGCAATGAATTTGTTGTAAATATCAAGGATTCCTCTGTATTAAATGCAATTTCCTTAACAGAATTATATTTCCAAATGACGTCCGTGGCCGGGGCCATGTTCCGGTTTACGGAGCCGGCACTGGTAACACTTTTCCTTTACCTGATTATGACCTTCACAACCACCCGTATTTTGCGGGCCATTGAAATTTATATGAACCGGGAACCCCATAGCTATCCCACTTCCCAAACCGTACCGGAAGCACGTATCAACAACCAGTAAAAGGAGGAACCATGGAACATCTGATTGAAATTAAAGGGCTGAAGAAACACTTTGGAAATTTAAAAGTCCTAAATGATATTCATTTTTATATTGATAAAGGGGAAGTGGTATGCCTCATAGGTTCCTCTGGCAGCGGGAAGTCCACATTGCTCCGTTGTATCAATGTATTGGAAACACCGGATGGTGGTGAAATTTTAATTCACGGCAAGGACATTTTAAAAGGTGCTATCAATGTGAACCAGCACCGGGTAAAAGTAGGGATGGTTTTCCAGTCTTTTAATTTATTTAACAATATGAACGTATTGAAAAACTGTATGGAAGGGCAAATGATAGTCCTGAAGCGGTCCAAAGAGGAAAGCCGTAAAAAAGCAGAATTATATTTAGAAAAAGTGGGAATGTCCCAATTTTTGACAGCCAGTCCGGCCCAGCTTTCCGGCGGCCAGCGGCAGCGGGTAGCTATAGCGCGGGCATTGTGTATGGACCCGGAAATTTTATTGTTTGACGAACCCACTTCAGCGTTAGATCCTGAAATGGTAGGCGGGGTTTTGGATGTTATGAAAACCTTAGCCCAGGAAGGCTTAACAATGGTAGTCGTTACCCATGAAATGGGTTTTGCCCGGGATGTATCCAACCGGGTAGTATTTATGGATAAAGGCGTTATTGTAGAAGAAGGCCCGCCGGAACAAATTTTTACGAATCCGCAAAATGAACGGACAAAAGAATTTTTATCCCGTTATTTGAACTGATGGCTGTATTGCCAGGCTGCGATAAATGCTTGACATGATACGTTGAAAAGGGTATACTAATAAAAAATAAAACAAACTATAAATGAGCAAATTCAGGAATTGACGAAAGCAGACCGGCAGCGGTGAAGGCCGGTGAGGAAGGGCACA
>RAZJ01000090.1 GCA_003612625.1 bacterium 1XD42-1 | reverse complement strand
TGTGCCCTTCCTCACCGGCCTTCACCGCTGCCGGTCTGCTTTCGTCAATTCCTGAATTTGCTCATTTATAGTTATTAAAATAATTGCTTTGAAATTTGGGTAGGTGTATAGTAGGTGTATTCTTGTTAACAAGCGATTAGTCATTAAAACATAAAAAACCCGATATCCACAATGGATAACGGGTTTTTCAAGATTGCGGAGGTTTGAAATCAATCTTATGTACAACTTTTTTTAAAGCTGCATAATCAAATTATTTTTATAAGAATTTTTTAAACGGACATTGCGGAAAGAGATGCTAATGTTTTCTGGCTCCTGACCTCGGCTTCAATCTTGCTTGTTAGATATGCCTCCAAATTGCCGTAAATGTCCGCCAAAGCCTTTTTAGCTGGTTCAGAGAGTAAAGATATAGCTTTGTCTAAGGACTTCTTTAAGGCTTCCTGCTGCTTCTCCTTATCGAAGATGCCCTCTTTCTTGAAGGCATCTACAAAGGTTTGGCTGGTATATGTAACCGCTGTCGATACTGCGTCCGTGGCCTCTGCCAAAAATGCTTTGATTGTCATATTGTCGGTTTGGGCAATAATTTGTTCTGACTTGCGGTGCAGGTATTGGATCAGGTAGGCGGCGCATATGGGAATGGCAGCAGTAGCCATGGCCTGGAGCAGCTCAATAATAAATGCGTTCATTTTCGGATTTCCTTTCCCTTATTGTTTTACCAGGTCGTCGGCTTTCACGGCAGCGGTAACATTGCCTTTGATACCGATAACAATACGATCCCTTGATACTTCCAGCACATCATAAACCGTTTGGTAAACAAAAGAAGCCAGCTTGCCGCCTGTATAGGTTTTGGCTCCTGGCTTTACTTTTACCTTATCATCCTTTTGGAATGCTGGAGCGGGGCTATCGGTGGAATCGCCGGGATATTCTACAAATGGGCAATAGAACCAGTGTGTCCAACCCCGTCCGGCAACACGGGTTTTTACTACACCATCCCCATAATTGCCTAATGTACATTCAATGCACCAGCCCTCACCGATGTAAATACCTACATGGCCCCGCATATAAAGACACGTTCCGGGAACTTCCGGCAGGCTGGAAAGCGGCCCTTTTTTAGGTGCTGCCGCATAGATGGCATTGGTATTGTAATCCCGTTTAACGGTGTATTCAGGGCTTCCTACGCCGCCAAAATAATAGGATTTAATTAGTCCTACGCAATCGCAGCCGTACCGCTTGCCGATTTGCCTTTTTAGAATGGCTACCCGTTCCGCGCTGTACATGCTGGGATAGGTTTTCCGGCACCAGTCGATAGTCCCGGAATCAATCTTTCGTGCCAGGGTTCCCCACATGTAGGAGGTAGGCAGCCCCAGCATAGTTTGGGCATGTTTTACGAGTCCGGTATTCGTTAGTTTTTCAGACATTTTTACAGCTTCCTTTCTTTCATTCTTTGGTGATAATAATGCTTCTTATGCTATCAATGTTATAAAGTCCGATCCATTGCTCATCCTTTATGACAATAAAGCATTTACCGTCATACTTGTAATCTGTATAACTTTCCTGCGGCCATTGGCATACATCTCCATTTTTAAAAGCAATTTCAATCATAGTTCGTTGTTCTCTCCTTCCTGCTGATTCATATCCTCATGAAACAATACTCACTCCTTTTTAATGTATTGATTTTTCACATTTGCGTTATTTTTATAACGCTTTTGTAATTTTAATATACCGCAAAAGCGGTTAAGTGTCAATAGAAATTTTGAAAAAATATTGCATTTGCGGTATATATGTGATATTATTAAATCGTTAATATCAGGGGAGGTGAAAGTTTGAGCATTAACGAACGTGTCAAGGCTGTTAGAAACGCCTTGAATTTAACACAAAAGGACTTCGGTCAAAAGCTAACGCTTGCACAAACCTATTTATCTCAAATAGAAAAAGGCGATAGGGATGTAACCGAAAAAATACAAAAGCTAATATGTTTTACTTTTAATGTATCCGAAGAATGGCTGCAAACAGGAATAGGAGATATGTTTGTTGAATCCGATTCCACGATTCTTTCTCAACTTTCAAAAGAATATGGGCTTGATTCTTTTGAACATGCTATGATCAGTAGTTTTTTAAAGATGAATCCTACACAGCGTAAAGCCTTAAAAGAATATGTAAAAGCTCTGATTGCCGAAACTTCTGCCACTAATGAAGAAATTGCAACAGAAACTACACCCGATCTTGCTGCTATGCGAGTAGTAAATCGGGATGAGGAAGAAGAAAAACTCATAGCGAGAGGCGTTGAACTTATGCGGGAACAGTTTGAATTAGAAAAGAAACAGGAAGCATAAGCCTTGTATGCGAAAGAGTTCGACGCAGGTTAAAACCCTGGTATGGATGGATTGGGTAATATAAAAAGTCCAGCAGAGGTTTGACCTATGCTGGGCCGTGTAAAAGGAGACAGAGTTATTGAATTTAGAGGAAATGCGTAAACTTTGTGGAACAGAATTTGAAATTATTACAAAGCACTGTTTAATACGTTTAGAAAAAAGAGGTATTTCAATTAGTGATGTAGAATATGCAATTATGTGTGGGGAGATTATAGAATCATACCCAGATGATTACCCATTTCCAAGCTGTCTTGTATTCTGTATGCTTTTGAATCAAAAACCCCTGCATGTAGTCTGCTCTATTGGAGATGGGTTTCTTTATCTTATTACTGCATACTATCCGTCGCTGGATACGTTTGAATCAGATTATAAAACTCGTAGAAAGGATGAAATAGTGTGAAATGCTATCATTGTGCTGTTGAAGCCGATGCCAAAAAGACAAATCATATCGTAGATATGGATGATTGTATTATTATTGTTCGTCAAGTTCCATCTTATGTTTGTCCCCAATGCGGCGAAGTGATGTATACGGTTTCTGTTGCAAAGCAGATAGAACAATATGTAGAAGCTGCAAAATCTGCTATGAGTGATCTGTCGGTGATTAACTATCAAAATCTTATTGCATAAAGCGTTTTTAAGGGAAGGACAGAATAGCGTGTAAAATAAAAAAACCGCCTCCGGCGCAGGAACACCGGAAGCGGTTTCTATAAGGGGCAGTAAAATTTCCACACACTTACTGCCCCTCTATTTTAACATATGTTTATATAAAAAGAAAGAGGGGATTTTTAATGCGGGCGGCTGCTTATGCTAGATATAGCACTGATAATCAGACGGAAAACAGCATTGCTTACCAGCTTAATGAAATTCAAAAATACGCGCGGGAAAACGCAATTACACTTTGTGCGTTTTATTCTGACGAAGCCCAAAGCGGAACCAATATAGATAGAAAAGCATTCCGTGAAATGAGCGAAGCTGCGGAACGTCATGAATTTGACGCTGTAATTATTTATGATATTTCCCGAGGTTCCCGTGATGTTGCAGATTGGTTTACGTTTCGTAAAGCCATGGCAAGGCTTGATATTAAAGTAATATCGGCCACGCAAAGCTTAGGGGATATTACAAATCCGAACGACTTTTTGCTGGAACTGATTAGTGTGGGATTAGGACAACATGCTGTTTTAGATACACGGAAAAAATCAATGGCAGGCGTGGCAGAAAAGGCAAAAGAAGGTGTATTTCTTGGGGGTTATCCGCCGTTAGGATATGATATTGTAAATGGGAATTATGTCATTAACGATAGGGAAGCCCAGGCGGTACGGCGAATATTTTCTATGTATGCGGAAGGTAAAGGGTATAGCCATATTTTAGAAGAAGTAAAAGATATACGAGGGAAGCGGGGACGCCCGCTAGGAAAAAACAGCCTGCCTTGTATTTTACATAATGAACGATATATTGGTGTATATACCTGGAATAAAAAACAGGTAAAATTATTTCGGAAATGGGCTGGAGGGAAGCCTAACCCGGCTGTAATCAGATTGGAACATGCAATACCCGCTATTATTGATATAAATACTTGGGAAAGGGTGCAAAAGAGATTGAAGGATAATAAAAGACGGGCCGTCAATAAAGCCAAACGGGAATATTTATTATCAGGGCTGATTGAATGTGATAAATGTGGGGCTACTTATGTAGGGCATTGCAGTACAAATCAGAAAGGCTATCAAACGCGCAGTTATATTTGTGGCAATAAATATAGGACACGTACTTGCAGCGCTAAAAATTTAAACGCTGACGAGTTGGAAGTATTTGTTGTAGAAAATTTGAAAGCCTATTTTTTAGAAGCTGATTTTGATGAAATCGGCCGCACATGTGCTGAGGCTATCAATTCCGCCAGTGATGATCTGACAAGAGAACGTACAGAACTAGCCAAAGTGGAACAGCAAATTTCCAATGGCATGAAGGCGATTTTAGGCGGCATGGAATTTCCTGAATTAGAAGATGAGATTGGACGCTTGCGTGTCCGTAAGGCAGAATTGCAAGATATTATTGCTCATAAGGCATCTAATGAAAGAAAAGCAAATCCCGATGAAATTTCTGCAATGTTCCGGGATGCGTTAGAGCATTGGGATGATGCCCATATAAAAAATATTATTCAAACTTTCGTAGAAAAAATATACGCCCACGGAGACGGGTCAGTTACCGTTCACGTGGGCGTACATATTAGTGGTTGCGGAGGCAGGATTTGAACCTACGACCTTCGGGTTATGAGCCCGACAAGCTACCAGACTGCTCTACTCCGCGATATAAGCTTCTCAATGAGTACCTATATATAATACCATGGATCGGATTATATGTCAACCCTTTTTTTTAATATTTTTATGTTTTGTAAATTATAAAATTAAATGCGAAGAGTAGATCCTTGCTCTTTGCATTATTTTTTTATCCTAAAATACAA
>RAZJ01000089.1 GCA_003612625.1 bacterium 1XD42-1 | reverse complement strand
TTTATAAATTCTATTTTTCTGTACGATGACCGCATTGTAATATTTTACAATATTCGTGGCGGCAAGCAGATTTCTTATATTGATATGCTTGATGCAACCAAAGAAGCTTCGGATTGTGATATTTCAGATACAGAAAAAGGCATAGAAAGCGTTCGCATTCTTAAAGATTCACCGGGCCGCTGCCGCAGCAGCTTCCCGGCCCGCTTCATCAGCTCCAGGATGGGGACGAGCCGCGCCCTGGGCCGGTCCATGGCACGGCGGGAGTATTCCCCGAAACAGGCGGTGATGGCGTCGGCCTGCTTGGATTTGAAAAAAAGCAGATATTTTCCCTCGCCGTTCTTATAAAAGGCGTAGTCCACATTCCAGCGCCGGGCCACTCGGTCAAATTCCCTGGGGGCCTCCACGGGGAGGCTGTTGGTGGCCTCGCCCTGCTTCATGAGCTGCCGGACGGTCTGCCTGCCGTGGGGCGTTTGGTGGGCCTGCCGCTCCTTTTGGATCTTCCGGCCCGCCGCCCGCAGCGCCCAGGCCAGGGTCCGCGCCGTCAGCTTCCCCGTTCGGATGGAAAGGGCTATCGTCCGCCGGGAAATATCTTCATCTACCAAAAATCATCACCTCCCGCCTCTGGACACGGTGTCCAGAGGGCTACCGCTCCTCCCGGTCCGCCTTGGGCGCGGGGCGCTCGGCGGGCGGGGGAGCCTGTTTCGCCATTTCCTGATAGGCAGCCATTTGCTCCCGGATGGGCACTTTAGGCATGGAGAACACCCGGTGTTCGTCGGGAATGTCCTCGATCCCGTGGTAGTGCTCCTTAAAGGAATGTCCCCCCTGGACGTACCCGCCGGGGGCGAAGTGCCCGTCCTCGTTGATCCGCACATCCCGCCCGTATGCCTCATAATCAATATAGTCAATCAGGTGCTCCGGCACTTGGATGGCCTCAAGCTCCTGGATATACATCCGCCCCAGCTCCTCCTCGGTGTGGATGTCGGAATAAAAATTGTAATCGTCCAGGTTTTGAGCCAGATTTATCAAATCCTTGACGCTGCCGGTGTACTCCCCGCTGTCCATGACAGCCTCAAATACTTCCAGCTCGTACTCGTTCAGCTCCGACAGCAGACAGGCCAGATGGTTCAGCTCGTCAATACTCTCGTACTCGCCCAGGTGCTTGTGGAGCTGGGGCATATCGCCGTCATAATCGGCAATAAAAATCTCCTCATACCGAATACCGTCGATCCCGATCTTTTTCAAGGCCGCCTGGACAGTTTCGGTGTCGGTGGGGAACGCCACCCGCTCATATACAAGCTGGCCCTCGTTGTACTTGCCCAGGTTCGTCACACAGGCTTCAAATATCGCTATCTTGTTTCCCTCCCTCCAATTCTTCTTTTACTCCCGCCATGATGTACTCCGCGCAGGGCAGGGCAATGGAGTTTCCCAGGGCCTTTTGACGGGCGCGGGCGGAGACGGGCCGCCCGTCGTGGCCGAACGCCGTCCAGCCGTCAGGCAGGCCCATGGCCCGCTCCCCCTCCGTGGGGGTCAGCCATGTAATCACCCCCTCCGCCTCCTGGCCCTCCCGCCACAGGGCAAACACCGTCAGCCCTCCGGCAAGGAGGGTGGGAAAAGGGTCTGTTGGTTTTCCGAAGCTCCCCAGGAAGTTCCCGACATCCCCCGCCTTGGCCGCCCCCCGCATACGATAGCCTTGAAAGGGGTGGACGACTGGTAGCGGCCCCCCTGTTTCAGAAGCAGATATTCGATTGCCTCCGGCGGGGGGCAGCCCAAAGTCTCCGCAAGGCGCAGGAGCCGGGAACAGGCGGCGGGGCTTAAACAGGACCGCTCCGGCACGTCGGCCTCCAAAATCCGCCACGACGAACACCCGCTGACGCCGGGCCAGCCGGGGGTCTGCCCAATGCTGGGCGTCCAGCAGACGCCAGCACACGTCACGGCCTCCGCCTCGCACCATTCCGGCATTGGCCCAGCGCTCGGAAGCAGGCATTGGAATTTCGGTGTTTGTGAGAGATTGCAGCACGGCTCTAAAATCCAGCCGGTTTCCTGATAGCAGAGCTCCCATGACGTTTTCCCAAATAACGATTGTTGGAAATTGACCTCCAGTGGCATCCCTCATTTCCTCTATGATACGCACCGCCTGGAAGAACAGGCTGGACTTTGCCCCGCCCAGCCCCTCACGGCGGCCCGCGCTGGAGAGATTTTGACAGGGGGACCCGAATGTGATAATGTCCACGGGCGGGACCTCGCCGCCGTGGAGCCGGGTAATGTCCCCCAGGTGCTCCATATCCGGGAAGTGGCGTTTCGTGATGGAGACAGGGGCCTTTTCGATCTCGCTGGCCCACAGGGGGACGATCCCCTGACGCCGGGCGGCCAGGGGGAACACGCCGATCCCGTCAAAGAGGCTGCCCAGGGTCAGCAGCGGCCCTGCCCCTTTACCGTCAGAATACCCTCCAGGGTGGTGGCCGTGATCTTGAGCCGCTGGGCCACGGCGATGTCATTTTTCACCGCCTCGGTGACAGCGTGGCCGCACACCACCAGCACACGGGAGCGGCGCAGCAGGTCCCGGCTCATATCAATGCTGCTCTTGTGCTCCTCCGGCACAGCGTCATTCAGAAACAGAGGGAGATACAGCGTGGGGCAGATGGGGGAGAACCCCGCCTCGTAGACGGCCCGGCAATATCGGACGGCCTGCTCCGTGGCCTCCACGGGGTCGCCGCTCCAGGCGGCGGTGACATACGCCAGGGGCATTTTCATGTTCAAAACCTCCGTTCAGATGTAGATAGTATTGTTTGGAGAGGGAGACGGTCAGCCCCTTTCTCCCCCGCCCCTTTCCCCATTCTTGGGGAAAGGGGGGGCGGCTCTGGAGGATATATCCCCCAGAGCGCCTTGGGAGTAGCACAGCCGGGACTGCCTGTCAAGGGTGCGGAGCACCGCCGCGCAGCGGCGGCTTTGCCCTTGACAGGCTGCCCCGGTTGTGCTATGGGTGGCGCGGCGACGGGGGATATTCCACAAGAGCCGTTTTCACGGGGGACGGGAAAAGCTCTGGACACCGTGTCCAGAGCTCCCGCTTACTTCTCCCTATCCGTCTTTTTCTCGCCCTTGCCCAGCTCCGGGGGCTGCTTCTCTTTCCACTCCCCCAACAGGGCCATGATTTGGTCTTTCATTTCACGGGGCGTCTTGTCCTTGCCGAAATACTGGGCCAATTCCGCAGAGCTGATGATCACGTCGAAATCCTCCTTTTTCTTCTCCTGGCTCAACACCGCGTCGATCACGTCCGGGTTGAGCTGGTTTTTTTCGTCCATTTCCCGCAGCTTCTTCGCCTGGGCCTTGGAGGGGGACGACTGCTGCCCCTCAATGGACACGGCGATATACTTCTGATGGTCCAGCCTGATACGGGAAATCTCCACGGCGGGAGTGAACGACAGCTTGCCGCCGTCCATGAACTGTTTCAGCTCCGGCACAAGGTCATTCAGATAAATGTACCGCTGCACCGTCTTTCCGCTCATGCCGTTGCGCTCGCCCACTTTGTCCAGAGACAGCTTGCCCAGGTCCGCGCCGTCGCCCCGCGTACCCTGGTGCTTGATGGCCTCATACTGCTGCTTCAAGGCCGCCGCCTTTTCGCTGGGCAAAATCGTTTCCCGGTGGCGCAGGTTGTCGTCCGTCATAGCGAGGACGGCTTCATCATCCGTCATGTTGCGGACGATACAGGGCATATTTTTGTACCCCGCCAGTTCGCTTGCCCGCTGCCGCCGGTGGCCCGCTATGATCTCATAGCCTCCGCCCTCACGGGGGCGCACCAGAGCGGGCTGGTGGACGCCGCCTGCCCGCACAGACGACACCAGCCCTTTCATTTCATTGTCGTCCCGGACGCCGAACGGGTGATCCTGGAACGGGTGGAGCTGGGAGAGGTCCAGATAGACGATCTCCTCTTTTTCCCCACGGGAGGCGTCTTTGGGCTGGGGCGGCTCCTCCGGCGCGGGCGCGGGAGGCGGCGGGGCCTCCTCCTTGGCCGGGGCGGATTTTCCAGCGGCCTTGCCCCGCGTGGCGGTCTTGACCGTCTTGCCAGCGCCGCCCCCGCCGGGGGTCTGCTTCTCCGCCTTGGGCGGGCGGCCCTTGCGCTTGGGCCTCTCACCCTGGGCCGGGGCCTCCTTGTTCTTGGGGCGGCGGCCACGGCGGGGAGGCTCCGGCTGCTCCTGGGGCTTCTCCCACTCCTGCCCGCCCTCCTTGGCCGGGTCCGTCTGCTCCTGCCCCGCCCGGACGGACGACAGGTTGATCACCTTGTTCTCCGGGGCCGGGGGACCCTCCATGCCGGGGATCACACCCTGGGCCCCCGGCTCCGGGGCGGGCGGGGCCTCCGACACTTCCGGCGCGGGGGGCTCCAGCGTTTGTCCCTCCGGGGCTGGGGTCGTTTTAATTTCTTCTGCCATTCGCTTGACCTCCTTACTTTTTCAAATACAAACGGGGCCAAAACCTTATTTTGGCCCCGTCTCCTTATACGTTTTCCTCCTTTCCCTGTCACGCAAAAACGCCGCCCTTTTTACAGCCGGGCGGCGTTTTCGGTAAGGTTGACAGTCCATTTTTTTGTTGTTTATCATGTTTCCCTTTGTCAAGCGTTGCAAGCATTATGGAAATGTGCATAACAGGCTATGGAATCATGGATAACTCTATTCACAGCACATGGAAAAGCTAAAGTGCAGCTTTCCCACGTCCTGCAAACAGAGTTACCCACAATTCCATGAGATAGCCAGTTATACACATTCCCACAATGCCGACTACTACGGAATCCCACACTATCTTTCATATCTTTTTATAAATTCTTAAATTTCGTTTAGGACGTGTTCACATAAGAGCATCCACAGCAAGAGCAAAATAGACAAAAGTCAAAAAGATGACATCAAGT
>RAZJ01000088.1 GCA_003612625.1 bacterium 1XD42-1 | reverse complement strand
CATGGTAAAGATGTGGTCGGGCAGCTTGCCGCTCATATTGTCCTCGTAGGTGCGTTTCAGCTTCATATCCAAGTCAGCCAGCCGCTTCTTTGCTGATGCCAGGTCGCGCTTCATTGTCGCGGTCTGTTTCTGCTGATCGGCGCATTTCAGTTGTACTAAAAACTGAATACGACGCAGAAGCGGCGTTTCTTACTCTCTACATGGGAGAACAGGAACGCCGCTTTTTTCATGCCCTTTGTTACGCAGTAGGGGCAGAAAAAGCCTTGCTACAAGCGGTTTTCCGGGCGCGTATCTGGCGCGGAAAGGGATTTATACCTTATCCCCCGAAACCGCGCTTCTACTGCGTAACAAATCCAAAGCAAAGGAGCTATGAACTATGGCAGTTTTCAGAGTGGAACGAAACAAGGGCTATACCGTAATGAGCAACCACCACCTACGCAACAAGGAGCTTTCCCTAAAGGCAAAGGGGCTGTTGTCGCAAATGCTGTCACTCCCCGAAGATTGGGACTACACCTTGAAAGGCTTATCCCTTATCAACCGGGAGAAGATAGACGCTATCCGCGAAGCCATTAAGGAACTTGAACGCGCCGGGTATATCGTCCGTTCAAGGGAGCGCGACGAGAAAGGACGCTTGCGGGGCGCGGACTATGTGATATTCGAGCAGCCGCAGCCGCCTACGCCGGATTTACCTACATTGGAAAATCCAACATTGGATAATCCAATGCAGGAAAAACCAACATTGGAAAAACCTACGTTGGAAAATCCAACGCAATTAAATAAAGATATACAAAGAACTGACTTACCAAAAAAAGAAAAATCAAATACAGATTTATCAAGTACCCATTCCATTCCTATCCTTTCCCCTAACCCCTCTCCTTGCAGAGAAGCGGCTGCGCCGCCGGAACGGAAAGGAACGGAAGCGGCAGCACAGAGCGCAGTTGATATATACCGGGAAATCATCAAGGACAATATCGACTACCACATTCTCAAACAGGACATGAAGTTTGACAGTGACAGGCTGGACGAGATTGTAGACCTCATGCTTGAAACCGTATGCACCGCCAGAAAGCGGGTACGGATTGCGGGGGACGACTACCCGGCAGAGCTTGTGAAGTCAAAGTTTATGAAACTAGACGGCGAGCATATAATAAAGCCAAAAAACAACAAAAATAATTTAATTAAAAGAGCCAGACGCACAGACGCAGAGCCGATAATATGCAGTTTGAAATACTGCTGTTATCGGCTCTTTTTTGATTTAATTTGTGCCCCCAATAACCATATTGGAGCAAAATCAGAACTGTTGCTTGTCGTTCTTTGATTTCCGCAGCAGCTTTGAAAAACCAAAGCCGCCGTTTCTTTTTATCTTCTAATGAAATGACGCGGTATCACTGTTAAAAGCGGCGGCTAAAAGGAGGTAGCCGCCATGAAGCACATACCATATCGACAAAATCCGACGGTCATTGACACATCAAAAAAAGCCCGACCACCGCCGGGGAAAACTACGTCTATCAATATGAACTGTCTAATCATCTGAATACCGCTTACAATACCTATACGTCTGTCCGGGCTTTTCGGACAGGCGTATTTTGCTGCTCAAAAAATTTTTTGAAAAAAATCCGAAAATCTTCGGCGTTTTTTTCAAAAGGCAGTATTGCCCCGCGAAAAGGGGGAAGCACCACCAACTTTCCAACGAGAAAGGGGGTGAGAATGTGGAACCTAATCGCAGGGAGTTTATAAAACAGTGCGCTTTCCAGAAGTTTTGTAATACGGTACTGCACAATGAAGCGTGTGACGCTCACAAAGAGCTGCACAGGCATAAGGCAAGGGAGATTACCTTTTCCGACTTGACCTTAGAAGAAGCGCGGCAGCTTCATACCTTTGATGAATATTTCAAAGGGGAAATCGCCTTTGAAAGAGCCGGGAAGAAAATCACGCCGAAGCTGCTTCTTGAAGCAATCCGTACTTTGCCGGAAGAAAAGCGCAAAGCCGTACTCCTGTACTATTTCGAGGGAATGAACGACACCGAGATTGCGGAGCTGTTCGATACGTCGAGAAGCACGATACAGTACAGGCGGACAAGCTCTTTTGAGCTGCTAAAAAAATATCTGGAGGAAAATGCTGATGAATGGGACGAATGGTAACGAACCCGGCTACCCGGAAAAAGCCCTTGTTCCCTATCCTGTCATTTTGGCAGCGACAAAGGGCGACCCGGACGCTATGAAGATTGTCTTGCAGCATTTCAGCGGCTACATAGCCCGCCTCTCCATGCGGAAGCTGTACGACGAGCGCGGGAACGTCTATTTTGGCGTAGACCACGACATTCGGGAACGGCTGCAAGCAAAACTGATGATGGCTGTCCTCACCTTTAAGGCAGAGGAATAAACCGCAGCGGCGGGACGCTTTCTCTCTCCCCCTTTTCCGTTCCGCTGCTGACGCGGCAGCAAAGCCATTCTGAACCTTGACAAAGAAAGCGGCGCAAGATAACGGCGGCGCAGCATAGGGCAAATCGGATACGTTCCTTTTGCGCCGAGCCATACGGTGGGTGCGCCATGACGCTATCCGGGTGAGGTTATCCCCGCCCGGACAGCCGAGCGACCAACACCGCGCCGGAAAGCAAGTGTAGCGGCTTGCGGGCGACGACACGCAAAATATACAATGATACTTCCTTACAGCCACAGTCCGAGCGTTAAGAGCGTCGCAGGCAATGGGTAGGGCTGCATGAGAACCATGCCGGGGTGAAATTCCCATGAGGTTATGCTAATAACCGTCCGATTAAAGCCTTTGTTTTCTTGAATAGTGGACTTGCTGCTATTCATAGACTGTATTATATGTTTGCGAAAGAAAGGGGGATTTTCTTTGACGCAAAACCAGACGCCCGTTACCACAACGGAGCATAAAATCGGAAAAGTTACTTACCTTGTATGTTCGTCCGCAAGTGAACGCGCAACGGACACACTGGATAAAAAGATAAAGAAGCTCATTCGCAAGGACATGGAGCTGAACCCCGCAAACGCCCGGAAATAGGGCGTTTCTTCACATTTTATACATGACACAGGCAGCGGTATGTGGTATAATATAGACAGTACAAATACCATGCTTGTCTGTCGTCGGAAAGGAGGACAAAATGTTACAGACAGACAAGATTACCGCTTTATATTGCAGATTGAGCCAGGAAGATATGCAAGCCGGGGAAAGCGAAAGCATACAGAACCAAAAACTGATTTTACAAAAGTATGCTGACGAACACCACTTTTTCAACACACGCTTTTTTGTAGACGACGGATTTTCCGGCGTGAGCTTTGAGCGTGAGGGGCTTCAAGCCATGCTGCATGAGGTTGAAGCCGGGAACGTGGCGACCGTCATAACAAAAGACCTTTCCCGTCTGGGACGTAATTATCTGAAAACCGGCGAACTGATAGAGATTGTTTTCCCCGAATACGAAGTGCGCTACATTGCCATTAACGACGGTGTAGACACAGCGAGGGAAGATAACGAGTTTACCCCTCTGCGGAACTGGTTCAACGAGTTTTACGCCCGCGACACCTCAAAGAAAATCCGGGCTGTCAAACAGGCAAAGGCACAGAAAGGCGAGCGCGTCAACGGCGAAGCTCCTTACGGCTACCTTATCGACCCGGATAACCGCAATCATCTGATACCCGACCCGGAAACGGCACACGTCGTAAAACAGATTTTTGCAATGTATGTACGGGGCGACCGTATGTGTGAAATCCAGAACTGGCTGCGGGACAATGAGATATTGACCGTCGGGGAACTGCGCTACCGCAGGACAGGGAGCAAACGCCACCCCCGCCCACAGCTCAACGCATGGTACAACTGGCCGGATAAGACACTGTACGACATTCTGACAAGGAAAGAGTATTTAGGGCATACCATAACCGGGAAAACCTACAAGGTATCTTATAAGTCGAAAAAGACGAAAAAGAACCCGGAGGAAAAAAGGTATTTCTTCCCCAACACTCACGAACCTTTGATTGATGAAGAAACCTTTGAACTTGCACAGAAGCGGATTGCCACCCGGCAACGCCCGACAAAGGTTGATGAAATTGACCTGTTTTCCGGGCTGCTCTTTTGTGGGGACTGCGGCTACAAAATGTATGCAGTACGCGGAGCCGGGACGCTTGAACGGAAACACGCCTACACTTGCGGCAACTACCGCAACCGGGCAAGAAATGATATGCTCTGCACTACGCATTATATCCGCAAAAGCGTATTGAAAGAACTTGTCCTTGCAGACTTGCAGCGAGTAACGTCTTATGTGAAAGAGCATGAACAGGAGTTTATCGAAACCGCCAACGAGTGCAGCGCAAAGGCAGTACAAAAGACGCTGACACAGCAGCGGAAAGAACTTGACAAGGCGCAGAACCGTATTAACGAGCTGAACATCTTATTCCGCAAGCTCTACGAGGACAACGCTTTAGGGAAACTTTCAGATGAACAATTTGCTTTTCTGACTTCCGGCTATGATGAAGAAAAAAAGACGCTGACCCGGAGGATTGCGGAGCTGTCACAGGAAATCGACAACGCCACCGAGCGCAGCGCGGACGTAAAAAGGTTTGTCGCACTGGTACGCAGATACACAGCGATTGAAGAACTGACCTACGAAAACGTCCATGAATTTATTGACCGTATTCTTATTCACGAACTGGATAAGGAAACGAACACCCGCAAAATCGAAATCTTTTATAGCTTTGTCGGCAGAGTTGATACAGGCGACAAGCCTACTGAAAGTATCTCCTATTTCAGACAGATAGGAGCCGACGTAAAGAGTTATGCTATCTAACATACATCAAAAAGAGGTAAGATAACACCCTCTGCAAAAAAGGTATCGTTATCTTACCTCAACAAAATTCGTACCTGAGAATCCGTCGTCGATATAGGTATCGACAACCTCCCAGCCCTGTTTCTGCACATACTC
>RAZJ01000087.1 GCA_003612625.1 bacterium 1XD42-1 | reverse complement strand
ACTTGATGTCATCTTTTTGACTTTTGTCTATTTTGCTCTTGCTGTGGATGCTCTTATGTGAACACGTCCTAATATTGATTCTTTTGGTAGTGCTTCAGGTTCGCCGGGTTATTGGTCAGCCTGTAAAAGAATTGAGCTTAGTAGCTACCCGGATTGCCAAAGGAGAGCTGGATCAAACCATTCACTATCATTCTAAGGACGAGTTAGGTGTACTGGCGGATGATTTTAACCATGTTACGCTTCGGCTGCGGGATTATGTGACTTATATTGAGGAAATCTCAGAAAAACTACGGGAGATTGCCGGTGGAAATTTGGCCTTCACATTGGAAAATGAGTATACCGGCGAGTTTGAAAAGATAAAAACTGCCTTAGATGAAATATCCTATTCTTTAAATATCACTATGGGGCAGATACATGCTGCATCCAGGGATGTAGCCGCGGGTGCAGAGCAAGTTTCTAATGGTGCAACGACGTTGTCTCAAGGCTCTACTGAACAGGCTGCTGAGGTGGAAACCCTGGCTGGACATATTGAAGCTGTGTCCGACAGTATACATAAGGTTGCCAAGGGTGCTCAGGAGGCTAGCCACATTTCTCAAGAGGTCAAGAGTGGACTTTTAGCCAGTAATGATAAGATGCAGAATATGACAATGGTAATCCAGCGGATCAGTGATAAATCTACTGAAATCCATAAAATTGTTAAGACCATTGAGGAAATTGCTTTCCAAACCAATATTCTGGCTTTGAATGCGGCTGTGGAGGCAGCCAGGGCAGGCGCTGTAGGAAAGGGATTTGCAGTCGTTGCGGATGAGGTTCGTGCTCTGGCTGGGAAATCTTCTGAAGCAGCTCAGGAAACAACAGTCCTGTTGCGTCAAACTGTAGATTCTATGGATGAAGGCGTACATGCGGCCCAAGATACAGCAGACTCTATGTTGGTTGTGGTGGATCAGGCAGACAAGATGAGCAAGCTAATTGATGGGATCGCGGAGTATACAAAACAACAGGATGCCGATGCAGAGGAGATTACCCGTGGGATTGAGCAGATTTCCACTGTTGTGCAGACAAATGTCTCTACAGTAGAGGAAAGCGCTGCTGCAAGCGAGGAACTGTCAGGACAGGCTTCTATGTTACGGGATCTGGTGGCTAAGTTTCAGCTACGAGATTAGTGAATATTTTCCATTTTTTAGACGATCAGATTTTAAAATATCTTAAGCACAAATTAAAAGGTTACATAATGGTAACTACTCATAAAACAGTGTCAAACAACAAATTGGAGAACTACAGCAATTCAAGAAATTATTGCACACAATAGCAAGAATAAAACCAACCTATAGCAGTCGTCAAAAATACTAACAATAAGCAAAAGCGGCGAACTAATGGGAGCAGCCAAGAGGCGAAAAACAAGAGAGAGCCTTTTGGATAGCGTCTGGGAGATGTAGGCTACGGATTTTCCATTCGCGGAGGATGGTTTTCATCTTCGGTCTAGCGACATCGTATGTTAGGCTTCTTCTAGCATGCTCTACTGTAATTCCCCACTGCTTTTTAATGATTGCTTTTTCTTTAAATTCAACCATTGGCAGCAAATCTGCTGGTATAGTATCGGTGGCCCATATTTCCGCATATATAATCCGGTCCAGAGGCCAGTCTAATTATTCTCTGGCCTCTAGGCAGGCCAGGGAATTTTTTCCGTAGGATAGGGAAAGAATGTGAGAATCATGATTTACTGTCGTTTCCGGTATCATTTTTATCCTCTGTTGGATCGGTTGGTATAAATTGATACTGTGTATTTCTGCTCATGGGTTAATTTCCACCTCCACCATCGGAATGAGCCTGCCGTTCAGCTCATCTTCCATAAAATCCACACTGATAAATGTTACCCTTGGTTCCCACTGTTCTATGGCTTCTTTAATATCCGCTGTCATCATGGCTTTGGCAACGGGGATGGGACGGTCCAAAATGTCAACGCTTATCCCAAAATCCCGGTACATGGGGACGGAGCCTTTCGGCGTGGATAAAATAACCGCGATATTCTGTAAAACAGATTCCACGGGATCGGTCACATTAAACTTTAGAAACCTCTGAAAAATGGCCTTATCAGAGTAGGTAAAAAGAAAAAGAAAAGAACCCAGCCAAAATATAGCCAGATTCCAGGTTATTTGTCCAATTTCGTCTTACTTCTTGCAGTTATTTCCCTAAAAAAGACGCAAAAACTCCCTACCATGCTTCCCGTAACTTTCGCCCAGCCATCGCCAGGATGTAAAGATTCGCGCAGGCAAACATGGCATACAGCCGATTTGCATTTTTCTTTAGGCCCCGATATTGGATCTTTCTGTATCCAAATTGGCATTTGATAATGCGGAAGATGGGCTCCACTTTGCAGCGAACAAAGGATTTGGGGTTTTCAATATAACGGGTCCAGTCAATAGCATTATCGCTCACTTTTGGAAATCTGCCGGGACGGAAGTTGATACGGTAGTCGATGGAAGACAAATGTTTATCATTTGTTACTTCTGTACGCTTTTCTATGCCCAGATAGCCGGAATCACCGTAGACCACCCCATCGTCCTCTCGGATCAGTTCTGAGGCTACGGTTACATCATGAACATTGGCAGAGGCGACTTCTATCGTATGGACGTAGCCAGTTCCGGCGTCCACACCTGCATGGCACTTCATCCCCAATCGCCACTGATTCCCTTTCTTGGTCGAGTGCATTTCCGGATCCCTCTGTTTTTGTGCATTTTTAGTAGAGCTTGGCGCGTCTATAATAGTGGCGTCCACTATTGTTCCGCCTTTCATGATATGCCCGCTTTTTACCATCACCCGGTTGCTTGCATCAAAAAACACTTTATTTAGCCCGTGTTCCTCCAGTAGATGCCGGAAATTGCATAGTGTTGTCTCATCCGGTACACTGTCCTCCAGAAAATTGATCCCAATAAACTTGCGCATGGCGTAACTGTCATAGATTGCGTCTTCTGTCCCTGGATCCGAAAGATTGAACCAGACCTGCAGCAAATACATCCTCAGCATCAGCTCCAAATCTATGGGTCGTCGACCTCGTTTGCCTGCTGGATAATATGGCTTGATGATTTCAATCCACTCATCCCACGGAATGATCTCCTCCATAATCTCCAAAAACTCTTCCCGCTTCGTTTTCTTCTTCCGGCAACTATATTCCATATCGCTCAATGTCTGCTGATTCATTTTCCATCCGCCCCTCTGCTTTCTGTTCCCATTCTATCACATTTTTTACTTCCTGAATAGGGGCGATTAAATCAGAGATTCCTTTATTTTCCGCTTATTAGACGGTGAAACAGTATAGCTCATTTTCTCAGGTACTCCTGTAATTTAATGGACAGGGTGGCCATGAATAAATCCCCCCGCCAGTCAAAGCGCTACGCTTTTGCTGTATGGCCGGTAATGACCCAGCGGTATTTCCCATACACCTTTGTCCCTAAAGTGAGCGGAAGAGTTTTCCCCTGTTCCTTGTATTTTTGGATTTTCTCAATTTCTCTGATTGGCTCCACCCCTAATTGAGCCAGAAGCGTTATATCAAAAGAGATTTGGTCCGGGTCCACTCCTGTAAATTCCACCAGCCCCCGTCCTAAGTGCCGCTGATGAACGGCATACTTAGCCGTACCGGACCACTGAAAATTATTAAGCACCCGCATTGTGGACGCGGACACCGTGAAAGCAATGTCACCTAAACATCCGATTATTGCCACGGCTGATACGCCCCCAATACAAAACCGTGTCCGTCCCCAACAGGTAAAAATAAAGTAAGCACCTTGTCTCCAACGTTTGGAAGCCACGGTTTAATAACCAATGGATGATGATGCTTTTTGAATTTTTCAATGCCTTCCCCGTCCGGCCCAGCATCTTCTGTCCGCTGCTCCTCATCGTCGTAATCGTGAATATGGGGATGGCAGTCCAGAACGGCCAGCCAGTCTGAAATGAGGCCGTCTTTATCGTCAAACTTTACATGAGCAATCCGCTTATCTTTATTGACTGCCGTAACAGTGCCGATTCGGACAAGATTCTCCAGCGCGTTTGACTCATCCATCAATACCCCTCCAATACATTTCGTAACTGGATTTGCGTTGTATAGCCGGAACCGCCTACCTTATGGACCGCCCGGTTAACGATGTATTTGCCGTCCCAGCCGCCGAACTTTTGAAGCTTTACCGTTACCCCTGCCACTAAATTCGGGTTTCCAATCATGGTAAAGCTTGCTGTTTTCTGAAACTTGTTATGGAGACGCAGCGTTTTTTCCGCCAGAGTTTGGGCTTCCCCAACACTGGCTACACGGGCTTCAATCTCCAGCTGCTGCTTGCTTTTAATTTTGCTGTCTGTGGCAATTCCTATAATGCACTGGCCCTTGGCCGGATTGTTGTACCTTACCCGGCAGGAGGAATATTGTGTATCCGCCGTGCTGGTACCTACGTTATATTTTGTATAGGTACCATCTCCCCGCTGGATTACCAACACTTCATCTTTTGCCTCGTATTGGGCCTGATCAAAGCAGACAATGATTTTATTTGTGGTTTTTAAGGAAACGCCTGCCTCATGGCATAGTTTTCTTAGAAAGGCAATGTCGCTGGTTTTGATCTGCTCTACCCGGTCATAGGCGGGGTTATAGGCGGATTCATACATGCAGATCATCCCGTTATTGGCTGCTATCTCATTGGCGATACCGGACAGGGTATAACCTTCCCAGGCTTTTGTTTTTTTCATTTGGCGGATGGTGGCATTAAAGGGCAGGGCCGTTGCCTTAATGGTGACCACATTGGGCGGGCCGGAGGCGGTGACGGTGTCCAGTTCAAAGGTTCCGAAAGGAAAATAGATGTCCTTGCCGTCACTTCTTTGGTTTTCCTGTAAAAGTACCGCTTCTATCTCCAGCTTTGCGGCGGCTGCAGCTTCTATGGCCTCCATGAGCCACTGTTCCATCCATATCCGGTCCCGGTCCTGCAAGGTTATCTGTAAATCGTCTGCTTCATCTTCTTCATTGTCGGT
>RAZJ01000086.1 GCA_003612625.1 bacterium 1XD42-1 | reverse complement strand
ACTTGATGTCATCTTTTTGACTTTTGTCTATTTTGCTCTTGCTGTGGATGCTCTTATGTGAACACGTCCTAGTTGGAATGGAAATCAAAAAGGACATAACGATACCTCCTGGATACCGCCGTGTCCTTAAAAATGGGCGACTTTAACACACCCTCCGTTTTCCATTTTTTCAAAAGAAAGCGGCGGCCTTGAAATTTACTATTTCAAAACCGCCGTAAGGCTACTGTATTTTGTTTAGGCGCATGAATATCCAGTCGCCACAAACAACGGTTTTTTTTATTACCGTCCTGTGTGGCGAGCTGTTTTAACAAATGGTCGGGAGGATATGGTCTTTTATTAACAGCCACCTATCTTTTGCATTAGGAATAAAATGTGATGCTACCGCAACAACAAGAGCTTTCTGGGGAATACAACAAATTGTGTTGCCGCCATCGCCCATAGCCGCAAAGGCATGGAGCCCATTATTCTCAAATAGCCACCACATATAGCCATAATGATTAAGATTAGGCTTGATTGATTGAGCTATCCACTCTGGTGGGACGATTTGCTTTCCGTTCCAAAAACCGTTGTTAAGATATAACTGTCCAAAACGAGCCATTTCACGAACTGTCAATGTAAGCCCCCATCCTCCGGTGGTGATATTGTTCGGATCATGAACCCAGCCTTTAACCTTTTTTCCGAACAAATCATCATACCCGTAGGAACTCATAGGATATTCGTTAATACGATCTATTCCAATTTGAGTAAAAAGAAATTCGTTGGCAAACTCTCTTGTGCTTTTTCCTGCTACACGAGTTAATATTGCTGATAACAAATGGGCTCCGGCAGTAGAATACTTAAAGGTTCCTATTTCTCCATTCTGTCCCATTTCTTGTAGTGAAAATTTAATCCAGTCGGGCGATGTACATAATGCCTCCAGCGGCTCATTCCAATCGTCAAAAGAATATGGGGCGGTCATTGTTAGTAAATTTTGGATGGTTACATTTTCTCGTACACCATTAGGTGAAATAAAGTTATATTCCGGAAAGTACCTCATTACAGTTTCTTCTGTCGATTTGATATATCCCTTTTCAACCGCAATACCTATAAGCGCAGACAAAATACTTTTAGTAACTGATGCAATATGAAGTTTGCTTTTGCGATTTGTGTTACCAAAGTATTTCTCGAAAACAATTTCCCCGGCTTTGAGGATAACGATGCCTTCCGTATTTTCGTATTCGTTTAGAATAATAGTATGAAGATTTTTGGCAAGTTCTTTATCTATCATTTTGTCTCCTTTTTATTACAGGGTAATAGATTTCTGTAATGTAATCATCTGGTGTATTGTTAGCATTTGGTTCGGTAATATAGAGTTCAAACGGCGATTTTGTAAAAGTATATCCATTTGCCTCAGCCCATTCTTGCTGTCGTGCATATATAGATGTGATACTTGCGTAGGGGCCATTTAGTGTTGATTTGACGCATAGGCCGTTTTGAAAATCTCTTGTTCCAGTTATAACCTCTTTAATCGGGACAGCAAATTCAATTTCAAATTCTAAAGGTTCGCTATTTGGATTATGATATATAGTAATCGCAGGCCCCGTGATTGTTAATTTTTGAGTTGCTATCTTTTGGTATAGCTTACAAAAAAATTGACTATATCCATTCAGACATTCCTCTTGTGTAAGTTTTCTGCGTAAATAGAGAATGTTCTGAGGAGGATATTCGACAAGTTTTACATCAATATCAAGCAAATAGCTCATAATTGATTTGCCTGCTTTCATTTGCTGAATATCAAAATCAATTTGATGAATAATAGTGCTAATTCTATCTATTTGGCTTAGCAATACACTTTTCTGGCGGAGAAGTGCAGAGAATATCTGTTTCTCTGATGATACTTCCATTGAGCCTGTTATTGATTTGATTTCCTCTAAAGTAAGTTTATAGGACTTCAGCCTATTGATTAACAGCATTTTCTCTAATTGCTTGATGGAATAATACCTATATCCATTTTCAAAACTTATTTCTTCAGGATAAAGTAGTCCTATTTCTTCATAGTAGCGTAGTGTTTTTGGAGTCACCTCACAAATCCGTGAAAACTCACCTATTGATAGCATTTAGCCTCTCACCTTCTTTTCTTGATATAAAGTATAAACCTTTCCGTAAGGGCAAAGTCAAAGCCATTTTTAATTTATATCCCTTACACAGCTCTACTGTACCATGCATTAAAATCTTTCACAAGGATGCAATTATATTGTCAAAGGTGAAAATAAATACTACTAAATATAAAATTACATTTCGTTCTCATATTCTAACCCGAAATGTAAAATAATATAGGGTGATATGAGAATGTACCAATACGAGAAACAACTTGACTTCCACGCCCTGGGCCGGGAGATCAAACGCAAAAGAGAGGAAAAAGGCTGGACGCAGGAATACCTCGCTCAGTTGGTGGATCGTGTGCCACGCTCCATTATGTATATTGAGAACAGAGGCCAGCATCCAAGCCTCAACACCTTTTACCAGCTTGTCACCCTGCTGGACATTTCAGTGGATCAATTCTTTTTTCCAGACCCCAACACGGGAGAAAGCTCATGCAGGAAACAGATTGATATACTGCTCAACTCAATGAGTGAAAAAGAATTAACCGTAATAAAAGCCACAGCAGAGGGGCTCAGGCAGGCCCGGGAAACGGAGGATGCGTGAGAAAGCGTGACCTCCATTTTTGCGCCTTGTAGCGGGATCGCACGAAACGGCAAGCAGGGCAGGTGTGCCCACACCTGCTATTTTCTTGTGCCGCTGGCCCTGCGAAAATGCTTGTTGGGGAGCTCCCCAAACCCGCAGGACTTCGGGACAAAGTGTCCCAAAGTCCCGGCGCTTACGCTTATTGTCTGCGGCCCGGGCTACCGCTCCGGGGCCTTATTTTCCCGCCCGTCCGTGTGGCTGAGCAGATGGTCAATGTTCGCCTTGACCGCCACGGCCTGCCGCATATCCGCCTGGGCCTTGCGGTACTTTGCATAAAGGGCCTTTTTCTTTTCCGCCAACTCCTGGCGGGTCTTTTTCATATCCGCTATTTTGGGAAGTTTCTCCCCGTTTAAGAGTTTGTTCAATGCCGCTTTCGCCGCCCGGTAGCTGGCAAGCTCCGCCTTGTGCTCTGCAAGATATTTTTTACTGTACCGGGCCGCCTTATAGCCATCAAATACAGGCCGGGTCTTGGCATAGTCTACCATGGCCGCCATAAGCCCGGATGTCTTTTCGAGGGCCGCCTCCATTTCCTGCAGTTTCCCGGCCAGAGCGTGAAAGTGCTCCACCGCCGCCTCGGTGCTGGCCGCCATAGACTCATAGTCTGTAAGGCCATGCTCCCGCAGATACTGGAGGGCGGCGGCCATCTGTTTTAGATTGTAAACCTTGGCCCACCGTTCATAAGCCGGGCCCTTGCCCTCGGCCATGCGCTGTTGAATATCAATAATGAGATTAACCCGCCGGACAGGAGCCGGGGCCTCGTCCGCAAGTTCCGGGATGGGCCGCTCCCCGGCAATCACCGCCCGGATGTCCTCGGGATCAAAGCCGTCCCCAAGGGTGGATGCCCGCAGGCGGGTGGGCTTATCCTGCCCGGGGGCAAGGAACGAAATCACACCGCCCCGGCCATACTTTACCGTAAATCCAGACTCCTCCATCAGCCGCAGGAACTCCGCAAAGTCGGCGGGCTTTTGTTTCAGAGCCGCAACGATGGCAAGCCGTACCCTTTGCTGGGCAGACGGGGGCCGCTCCCCGATCCACTGGCCATAGTGTAGGAAACGGCCCTTGCTGTGGAGCTTTGGATGCTGGATAACCGATAAATCATTTTCCAGACATACCCGGTCGGAAAGCCGCCGCAGAGCTCCAGCCGATCTCCAGAAGTCCCGAAATTTCCGGGTGTAGTCCAGTGAAACAGAATTGTAATAAATGTGATTGTGGATATGTTTTTTATCTGTATGAGTAGCAACAAAAAAAGCGTGTTTCCCTTTCGTCCAGCGCATGGCCGTTTCATAGCCTACCCGGTTTGCCTCCTCCGGGGTAATTTCCCCAGGCGCAAAGGACTGGCGGATCTGATAGCAGAGCACATCCGCCTCCCGCTTTTGTTCCCGGCCTGTGACCGCTTTATACTTTGCCCGGGAGAGCAGGAACTCGGCATCAGCGGTCTGGTGGTCACACTCATAGGAAGAAATGAGCTGGCCATCCTGGGTTTTATCCGGGTCTTTCCCATAGTCCAGACGATCCTTGAGTGAGCTGGCGATGGTTTCTCCCTTGCTGATATGGTGGGTAATGAGTCTGGTTGTGGCTATACTTGTACCTCCCTTATTTGACAGATAAAAAGCGGCAACTGCTTAACACAGTCACCGCAAAAGACTTCGGGACAAGTTGTCCCAAAGAAGTATTAATGAGGACATTACAAGAAATGCTCTTTTTAATTTATCCCAATTTTCTTTCGTATTCCTGCTGCTTTTTGGGCTATTACAGTGTAATAGTTTGAACTGTCTTGAATACACAAAGTCAAATTGGAACTTTAATTTATATGATTATATGAATTGAATTATAATTCTGCGCTTACTGTTCGGAGTCCTCTAATGGAAAAAGTTCGGGGTATATCCGGGAATGTTTATTAAGCATGGCCTCCATTCTTAACCCTTTCTCTTGCATTGTATGCTCAAAACAAAATATGCGTGCAAGTAAATTCGTACCACCAGCCGCCATACAGATTTCATTGATGCTTTTTCCAGTATATTCAGGGTGTTCAGTCAAGAATTTTTTAATTTCAGTTGACTTTTCAAATCGGTTGATAGTAATTTGATTATCTATACAATAGTTTTTGTGCATCTCTTTGAATGACTTGTCATCAAATTTTATAATATATATAGATTTTTCTAATTCATCCCCTAATGGTGGATATATACAAGTATCATTCATATTTGGCCTCATTGATAGCTCGGTTGCTTTACAATAATGGGCTGAGAAAATTTCTGATCCAACACGATTATCAAAATTATGATCGTTAAAGTAAACTCGACCAATATCCGTTCTTTCATCTCGATAATACAAGTTTAGGACGTGTTCACATAAGAGCATCCACAGCAAGAGCAAAATAGACAAAAGTCAAAAAGATGACATCAAGT
>RAZJ01000085.1 GCA_003612625.1 bacterium 1XD42-1 | reverse complement strand
CCCACCAAGTATCTTCGGCACTGCTGAGCTTAACTTCTGTGTTCGGTATGGGAACAGGTGGTTCCTCAGCGTCATTTACACCGGCCTATCTTCTCTTTCTTTAGTTTACCTCATCGGCTCTCCCCATGACCCGTACGGGAATCGAACCCGTGTCTTCGGCGTGAGAGGCCGATGTCTTGACCGCTTGACCAACGGGCCGCTCCAATGCGCCATCAGGGACTCGAACCCGGGACCCGCTGATTAAGAGTCAGCTGCTCTACCAACTGAGCTAATGGCGCTTATCCCTTCCTACGCCTTCCCTCGCGTACCCTCAAAATCAAACAATAGAAACTCCTATCCCCTAACCAAATCTTCCGCTTGGTCAAGCCCTCGGCCTATTAGTACCGCCTTGCTTCACGCCTCACAACGCTTCCACATGCGGCCTATCTACCTGGTAGTCTTCCAGGGGCCTTACCTGATTACTCAGTGGCATATCTTATCTTGAGGTTGGCTTCACGCTTAGATGCCTTCAGCGTTTATCCACTCCGCACTTAGCTGCCCAGCTATGCCTTTGGCAAGACAACTGGTGCACCAGCGGTGCGTCCATCCCGGTCCTCTCGTACTAGGGACAGCTCCTCTCAAATATCCTGCGCCCACGACAGATAGGGACCGAACTGTCTCACGACGTTCTGAACCCAGCTCGCGTACCGCTTTAATTGGCGAACAGCCAAACCCTTGGGACCGAATTCAGCCCCAGGATGCGATGAGCCGACATCGAGGTGCCAAACCTCCCCGACGATGTGGACTCTTGGGGGAGATCAGCCTGTTATCCCCAGGGTAGCTTTTATCCGTTGAGCGATGGCATTTCCACTCACATACCACCGGATCACTAACTCCAACTTTCGTTCCTGCTCGAGACGTCCCTCTCGCAGTCAGGCTGGCTTTTGCGTTTACACTCATTCGCATGGTTTCCGTCCATGCCGAGCCAACCTTTGAGCGCCTCCGTTACTCTTTTGGAGGCGACCGCCCCAGTCAAACTGCCTGCCTAACAATGTCCCCCGGCCAGCTTCATGGCCGCAGGTTAGAATTCCAGTACCTCAAGGGTGGTATCCCAACGTTGACTCCAGATGAACTGGCGTCCATCCTTCTCAGTCTCCCACCTATCCTGTACATGAAATACCGAAATCCAATATTAAGCTGCAGTAAAGCTCCATGGGGTCTTTCCGTCTTGTCGCGGGTAACCGGCATCTTCACCGGTACTACAATTTCGCCGGGCGGGCTGTTGAGACAGTGTCCAGATCGTTACACCATTCGTGCGGGTCAGAACTTACCTGACAAGGAATTTCGCTACCTTAGGACCGTTATAGTTACGGCCGCCGTTTACCGGGGCTTCAATTCAATGCTCTCACATCTCCTCTTAACCTTCCGGCACCGGGCAGGTGTCACCCCATATACTTCATCTTTCGATTTAGCATAGAGCTGTGTTTTTGCTAAACAGTCGCCTGGACCTATTCTCTGCGGCTCTGTCTCCAGAGCACCCCTTTTCCCTAAGTTACGGGGTCAACTTGCCGAGTTCCTTAACAACCCTTCTCCCGTTGGCCTTAGAATCCTCTTCCTGTCCACCTGTGTCGGTTTGCGGTACGGGCATCTTATATATCCATAAAGCTTTTCTCGCCTGCTTCCAAACATGCTTCCCTACTATTTTTCGGTCCCTTTCGCCCGGGGCTACCAACGCCCGGGTCATGCCCTTCAACAGTGTCCCTTTATTTAAATATTTCGATGGCTACGGAATCTCTACCGTATGTGCATCGGCTACGCCTCTCGGCCTCACCTTAGCTCCCGGCTTACTTGGGGCGGACGAACCTTCCCCCAAAAACCTTAGACTTTCGGCCATTATGATTCTCACATAATTCTCGCTACTCATTCCGGCATTCTCACTCGAATACAATCCACATCCGCTTCCGCTAATGCTTCTCCTCGTATTCGACGCTCCCCTACCAATCCTTGCGGATTCCCTAGCTTCGGTGTAGATTTTAGCCCCGTTGAATTTTCGGCGCAGAGTCACTCGACCAGTGAGCTATTACGCACTCTTTGAATGTGTGGCTGCTTCTAAGCCAACATCCTGGTTGTCTTCGCAATTCCACATCCTTTTCCACTTAAATCTACTTCGGGACCTTAGCTGTGGGTCTGGGCTTTTTCCCTCTCGACCACGAGACTTATCTCACGTAGTCTGACTGCCAAGCATCAATTCTCCGGCATTCTTAGTTTGATAGGGTTCAGTAACCTCTCGGCCCCTAGCCCATTCAGTGCTTTACCTCCGGTAATCTAACTTGACGCTAGCCCTAAAGCTATTTCGGGGAGAACCAGCTATCTCCGGGTTCGATTGGAATTTCTCCGCTATCCACACCTCATCCGCCGCCTTTTCAACGGAGGTCGGTTCGGTCCTCCATGGGCTTTTACGCCCACTTCAACCTGGACATGGATAGGTCACCCGGTTTCGGGCCCTATGCATGAAACTCTTCGCCCTTTTCAGACTCGGTTTCCCTTCGGCTCCGGACCTTAAGTCCTTAACCTTGCTACATACATACGCTCGCCGGACCATTCTACAAAAGGTACCATATCACACTTTGATGTGCTCTATGTGCTTGTAGGCTCAGGGTTTCAGGTTCTCTTTCACTCCCCTCCCGGGGTCCTTTTCACCTTTCCTTCACAGTACTTTGCGCTATCGGTCACTGGGGAGTATTTAGGCTTGGAGGGTGGTCCCCCCTGCTTCCCACGGGGTTTCACGTGTCCCGCGGTACTCTGGATACTGCCCGCTGTTCGTTCTTTTCGCTTACACGGCTCTCACGTTCTCCGGCCTGCCTTCCCATGCAGTTCAACTAAAAACAAACTAGCTTGATACAGTCCACAACCCCGGAAACATTGCTGCTTCCGGTTTGGCCTCTTCCGATTTCGCTCGCCACTACTTTCGGAATCTCTTTTGATTTCTCTTCCTCGCCCTACTTAGATGTTTCAGTTCAGGCGGTTCCCCCCGTATACCTATGGATTCAGTATACGGTAGCAGGACTTTACTCCTGCTGGATTGCTCCATTCAGACATCTGCGGATCAATGCTTATTTGCAGCTCCCCGCAGCTTTTCGCAGCTTATCACGTCTTTCTTCGGCTCCCAGTGCCAAGGCATTCGCCCTGTGCCCTTCTTAGCTTGACCATGCTTTGAATCTTTGGTTCTCTCGAAGTTCGGATTCCTTTCAGAATCCTTCCCTCGGCTCATTGTAGTCTTTTGTTACCCTCTATCTTGAAAATAACTTCTTTACTTACAATTTGCAGATATTCGTTTCTATTGTT
>RAZJ01000083.1 GCA_003612625.1 bacterium 1XD42-1 | reverse complement strand
GGAATGTCCTCTATGCCGTGGTAATGCTCCACAAAGGAGCCGTGGTTACACATGACATAGCCGCCGGGGGCAAAGTGGCCGCCCTCGTTGATCCGCACGTCCCGCCCGTATGCCTCGTAGTCGATGTAGTCAATCAAATGCTCCGGCACTTGGACAGCTTCAAATTCCTGGATATACAAACGGCCCAGGGCTTCCTCGCTGTCAACATCGGGGTAAAAATCGTAGTTGTCCAGATTTTGCGTCAGGTTGATTAAATCCTTGACGCTTCCCGTGTACTCCCCGCTGTCCATCACGGCCTCCAGCTTCGCCAGCGCGTCACCGTCCATGCCGGACAGCAGGTGAGCCAGATGGTTCAGCTCGTCAATGCTCTCGTACTCGCCCAGGTGGTCATACAGGCCCAGGATGTCGCTTTCAAAGTCGGTAATGAAGATTTCCTCATACCGAACGCCGTCCACCCCGATGCGCTTCAAGAGGGCTTGCACGTCCTCGGTGGTGGTGGGAAAATTCAGGGGCGCACCTACCAGACGGCCCTCGTTGTATTTCCCCAGGTTGGTTACATAGGCTTCAAGGATTTTACCCTCCATATCAGCGCCGCCTGTGGCCCTGGCCCTTGACGGTGAGGATGCCCTCTAACGTGGTGGCGGTGATCCCCAGCCGCTGGGCAGTGGCGATATCGTTTTTCATTTCCTCGGTGACGGGGCCTCCGCACACCACCAGGACGCGGGAGCGCCGGAGCAGGTCGCGGCCCATGTCGATGCCGCTCTTATGCTCCTCCGGCACAGCGTCATTGAGGAACAGGGGCAGATACAGTTTGGGGCAGATGGGGGGAAAAGCCAGCGTCATACACGGCCCGGCAATACTTGGCCGCCTGTTCCGTGGTTTCGCAGGAATCGCCGCGCCATGCGGCGGTCACATAGGCGAGGGGTCGCTTCATATCAAAAATGCCTCCTTTTTATGTTCAGTCGGTGGGGGACGGTCAACCCTATCCCCCCGCCCTTTCCCATTCATGGGAAAGGGGGCGGCTCTGGAGGATATACCCCCGCCGCGCCGCAGAGGATAGCACAGCCGGGGCCGCCCGTCAAGGGCAAGCCGCCGCAAGCGGCGGGGCGTTCCGCCCCCTTGACAGCCGTCCCCGCCTGTGCTTTTACGACGGCGGCGACGGGGGATATACCCACCAGAGCCTGGTTTTCCCCTGCGGGGGGACGAGGGACACGGGAACGAAAAAGCCTCTGGTCAGGATGGCCAGAGGTTACTTTTCCATATCCACTTTTTTGTCGCCCTTGCCCAGCTCCGGGGGCTGTTTCTCTTTCCACCCGTCCAGCAGGGCCATGATCTGGTCTTTCATCTGACGGGGCGTGGCCTCCTTGCCGAAATACTTCTCCAGTTCAGCGCCGGAAATAATCACAGAAATATCCTCCTTTTTCTTTTCTTCACCCAAAATCGCGTCTATGGCGTCCGGGTTCAGTTTGTTGTCCTTATCCAGCTCCCGGAGCCGCTTGGCCTGTCCCTGGGACGGGGAGGACTGCTGGCCCTCAATGGAAACGGCGATATACTTCTGATGCTTGGGCCGGATGCGGGAGATTTCCACGGCGGGGGTGAAAGACAGCTTGCCAGCGTCCATGACCTCTTTCAGTTCGGGAACAAGGTCGTTCAGCCAGAGATACCGCTGGACGGTTTTCACGCTCATGCCGTTGCGCTGGCCCACGCTTTGCAGGGAGAGCTTGCCCGCCTCGTCATCGTCACCCCGCGCCCCCTGGTGTTTGATGGCTTCATACTGCTGTTGCAGGGCCGCCGCCTTTTCGCTGGGCAGGAGCTTTTCACGGTGGCGCAGGTTGTCATCCGTCATAGCGAGGACGGCCTGATCGTCCGTCATTTCGCGGATAATACAGGGCATATTCCCAAACCCGGCCAGCTCACTGGCCCGCTGGCGGCGGTGGCCCGCGATGATTTCATAGCCCCCGCCCTCACGGGGACGCACCAGGGCGGGCTGGTTCACACCGCCGGAGCGGACGGACTCCACCAGCCCCTGCATTTCCGCATCGTCCCGCACACCAAAGGGATGATCCTTGAACGGGTGGAGGTCGGAGAGGTTCAGATAGACAACTTCCTCTTTCACGGCGCGGGTCGCGTCACGGGGCTGAGCGGGTTCAGGCGGAGGGGCTGGGGCCTCCGCCTTGGCTGGTTCAGGGGGAGCGCCCTTGCCAGGAGCGGCCCGCTTGCCCCTACCGGGGGCCTTGGCGGTCTTGCCGGGCGCGGCCTTGTCCTTGGGCTTGGTAGCGCGGCCCTTGCCCGTTTTCTTTTCCCCAGCCTCCGGCGCGGCCCGGTCTGCCTTGGGAGGGCGGCCACGGCGGGGCTTTTCAGGTTCTTCCTGGGGCCGCTCCCACTCCTGCTTGGTGTACTCGCTAACGGAGCCAGCAGCGCCCTGCTCCGGGGGAACCTCCCCAGGGATGGGGGACTCCGGCCCGGTCTTGCCAGACTCCGCCCGCACGTCCGACAGGTCGATCACCTTGCCGGAGGGGGCAGGGCCGCCTTCCATGCCGGGGATCACCGCCTGTTCCGTCTGCTCCGGCGCGGGAGGGCCGCCCGGCGCTTCCGGCGTGGCGTTGGTCTTGGTTTCATCTGCCATGCTTGCAAATACCTCCTTGTCTCGATTTTGGCCGCATACCCTGGCGGCCAGGGTTCAGGGTTTTTCCGCCGCATACAAAAACACCGCCTATTGTCCCGTTAGGCGGTGTTTTGTGTAAGGTTGGTAGCACTTTTTTTGCTTCTTTTCCCTGTATGCCCTTGTCAAGTGATGTTTACAGACCTTATTAAAAATTATGTGAAAAAGAGAAAGTTGCAGGATGAGAAGATCGACTTGGATTATATTCAGTTAAAGCTTTTTTTAACCGAGGAGGATAGTAGTGTGAAAGATTCCCGAATAAGAGGCACATCAGAAAAGGGCGCAAAAATCCAGCCCCGAAAAACAGAAGAAATTCGGAGCAAAGGGCAAAGTATTGGAAACGGCTAACTTACTTTTAATCCTTGAGATTCAAGGAAACGAACAGCCTGTTTCACAGCCTTTTGAATCTGCCGCTCTTTGAGATGTTCGTGCATATCGATCTTGAACAGATCAACAGGATTCCAGATTTCCCCAGTGGAGAGCATGGAGTAGATCGCGGTCAAAATCATTCTTGCAATAGCGATAATGGCTCGCTTCTTGCCCCGGCGTTTGGCAATGCATTCATATTTTAGAGCATAGTACGGATTTCTCTTGTCCTTCACGGCTGCGTGGGCAACTTGTACCAGCGCAGGCTTGAGATAAACTCCCGCACGCGAAATACGGACAGACTTCTTTTTGCCGGCGGATTCATTGTTGCCGGGAGTGAGCCCGGCCCAGCAGCAAAGGCGTTTAGAGGAACCGAACTGCGCCATATCTACGCCGATTTCAGAGATGATGGTGATCGCAGAGCTGCGGTCAATGCCGGAGATGGTACAGAGGAGCGAAATAGCCCTGCCGTACTTCTCGACCATGGTGTTGACGCAGGAATCCACCCGATCAATCAGTTTCTCAATGTAGTGGAGATGGTCTCGGACAATGCCGATATGGCTTTTCTGCTCCTGTGTGATCTCGTAACCTTCAATAGAGGCAAGCACATCATCTGCCTTTTTCTTGAGGGAACGATGCAGCAGGGAGACGCAACATTCAGCACAAAAATCCTTATCGGATGTCAGGTAATCCGTGATGGCAGTTGCGGACTTACCAAACATATCAGACACAACGGAATCAAGCGCCACATTGCAAACGGTAAAGGCATTCTGAAAACGGTTTTTCTCGCTGCTTTTCATCGAAGTGAGTTTGTAGCGGTAACGGGTCAGTTCCCGCAGAATGCGGATGTCCTTGGCCGGGATAAAACTGCTTTTCACCAGGCCAATGCGGAACAAGTCCCCGATCCATTTAGAATCCTTCGTATCATCTTTGTTTCCCTTTACAGCCTTGACCCACTTGGGATTGGCAATGACGACACGGATGTCCCGCTTTTCCAGAATGTTGAACACGGGCACCCAATATTTTCCCGTGGATTCCATGCACACATCTAAGCAATCATTTTCATGGAGCCAGTTTGCGAAACGCTTCAGATCTGAGTTGAAGGTCGTAAAACGCTTTTTCTGATAACTTGGCTGTAAACTATCATTTGGTGTTTTGATGATGGTCGCAACCAGAAACGACTTGTGAACATCCACTCCACAGCAGGTTGGAAAGACAACTTTCAATCTATATCCTCCTCATAACGAAATGGTGAGGAGAAAGCAGTGACTGAACCGCCAAGCAATTAACAGGTGTTAATACAATCCTTAGTGTCCGGGCTCAAAGCGCCACTTATTTGTGCTTGAAAAGGCGGTCCTAACACTGATTTAGATACCGACTTGAACTCTGGAAGTAATCTACGACTCCTCCTACCGTGTGTTGTAGTGTGCTTCCCCTCAACTCAATTTTACAAGAAAGGAGACCGCTTGCCTGCACTCTTTCATTCCTATTTGTGCAGACTGCATAGCGGTCTGCATGGTGATTTAGATGGGAAAATATTTTGAAAAAATGTTTTTCTGGGAAGAATTTTTATGCCTTTATTCCAAAGATAAACTTAATTTTATAGGAAATTCAAGTTCGGAAAAGCGTTCTGATAATACTGAGCAAATAAATAAGTTAAATGAACAATGCAAATGTATATATTATTTTTTTCACTATGATTATGAAGAAGATTCATTTGAATGTAATAATGAAAAATATGATTTGAAATCCCAAACATTTGTTTTCTTGCGAGTTTTAGATAAAAATATTCCAGTTATACTGAATATTACATCAATGAATTTAAGATTGATGGGAACTTTGCTATTTAACATAAAGAAAATAGGCTTTAAAGAAGTTTATTGTTTATATACAGAACCTTTGAGATATTGTAAAAATATTAATGAAAATGAGAAAGAAGAATTTGTTGATCGATTTGATTTATATAAAAAATTTAGAGGAATTGACCCAATACCCGGATTCTTACGTGCAAATGATGATAAACTAGAAGAAAAATGGATAGCATTTTTGGGGTTTGATGGTAAGCGCGTTGAGCAAATCAATGATAGATATAAATTTGCCGATATTGTTCCGATCATTACATTACCAAGTTATAAACCCGGATGGCAGAATTATGCTTTGCAAGAAAATATTGATATAATAAAAACTATTGAAAGAAAACCGGAATATATTGTAGCAAATAGCTTTTTGTCGGCTTATGATTATCTTGAAAAATTGAAAAATGCATATCCTAGGTAGTGTTCACATAAGTTGGATTGTGATATAATTAAAGAATGGAAATAAAGAAAGAGCAATACGAGCAAATCAAAGAGTGCTTTCCCAAACAGCGGAAACCAGCCAAAATCAGCAACCTGGACGTATTGAATGCAGTGCTATACGTAGTGGAAAATGGGTGCAAATGGAGGAGCTTGCCCAAAGAATACGGAGATTGGCACGTGATCTATGTTCGGATAAACCGCTGGGCGAAAAAGGGCGT
>RAZJ01000082.1 GCA_003612625.1 bacterium 1XD42-1 | reverse complement strand
TTGACGGGCAGGAAAAGAGAAAATTTTTATGAACAGCATAGCAGTGAAATCACGGCCTGTCAAGCGGCGAAGCGGTACTTTGATTCCCTCGGTTTGAAGAGGCTGCCGTCCATGCAATCGCTGAAACAGGAGTATGCCACGTTGAAGGCGGAGAACAAAAAGCGGTATCCGGAGTACAAGCAGGCGCGAGAAAAAATGGTAGAACTGCTCACCGCCAAAAACAATGTGGGGCGGATTTTGGGCGTGACGGAGAAAGAGAAAAATCGTGACCGCCAGCAGGAGGCGCGGTGATGATTTTTTCTCTCCCTGCGGGTAACAGCAGACGCCGAAGGCGGCTTAAAAATCCGGGCGCAGTTGCGCCCGGATTTACAGGGGTTTGGGGGCGGTCAGCCACCAACAAGCGAGCGACGGTATATACCAGCGCATTGCTTGCCACTACTACCGCACCAGCCCCATAGCATCAACTATTCCGCTCTATCTCTGCCTCAATTTGAGCGACAAGCTCACTTGGGCGCATATCCAGCGCATTGGCAATTTTCCAAATAGTCTCAAAATTTGCCTGCTTGTCACCATTCTCAATCATTGTCAAATGAGTGCGGGCAATTCCCGCAAAGCCGCTCAGGACATCTTGAGATATGCCCTTCTTATTGCGAAGGCTGCGAATTGTTCTTCCAACCGCATTATTGTCGAATTGCACCGCCCCACCCCGCTTTCTCAACAGATAGTGTATGAGAAAACTGAAAAATAATCGTCTACGATAATAGACGTTCGTAAGAATTTTTGCTATAATGCGGAGCATCTATCTGTATGGGGGGGATTGTTTACAATGATAAAAACAGCTTGCGCATTTACCGGCCACCGGCCAAAAAGTTTTCCATGGGGCTATGACGAAAGCGCCCCCGGCTGCGTTCTCTTGAAGGAAGTCCTAGCGGTGCAGATCTCCGCGCTGGCAGAGCAAGGTGTGACGGACTTTTTGTCAGGTATGGCTCAAGGGGTAGATCTCTGGTGCGCTCAGATTGTCCTTGACCTGAAAAAGAAAAATCCTGCGCTGAAGCTCCATGCCAACCTCCCCTGTGAAGGGCAAGAGAGCAAGTGGTCAGTTTCAGCGCGGGAAATCTATCATTCAATTTTGGAGCAGGCTGACGAGGTTGTCTATGTGGGGCAGGAGTACAGCCGTGGTTGTATGCTGGAGCGGAACCGGTACATGGTGGACCACTCGTCCATTCTGCTGGCCGTCTACAATGGGGCCTACCGAAGCGGGACGGGGATGACAGTGCGCTATGCCCAGCAACTCAAAAAAGAGCTTTACATACTTGATCCGGTCACCAGAGAAATTACTCACGAGCCTGCCAACGTGGATGCGGTTTCTTCAAAAAAGCCAGTTGAGATTTTTCCCAGTATGTGTTAGAATTTATATAGAATTTTCTTGAAAGCCCTTGCTCTGCGGCAAGGGCTTTGCATTAAGGAGACGTCCAATGTTTTACCGTATGATAACCAACGCCCGCAATCGCTGGCTAACATCTCAGGATTGTACCGTCAAAGACCTGATTGGCTATATCGAAAGCACCGGTCAGATGCGGGACGCACAGGTCGATGCCGTCAAAACATACCTTTTCCTCAAGATTGGCTGTGACAGCAAGCCGCTCCCCAGTCTTTTTCGGGAGGGGCGCTTCAATACATTGGATTTACAGACTGTAGAGCTTTCCACCACAACCCGGATTTATCTGGAAGGTCATCCGGCGGCGGCAGCTCTACTGGAGTATGCGTGTCTCAATAATGATGCGGGGGAACAGGTTTCTCAAAAGATGGAACAACGAATTCGCAAAGCCCCAGAGAGCATTGACTACCAGCGTTTCTTCTACGACGCTTTCTATGGTGTTTCCTATACAGATTATTTGTTCAGTCTCCCCATGGGTGCGGGGAAAACCTACCTGATGGCGGCATTCATCTATCTGGATTTATATTTTGCGGTAAACGAACCGCAGAACCCGGCCTTTGCCCACAATTTCATTATCTTTGCGCCCTCCGGTTTGAAGTCGTCCGTAGTGCCCAGTCTGAAGACTATTCAGAAATTCGACCCTGCCTGGGTCATCCCGGAGCCGTCGGCATCTGCGATCAAACGGATGCTCTCTTTTGAAGTGCTGGATCAGAATAAGACGGCTAATAAGTCCAATAAAACCAAAAATCCCAACGTCCAGAAAATCGCCAACCACCAGCCTCTGTCGGAATTGTTTGGGTTGGTGGCTGTGACCAATGCAGAGAAGGTCATCCTTGACCGCATTCAGGAAAAGGATGGACAAATTAGTTGGTTCGACGAAAGCAACGATGACAAAGACCGTCAGGCCAATGAACTGCGCAACCTAATCGGTAAACTGCCCGCCCTGTCTATTTTCATCGACGAAGTACATCATGCGGTCAGCGACGAAATCAAGTTGCGGGCCGTCGTCAATCACTGGACTGAGGGGGGAACTGTCAACTCCGTCATCGGCTTTTCCGGCACACCCTACCTGGAAAAAGCGGAGAAGATCACAGTGACGGACAAGCTCACCGTCGGCACCGCCGAAATTACCAACACGGTTTACTACTACCCCTTGGTGGACGGCGTGGGAAACTTCCTCAAATATCCGACGGTGAAGATTGCCGATATTGCCGACAGTAGCCGGATTATCGAAAACGGTGTGCGGGAGTTTTTGGACACCTACAAAGACACTGTGTACCAGAACGGGACTGCCGCCAAGTTGGGTATTTACTGTAGCACAATTCCCAAACTGGAAGAGCAGGTCTATCCTCTTGTCTCCCGGATCATCGGAGAGTATGGCCTGGCTGCTGACTGTATTCTGAAATTTCACAAGGGGAACAAGCAGTACCCCCAGCCCGCTGACAATCAGATGCAGTTCGACACGCTGGACAAGCCCATCTCAAAAATCCGTATCGTCCTGCTGGTACAGATTGGCAAGGAGGGGTGGGACTGCCGCAGTCTGACCGGCATCATCCTCTCCCAGGAGGGCGACTGCCACAGAACCATGGTACTGCAAACCTCCTGCCGGTGCCTGCGTCAGGTAGACAGGGGGCAGCCGGAAACGGCGCTGATCTACCTCAACCGCACCAACGGTGACAAGCTGGTTGCCCAGCTCCAACAGCATCACCATATCTCCTTGGCGGAATTTGCCAAAGGAGGGCCGGAAAAAATTGAAATAAAACGCTACGACCGAACTGATTATCTGAAACTGCCCAAGGTGGATTTTTACCAACTTAAGGTCAGCTATGAGACTATCCTGGAGAAAGACGCCGACCCGGAAAACGGGATCATCGGGGCCGTCGTGAAACCTCTGGCGGGCATGGTCAAAACCACAAACTTTTCCCAGGAGAACCTTGGGACCGACTTCGATGACGAGGAACGCGGGACAGAGCCCGCCGTATTCTCACAATGGCTGTATGGCTTGACTTGGAGCAGCATCGGAACGCTCTCCATGGAGCAGCTGAATCACTATCGGGACGAGCTATACACCGTTTTTGAAACGATCACCTATGAGCGCGGAGAACAGAAATATTTCAGTTCCAGGTATGACCGCCAAGCGACTGAGGCCAATATCCGCAAGGCGTTCTGCCAACAGCGCGACTACAGGAGCAGAACAGAATGTATCCCGGAGGCGGCGTCTCTGCTGAATATCGCCAACTTCTCGCCGGTTGTTTACGCGCAGGATACGGCGGATTACTTTCCGGCTCAGGATGTGGTGGAGAAAATCATCCTGGATGACAGAGGCAAGCTAAAACCGGACAAGAATACACTGCAAATGATGGAGCTGGCGGAGCAAACCGGGCAAGCACAGGTTTTGGAGATACTCCGCAGGCAAATTGTCTCCCACCCCCAGAAGGACCGCTCCTTCCACTATCTGCCCTACCGCACAGACAGCGGCTTTGAACAGATCTTTCTGCGGGATGTGCTGCCCCTCCCAGAGGTGGAGCAGTTCGGACTGGAAGTCTACTACAACGGCGACCGGGCTATGACGGAGTTCAAAATCAAGTGCTACAAATCCACCGGCCACGGCTGGAACTACATCGGGATGTATACTCCGGACTTCCTTATCATCCAGCGCAGGAATGAGAGGATACATAAGGCGTTGATTGTGGAAACGAAAGGCAAAATCTATACCAATGACCTATCGTTCAAGGACAAGCGGGCCTTTGTAGAATCCGAGTTCCTGCGGCAGAACAATGCCGCGTTCGGCTATGAGCGGTTTGAGTATCTGTATTTGGAGGATACCATGCCGGACAGGGAGCGGATTGTAAGGACGCATGAGAAAATTTGTGAGTTTTTTGGAGCGCAAAATGGATAAAGATTTTTATAAACTATGTCAACAGAAAAACGATTGTTTACAAGCACAATATGAAACTGAGCGAAAATATATTTATAACAAATATAATCAAGAGTTTACGGTTTTAGAAGGTTTTTTTGACTTTTGCATTGAACTCGGTAAAGTCCTGGACAGTTATATACCTGAACCTGAGAAGCCATTTTTACAATTTGCACTTTTACGCATACATGAAAGAGCCTTGAAAATTTCCCGAGAAGCAAAAATCATGATGGAAAATGGCTCTGCATCTGGTGCCATTGCAAGATGGAGGACTCTATTTGAGTTTTCAGTCGTTGCCAATATTCTCATTAAGTATCCAGACTTGGCCCAAAAATATATTGATTACGCGGCAGTTGATGACTATAAATTTGCAAGAAGATTGGTGAAATATCAGGACCGATTGAATTTATTTCATTATGATTTAAGTGCTTTCCATGATATAGAAATGGCATACAGAAATGTAAAAGCAAAATATAGTTGGACAGGAAAACAAGACTATGAATGGGCTAAGAACGACGAAATAAAGGCACCTAATTTATTTAATCTTGCTAAAGCAGTTGGTCTTGAACACCTTTATGCCTATGTGGATGAAGCTCATAAATATAATCACCCTTGTATGCGATACTTATTAAATGATAGGGGCAGTAAACCAACAGAGGACGATTTGCAGAGTTATCTATTTTCTCCATCTGGTATTGAACTGCCAGTTCAGTTAACTGCTATCAGTCTACAAACAATCAATTGTGCAGTTATTGCGGGATATGCTCAACTTTCTTCAGCGAATGGAGAACAATTGGGTTGTTATCTACTCCAAAACAAGGATTTTCCTGCAACAATTATAGAATTGGTGAAAGAAAGAATTTTGAAACAGGAGGGGCAGACAGATGCCGATTAAATACGTCCCCTTTATCCCAGAACCCATCGAAGGCCAAACCGTCCTCGGCAATTTCAACCGTATTCTCAAGTACAAAGGCTCCGACGATACCTCTATGGTTCTCCAGCGGGGAATGCCCCTTTATGAGATGGAAAAGCAAGAAACCGTGGGCGAGGACGCCGACGGCAACATGGTCAACTGTATCATTAAGAACGCAAATATTTTCCGAACCCTTTTCCATATCTGAAATAACAGAATCCGGTGCCTCTTTCGTGGCGTCAAGCATGTCAATATAAGAAACCTGCTTGCCACCACGAATATTGTAAAATATTATAATTCGGTCATCATACAAAAAAATAGAATTTATAAAGGTATCTATAATACGCTGTCTGAATTTCATATCAAAAAGATCGCCTTTACAAAACAGCTTTAACCATGCTACTATTTCTTTTTCAGTATAACGAATCTTATTTGCGACACGCAGCTTGGCTAAATCAATTTCAATATCTGTTTTCTGCATCGTAGCGGTTTCAATTTTTTGTCCAACGCTGGCCCATGAAGACTTAGGAAGCTCCAACAAAGATTCTGTATATTTGTTAGGACGTGTTCACATAAGAGCATCCACAGCAAGAGCAAAATAGACAAAAGTCAAAAAGATGACATCAAGT
>RAZJ01000081.1 GCA_003612625.1 bacterium 1XD42-1 | reverse complement strand
GACAACCGCACCAACTTTGCCAAAGAGATTGCCGCCCTGCTGCGGGAAACCTACGGCAGCAAAATCAAGGTATTCGGCACAGAGATTCCCCATTCTGTCCGGGCAAAGGAAACCAGCGCGGAGGGCAGGAGCATTTTCGCCCATGACCCAGGCGGCAAAGTAGCGGAGGGCTACGCAAATCTGACCAAGGAGGTGTTGAAACTTGAAAAGCAGCGCGAAAAAAGTAGAGCTGGCATCGGTCGATGATCTGTTTTCCACCGAGGAAAGCCGCGCCGACGCGGGGCGGGAAAAGGTGGTAGAAATTCCTTTAAGCGAGCTGCACTCGTTCAAGGGACACCCCTTCAAGGTCAAAGATGATGATGCCATGATGGAAACAGCGGACAGCATCCGGCAGTACGGCGTTCTTGTTCCTGCTATCGCCCGTCCTGACCCCAGCGGCGGCTATGAGCTGGTAGCCGGACACAGGCGGCATCGGGCCAGTGAACTGGCAGAGAAAGAAACCATGCCGGTCATTGTCCGGGATTTGGACGATGACGCCGCCACGATTATCATGGTTGACAGCAATTTACAACGGGAAAGCCTGCTCCCCAGCGAAAGGGCTTTTGCCTACAAAATGAAATTGGAGGCCATGAAACATCAGGGAGAACGCATGGATTTAACTTGTGCCCAAGTTGGGCACAAGTCCGATGGAAAGAAATCAAGAGATAACCCTGGCGCGAATGCTCATGTACGGTAAAGAAGCAAGCAACCGAAAACAAGAGATAGACCGCCAGCACCACACTATTCCGAACCAAAGAAGCCAAAGACCAAAAGACAAACATTATGGAAATGTGCATAACAGGCTATGGAATCATGGATAACTCTATTCACAGCACATGGAAAAGCTAAAGTGCAGCTTTCCCACGTCCTGCAAACAGAGTTACCCACAATTCCATGAGACAGCCAGTTATACACATTCCCACAATGCCGATGACGACGGAATCCCTCTCATTCATTCATACTTGTTTCCAAACTGCAATAATGCTGATGTAATTCATATATTTTTTGCTGCATTAGTTTTATTAGCTCCAATGGTGCTAACACAGTGGCGTTGTTCCCAAATGGCAATATATAATCGGCAACCCATTCTAAAGCTGCATGATTTATTTCCATATCGATTATCCCGCCGCCCGTTGGAAATGTTGTTAATCCGCTTGCAAGTAAACATTCACTTTCACAGCGTTTAACGCCTATATCCGTTAGTTGGATTTTCATATGGTAATCATTCCTAACATCTGTTTTTTCAAGATATTCTTGAATAGACGTAGGAATAGGGTATTTCCCTTTTGGATAGGGCTTTTCCTCTATGATTTCTTTAATACGGTCAACCCGGAATACTCTGATTTGATTTGCCGTTGTACAATAAGCGGGGCAATACCAAAGTCCATTCATAGCATATAAGCCGATAGGTATAATTGTGCGTGTACTTTCAGAATATGTTGACGAATACCGTATTGTTGCGGCATGACGGTTTATCACAACAAGGAACATTGATTTAAGTAATGGCGAATCGCAATGTCTGTCTGGAATCCAAAATACTACCTTGTTTTGAATCTGCGTAATACTGTTTTGTACATCTAATGGCAGACAATTCAAAAATTTTTTTAGGACGGATATGGTTTCCTGTTCAAGCGGCAAGTCACGGTGATATTGCAAGGCTTGACAGGCAAAGAAAATAGCTTTTGCTTCGCTTTCTGAAAAAGCAATAGGCGGCAAAATGCGTTCTTTTAAGATATGATACCCACCCGCCGCCCCAACTTCGGAGTAAAGAGGGAAACCAGCTTGTTCCAATTCTTGCAAGTCACGTAGTATGGTTCTTTTTGATACGGAAAATTCATTTGCCAATTCGCCTACAGTAAAATCTTTTTTTGCATTTATTGTTATCATCATCTCGATAAGCCGTTCTGCTTTTGACATTTTTGAACTCCTTTCCGAATGGTGACAGCCCTTGTCACTATTCTATGATAAACTATCCATGTACCAAATGCAATATAGCATTAAAACGAAACCATGCACGCCCCATGTGGGAGAAAGGGGGAATCATTTATGGCTTGTACAGAAGCATACAAAGAACATATCATGTATACGTTCAACGGCTTTTGCAAGACCGTCATAAATCTCACCCGTTTAGAGTATGGCGCACTCTGTTGCCTTGCCACCAGTCCGGGGAGGGTATTTACAAAGGCGCAAATCTTTGAAACTGTATGGAGCATGGAAAGTGAAAGCTGCCAGTCAAGCGTTGCCAATGTAATTTGCAACTTGCGAAAAAAGATAGAGCCGGACAACCGCAAGCCTACCTACATAAAGACCGTTATAGGCGTGGGCTATAAGTTTGTTTCCAGAGAATGACAGACAGATTGCTATTGCCGGATAAATATAATATAATACCCTCAGTGAATCCCCATAGAATGTAAAGGAGAAAATCGTATGGAAAAATTGATGTATATGATGATGATTGAGAAAAGCAAGACCTATAATAAAATGACAAAACAGGTAGTTATGGAACACGTTGAGAACATAAGAAAGCTGGACGATGAGGGAAAGCTGGAAATCTGCGGTGTCTTTAAAGGCTATCCGGGAATGGCAGGTATGTATATCCTAAAAACAGAGAGCCGTGAAGAAGCAGAAGAAATTTGCAAAGCAGAGCCGCTGGTTATGGGAGGATATGCAACCTACAAATTGGTTGGTTTGCAGATTGCAAACCGGGAAAATAATTACTTGCTGTAATTGCGAAAAGGAACAACACTGGGGCAAATTAAATCCGGCTTATTTATAAACTGAATAACCGCCGCTACATGGAACGGCACACCAAGACAGGAAATCAAGAAAAGGTTTCCTGTTTTTTTGCGCCCATTTTTGGCATTTTGAAAAATCGCCAGTATTATGCCGTGCAAAGGGGATAGAAAGAAATTTCCTCTCCCATTTGGCAAATCCGCAAGCTGTCCGTGGAGGGCAGGCAAAGAGAAATTTCCGTAAATCTCCGCCTATTCCGGCTTGTGTGGTGTTGTAAGGAATAAGGGGAAATTTCCGCAAATCAACGTCCATTTTGCATTTTGCAGGTTTGTAGGTATCAGAGGGAGAAATGTTTCCGCAGCTTTGGCAAAATCCCCGTTTGCGGCACTAAAGGTATTGACGGAAGCCCACACAGAGGAAGCCGCCACTTTCTTAGAGCAAGATTCTACCACAGTACCAAATTTCGCTAATCGCTCAATTTTGTCCTGCGGGAATCTTGTTGGGGTTGCCACCCCAAGCCCGCCTTTTTGCGGCTTGCGCCGCTTGAAAAATCCCCGAAAAATTTTTTCGGATTTTTCAAAAAACGCTTCCGCTTTGCCCCCTGTTTTTCTCCTATTAGTGAAAGGGCAAAGCATAAAAAGAAAGGAGTTGAAGCCTAACCTGCGCTTCCATCCTGTAACACTTCCTTTCACGCTGGCGGCGGGGGTCCCGCTCCACCACCGAAATTGTTTTCTACCGCCTGCGCCGGAAATCCGCCGCGTTGGGGCATGTTTTCCAGTGTGGGACGAACCCCACGGGCAAGGCGGCGGATTCTTCATCCGGGCGGGCCATCCGGCCCAAAACTACCGCCCCTTCATCGGTTACGAAACGGTCCGTTCCTCCGCCCTCAATGATGAAAACCGGCTCCGGGTCTATCGGCATGTTGCGCCCCTCTGTGGTCTTTATCCAGTCGATAGGAGCGCCGCACCCTTTGCATACGCTCATTTCCTGCACCCCCTTTCCGGCAACCGGGCGGATTCCCCGCCCACGCTTGCGGCCTAATGCCCTGTTTACCGTCGCCGCATCGACGCTTGCCCCCTGGCGGGCGGCGGGGTTTCCGGCCCCGCCGCCGTTTCCGTCTTTTCACCCGCTCCCCCTCATGCTATAATCAAAAGAGGAAAGGGGGTGAAAACGTGGATTCCGAATTGTATTCCATGTTGAACCTGTATAAATCCAAAAATCGCGCATTGTCTGTGCAAGATGTTATGCTTCTTATGGATTCCACCGATACGGAGGTTTGGCCTCCTATCAAAAATTTGTTTGATTCCGGTTATTTACACGTTGTCGGCGGATATGTTGCGGAGGACGGCTCTATTGCAGTAGACACCAAACTTCGCATTACATACGCCGGGGAATTGGCTTTGCGGGAAAATGCCCGGTCAAAAAAGCTGAATTTTTGGACTGAATTTCGCGCATGGGCTACGCTTGCAATCGCTTTGATTGCCCTGATTGTTTCTATCGTGTCGCTATTGCTATAAGGGATATAATGATTGCTGCAACGCTTATCAGGTCTACAACCCACCAAACCGCCTCGTATGCTACGGGGTGGTTTTCTTTCAGCCAATGCCAAAACAAGAGCTTCACCCCCTTTCCGGTCCCTGCTGGCGGCGGGGTTTCCGGCCCCGCCGCCGTTTCCGTCTTTTCACCCGCTGCCCGCTCATGGTATAATCAAAAGCGGAAAGGTGGTGAATCTATTGAATAAGGCGTACTATTGGTATAGGCCGCATCCATACTTCGGGGAGCTATACCCCGGAAAAGTTCTGAATGATGTTTCGGCCCCTGACGTTCTACACAAATATCCCTATGCGCTTCAGTCAAAGCGGTTTTTCCCTGACGGCTTCAGCCCGCACGGGCTGTCCATGCTCTATGAAAGGAAGTTTACTGACAGCGACTTCAAAGAACCTGTTACGGAATTGGTCTTTGAGCTTGTGCGAAAACTTTACTTTCCAGACGCTGTTTCCCGGTTGTCCTGTCTTTACGCTTCTGAAACGCTTGAACAAGCTGAAAGGTGGAAAAATGTGTTTCAAGAGCATTTAGGCGAAAAGGAAAACCAAACGGCTGTTTCTTTGTGGGAAATTGAGTTTGAAGGTACTGCCAAAGCCTACGACGCGCATTTTTTGAATGTTCCTCCGGAAAATGGCTTTTCTTTTATGCAGGAAATGGAATGCGCGTATAACTATTGGCGCGGGGTCCGCACATACAAGCCCCTGCTGGAGCTACTTGTCCCCTATCCCGTCATCGTCTCGCGTTTGGTCAAGAACGGTAAACCCGTATGATTTACCCTCCGGGATTCTCGGTGTTACAACCAAATATTCCCGTACCAGTTGGAAAACGTCGAACATATCATCTACCGTTGCCGTACTCTCCGCCAAGAGTACGGCAATCTTTTTCGCGGCTTTCTGCTTTTCGATGTGGTCCATCGGCGCGTGCCGTGCTGTCTTTGTATGGTATGTCATGCTGTTCACCCCCTTTCAGCGCGGCGCGGGCCGTGCGGCCCCGGCCAAAATAACCATTTGCAATATTATATTACATCATACGGTTATTCCTGTCAACCCTCTTTTCAAAAAAATATTGCAATGTTGTATTTTGTGTGCTATGATAAACTCAAAGGAAACAGGGGGTGAAGTACTTGACAATAAACGAACGTGTCAAAATGGCGCGAAAAGCCCTAAATTTAACGCAAATTGAGTTTGGGGACAAGGTGGGAATTTCGCAAGGCCACCTAACCAGCATTGAAAGCGGAAAGCGCACGGTCACGGACAAATCTGTTATTGCTATCTGTGCAACATTTAGCATTAACGAAGAATGGTTGCGAACCGGAACGGGGGAAATGTTCATTGCATCCGATTCAACGATAGTTTCCCAGCTTTCCAGCGAATACGGGCTTGATGCTTTCGAGAAAGTTCTAATTGAAGGTTTCCTGAAAATGAAACCGGAAGAACGAGCGGTAATAAAAACCTACGTCCGCAACCTGATAGACACGCTAACCACCGATGAAACCGCATACAAGGAATTTCGGGCAGAATATGACCGTGAACACGCATTGCCCTTTGCGGCCCGTGGGGGTGATACTTCCGGCCTTGCTGAAGCCGCGGAACGCTTTAACAGCACGTTTCCCGCCGCCGAAAACAAAGACGGAATGTAAAGAGAAACCATTTTTGACGCGGCGGCAATGGCCTTTCTGCTTGAACAAGGCATATCTGCACTTCTCGTCAACCCCTGCGCCATCCCACCTAAAAATGGATGGTTGATTTTTAGCTACTCTGCATTTGCGGCACGGATTCAGGAAAGCCCCGCCTATCTGCAAACGCACTATGACAAAGACGGCTTTGTACTGTGGAGCGAACCGGCGCAAACCTTCGTTGTCTGCTACAATGACAGCGCCCCGCAAAATGAAATCCGCTGGACCGTTACCCATGAAATAGGGCATATCAGTTTGCACCATGTTTCCCCCGGCTGTCCCGTGCTGGCACGGCATGGAGCGGGAAACTGCCTGTATGAGCTGGAGGCGGAATGTTTTGCGCTGCGGGTCCTTTGTCCCGCTCCCGTCCTGCTGGAATGCGGGGTTGATACCCCGGAGGAAATCGCTAATATGTGCGGCATCCCTGGCAGGCGGACCGGCGCGGCCCTGGCCTATGTCCGGGGGTTTGCCGCTGATTCCCAAACCGCCCCGCTGCTGTCCGGCATCATGCGACAATTTGCGGGATTTATCG
>RAZJ01000080.1 GCA_003612625.1 bacterium 1XD42-1 | reverse complement strand
ATAATCGTTCAGCCCCTTTTCCTTATAGAAGCTGACAACGCTTTTCAACGATCCGTACATATTTCCCCACATGGCTGTCGCTGGGATAGCGGTCTACCGTGGAGAGCTTGTCCATTTCTTTCTGCGGCAGGATGCTCAACGATATTTTGTAGTTTCCGCACAAAGCGAAAAAGCAACGGAAACTTTAGATAAAAAAGTTGAGAAACTGATTAAGAAAGATATGCGGGAAACCGCCGTAAAACGGCGTTTCTGCTGATAATACATATTGGCTTTGACGGCGGAACGTGGTATAATATCCGTAAGTACATTATACCTTTTGTCTGACTGTCGGAAAGGAGCAGACCATGTTACAGCCAGACAAAATTACCGCCCTCTATTGCAGGCTTAGCCAAGAGGACTTACAGGCCGGGGAGTCCGGCAGCATACAGAACCAAGAGTTACTATGTAGAGGGTGGAGTCACCACCTAATACATATGACTGCGGTTCATTTGTGGCAGAATGGTACATTGCAGTTATAAGAAAGGCGGTGAGAACGCTAAAACAAGCGTTTTTCGCAACTGCAATTCACATTTTGCTGCAAATGAAAGGAAATGATTATGGAATTGACCTATACGAAAGTAGGAGACTACTACATCCCTGACCTTGCCCTTGACGATGACACTGAGTACGAAATCGGCGTATATGGCCGGATGCGGGAGAAATTCCTAAAAGAGCATCACCCTGGCGTTTACAATCGGATGGTTCTGTTTGGTGAACTGTGGAAACATCTCGCTGAAATTGATGCCGCCTGCCATGAGCGCATAGATTTTCTTATCTCGGTCATGGCGAAGCAGGAGGGCGTGACCGAAGCCTCAAAAGCATCCAATCAGATGGAATGGGTAGGCCGTATGAATAATATCCGTAACCGGGCAGGGGAAATCGTCCTCCGTGAACTGGTCTACACATAAGAAGCACAACAGGGAGTATGACTGCGCTTACCGCAGCCATACTCCTTGTTTTTTTTGCTATACAATTCAGACGGAATATGGTATATTTTGATAGACCACCATCCGCCAAGGAAGTGTTCAACGGGGATGTCAGCTTGATTTAGCCGATTGATCTTGAGAGCCGAACGCTCTCTTTGCTCAATTCGTTGACCGCATGGTGGAGTATGACGCGGCAAAACTAGATGAGTTGACTCTGGCCTACGCCACCACCAGCCATAAGGCGTAGGGATCGGAATAGCCCATCGCTACCATGCCTGTGCTGATAGCTCACAATGTGATGCTGCAACGGAATATGCTCTACGTAGGCATTACCAGAGAAAGAACCCAAAATGGAATAGAAGGGAATGGGAGAGGCTTATGGGAAAACGGAAACGAGCGCCGGGGGAGGAATATAACCCTCGCCTGAAAGCGCTGATCCTGCAGGTTGTCGATAACCAGATTGCCGGTCTGGATGAAACCGGACAGCCTGTGACAACGACAATAACAGATGAACCCGATTATGTGAAGCACACCTTTGAGCGGTTATCGGCAGCTCACGGCGCCGCCAGAGCTAAGGAGATGATTGCCGCGGTGCTGCTTGAGGAAATGTACGATGTGCTGAAGGACAAAGTCCCCTTTGATGAGCCGCGATATAAAAGCAAATTAGAAATGTTGAGGTGAGCGTTTATGAAAACGGAGGAAAATCCCCAGCGGAACGGTACGGGCCTGCCCGGCGGAACGGAGAAGCTTCTGCGCTCCTATTTTGACGCCTTCGCCAATTTATACGGCATTACACCCCTGTACCGGGCTTTTCGCATCATTCAGAAGCAGAACCCAGAGCTAAAACTGACAGAGGAAGACTTTCTGCAATTTGTGGATCAGCTTGATCAGGAGGAACGGCTTTATACTATCGCCGGTGCGGAGGATATCTACGATGACGTGAAGGAACCGACCCCGCCGATGAAGCGGGAGATCGTTGCCGAATATCTGTATGCGCTGGACGGCTTCGAGAGTTATTTGGAGTTAAAGGAAGAACAGGCGGACAAGCCCTATTACATCCCGGAAAAGGACGAATTACTTAAATACCAGGATGATTTTTACTCGGAAGAGACAAAAGAGTTTCTGGACCTTGGAGCATATCTGAGAAACGTGCTGAAGCTGAAGCGGGCTGATGATGTGCTTTCCGACCTTCAACTCGGGGCTCGCTGCGGGAACAGCGAACCGCAGATGATCATCAGCGATGTAGAGCGTCTGGCCGGCAGAGGCTGCTTTCACTCCCTGGAACAGCTTAACGAGTTTTTCCAATATTATTTTGCTATGTACAACAGTACGCGAGTCCCCTCGAATCGGGGCTTCACACCCAATGAGATTCAGGAGCGCATGGGCGGAGAACGGCCCGGCTCCCTTGAATTTGGCCCCAATATCAGTCGGGCGCTTCAAGCAGGGAAATTGGACGCTGGTAAACTGCGTCAGGGAATTTTTGACGCGGACATTCCGGTTCCTTGGAAGACATTACAGCGGGTAGAGCAGAAGAAACCGGGGCGCAATGACCCATGCCCGTGTGGAAGCGGAAAAAAATATAAGCGATGCTGCGGCAGATAGCGATATGCCGTCATAAAGAGCTGTGCACACCTCATTGGCACTCTCGACGGCGTCAATTACCTGCTTCAAATTTATTGTCATAGCGACGGCTCCTTTGTTCAGGTCCGATAAATGTCAGCACAATTTTATCCGGCAGTTTATCATTGTGGTGTATTCTGAAATGCTCAACCGCCCGCATCGCAAATCTATGGCTGAGTATGGTATCCCATTCCGCCAGCAGAAGGATTTCCGTTGTATCATCTTTGAAATTATAGCTGAGTGCGCCCCATTTGCCGCCGCAGTCTGCAAGATATTTGTAGACTGCGACGGTTATTTTTCTGCCACGCTTCCGCTGGGACTTTAAGCGTAGTTCCACCGCATGAAGTTCGTCTGCCGCAACCAGTTTTCTTGTCAGATTGTCCTCTGCTTTGGCATAGGCCCGCTCCGGTACTTCAAAAAGAAGTTCCTGTCGCAACAATTTCAACGCAGAACGCTCTACGCTTTTTGCACGGCTTTCTGTCAAATGGAAATACTGCGCCGTTTCGGTGAGCGGGTGGTCTTTGCCGTCCGCAAACCCAAAGCGGTACTGAACATAAACATTTTCCCGATCCGGCAGCGCATCCATCGCCTCGTGAAGTTCAGCCGCCGTCTCCTGTTCAATATAAATCTGCTCTGGCAATTTGGCGCAGGGAGAAGAAATCAGAGTTTCAACGGTATCATCCTCTGTATCATCTAAATCCTCGTCCAGATATATGATTTTCCAGGCGTTTGCCTTATCGTGCCGCAACTGCCACACCGTGTCCCGGCTATACTGGCGGATTAGGTCACTCATGGAGCGTTTGACAGCGGGAGCGGCATAAGTCAGAAATTGGACTTCTTCAAACTGCCTATATCCATCGATTGCCCTCCACAACCCAATAGAACCGGCCTGCACAAGATCGTCAAAACCTACACCGCAGGCGGATAGATGCTCCTGCCGTACCGGGTTCCCTACAATTTGATTTGCGACTTTCCGAACAAACGGGAGATTGGCCTCAATAAGTAAGGACACAGCCTGTTTGTCTCCGGCCTGCGCCAATTTGCAAAGCTGTTCATTCGTCAGGTCTTTCATTTGTCAGACCCTGCTTCTGTGCAATATCCATGAAATCTCTGATAAAGTTCTTGATAAGCTCGGAAAACTGCCCGCCCAGTTCCGGTGTTGCACCTGGCAGTGTTGAGTAGGCCCCAGCAAGCTGTTCCAGCGAGATAGATTGCAACGCTGGAACAGCGTTTTCACCTCTGACCATGCTTTGCATCATAGATTGAGTGATCTGCTTTGTAGCCAGTTCCGTCGTTGGTGTCTGCGTCTGGATACCGGCCTTGATGTCCCTAAGCATTGTCATTAGAGCGAATTGGATACTCTCAATATCCTTTTCATGGGGAGCGGTTTTCATCATACCGAGAATCTGCATCGCGGCCTCTGCGCCCTCCTGCGGGTTTGTCAAATGGCTGGTGTCTACTGTTCCGGTAAGCTGTTGCAAAGTACTCCACATGGCGTTTTGGACAGCAAAGCCTTCCGCAATCGCATCCTTGAAATAGCGAGAGATCATTCGTGTAATCTCCGGGAATTGTGGATTCTCCAAAATACGGTTGACAACATCGGTGTCCACTTCTCTGGTATACAACGCCATCGCCGCCTTGTAGGACAGCCCCAATTCCTCAATATCATAGTTACGGCGCTCCGGGAAATCCGTCTGCCCCAAAATGAAGTCGGTGGACACCCCCAGAAAGTCCGCAATTTTGATGATGTACTCGTCCCCAATTTTATCTGTTTTCTCACTCAGGAATCGGCTGAGAGAGCTTTCTGCCATTCCAATTTCCGCAGCGAGTTCAGCCTGAGTGATTTTCCGCTCCTTGATAAGCTCCTGTATCCTCTGCCGGACAGTTCCCGGCAAATATGCCTGCTCCATATTCGACATCCTCCCCAATTATTTCCGAGTATACTACATTTCCCTACAAAAGTTAAGTCGAATTTTGTATCTTGCATTTTTGCAATTTTCACCACTGAAACGGCCTCAACTTGCAATAATGCCATATTTTTTCGGTCTGCACCATTTTCTCCGTATATTGGTATCAGAGGGTAAAACGCCTCAAATCAATGCGGAAAGGAGAATCGGATGTTATAGCAGGTTTTGCGGAAACGCCGTCCCAAGTTGTCGGGGCGGCGTTTCCGCGTCAACAATTGAATAGGGACAACGGACCACCGGCGGGAAATCCCCCTACAAACAAGGAAAGAGAGGTACAATGACGAAAAATACCAGCGCTACCATGACCCGGCGAATCGGAAGCACAGTTTTCAAAGTGAATATTTTTACAAAAGAGGATGGAGCGGATACGATGGAGGACAAAATTTTACAGCTAATCCGGCGTGAAGGGTTGGCATCACCGACAGATTGTGGTATGATAGACGTGCCACAAATGAACCGTCAGTCTGAAAGGAGCGCATCATGAGCGCCAGACAGACGGAGACGAAAATCACAGCGTTATATGAACGCCTCAGCCGTGACGATGAATCTTTAGGGGACAGCAATTCGATCATCAATCAAAAACGATACCTGGAGGGCTATGCCGCTGACCGTGGTTACGGTAATATCGTCCATTACACGGATGACGGATGGTCCGGCGGCAATTTTGACCGTCCCGCATGGAAACGGTTGATTACCGACATTGAGGCCGGGAAGGTAGAACATCTTCTGGTCAAGGACCTCAGCCGGGTGGGGAGAGATTATCTCCAGACGGGCTTTTACACGGAGGTCGTTTTCAAACGCTATGGTATCCACTTTGTTGCCATCGGGAACAGCATTGACAGCAACGATCCCAGCTCTGGCGAGTTTGCCCCCTTTGTCAATATCATGTCCGAGTGGTATCTGCGCGATTTAAGCCGGAAGCAACGCACTGCCATCAGGGTCAAAGGTGAATCCGGCAAGCCGACCACCAATCAGGCTATTTATGGCTATAAAAAAGACCCCAACGACAAGTATCATTGGCTGGTTGACGAGGAAGCGGCGGCAGTTGTACGGCGCATCTATCAGTTGACCGTTGAGGGACACGGCCTGAGCGATATTGCAAACATTTTGTATCGGGACAAGGTTGAATCCCCTGCGGCTTACCTGGCAAGGCAGGGGCGCGGTCCCTGGAAAAGCAAGGAAAATATTGACCGTCCCTACGCTTGGAGCGATTTCATTGTGGGACGGATACTGTCTAAGCCTGAATACATGGGCCATACGGTCAACTTCCGTTCCCACAAAGAATCCTATAAGGATAAGCAACCAATTTTTCATGCCCCGGAGGACTGGCTGATTTTCGAGGATACCCATGAGGCTATCGTGGACAAGGGCACCTGGGAACTTGTTCAGAAACTGCGGGGAACTCCACGTCGGATAGACACCCTTGGCGAAGCCAATCCCCTTACTGGGTTGGTGTTCTGCGCAGACTGCGGGGCAAAGATGTACAACCAGCGGACACGGGGCAGCGATACAAAGCCGTATCCATCCGACGCCTATGAGTGTTCCTCATATAAACTCGCAGGGCAAAGAAGGACGGCTGCTTGCAGCAATCACCATATCTACACAAAAGCCCTGCGGGCGTTGATTTTGGAAACCATCAAGGTCACCAGCACCTACGCTATCTCCAATGAGGCTGAGTTCATTCAAAAGGTCCGGGCAGCGTCTGAAGTTCAGCAAGCGCAGGCGGCAAAGGACTTGAAGCGAAAGCTGAACAAGGACAAGAGGCGCTTTGACGAGTTGGACACCATCATCAAAAAGCTGTATGAATCCTATGCGGTGGGACGCATTGGAGAGGATCGCTTTGACACCCTTCTTGCCGGGTATGAGCAGGAGCAGACGTCGCTCCGGCAATCTATCACGGAGGCCGAATCGGCGTTGGTCAACTTCGAGCAGGACACCGCCAATGTGGGGCATTTCCTCGACCTTGCGAGGAAGTACACGAATTTCTCAGAGCTGACTACGCCGATGATCAACGAGTTCGTTGACAAGATCGTCGTTCACGCCCCGGATAGGTCCACGGGTGACCGGGTGCAGGAGGTGGACATCTATCTGAAATTCATCGGTAAATTTGATGCCCCCATGCCGGAACCTACTCCGGAA
>RAZJ01000007.1 GCA_003612625.1 bacterium 1XD42-1 | reverse complement strand
TTGTATTTTAGGATAAAAAAATAATGCAAAGAGCAAGGATCTACTCTTCGCATTTAATTTTATAATTTACATATCGGTAAAAGTATGAAAAAAACTCTACCATTTTTTCACAAAATATGTTATACTTTTTTGACGAATAACCCTTTTGCGGGAGGTACACGATGACAGATGTTGATAGGCGCACCGCCGCAGCCCGGTTTGCGGCTGATTGGAAGGGCCGGGGTGATGAAAAACAGGAGACACAGCGATTTTGGATCGAATTACTGACAAAGGTTTTCGGCATTGACGGCTCTACTGCCATTTCCTTTGAAGTCCCGGTGAAGTTGGACCATACCAGTTTCATTGACGGATACATCGAATCCACCCGTGTCCTGATTGAGCAGAAGGGCCGGGAGATTGACCTCCGAAAAGGATACAAGCAGTCTGACGGCAGTATGCTGACACCTTACCAGCAGGCCAGAAGGTATGCCGGATATCTGCCCTATAATCAGGTCCCACGCTGGATTATCGTCTGCAACTTCCAGGAGTTCCAGATTCACGATATGAATCGCCCCAATGACGAGCCGGAAGTCCTCAAGCTGGCGGACTTGGAGAAGGAGTTTCACCGTCTGCAATTCCTGGTGGACACTGGCAGCGAGCATATCAAAAAGGAAATGGAAATCTCCCTCCAGGCCGGTGAACTGGTGGGGGTGCTCTATGACACACTATTGAAACAGTACAAGGACCACAATGACCCGGAAGCGCTGAAAAGCCTGAACAAGCTGTGTGTCCGGCTGGTGTTCTGCCTGTACGCCGAGGACGCTGGGATTTTCGGAAACCGGAGTATGTTCCACGACTACTTGCAGGGGCATGAGCGGGAGGCCCGCCGTGCCCTGATTGATCTGTTCAAAGTTCTGGATACGAAGCCGGAAGAACGTGACCCGTATATGGACGAGGACTTAGCGGCGTTCCCCTACGTCAACGGCGGTCTGTTCGCAGATGAAAACATCGTGATTCCCCGGCTGGATGAAACCATCGTTGATCTGATTCTTCGAAAAGCCAGCGAGGACTTTGACTGGTCTGCCATCAGCCCCACCATCTTCGGGGCTGTGTTTGAAAGCACCCTAAACCCGGAAACCCGGCGCTCCGGCGGGATGCACTATACATCCATTGAGAACATCCACAAGCTGATTGACCCGCTGTTTCTGGACGGGCTGAAAGCGGAGTTTGCGGAGATTGAAGCCGTTACGGTGGAGCGGACCCGAAAGGCCAAACTGGAAGCCTTTCAGCGGAAGCTGGCAGGGCTGAAATTCCTTGACCCTGCCTGTGGTTCGGGCAACTTCCTGACGGAGACTTACATCTCCCTACGGCGGCTGGAAAACGAGACAATTTCCTTACTCCACAAGGGACAAATCATGTTGGACATGGGCAACCCGATTCAAGTTTCTATCAGCCAATTTTACGGTATCGAGATCAACGACTTTGCCGTGACGGTGGCAAAGACCGCGCTGTGGATCGCGGAAAGTCAGATGATGAAGGAAACCGAGGACGTAGTACACATGACCTTGGATTTTCTGCCGCTGAAATCCTATGCAAACATCGTGGAGGGGAACGCCCTGCGGACGGAGTGGACGGAGGTGATCCCCAAGCATGAGTTGGACTACATCATGGGCAACCCGCCGTTTGTGGGCTTTTCCCATATGTCCGCCACTCAAAAGGAGGATATGCAATCAATCTTCCCTGACGCTAAAAATCTTGATTTGGTTTCAGCATGGTACAAAATTGCATCTGATTTTATCATAGGAACCAATATTGAATGTGGCTTTGTCTCTACTAATTCTATTACCCAAGGCGAAACAGTTGCGAGCTTGTGGCGTTTCTTAAATATACGAATCAATTACGCCCATAGGACGTTTGTGTGGGACAGTGAAGCAAAGCTGAAAGCGCATGTTCATTGTGTTATTATTGGCTTTGCTACATTTGACCGAAAGATAAAAACCATATTTTCTGATGGACGAGATAAACAGGTTGAGAATATAAATGCCTATCTCTGTGATGCACCTGACGTTATTGTTACAAGCAGAAATAAACCATTGTGTAAAGTTTCTCCTATGGTATATGGCAATAAGCCTGCCGATGGAGGAAATCTCATCATTGAAGATTCAGAATATGAAGATTTTATAAATCAAGAACCGCAGGCGAAGCCTTTTATTAGACCATTACTTGGTGCAGTAGAATACTTGCATGGTAAAAAGAGATGGTGTTTGTGGCTGGATGGCATTTCCCCGGCGGAAATAAAGAAGTGTCCTCTTGTCTATGAGAGAGTTCGGAGATGCAAAGAGTCAAGAGAAAATAGTGTTGCGGCTGGAATTAGGAAGTTTGCAGCGACACCCATGTTATTTGCACAGCGTACACAACCGGTAGGCAAACCCTATATTATCATCCCAAGACACTCATCTCAAACAAGAAGATATGTCCCGTTCGGTTTTGTTTCACCTGATGTAATCGTAAACGATGCGGTTCAGATAATTCCAAATGCTACTTTGTATGATTTCGGTATCCTAATCTCAAACGTGCATATGGCATGGATGAGAGCGGTATGTGGGCGTATTAAAAGCGATTATCGCTATTCCAAGGATGTTGTCTACAACAACTTCCCCTGGCCGACCCCTACGGATGCACAAATGGCCAAAATCGAGCAGACCGCCCAGGCGATTCTTGACGCCCGCGCCCTGTATCCGGACAGCAGCCTTGCCGACCTCTACGACGAAACCACCATGCCACCAGAATTGCGTAAGGCCCACCAGCAGAACGACAAGGCCGAGATGGTGGCTTATGGTTTTTGGGGTAAGCTGAACTCCGAACCGGCCTGCGTCGCAGAGCTGATGAGAATGTATCAAAAATTGACGAAGTTGTAAGTGTGCGGCGGAGTACAGCGTTATTAGAGAATTGGGAGGTTAGCGCATGGCAAAACCGCTTGATCCTGATAAAATAGAAGCCGCCAGACGGACCAGCCGCAAAGCGGAGCGGAGAGAGCAAAAGAGACGCATGTTACGGGAGGAGATTGCCCATAATCGCAGCGGCAATGGCGTGATCGTGATTCCACCTCCTAAAAAGGAAGCTTTGGCACAGGATGCCCCTAAACTGCGGGTTGCCGCATACTGCCGGGTCAGTACACAGGAGGAACAGCAGCTTAACAGCTTTGAGATGCAGGTACTGCACTATAGGAGCAAGATAGAGAGTAATCCCTCATGGGAATTAGTAGAGATTTACCAGGACGAGGGAGTAAGCGGTACCTCTGTTAATAAGCGATTGGGATTCCAGAAGATGATTTCAGATGCTTTGGCGGGGAAAATTGACCTCATTCTTACAAAAGGCATTAACCGCTTTGGGAGAAACATTGTAGATATACTGGATAATCTTCGCAAGCTGGCGGCGCTGAACCCACCTGTTACGGTATCATTTGAAACAGAAGGCATCACGTCCACCGGAGATGGCAATAACAACCTTCTAATTGCAATTTTATCCGCTCTTGCTGAACTCGAATCGCAACAAAAAAGTGAAGCAATCAAAGCAGGTATTCGTTGGCGGATGGCAGACGGTGTATATAAGTTTTCCGTATATAATACGCTGGGGTATTATCGCGACCATTTTGGCCGAGTAGTAATCGAACCAACAGAAGCAAAGATTATCGAATATATTTATGAGAGCTGCTTAGGGGGCGCATCCGTTTCCGAAATTGCGGTAGCCCTGACGGAGCAGCAAATTAAATCTCCAAAGGGGCACAGCCACTGGTCTGCCGGAACGGTACGCAGCATTCTCCGAAATGAAAAATACTGTGGCGATGCTATCATGCAGAAAACCTATACCAAAGACTTTCGCACGCATAAGTCGGTAAAGAACGTTGACCTTAACAAATATTTCAAGGAAGGTCATCATGACGCAATCATACGGAAAAAAGATTGGCAAAAAGTACAGGATATTCTCTCTCTAAGACGTGCATCAAAAAAGCCTGCCACGATGAGGCAATTAGGAAGTCGATTTATTGTATCCCGCATAAAAAACGGATTATTTCAAGGATACTTTGTGCTGGATGCTCGCTGGAGTGTTGACGAGAAAAAAGAGTTTATTCAAATGATTCAAACGCCAAAAATTATTGAAAATGAAAGGAATTAGTGAACATGAATTTCGATTTTTCTTCCCTGAACTTTGAAACGTTAGACGCTAATGTGAACGCATACCCTGATTTGTTTGTAAATCAAAACGGGGTAACGTTTACCAGGAAGGTGCTTGAGGATTTAGGCTATCCAGCTTATGTGCTCTGCTTACTTGATCCTAAAGCTCGGGTTTTTGCAATTCGTGCATGTAAAAGCAATGAGGCGAAGGGCTTCAAGTTTTCTAAACCTAAAGGTGAACAAAAGGGCGTTGTTACAATCTCCAATAAAAACCTGTTGGACCCGCTGCGAAGGGTTATTGGAGAGGAGTGGGTTTCGGGCAAACGGTATAAGGTGCGTGGCTTCTGGGTTGCAGATGCTAAAACCATGTGTTTTGATTTGAACGAAGGGGTGCAAGAGGACTTTCGGTCTAATACGCAGGAAAGCAGCGCGGAATGATATTTTTCGTATCCACTCACATCTCCTAAAGGTACAGCAAAAGCAGGTGCTCCTTAGGCCACCTGCCTTTGTTGTTCAATTTCAAGTGTTATGTGAGCAGTTCATCAGATTAAACCATCTTAAAGTGTTCTAATGCCTTGCGTATTGCCGTTTCCTTTTCCGGTGGGCAAGTAGGAACCTTAGTATTCTCGGATTTTGGATGGTTATAATTCTCCCCAACCTCCAGCCCACACTTCCGCTTGATCTGGGAGATATAAAGACTGGATACCTTTAGCCCGAACTTTTCCAGCACATAAGCCTTGATCTCATCGTAGGTGGCCTTGCTCTCGGCAGAGGTCAAATCCATATCCCCCAAGTCCAGGTCAACCTTGATATGATGCTCCGTACGAAGTTTGGACAATAAACATACCGTCTCCACATGCTGTGTACGAGGAAATAAGTCTACTGGTCGATAGCGTACAGGCTTATAATCCAAAGTTTGTAACATTGCGCAGTCACGAGCAAGTGTGGCACTATTACAAGAAATATATACAATACGTTCCGGACACATTTTAGCAACGGTTTCTAAGGTGATAGAATCACAGCCTTTCCTAGGCGGATCTAATATTACTACATGAGGATGGATTCCTTCCTTTGCCAATTGTGCGGCAGCTTCGCCAGCGTCTCCGCAAAGAAAGCGGGCATTTTCAATTTTGTTTGCAGCCGCATTAGCAGAAGCATTTTGAACCGCTTGTGGTATTATTTCAACGCCAATTATATTTTTTGCTTGAGCAGCCATAGAAAGTCCAATCGTACCAACGCCACAATACAAATCCAAAAGTGTTTCTTCTCCTGTAAGACCAGCATATTCTGCTGCAATTGCATATAAACGTTCTGCTGCAACTGTATTTACTTGATAAAAAGCATGCGGTGACAAAGTAAAATGCAAACCACACATAGTATCAGTAATAGCTGGTTTTCCAAAAAGAACCTTTGTCTGTTTCCCTAAAATGACATTTGTATTTTCCTGGTTGACATTCAATAAAACAGAAGCTAAATTAGGGTCTATTTCCCGTAATGTTTGAATAAATTGATCCGATTTGGGAAATGTATGGCCGTTACAAACCAAGCATACCATCATTTCCTGGGAATGCGCACCTCTGCGTAAATAAATATGCCGGAGTAAACCCTTTTGTGTTTTCTCATCATAAGCAGAAATATGATTATCCTCACAAAATCGACGGATTATTTTAATCAATTTACTAAAAACAGGAGGCTGTAACTGGCAATCTTCACAATTTATGACACGGTGGGAACGAGGTGCAAAAAATCCCGTACAAAACATACCATCCTGTTTCCGAATTGGATATTGGGCTTTATTGCGGTAATGTTCTGGTTGAGGAGAAGCTTCAATAGGTTCACCTTCTAAAAAAATTCCTCCAATACGGCGGAAATTTTGTTCTACAAACCTCTGTTTATATCGGAGCTCTGCCTCATAGGAAATATGCTGAAAAACACAGCCTCCACATTGACGGCTGACAGGACATGCAGGTTGAATACGGTCTGGGGAAGGTACTATAATTTTTTCTATCAAGCCAAAACAATGGGTTTTATTCACTTTTAGGATACGGATTTCTAAGGAATCCCCAATAGCAGAATTGGGAACAAATACAGCCATTCCTTCATAATGGCCTATTCCACTGCCTTCATGGGTAATATCAGTAATTTTTAAAGGAATAATTTGATTTTTTTGCAGCATACAGCAAAACCTTTCTTATATTGTTACAATATTTTAAGTATACTACGGAATAAAGTATCTTTTTAACTTCCCAAATCAGAATAGATTTCTCCATATCATTATGATATACTTGATTTTAATGGAAATCTACAATGCAAATTGTAGGGATGGTTAATCAAAAGGAGGAGATTTTGTATGTCTATCCTTAGCGCAGTTATTGTCCCGCATCCCCCTATTATTCTTCCAGATGTGGGAAAAGGGGAAGAAAAGAAAATTCAAAAAACGATTGACGCTTACCGGGAAGCAGCTTGCCGAATAGCAGCATTACAGCCTGAAACCGTTGTTGTGATTTCACCCCATTCCGTTATGTATGCAGATTATTTTCATATATCTCCTGGCAGTCATGCCAAAGGGGATATGAAACGTTTCCACGCTCCTGCATGTAAATTGGAAGCACAATATGATACCAGTTTTGTCCAAACTTTAGTGAAAAAAGCTGGGATTGCTCATCTGCCTGCTGGAACATTGGGAGAACGGGACAGCAGCTTGGATCATGGAACATTTATTCCATTATGGTTTTTAAATCAGGAATATACAAATTATCAATTGATTCGGATTGGATTATCTGGATTACCGCTTATTACCCATTATCAATTAGGCCAATGTATTACAGAAACGGCTGAGGAATTAAACCGTAAAGTAGTTATTATCGCAAGCGGGGATTTATCCCATAAATTAACCCTGGAAGGGCCTTATGGATTTGCTCCGGAAGGCCCCCAATTTGATCAGGAAATTACTGATGCTATGGCAAAGGGGGATTTTGAAAAATTCCTCACTTTCGATGAAACCTTTTGTGATAATGCGGCAGTATGTGGTCTGCCATCTTTTACAATGATGGCAGGAGCATTGGACGGAAAGCATATTACTTCTGAATTGCTTTCTTATGAAGGCCCTTTTGGGGTGGGATATGCAGTAGCTGTTTTTTCACCAGGCAGTACAGATGAAACCCGTAGATTTGGTTTACAGTGGCTGGAAAAGATCCATATGCAAGCGAGAGAGAAACAAGCTAATGAAGATATTTATGTGCAATTAGCCCGTTTGAGCGTGGAAACCTATGTAAAAACAGGCCAAAAGGCAGAAACACCAGCAGGGCTTCCAAAAGAAATGTTATCCCAGCAAGCAGGGGTATTTGTATCTTTAAAAAAATATGGAAAACTGCGGGGCTGTATTGGAACCATAGGCCCTGTTACTGCTAATATTGCGGAAGAAATTCTCCGTAACGGGGTTTCTGCTTGCAGTGAAGATCCCCGGTTTGATCCTGTTCAGCCCGAAGAACTAGAAGATTTAGTTTATAGTGTAGATGTGCTTGAAAAACCGGAACAAATTGACTCTATCCAGGCGTTAGATCCATCTCAGTATGGGGTCATCGTAACAAATGGTTACCGGCGGGGATTGCTGCTGCCCAACTTGGAAGGAATTGATACAGCAGAAAAACAAATTGCCATTGCAAAACAAAAGGCAAACATCCGGCCCGAAGAAACCTGTATATTAGAACGGTTCAAGGTGGTGCGGCATTTATGAGGCCAGTTTGTCATATTTGTCCCAGGCACTGCTCTCCGGAAGAAGGAAAATATGGTTATTGCCGGGCAAGACGGAATGAAAAAGATCATATCATTTGTAAAAATTATGGCTGGCTGACAGCATTAGCTTTAGACCCTGTTGAAAAGAAGCCCTTACGCCATTTTTACCCAGGGAGGCTGATTTTATCGGCAGGAAGTTATGGCTGTAATTTACGCTGTCCATTTTGTCAAAACCATCAAATTTCCATGGCAGGCCATGAAGCAGAAACCATGTATTTTTCTCCGGAATCCCTGGTGCAAAAGGCTGTAGAATTAAAAAAGCAAGGAAATATTGGATTAGCATATACGTATAATGAACCACTCATCGGTTATGAATATGTACAGGATTGTGCAAAATTGATCCAGGAACAAGGAATGAAAAATGTAGTTGTTACAAATGGGATAATTTGTGCAGAACCCCTTCAGGAATTACTGCCTTATATTGATGCAATGAATATTGATTTGAAAGGTTTTACTCAGGAAAATTATGATTTTGTACGGGGCGATTTGGAAACCGTAAAAAATTCTATTGCATTAGCCTCCCAAAGCTGCCATGTAGAAGTAACCGCGTTAATTGTACCGGATAAAAATGACAGTGAAGAAAATATGCGGGAACTTTCCAAATGGCTGGCATCTTTGCGCAAAGACATTCCACTTCATGTAACCCGATTTTTCCCCCTTTATGAAATGCAGGATCAGCCTCCCACACCGATCCATACCATTTACCGGTTAGCGGAAATTGCCAGAGAAAATCTACAATATGTCTATGAAGGGAATTGTTAATCATTGATTGAAATTGAGGGGAAATATAATACAGCAAAAGTTTTTACCGACAAATTAGATGAAAATGCTGCCGGACAAATCAGGACCCTTTGCAGCCAGGCCTTTACAGAAGGCAGCCGCATCCGGATTATGCCAGATGTCCATGCAGGCATGGGATGCACCATAGGGACAACCATGACCATTCAAGATAAAGCTGTACCGAATTTAGTAGGTGTTGATATTGGGTGCGGCATGGAAACGGTCCGTTTAAAGCAAAAACGTTTAGAACTGCCAAAATTAGACCAGCTCATTCAAAAACAGATTCCATCGGGATTTGAAATCCGTGAAAAGCCCCACCGGTATTTAGATGAGATTGATTTAACAGAGTTAAGATGTTTCAAATATGTAAATATTGACCGGGCCAGCCGTTCCATGGGGACTTTAGGCGGAGGAAATCATTTTATAGAAGCAGACCGGGATGAAGAAGGCAATTTATATTTAGTCATCCATTCGGGAAGCCGCCATTTGGGATTAGAAGTTGCAAAATATTATCAAGATGCGGGATACAAACAGCAAAATCAAAAAGGGGAAGCTGATATAGAAAATTTGATCGCGCAATATAAAGCGGAAGGCCGGGAAAAAGAAATCCAAACAGCTTTAAAAGCCTTAAAAGATCAAACTACATCTGACATTCCTTATACGTTGGCTTATGTTTCCGGCGCATTATTTGACAATTATATTCATGACATGAAATTAGTACAGCAGTATGCCATATTGAACCGTCAGGCAATGATGGATATTATTATAAAAGGGATGAAACTTGACATTGAAGAATGTTTTTCCACCATCCATAACTATATTGATACAGAAACTATGATTTTGCGGAAAGGCGCTGTTTCCGCCCAGAAAGGGGAAAAATTGCTGATCCCAGTCAATATGCGGGATGGCAGTTTCATTTGCATGGGAAAAGGGGAAGCTGACTGGAACTTTTCAGCTCCCCACGGCGCAGGCCGCTTAATGAGCCGGACAGAAGCCAAACAAAGCTTTACGGTTTCAGAATTTAAAAAACAAATGGAAGGCATTTATACTTCATCTGTAAACAAAGGGACTTTAGATGAATGCCCCATGGCCTATAAAGATATGTCTGATATTGTAGCAAATATCGGGCCTACGGCAGAAATTATAAAAATCATCCGGCCTGTTTATAATTTCAAAGCCGGAGAAGAAGAACCTTCTTCCAAACGGAAGCGCCGGTAATTTTTGAAAGGAAAACGGCTTGCGGCAAATGAGAAACCGCAGGCCGTATTTTTTTAAAATAAGTTGCTGAATATATTTTCAAGAGGGATATAGAAGTCGTCATACAGGGAAACTTTCACTTGGCTTTTATAATCCTCCTGTTCTTCCGGAGAAAGTTCTTCCTCTTCCGGAAAAACCTGATATACCTCGTCCAGGTGAAATTTCCCATCCGTAAGCAGATAAACTTCGATTGTTTTTGTGTCCGGATCTACAAGCCAGTATTCCCGCACTCCGGATTTTTCATACAAATCTTTTTTATAACCGCGATCTCTTTTTTTCGTCCCAAGGGAAAGGACTTCCACAACCAAATCCGGCGCCCCATATATTCCGTTGCGTTTGACAATGTCCTTATTGCATACAATCATAACATCAGGTATTACACGATCTTTAGGCGTTAAATATACATCTGAACCATCCGCAAAAGGCGTACATTTCTTTCCCTCTAAATAGTTGCCAAAGGCGCGATAAATATTCCCCATAACAATATTATGGTTGATTGTAGGCCGGGGAGACATCATTGCTGGTTTTCCATCCAGCAGTTCATCCCAAAATTGCTCTTGATACGCTAAATTATCTGCCATAAAACAATCCCTCCTAAAATCTGTTTTATGATTTTGCAGGAACAATTTCAATCCAATAACCATCGGGATCGTGGATAAAATAAATCCCCATATCTGGATTTTCAAAACAAATGATGCCCATTTCTTTATGCTTTTCATGCCAGGCATCATAAACATCTGTGACAAAAGCCAAATGATATTCCAATTCCCCTAAATTATAGGGTTCTTTCCGGTCCCGCAGCCAAGTCAGCTCTAATGTAAAATCACTTCTGCCATCCCCTAAATAAACCAGTGTAAAAGAACCGTCTTTTGCTTTCTTTTCCCGCACCGGCTTTAAATTCAGGGCTTCCGCATAAAAATCAAGGCTTTTCTGCAAATCTAAAACATTAAAATTAAAATGGTTGAATTTTATCATAAAAAATACTCCTGTTAAGCTTGTTCCTGTTCCCGCAGGTAGGTAATATAATCCATACAAAAATCATCCTGACCCGCTATGGCTAACGCGGCAGCTAAAGCATCCCGTAAGGGCCGGCTGGAAGGATCTAAAATTGCGCTGGACAGCCCGGAAAATACAGCCGTTGTTAAAAATGCGCTGTTGATCAAGCCGCGGCGGGGCAGGCCAAATGAAACATTGGATAAACCACAGGTTGTTTTTACCTGGGGATAGGAAGCCGCTGTATAAGCAATGGCGCCAATAGCAGTTTTCGCGCTTTCCGTATCTGTGGCCAATGTTTCAGCTAATACATCTAAAAAAATATGCTTATCCGGGATTCCCGCTTGCCGCAGTTTTCCTATCAATTTATCAATATTGGCACAACGGCCTTTCAATCCGGGCTCCTGGCCTTCTAAAGAAATCGGCAGAGCAACCAATGCAGCATTGGATTTTTTTGCTAAGGACGTTACTTCTTCAAAACGTTCATCAATGGTAGCCGAATTTAAAATGAAATCTGTTCCTTGTGCCGCCTGTACAGCCTGTGCCATGACTTCCGGATCGGCAGTATCAATCATAATACCACATTTACTGTGCGCTCTGATCAAGCCTGCCACCCATAAAAGGGCATCCTGTTCATTGGCGCAAAGAGAAGTATTGACATCCAAATAAGCAGCCCCCGCTTTTTCCTGTAATTGAATTAAGGATAAGACTGCCGCTTCATTTCTGGCCTCAAAAGCCTCCAATGTGGAAGGAATCGAACTGTTTAATTTTTCTCCAATTAAAATCATAAAAAGGATCTCCTTTTTTAGGCTTCAGTGTTCCATACGCTTAATCATCCGGATATCATCCCCGCAGAAGGTAAAAGCGCGGTAAGAACATAATAACCGTGAAACACTCCGTTCTCCATAACGTTCCGTCAGCATGGAAGTATTCAGGTTTGTACTGACAATGGTAGGGCGGCTTTCCGTCAGCCGTACATTGATCAGGTTCTGCAAAGCGGCAACCGTAAAATTGGTGGAATATTCCGCACCTAAATCATCCAAAATCAATAGGTCACAATTTTCAGCCATTTCCTGATAATCCGTATCCTCTTTTGCCTGCCGCTGGAACTGTTTTGCCTGGAGCTTGTCCAAAAGCCGCTGGCTGCTGGCATAATAAACTCCATATCCTTTTTCGATGGCCTCATAAGCAATGGCTAACGAAAGATGGGTTTTCCCCAAACCGGTATGGCCCCGGAATAAAAGGCTTTCCCCATTGGGGAGGAAATTCCTGGCATATTCCTGGCAGCTATTTAAAATACCAGCCATAATTTTTCTTGGGATCTTGCCATCCTGATTGGGGATATCCGGATAGTAGGAAAGCAGGAAATTTTCAAAACGGCATTCCCCTAAACCGCCGCTTTCACTGACCTGCCGGTAAGCAAAACGGCGCAGAAGCTTTTCTAAACATTCACACCGGCGGTTAATAATATAGCCTGTATCCTGGCATTTGGGACAGGTATAATGGACTTCCAGGAAATCTGCGGGAAGTCTGGCAGATTCTAAAAGCTTAACCCGTTCCATTTGCAGGGCCTGATTTTTGATCCGTAAAGAGCTTAAAGCCTGTGGGCTGTTTGGGCCGCCGTAAATGGCAGCCTGCACAGCCCGCAGACCAGAATCTGCCAGTTCCTTTTGGATTTCCCGAATACGGGGGATGGCGCTGTAAATTTCAGCCTGGTGTTTTTCAGCCGTATCCCGTGCTGTATTGCGCCTGCGATCCAGCTCCTGCTGGGCCAAACGGTAAATTTCTTTTGAATAGCCCATATCCGGCTCCTTATTCTGTAAATTGCCCGTCAATAAAAGCATCTAAAGCATCTTTATCAATAGAAGAACCGGCTGTCTGGGCTGTCCGGGTGCCGGGCGTAAATTTCACCGCACCTTTTTTCTGTTCTTCTACTGCTTCCCGGATGGACTGGATGCCTTTACTTTTCCAGGAAAGAATCATTTTATCCGCATAAGCAAAAGAAACTTTTCCGGTTTTATCCAAAGTGCTTTCACAGGCGTAGGAAATGATCCGTTCATCCATCCCCAAAGCAAACCAGCGTTCTACATATTCCCGTTCTTTTGCGCTCAGGCTCCGGCCCTGCAAATGGAACGCCTGGATAATTTTCTTTTCATCTTCCCCCACCTGGGTCAGACGCAGGATTTCTTCTTCTGCCCGTTCATGGGTCATAATATCCCGTTCCACCCAGGAAGCTGCCATTTTTTCCACCGTGTGCATATTGGTTTTCCCGGTAGAAACACAGTATTCCAGCAGCATCAGCACCACATCTGCCGGCAAACCATAATAGACATGGAGCGCAGCTAAAATTTCGCTGTCCACAGGAGAAAGAGGCCCGTTTAAAATGATTTGGGCTTCCCGGAGGAGCTGGTAAAGGGAAGGATCTTTTTGGGAAATCAGATCCACATCATCCCTGGAAATCCTGGGCCGGACCGAAGTTGTTATAATTTTCTGGCCCCCAATATTTTTTTCCGTTACAGAAGGGGTTGCCGCTGGTACTGTCGCCACAGGCGGCTGGTTTTCCGGCAGGGATGGCGCCGTATAGGCAGGAGTAGGAGCTGCATCCTGTACCAGTTCCTCCTGGGCTGTACTGTCTGTAACGATCCCGGCAGAAACCCAATAAGAAACAGCATCCTGAACTTCTGCCGGAGTTTCCCGAAGCTGTTCCGAAAGCCAAATCAGATCTACGGGCATTCCAGGATGGCGCAGCATCAATAGCAATACCTTTAAAGAATTGGGAGGGCACATATGAATATGATCATCTATTACGGTGCAAGGGACCGCAAACACAGAGGACCATATTCCCCCTTCAATATAATATGACATATTGAACTCCTTCCTGCGGCGGGATCAGGGAAAATAAAATGGGACCGGAAAACAACAGATTCCGGTCCCGCGCCGGCGGATTATTTCCTGCCGCGTTTTTTTGCTGTAGGTTTTTCCGGCTTCTGGGTTTTTGCTGCTTTTGCAGCTTCAGAAGCTTTTTGTGCATCTGTTGCAGGGCTTTTTGGAGCAGCTTTCTTTGGGGGATTCTTTTTCGGTTTGGCTTCGGAAGCTCCTACCGGATTCAGAACCCATTGCTGGTTCTCGCCATTTACACAATCCCATAATTGAAGCAAAGCCCCTTCAGCCGGGAAAATATGGACAATATCAACACAACGGCCAGATTTTTTTGATTTTAACAGGGAACAGCCATCTGTGCCTTCTTCCACACACCAAAGCTGATCTGGGGAATTTACGTCTTCCCATTGATGGAGCCAGGTTCCATTCTCTACACCGGAAGAAACCATATCCAATAATTTGCCGGAATTTTTATTCACTAACTTAAACCAGGCGCCCTCTACAAACTGGACTTCCCATTGCTGGCTGGCGTCACCCGTATCTGCGGCCAGCTTAATTAAAGCGCCATTTTCTGTGGAAGCCTTTTCTACGGCAATCGCGAAACGGTTTTGTTTCGACAAGATTTGATAAACTTGTTTTTCTTTCAATTCCATAATTACACTCTCCTTCGTTGTTGAACCCCCAGACTTTACTGATTATACTCTTTTCCGAAAATTTGTCAAATGGAGTTCAAAAGGAAGCCAAAAGGAGTGGAGCTAACGATCTTTAAAGCATTTGAAATGGCCGGAATCCCGCATGGAAATGGCTTCTAAGCCGCATACAATAATATGATCCCGCAGTTTGACGCTAATGGTATTTAAGGCATGAAATACTTTTTCTGTTGTATATACATCCTCCGGAGAAGGAAGCGCCAAAGAATGGGGATGGTTATGGGCCAGGATAACACTGCTTGCGTTGTTATTCAGGCAGATTGATATAATATCACGGATTCTTACGATAATCGCATTGATAGAACCTTCAAATAAAAAACCGGAAAATGTAATTTCACTTTTTTGATTGAGGCAGATTAAGTAAAACCATTCTGTTGTGCGGCCCAGAAACTGAGGTTTCAGGAACTGGCAAACATCCTCTGTTGATGTCAGTAAGACTGTACCCCTTTCATCAATCTGGCTGTAATAGCGGCGCAGCAAATTCGGCATCAAATGGAGCAAAATAGCTACGTGTTCGCCAATGCCTTTAATAGCATACAATTCTTGCAGGGGCGCTTCAAATACGCCAGGCAGGGAACCAAATTTTTCTAGTAAAGTATGGGCCAAAGGGTTTGTATTTTTTTGTGGGATGGCATAATACAGCAGCAGTTCTAAAATTTCATGATCCTGAAGGTTATCCTGTTCCCGCAGGAAACGTTCCTTCATCCGCTGCCGGTGATCCTTATGAATTGGAGAATCTTTTTTCTTTTGTTGTTTTTCTTCCTTTTTTTCTGTCTTTTCTTCTCCCATAGCTGATCCCTTTCATATTTGTTTCCGGCTGCCAGGTTTTACAGGCGGTTCTGCACCCTCTTTGCATAACGGACATTCTGCTGCATCCCAGGAAACGACTTCTACCGGGTAAACAGACCGGAAAGGCACGCCAAAATCTACTTTCCCATTGCTGCGGTCCACCAGAGAGCCAATGCCTACTACAACGCCTCCAGCAGCTTCCACCAGCTTTTGGACTTCTTTTACGGAACCGCCCGTTGTGACAACATCTTCTACCAATAAGCAGCGCATACCAGGCGTAATCACAAAGCCCCGGCGCAAGGTCATTTTGCCTTCTTCATCCCGTTCGGTAAAGAAATTTTCACAGCCAACTGCCCGGCTGACCTCATAGGCCATCTGCACAGCACCCATTGCCGGCCCAATGACTACATCGATTTTTTCATCGGAAAATTGTTCTGCTAATGCGGCGCAAAGCTCCTCGCTGTATTTGGGATGGCGGAAAATACGGGCACACTGCATGTATTTGTTGGAATGCCTGCCGGAAGTCAGCAGAAAATGGCCCTCCATTAAAACGCCGGATTCTTTTAAAATTTGTTCAATTCTTTCACGAGTAATCATGATAAATACACTCCTTCTTTTTACACCATAGAATTTACGAGGGTTTTATAATCACGGCCCCGTTCTTCAAAATTGGGGTAGGCATCAAAGCTGGCACAAGCCGGAGATAATGTTACAATATCACCTGACTCTGCTGTAAGGGCAGCTTTTTCCACCGCTTCTTCCATATTTTTTACCCGTATGATTTCCGGATTCCCATGATACCCTTTGCAATTTTTTACAGCAGCTTCAATTTTTTCTGCCGTATCTCCCATTAAAATTAAAGTTTTAACATGTTCTAAAATTTCCGGCGCCAGAGGCTCAAAAGGAATATTTTTATCATATCCGCCCGCTAATAAAATCACCTGCTGGCGGAAGGATTTTAACCCGGCTATGGTCCGTGTCGGGCTGGTCGCAATGGAATCATTATACCATTTAATCCCCCGCAGCTCCCGGACAAATTCAAGCCTGTGTTCTACTCCGGTAAATTCTATGGCTACATTTGTAATGGCTTCTAAATCAACATAGCCCCATACGGCACAAATAGCAGCTAAACAATTTGAAATATTATGCATCCCCGGCAGGCAGATCTCGCCCGCATGCATAATTTTTGTTTTTCTGCCGTTGACGCTCATATAAATCATGTTGTCACTTCCTAAGTATGCGCCTGTGCGGACGGGATGGTTCAATGAAAATTCAAAAAGCTGGCCCCGGACGTCCTTTGCAAAGCTGGCCGCCAAATCATTATCAACTCCCAGCACCGTCCTGGAAAAAGCATTCTGGTGCAATATAATATTGCGTTTCGATTCAATATACTCCTGCATATCCTTATGAACATCTAAGTGATTGGGGGTAATGTTGGTTACAACTGCAATATCCGGGCTTTCCCGCATGGAAATAAGCTGGAAGCTGGACAGTTCCGCTACTGCAAAATCATTGGGCCGGATATCCTGGACAACAGGGAATAAAGGATGGCCAATATTCCCGCCTACATGGACCCGTTTTCCGCCTTCTTTTAAAAATTCAGAAATTAACGTTGTTGTGGTTGTTTTCCCGTCAGAGCCTGTAACGCCTACTGTTTTACAAGGGCACAAATCAAAAAACAATTCCATTTCGCTGGTAACAACAGCACCGTTTTCCCTCAGGTTTTCCAGCACCGGAGAATGATAAGGCATCCCAGGCGTGCGCAAAACGATCTGCGCGTCTATCTGTTCCAAATAATCCGGCCCCAGCTTTAAAGTTACTCCCTGGGCTTCCAGATTGCTGCATAAAGCCTCCCCTAATTGTTCCCGGGTGCGTTTGTCATGTGCTGTTACTTTCGCCCCCCGGTCCCGCAGGCGGCTGATTAAATCGGAATGGCTTACGCCAATTCCTAAAACGGAAACCCGTTTTCCTTTGATCTGATCAAAAAATTGCTGGATTCTGCTATCCATGTTTTGTCCTCCACATAGCCAAAAAACGGCCTAAAAAATTTTTACCAATACCCTATTATATTCCCCAGGATATGAATTATCAAGCTCAGAAATCAATTTCTTAAATAAAGAGGGTACTTTCAAATGGATCGGGCCTTTCTTGTATCTGATTCTGTTTACAATTTGAATACGATCCCGATCACCGCAGATAATGCAATATAAAAGGCAGGATGTTTTGGAAATTTTTTCATGGCAAAAAATAGAATAACAGCTATAATAAGATAAGGCAGCCGTAAGGCGTTAAGAAATTGAAAGGATTTTAAAGCATCCATATTGAGCAGGGTCAGTTCTACTACACTAAGCCCGGATGCGGCAATTAACCCTGTGGAACAGGGCCGCAGGCCATAAAAAACGGATTTCACCAGTACGCTTTCCCGGAATTTATCCAATACGCGGGCTACAATTAAGATAACAATAACTGAAGGCAGTACCAATCCAACGGTAGCTGTAACAGCTCCCAAAAGACCTGCCGTGGCAAATCCCACATAAGTAGCCGTATTGACTCCAATAGGCCCCGGCGTCGATTCCGATACCGCTAACATATCGGTGAGCTGCTCATGGGAAAACCAGTTTGTCTTATCGGAAAGGCTGTAAAGGAAAGGCAATGTGGCAAGCCCGCCGCCTACTGCAAATAAACCAGTCCGGGCAAATTCTAAAAAAAGCTGTAAAAGCATCATAAAGCTTTTTTCCCTCCTTTTAGAAGGACTCCTGCTAATCCGGCCAATATGACAAATACCACAGGTGAAAGGGGCGTAATAACAGATAGGAGAAAAACAAGAACGAAAATTGCTGTCGTAGGCTTATCTACAACAGAGTTTTTCCGCAGCTTTAATACAGCATTTAAAATTAACACGCAGACACATACACGGATGCCGGAAAAAGCATGTTTCACAACCGGAAGATCTGCAAAGTTCCGGATGAAAGCAGCAATGATTGTAATAATGACCAGGGACGGAAATATAACACCTAATGTGGCCATGACCCCGCCTAAAATGCCAGCTTCCCGGTACCCTACAAAAGTAGCGGTATTGACTGCAATAACTCCCGGGGTACACTGTCCAATGGCAAAATAATCGGCAAGCTCTTCTTCTGTGGCCCAGCCGCGGTTTTCTACAACTTCTTTTTGCAGCATGGGCAGCATGGCATATCCCCCGCCAAAAGTCAGTCCTCCAATCCGCGCAAAGGTCAAAAATAAATCCAACAGCTTTTTCAAATTCATAAATGATCCTTTCTTTCCCCAAAAATCAATCTGCCCCAGATTATAGCAGGAAAATCCAAAAAAGTCTATTTGCTTTTTCCATATTCACAAAAACCCGTTTTTGTTAGAAGGACTGAAAGAAAAATGAAGCGTAAATATATCAAGTATATTATTTTATCCATTCTTCTCCTTTTCATCATTTTTTTGTACCGGAGCTGCTATCCTTTTTTTGGCTACGTGGAAGAAGAAGTTTATACTTCGCCAGAAGGAAGCAATACAATTATTGTCAAATACGATCTGGTTTGCCGTCCTGATGTTTTTAAAAAAGGATTCTTATGGGATAAAAAAATATGGGACTACCCAAATTCCGGCTTTATGGAAACAGTTCATTTCGGGGTGGAATGGGTATCAGAAAATGAAATCCTGCTGACTTATGAAGATATAAGGAACAGTGAATACGATGAAGAATACGATATTATAATACCATAGACGCATTTTTAGGGAAAACTTGCTTTTTCTTTAAAAAGTTGGTATACTTAACCTAATTAAGAAGATGGGTTACTGTCCCTTTTTTTCGGAAAGTGTGAGGAGGTTTTCATTTATGAGCACAGAAGCTAATACTACCCCCCCAGCAGAACAAAATAACGTCAATTATCCATGGCTGCTTTTTACTTTAGCAGACAACCATTTCGCTATCAATACCCGCTATGTCAATGGGATCATGATCTGTCCAAAAGATCTGACTTGCCTGCCGGATTCCCCGCCTTATGTCCGGGGCCTGTTTATGCTGCGTGATAATATTGTACGTTTATTAGATCTGCGCATGTTGTTTGGACTGGAAACCCTGCGTGATGAATGTGAAGGTTTTTGTGATGTGCTGGAACAGCATAAACAGGATGCTGTCAACTGGGTAAAAGAATTAGAACGGTGTGTGGCTGCTGACGAGCCGTTTTCCTTGGCCATTGACCCCAATAAATGTGCTTTTGGAAAATGGTATGCCAATTATAAATCGGATAATGTGCTGATTACCCAGCATCTGCGCAAAATGCAGGAGCCTCACCGCCGTTTGCATGAAATGGCTCCTAAAATAGCCCGGTGTACCCTGTTAAATGAGCAGCCGGAGCCCCACAATATAGATGAACACATGAACGAATTGCTGACGGTTTGGGAACCCCGGATTGTGTCTTTGATGGAAGAAGTAAAAGATATTTACCGGGAAAGCAGCCGGGAAATGGCAATTATTATAGAAAACGGGGATCGCAGGCTGGGACTGATTGTGGATCAGGTCCTTTCCGTAGAAGAAATTTCCCGTACAGATTTAGATGACAGCGGCGTCAACTTTTTCCAAAGCCTTATTTATATTGCCGGGGTCAGCCAGAGCCGTTCCGTGGAAGGCAATATCCTGGTAGTAGATGATGCAAAGCTTCTGGAGCTGACCAGCGGCGACGGCAGTTTAGAGGATATGAGCGGCCTGGATTTGGAGAACATTACAGAAATTTAACCGTTTTGATTCGTATTTTATATTCTATAAAATATTTTTTAGAAGGAGGTTATATCATGCAAATTGGAAAAATATCTTCTGTGGGAAATAATATGTATGTAGCCAATGCCGCATACACCACCAACCGCCGCGGTGCATTACAGAAGGCTTCTGCGGAAAAAACAAATAATGCATCCAGAAAAGATACTGCTAACTTTTCCATGAACGCGAAGCGCATCAAGGGCGCCAATCTGATCCAAACCCTGGTAGACCGCAAAAAGAATTTGCAGGAACAAAAAGAAAAGTTGATGGAAGATTCCAAGGAGAAGGATATTCCTTCTGATCTTCTGAAGGAGCAGTTAGATGCGCTGAATGAGGAAATCGAACAAATTAACGAGCAGATTACCCAGCACATGATTTCTGCTGTTACAGCAACCACCCAGGAAGAAAAAGAGAAATTATCCGGCCAGCAGCAGAAAGGCAATGGCCAAAAGGATGGGATGAGTTCTATTTTGACAGCCTCCAGCAGCCTGGAAAATGCCCGGATCGCTTCCAGAACGCCCCGCCAGTCAGAAGTCCAGGCCCAAATATTGGAGTCGGAAGATCTGCTGGACAAAAATGTGGCTTATAAAACGGAAATTACGTTTGCAACTTCTCCCCAAAAGATTCTGGAAAGCGATGAATTAAAAGATCAAGCATCCCAGCTAACAGGGGAAGTCTTGGAACAAGTTTCCCAAATCGATCCGAAACCTGCGGAAAAAGAAAACCCTGTCCAATCAGCAGAACAGGAGTTTGCTTCCGGCCTTATGGAAAAAGTATAATTACCTGTTTCAAAAGCCTATGCAATTAGAGAAAGGAGTTCTTTTCCTGATTGCATAGGCTTTTTTATGGATCAATTTTGAAAGCGGACAACTTCAACCGGTGCGTCATAATGCCGGGAATAAAGAGTTAATACTTGCTCTTCCCCGTTGGTAACAATGCCGATAGAATCATATTCTTCCCCTTCTTCAAAGGAAACTTCTGACTGTTCCCAGCGGCTTTGATCTCTTGTGTAATAAATATGGCCGTCCTTCATCTGTAAATCATCAATTAAAGCACTGTTATCCGGCGCATAATGGACAATTCGGACAGCACCTTCCTGTTTTTTGGTGCAGCCAGCTACAAAGGCTTCCAGTTGTTCGAAATGGAATACCCCGTCTGCTGAAATCACAACATCTCCATTTTCCCGGGCTATTTCAGGCGGGTAATCCCGGGGCAGTAATTCAATAGGGAGCTTTTGCAAGGTAGAATAAGGCAATACTTTTAATGTGATCTTTTCTGCTAAAGCCAGTGTATCATTCCGGGGCAAATCTGTTGTAAGCATATAGGCATACCGGTCATCATACCATAACAAGCTGCACATGCCTTCATTTTCTAAAAAGCGGGCCGGATGGCCCCGGCATTCAATCTGTTCCAATTCCGCCCCTTCTGTATTTAGTGAAATGCCTACTCCTTCTGCGGGCATCTGGTTAAAAATAATCCGTTTCCCTGCGTCATTTTCATAAATAATATAATCGCCTGCACCGCCGGGGCTGTTAATATGCCCCGTACGCCGGTATCCCTGAGGGACATCTGTTAAAGTATACTGGACATCGGATGTCTGGGGAGTCCCCTCCCCAGTCCGGGCAAAACGAATATCCGTTTTGCCATCCCCCTCCTGTTCTACCATACGCAGAAAATCCCTGCTCCATGCGCCTACACTGACAAAGCACAGGCTTAGTCCCAGCAGGCCCGCAAAAGCAAAGCAAGCAGCCTGCCGCCAGATATTTTTTGCAGATGTACCCAATTCTGTCATCCGCTGTTTCGCAATCAGCTCCTGCATTTCTTTTTCAAAAGACGGAGAAAAAATATGAATAGGCGGCTGCTTGCTGTAAGAAGCCAATTGACGGTCACGAAGCCGGGCTACGGACTCTTTGAAAAAATCTTCTGCCTCCATTAGTCCACCCCTTCTCCTTCCGCAATCATATCTGCCAGCTTCGCCCGGGCGCGCTGCAATCTTTTTTTCGCGTTTTCCTCTTGAATCCCTAAAAGAGCTGCAATTTCTGCCGTACTGTACCCGTTATCATAACGCAGCATCAAAGCATCCCGGTAGCTTTCCGGCAGCCGTTCCATAAAGCTTTCCAACTGCTGGGAATCTTCCCATTCCTGGATTTCATCACGGGGAGAAGATAACATCCAGCCCTCTACTTCATCAAAAGATACGGTTTCTTTTTTACGGCGGGAATGATATAAATTCAAGGAAATATTCTTTACTATAATAACCATAAAATTTTTCGTTTGGGGACAATCAATTTCAGAAATTTTTTCAATGTGGCTGATAACCCGTACAAATGCCTGTTGTACGGCGTCTTCTGCGGTAGGGATGTCATGAAGGATACTATATGCCACATAAAACATAAGATGCCGGTATGTTTTATATAAAGCTTCTAATTTTTCTGATTGGGTCTGCCGCTGTTTTTCTCCTGCCGCCATTCGTTTCATCCGGCTTCCCCCCTTGCTTTCTGTTTCTTTCCCACAAAAAAGTATAGCATGGGTATTTGGGTTTTGCAAGGAATCTGGAGCATTGCCGTTTGGAAATGAAAATTTATACGCCAAAAAAGAATACCGGATTTTTCCTGCAAAGAAAGGGCAAACTATTTCGTAGTTTATAGAAAGCTGGGATTCTTTTTGATTACCGTTACCCTTTGCAGACGGAACCTTTTCCGTTTATTATGCAATGCTCCTGTTATGCCGGTACGCACTTCTTTTTATGCCCTGCCGGAATTTTCCCTTCTTTTTGCTTCCGCCGGCCACATCCAATGTGAAAATGCCGCTTTTATCGCTGCCCAGCCAGAGGAACTGCCCTTGTCATTCCAGGGCCGGCGGTGTGTTGCCATTCTTGACAGCTCCAATTCCGCTTTGCGGGCTGCCGCCGCACAACTGCGGATGCCTTCCCTTACCTGCGGCCTTTCCGGTGCGGATACCTTTACTATGTCCTCCTGGCAAAGGGACCGGGCTGTTATTTCCCTGCTGCGGCCCCTGACTGCATTTGACGGTACGGTGGTAGAACCCTTTGAGCTTCCTGCTGCTTTTGAAATACCGCCTGATCCTTTTGATCTGCTGGCATGTGCCGCCGTTTATGTTATGCTGGGAGAAAGCTGCCCCTTCCACCAGTTGGATTTATGGAACCTTCCATAATAAATCCGTCCTTTTATTTTACAGGAAAATTTACATTATTATCTAACTTTATCCTGAAATAATGTTATAATACAAAGGAATAAACGGATGACAATAGAACTGATGCACCGCAGGCTGTTGAAAAAGAAAGGAACTGATAGGAAAAATGGATTTACAAACGGCCGCATCCCGGGTAGAGCGGTTGCGGGAAGAAATTGAAAAACATAATTATAATTATTATGTTTTAGACTGCCCAACCATCCCGGATTATGATTTTGACATGCTGCTTCAGGAATTAACAGATTTAGAAGAAGCATTTCCAGAATTGCAAAGCGATACATCGCCTACGCGGAGGGTAGGAGGGGAAGCAAAAAATACCTTTGCTCCGGTTCACCATGAGGTACAGATGGGTTCGCTTCAGGATGTATTTGATATGGAAGAATTACAGGCATTTGGACAGCGGGTACAGGAATCGGCAGAAAATCCGGTTTACATTGTAGAGCCGAAAATTGACGGTTTATCTGTATCGCTGGAATACCGGGACGGCATATTCGTCCGGGGAAGCACACGGGGAGATGGCATAACTGGGGAAGATGTGACAGAAAATTTACGTACCGTCCGGTCGATCCCTTTAAAATTGCGGGAACCCCTTCCATTTTTGGAAGTACGGGGAGAAGTTTATATGCCCCGCAGCTCTTTCGATAAAGTGGTAGCCCGGCAGATGGAAAATGAGGAGGAACCTTTTAAAAACCCGCGGAATGCGGCAGCAGGTTCTTTGCGCCAGAAGGACAGCCGGGTAACAGCAACCCGGGGATTGGATATTTTTGTATTTAACATTCAGCAGATTCAGGGGAAGGATCTGCAGGGCCATAAACAGTCCTTGGAATTTTTGCAGTCTTTGGGCTTTAAAGTGGTGCCTTCTTTTAAAGCTTTTACAAAAATTGAAGAAGCCGTTGGAGAAGTACAGCAAATCGGAGAAAACCGTTACAGCTTTCCCTTTGACATAGACGGGGCAGTCATTAAAGTCGATGATTTTTCCCAGCGGGTGGTATTAGGGGCTACCTCGAAATTTCCAAAATGGGCCGTCGCCTTCAAATACCCGCCGGAAGAAAAAGAAACCATTTTACGGGCAATCCATGTACAGGTGGGGCGGACTGGGGCTTTGACTCCTACGGCTGAATTTGACCCGATCTTACTGGCAGGCACCACCGTATCCCGGGCGGTGCTCCATAACCAGGATTTTATCAATGAAAAAGAAATTGCATTGGGAGATACCATTGTAGTCCGTAAAGCAGGGGATATTATTCCGGAAGTGGTTTCTGTGAAAGCCCATTGCGGCGCCCCTGTATACCAGCTTCCGGATACCTGCCCTTCCTGCGGCAGTCCCGCAGAACGGGTAGAGGGAGAAGCTGTTTTGCGGTGTGTCAATATGTCCTGCCCAGCGCAAATGGCCCGGGGGCTGATCCATTATGCCAGCCGGGATGCGATGGATATTGACGGAATGGGGCCTGCACTGGTACACCAGCTTATTGCAGGAGATAAAGTACATTCTGCCGCGGATTTATATTTGCTGGATATGGAAACATTGGCAGGGCTGGAACGGATGGGAAAAAAAAGCGCCCAGAATTTACTGTCAGCCATTGAAGCTTCTAAAAGCCGCGGCCTGCCCCGGCTGCTGTATGCCTTAGGCATCCGGGGGATCGGCCAGAAAGCCGCCCAGCTTTTGGCTTACCGCTTCGGGACCTTGCACGCGGTTATCTGTGCCTCAGAAGAAGAAATTGCAGCGATTGACGGATTTGGGGAAATCAATGCAAAGGCTGTAAAAGATTTTTTCAACATCAAACAGAACCGGATGCTGACTGCCCGGCTGGAACAGTTAGGAATTGACACAAGCTGTAAAAAGGCGCCGGAAACCGGTGATGCTTTAAAAGGGATGACTTTTGTATTGACCGGAACCCTGCCTAATTTATCCCGCAGCCAAGCTAAAGCACTGATTGAAGGCGCAGGCGGAAAAGTCAGCGGCAGCGTATCAAAACGGACCAGTTATGTTGTAGCCGGAGAAGAATCCGGAAGCAAGCTGACAAAAGCCAATGAATTGGGCATTCCCATTCTGGATGAAGCCGGGATGCTGCAAATGATACAAAAAGACAATGGGACGGAAAATACAAATTCTTGAAAAAATGAGAGTTTCAGCCTCTGTACTTGGAAAACGTTACAAAAAATGCTGTTTGAATTGGTTCAAAAAAGGAATTGAAATAAATGGAGAAAAATTGTAAAATAAAAAAGTTAAGAAGCCCGGAGCAAATTTGTATTTGAATGACAAAACAAAAATTGGATACAAAAGTTCCTCTAAGACTTCCAAATTAAAATTAAAAGGAGAAATTCGCCATGAAACAGTTCCAATACGTTATTACGGACCCGGTAGGTATCCATGCTCGTCCTGCTGGTTTACTGGTGAAAGCTGCAAAAGCTCTGGACAGCACAGTTACCATTGAAAAAGTCGGCGGTAAATCTGCTTCAGCCAATAAACTGATGGCTGTTATGGGCTTAGGCGTTAAAGGCGGCGATACAGTAAATGTTACTGTGGAGGGCGGCAATGAAGATGCAAATGCTGCCGCTATGGAGCAATTTTTCAAGGAGAATTTATAAAATATGCAGGTTGCTACTGGAAAATCAATTTTAAATGGAATTGCCATCGGGCCTCTGCGCATTTATAAAAAGGCTGAAACAGAAACCGCAGTAACTTCCAGCCTGACCCCGGAAGAAGAATATGCCCGTTTTGAAGAAGCCAGGGTAAAGGCACAGGAGCAATTAGGCAATCTGTATGAAAAGGCATTGGATGAGGTTGGCGAAGACAATGCTGCTATTTTTGAAATCCACCAGATGATGCTGGATGACGACGATTATCTGGAAGCGGTAAAAGGGATTATTGACACGCAAAATGCTACGGCTGAATATGCCGTTACCACAACCGGCAACAATTTTGCCGAAACGTTTGCAGCCATGGAAGACGCCTATATGCAGGCAAGGGCAACCGATGTAAAGGATATTTCACACCGGGTTGTCAATATTCTGGCAGGCCGTGAAGAAGGCGGCTTGTTAGATGAAAAGCCCGCTATTTTAGTGGCGGATGACCTGACCCCCAGCGAAACCGTACAGCTTGACAAAACAAAACTTCTTGGTTTTATTACCCGCTATGGTTCCAGCAACAGCCATACTGCAATTTTAGCCCGGACTATGAATATTCCTGCCTTAATCGGCGTGGATTTTGATGACACCTGGGATGGCAAGCTGGCAGTGCTGGATGGTTATAACCAATGTGTTTATATTGATCCGGCCCAGGAACTTCTTTCTACAATGGAAGAAAAACGGAAAAGCGATTTAAAACAGGAAGCTCTGCTCCAGGGGCTGAAAAGGAAGCCCAATATTACATTGGACGGGAAAGAAATCAAAGGCTACGCCAACATTGGCAATGCCGGTGATGTGGGCTTGGTTTTACAAAACGACGCCCAGGGGATTGGCCTGTTCCGCAGCGAATTTATCTATTTGGATTCGGACGATTTCCCCAGCGAAGAAAAACAGTTTATGATTTATAAACGCGTGGTGGAAACCATGGCTGGACGGAAAGTCATTATCCGGACACTGGATATTGGCGCAGACAAGCAGGCCCCTTATTTTGAACTGGATAAAGAAGAAAATCCCGCTTTAGGTTACCGGGCCATCCGGATCTGCCTGACCCGCAAAGAAATTTTCAAACAGCAATTACGGGCAATCCTCCGGGCCAGCGCATTTGGAACCGTTTCCATTATGTTCCCTATGATTATATCCGTACGGGAAGTCCGGGATGCCAAGGAAATTTTCGAAGAATGTAAAGCCGAGCTGAAAAAACAAGGGGTTGCAATGGGCGAAATCGAAGTCGGCATTATGATTGAAACCCCGGCGGCTGTTATGATAGCAGACGAACTGGCAGAAGAAGTGGAATTCTTCTCCTTAGGGACCAATGACCTGACACAATATACATTAGCCATAGACCGCCAGAATCCAAAGCTGGATAATTTCTATGATTCCCACCATCCGGCTGTGCTGCGCATGATCCGCCATACCATTGAAGCCGGGCACCGGCATAACTGCTGGGTCGGCATCTGCGGGGAATTGGGCGCCGATCAGACCCTCACAGAAACCTTTTTGCGGATGGGTGTGGATGAATTGTCCGTTTCCCCTTCCGCAGTCCTGCCTTTGCGCAAGCTGATCCGGAGTCTGGACTTAAGCAAAGAGCCTGAAACAAAATAACGGAAGCATATCCGTCTTTCAAAAGTGGGAAGGCATACTGTAAGCCTCCCCACTTTTTGCATTTCCTTTTTGGGAAAGTATGCTATAATGGAAAAAGAATGAATCAGAAGGGATGATTTGGCTTGATAGTAACGGCAAGGCAAATGAAAGGGATTGAGGGCAAATGTTTAAAATATTCCCTAAGCATGGAACGGCTGATGGAAAATGCAGGAAGTGCCGCTGCCACAGCGATCCGGCGGCTTTATAACACGGAAGGAAAATTTATTACCATTTTCTGCGGCCGGGGCAATAACGGCGGCGACGGGTTTGTAGTTGCCCGGAAGCTGGCGGAAGGGGAATCCAATGTGGTTGTAGTCCTGACAGACGGACAGCCCCGGACAGAACAGGCCCAGGAAATGCTCACCCGGATCACTTATATGGAAATCCCGGTCATTGAATATGGCAACGATCCTGCCTATTTAACGGAACGGCTGGCACAGACCGATTTACTGGTGGATGCAATCTATGGAAGCGGGTTCCATGGGGAGCTGGACGATTACCACCGGGATATATGCCGTTTAATGAATGGGGTAGGCGTGCCAATCGCCGCGTTGGATATTCCCAGCGGCCTGACCGCTGATACAGGAGCTGCCGATCCTTATACCATCCAAGCCCAGTATACCATCGCTTTTGACAGCGAAAAGCCCGCAGATGTTCTTCCCTTTGCCGCCCGTTATTGCGGAAAAGTCATTACGGCAGATATCGGAATCCCGCCGGAAGCCCATGAAGGGGTTGAAGAACATTTCACCCTGATGGACAGTGATTATGTTTTTTCCCGTTTGAAAAAACGTCCCCGGGAAACCCATAAAGGCAATTATGGGAACTTGCTGGTAATTGGAGGATGCAGCCGCTATATGGGGGCTGCCGTCCTGGCTGTGCTGGCAGCCATGCGGACAGGCGCGGGATATGTTACGCTGGCTTCTACAAAAGACGTGTGCCGTGCAGCCCTTGCCTGCGTACCGGAAGCAGTTATGCTGCCCTTAGCACAGACACGGGAAGGGCAGATCGCCAAAGAAGGGCTGAATCCCATTCTGGATGCTGTCCAGCGGAGCACAGCGATACTGATTGGGAACGGATTAGGCCCCGAAAAATATCCCTTTGTCAATGCCGTATTGCAAGAGGCCCGCTGTCCCGTTATTATAGATGCTGACGGCATAAATGCCTTGTCCCAAAACATAAGCATATTAAAACGGGCGGAATGCCCGGTTGGATTAACACCGCATATCAAAGAATTTTCCCGGCTGACGGATAAGACCCTTCCGCAAATCAAGACAGATCCGGTCGGAGAGAGTTTAGCTTTTGCCAAAGAACACAGGGTTGCTGTGGCATTAAAGGATGCGTATACGGTTACAGCTTCTGCCGGCGGCCATTTGTGGATCAATACCACAGGCAACGCGGGAATGGCCAAAGCCGGTTCCGGAGATGTACTGGCCGGAATTGTGGGTTCTTTAACGGCCCAGGGCCATCCGGTAGAAGAAGCTTTAGCCTGCGGGGTATGGCTCCATGGGTTAGCCGGAGATTATGCGGCACAGAACCATTCCCAATATGGGATGCTGGCCCGGGATATTATTGATTCTTTGTGCGCAATATTTTCAGATTATGACAGATAGGCTTTAAAAACCGTTATAGGAGGATGGGGCATGAAAAAATGGTGGATTGGGCTTGCAGCAGGGTTACTTTTAGCAGGATGTGCCTCTGCCGGGCCGGCAGAACCTGCCCGGCCTCCGGAACGGTTTGAAGCTGTCGGACGGCTCCGGTGCCAGGGGCTGGAAGCCCAAATTACTTTGCGCCGGGACGGGTATGACACCTTTTCTTTTGACAGTCCCCAGGGGCTGCGGGGACTGCACCTGACATTGGATCACAGCTTTGTATTGATGGAATATGCGGGCTTGGAACGGCGGTTTACCAGGGGGAGCCTGCCGGAAAATGCAGCGGCAGAATTGATCCTTTCCGCTTTGGACCGGGCCCAGGAAAAAGGCGTAGGGGAAAAAGGAGAAGTCCCTGGAGAAGCTTTTTTATTGGAGCTGGAGCCGGACAGCGGAAATATTTTAAAACTTTCGATTCCCGATCATGGCCTTGTATTGGAAGTGCAGGGCTTCCGAAAACTTGAGGAAACTGCCTGACAGAAAAAAGTCCGCGCCCTGGGGCATGGACTTTTTTTATGTCAAAAAGACGGCACAGAAATAAAATGATAATAGCCCCTGGCAGATCCAGGGTGTCTTTAAAATTTTCCTTCGCGGTGATTAAAGGACGGCTCACTGGCTCAAACTATGGATGCGGAAAGTTATCCGGAAAATACCATAGGCCGATTGGGGCCCGGAGAGACAGGCATCCTGACCTGCTGTCCGATTCCACGGAGAGTGATCATTTCATGACTGTGAAAAGAGGAGACATTTATTATGCGGATTTGAGCCCGGTAGTTGGCTCGGAACAAGGTGGTGTTCGGCCTGTTCTTATTGTACAGAATGATGTGGGCAACCGTTACAGCCCTACGGTCATTGCCGCCGCAATTACCAGCCAAAGGGATAAATCCAAGCTGCCTACACATATCGAAATTGATTCACAGACCTGCGGCCTGTCGAAAGATTCGATTGTATTGCTGGAACAGATCCGTACCATCGACAAAAAACGCCTGAAAGAAAAAATGGGACGGTTAGACGACGGCTCCATGGGAGCAGTCGATAATGCCTTGTCTATCAGTTTCGGTTTGGGCGACGCAAGCGGGCGCGGTGCGCGTACATAAAGCGCGTACTGCCCGTCACAGAAAAAGAGGGCTGTTATCATAGCACCATGCCATGATAACAGCCCTCGTATTATTTTTTCGATTCCCGCTGGGCCAGCAGCCCTTGCAACTCTGCCATAAAAGTATGAATGTCCCCAAATTCCCGGTAAACAGAAACAAAACGGATATAAGCAACTTCATCAATGGTCCGGAGCTTTTCCATAGCCATTTCCCCGATCCGATGGGAAGTAACTTCCCCTTCCGGAAGGGCCCGCAGCCGTGTTTCAATTTCTGTTACCGCGCTTTGTAAAATCGCCAGCGTAACAGGACGCTTTTCACAGGCCCGAAGCATTCCGCCCAGCAATTTTCCAGGGGCAAAAGCTTCCCGGGAGCCATCTTTTTTAATCACAACCAATGGCATGGTTTCTACCACTTCATAAGTGGTAAAACGCCTCTCGCAGCGCAGGCATTCCCTGCGGCGGCGGATGCTGACATTTTCATCTGTTGGGCGTGAATCAATCACTTTGCTTTCCGAGTAACTGCAATAAGGGCATTTCATGGCGGTCATCCCTTCGGAATGATACAATTATATCAATTTTCGATCCGTTCTTTTCATTTATTATAATATGCTTTCCGCCAAAAGACAAGCTGTTTATTTCACATATTCAAAAATTCTTTCTAATTCCTTTCAGCATCCTTAATATATTGGGCTAAGGCCCGGTAGCCTTCCAGAAGTTCCCCAATATCCCCATAATTATTCCGGTATAATTCCTGAATGACCGCGCCGTCAAAGCCAAAACTTTCCCGTAAATTCCGGAGAAATCCCGTCAGGTCATAATTGCCTTTCCCGATAGGGAGGCAGTCTTGTGTATCATTATGATCGCTGATATGCACATGGCAGATCCGGCTGCCCATGGCCCGTACCATATCCGGGATGGGAACGTTTGCCCGGATGCACTGCTTGACATCCAGTACAAAACGGGCTTCCGGCAGGCAGGCCGCCATTTCCATAAAGAAATCAGGGGTATATCCACAGCACCGGCACACATTTTCCTGTATAACCATGACCCCCATCTGGCGGGCCACTTCCATCAGTTCCCCAAAGGCGTGGAAATAAAAAGCGCGTGAACGGTTATGATCCCGGTGATCCCCATGGATGATAATATAATCAGCCCCTAATAAATTTGCCGCATGAAAATAACGTTTATAACATTCCAACCCGTCCAATGTCCGCCTGCGGTAGCTGGAAAATAAAAGCATTGGTTCAAAACCAGAAGTAAAAGGATGAATGGATACAATCCGTATGCCTCCATCCCGGGCCATCTGTGCTAATTCCCGGATATAAGGTTCTTCCAATTCGCTGGGGGCATTAAAAAATATTTCAACTGCTGCAACGCCCCGCTTTGCAAGCTGTTTTAAAGCTTTCTCGGTAAGCTCTGGATAAAGGCAGGCTGTAGAAATCCCAGGCAGCATAACAAACGGCTCCCTTCCCTTGTTATTAGATTCGTTAATTCCTATCTTGGATTATTATACTACAAATTCCCCGGATTTCCTAGAAAAGTTTCAGAAACAATCTTTTTCCAAATCCTTGCATATCCTTTGATTTCTATTTTGATCCATATCATGAAATCATAACAAATTCATCCGGAAAGATGCTTGATTTTCCATGGGGTTTCCGCTATCATAGGAAAGATAGATCATTTGTTTCCTCCCCTTGGGGAAACAAAGAAACAACAGAAGGGAACGCAAATGGAACAGGATCTTTTATCATCTATAAATGAGATGTATCCCAAATTTTCAAAAGGCCAGCGGCTGATTGCAAGTTATATCATGGATCATTTTGATAAAGCTGCATTTATGACAGCTTCCAGGCTGGGAGCTACGGTAGGGGTCAGTGAATCAACCGTAGTACGGTTTGCCTCGGAAATTGGTTATGAAGGCTATCCGGAATTACAAAAAGCTTTACAGGAAATGCTCCGGAACAAACTGACAACGGTGCAGCGTATGGATGTTACAACAGGCCAGTTAGAAAATACAAATATATTGGAAAAAGTTTTGAACCGGGACATTGAAAAAATCCGGAATACATTAGAAAAAACCAGCACAACTGATTTTAATGGTGCAGTGGATGCCATTTGTTCCGCCAAATCCATTTATATTATTGGCGTCCGTTCTTCGGCAGCTTTGGCACAATTCCTCAGCTATTATTTTCATCATATTTTTTCCAATGTCCATCTGATCAATACAACAAGCCGCAGTGAAATGTTTGAACAGATTATGCACATCGGCCCGGAAGATGTACTGATTGGGATCAGCTTCCCCCGTTATTCCAAACGGACAGTACAGGCTTCCCATTACGCCCACAGCAACAGTGCAAAAGTCATTGCCATTACAGATTCAGACCGTTCTCCCATTGCCGGAGTATCCGATTATCTGCTTTTGGCATGGGGCGACATGATTTCTTTTGTAGATTCTTTAGTGGCTCCCCTTTCTTTAATCAATGCCCTGCTGGTGGCAATCGGCTTAAAAAAACGGGATGAAATTGCACAAACCTATGACCGTTTGGAGGAAATTTGGGATAAATACGAAGTCTATGAAAAACGGGAGGGACCGAATGGATAATTTAATTATCGGCGGTGGAGCAGCAGGTTTAATGTGCGCCGGATTTGCGGCCCGGGCCGGGAAAAAAGTTACCGTTTTAGAACGGAATGCTTCATTTGCCCGGAAAATCCGGATTACTGGGAAAGGGCGCTGTAATGTCACCAACAACTGCCCGCCGGAAGAAATTATCCGGAATGTCCGCACCAATCCCCGTTTTCTTTACAGCGCTGTCAATGCCTTTTCCCCGGCAGATACAATGGCTTTGTTTGAAGGTTTAGGCGTTCCATTAAAAACAGAGCGCGGGCGGAGGGTTTTTCCTGTATCGGACCGGGCTGATGACATTGCCAGTGCTTTGATCCGGTTTGCCCAGGATAACGGGGCTTCTTTACTGACAGGGAAACGGGCAAAAAAGCTGCTGATCCAAGAAGGCCGTATTACAGGCGTTGTTTTAACCAATGGGGAAACCATGAAAGCAGATACAGTTGTAATTGCCACAGGCGGAATGAGCTATCCCAAGACAGGATCAGACGGGGACGGGTATCAACTGGCTGCGGCAGCGGGCCATTCTATCATACCCCAGCGGCCGTCCCTGGTGTCTGTCCTGTTAAAAGAAACCTGGTGCGGGGAAGTGTCCGGGCTGTCTTTAAAAAATGTGGAGCTTTCCCTGCTGAAAAAGGGGAAAAAGATTTATCAGGAACTAGGGGAAATGTTATTTACCCATAAAGGCGTTTCCGGGCCTTTGGTCTTATCAGCTTCTGCATATATGTCCCAGGAACCGGAAAACTATCAGATGCTGTTGAATTTAAAACCGGCTTTAACCCCCCAGCAGTTAGACAACCGGCTTTTGCGGGATTTTGCCGAAGCGAAAAACCGTGATTTTGGGAATGCCTTAGATCGGCTGCTGCCCCGAAGCCTGATTCCTGTTGCAGTCCGTTTGTCCGGGATTCCCAGCACGTTAAAAGTACATTCTGTCACCAGGGAACAGCGGGAAGCTTTTGCTGCCTTATTGCAGGCTTTCCCTTTAACCCCAGTGGCTTTTGGCTCATTGGAAGAAGCGGTTATTACTTCCGGCGGGGTTTGCGTTAATGAAATCAATCCCAAAACAATGGCTTCCAAGCTGGTGGAAGGGCTTTTTTTTGCAGGGGAAGTCATTGACATTGATGCTTTTACAGGAGGGTATAATTTACAGATTGCTTTTTCGACTGCTATTGCAGCAGCAAATTCTATTTAGAAATGAGGCTGAGAAATGATTTCAATTGCGATTGACGGGCCAGGGGGTGCTGGAAAAAGCACAATCGCCCGCACATTAGCAAAAGATATGGGGTATCTTTATGTGGACACAGGAGCCCTTTACCGGGCGATTGGCTTATATGCCCGCAGGAATGGGGCAGCCCCTGGAGATACAGACCGGGTAACGGCTTTGCTGCCCGATATTCAGTTGGATCTGCGCTGGGTAGAAGGCATCCAGCGGGTTTATTTGAATGGAGAGGATGTTTCGGAAGAAATCCGCTTGCCGGAAATTTCTATGGCGGCTAGTGATGTAAGCGCTATGGTTCCGGTTCGGGATTTCTTATTGGAATTGCAGCGGGACATGGCCCGTAAGCATCATGTTGTAATGGATGGCCGTGATATTGGCACTGTCGTTTTGCCGGATGCACAGGTTAAAATTTTCTTAACGGCCGACCCGGAAGAACGTGCCCGCCGCCGCTGCCGGGAACTGGAGGAAAAAGGGCTTCCCGGAGATTTCCAGCAGGTATTAGCGGAACTGCGGCAGCGGGACCAGCAGGATCAAAACCGGGCAGCAGCACCGCTGCGGCAGGCGGAAGATGCTGTGTTAGCGGATACCACAGGGCTTACTTTGGAAGAATCCTTGGCACTGGTGAAAAGGATTGTAAAGGAGAGAGCAGGAAATGATTTATAGGATCGGTTGGAGCCTTTGCAATCTCTATTTGCATTTGTTTTTCCGGGTACGCTTTGTAGGCAAGGAGAACATTCCAAAAAACGAAGGATTTATTTTAGCAAGCAACCATGTTTCTAATTATGATCCGCCTTTGGTTGCTATTGGGATGTGGCAGCAAGTGTTTTTTATGGCAAAAATAGAGCTGTTCCGGAAAAAAATCTTAGGGCTGATTCTTCGGGGATTAGGCGCATTTCCTGTGGAACGGGGCAAAGGGGATACCGGCGCCATTGACTGGGCCAGGGATGTTGTACAAAAAGGCGGTGTCTTGGGGATGTTTCCGGAAGGCCACCGTTCCCCGGATGGGAAGCCCCTGCGCCCCAAATCTGGTACAGCTATGATTGCCGGCCAGACAAGATCCAATGTACTGCCTTGTGCCGTTTGTTTTGACGGGCCTCCGTCCTTCCGTTCCAGAGTCACCGTCCGTTACGGCAAGCTCATCCATGCCGAAGAATTAGGATTTACTGGGGATGGCATGTCCCCCAGGGAAATGAAAGTTGCCAGCCGTTTCATTATGGATCGTATTATTGAATTACTGGAGCAAGGCCCGTGAACCCGCAAATTTCTGTCGCAAAAACAGCCGGATTTTGCTTTGGCGTCAAACGGGCAGTAGAAATGGCTTATGCCTTAGCCGCAGAAAAAGTCCCAGCCTGTACCTATGGGGAACTGATCCATAACCCCCAGGTGGTAGAAGAACTGCGGGAAAAAGGACTGCCTCCTGTTGATTCCTTAGATTCCTGTACCGGGAAAACGGTACTGCTCCGTTCCCATGGAGTACCAGCCCATGTCTACCAGGAGCTGGAAAACCGGGGATGTAAAGTAATAGATGCAACTTGTCCCTTTGTGGAACGGATTCATAAAATTGTCAGCCAGGCGCAAGCAGATGAAACCATTATTATTGCGGGAGATGAAAACCATCCTGAAGTAAAAGGCATTATTAGCTTTTGTTCCGGGCCTTATATTGTATGCAATAGCAGACAGGATTTGGAAAATTTAGTGTCATATATGGAAAAAAATCGTACATCCAGGTATATTTTGCTTGCTCAAACGACTTTTTCTGTGGCAGAATGGCAAAAATACCTGGAAATCCTCGAAAAGGTGTGTACAAACCTCAAAATATTTGATACAATATGTAATGCGACTGAGAAACGTCAGTCCGAAGCTCAGGAATTGGCCATAAGTAATGATTTGATGCTTGTCGTTGGCGGACGCCATAGTTCAAATACCATCAAACTCGCGGGAGTTTGTGAAAAATACTGCAAAACTTTTTTATTGGAATCCCCACAAGAACTGTATGGTCTTCCGGTTTCCGGATATAATAAAATTGGCGTTACCGCTGGAGCTTCCACTCCGGCTCGCATAATTAAGGAGGTACATAAAACCATGAGTGAGATTGTTAAAGACCAAGAAGAACTTTCGTTTGAGGAGATGTTGAATCAAACCTTTAAAACGATAGATAATCGGGAAAAAGTAACTGCTGTTGTCACAGGGATTGCCCCTAACGAGATTTCTGTCGATATTGGCACAAAACATGCGGGTTATGTACCTCTAAACGAACTGACGGACGACCCCAATGCCAAACCGGAAGATCTGGTCAAAATCGGGGACGAACTGGAACTGATGGTGGTACGTGTCAATGACGTGGAAGGCACTGTTATGCTTTCCAAAAAGCGTCTGGATGCCATTGCCGGCTTTGAAAAAGTAATGGGTGCCGGAGATACCGGTGAAATCCTAGAAGGCACTGTTGTGGAAGTCATTAAAGGCGGCTTGCTGGCATTAACCAACGGGGTACGGGTGTTTATCCCTGCTTCCCAGGCTACTTTGTCCCGCAGCGACAGCTTGGATGATCTGCTGAAAAAGAAAGTAGAATTTAAAATCTTGGAAGTCAACCGTCAGCGGAAACGTGCCGTTGGTTCTATCCGTGCCGTCCTTCGTGAACAGCGGAAAGAACTGGAGGATCAATTCTGGAATGATGCAGAAATCGGTAAAAAATATACCGGTACTGTAAAATCCCTGACCAGTTATGGCGCATTTGTCAATTTAGGCGGCGTTGACGGCATGATTCATATTTCTGAATTGAGCTGGAGCCGGATTAAACATCCCAGTGAAGTGGTCAATGTAGGCGATACCGTGGAAGTTTACATCCGTGATATCGATCATGAAAATAAGAAAATTTCTTTAGGCTTCAAAAAAGCGGAAGAAAATCCCTGGACAATCATGAGCCAGAAATATCAAGTTGGCGATGTCTGCAAAGTAAAAGTGGTTTCTTTAACACCCTTTGGTGCATTTGCCCAAATTATCCCTGGCGTAGATGGCTTAATTCACATCAGCCAGATTTCTACGGAACGCATCAATAAACCTGCTGATGCCCTGCAAATCGGACAGGAAGTAGACGCAAAAATTACAGAACTGGATATTGACCGGAAACGTGTCAGCCTTTCCATTAAAGCTCTGCTGAATGATCAGGCAACAGAAGAACAAGCTGCACCAGCCGCTGAAGAAGGCGCTGGTTCTGACGGAGAATAAGTTGTTTTTCTGGGAATAAAATGCAAAAAAGGTTCCCGTCCATTTTAACAAATGGACAGGGACCTTTTTTAACAAAGAAAATAGGAGAGGACAGGGAGGAGAACATATTGGAATCTGAAAACGGCAATATCCAAAAAACATTGAAACGTTTCCGCAGCTTCCGTTACAGCTTGATTTTAGAAGGCGTCCTTTCAGGCATTGTGGCAGGTGTGGTAGTGGTTTTATTCCGTTTGCTGCTGGAAAAAGCAGATGCTTTCCGCAATGGGGCAATTTCTTTTTGTAAAGCGCATCCGTTTGGTGTTATATTATGGCTGGCAACAGTTGCCATTGCTTCCATAGCCGTATATTTCCTTTTAAAGTGGGAGCCTTACATATCCGGCAGCGGTATTCCCCAAGTGGAAGGGGAAATGCTGGGCAAAATTGACCAGAACTGGTGGCGGGTTTTACTGGCGAAATGTACAGGGGGACTTTTGTCCATTGGGTGCGGCTTATCCCTTGGCCGGGAAGGCCCCAGCATACAACTGGGCGCTATGGCGGCAAAGGGATTTTCCCGTTTAAACCATCGTATGAAAACAGAAGAACGACTTTTAATTACCTGCGGAGCCAGTGCAGGATTAGCCGCCGCTTTTAACGCGCCGTTGGCAGGAGTATTGTTTTCCTTGGAAGAAATCCATAAAAATTTTTCTCCAGAAGTTTTACTGTCTACTATGGCGGCTTCTGTTACGGCAGACTTTATTTCCCGGAATATTTTTGGATTGAAACCAGTCTTTTCCTTCCAGGTGGCCAGCCATCTGCCGTTATACCAGTATGGCCATGTTGTTTTTTTAGGAATCCTGATTGGATTATTAGGGGTACTTTATAATATCAGTATTAAGACTTCTCAAAATCTCTATCAGAAAATACCGGCACGGTTCCGTTTACTGGTTTCTTTCTTATGTGCAGGCTGTCTGGCTTTTCTCTATCCCCAGGTTTTAGGCGGCGGCCATGGTTTAGCTGTCAATATTTCCTTAGGCGGTTTTACTGTAACCGTTTTGTGTGCCCTGTTCATTGTGAAATTTTTCTTTTCCATGGTCAGCTTTGGCTCCGGTGCCCCAGGCGGCATCTTTTTGCCTTTGCTGGTTTTAGGGGCCATGATTGGCAGCATTTATTATGAAGGCGCAAGTATATTTTTCCCTTTGCCGGAAGGTCTGCTATGTAATTTTATTATTATGGGTATGGCAGGTTATTTTTCGGCGATTGTACGGGCTCCTATTACGGGGATCGTCTTAATCAGCGAAATGACAGGCAGCTTCAGCCATTTGCTTACCTTATCTATTATAGCCCTCTTAGCTTATCTGATTCCGGATCTCTTAAAATGCCCGCCTATTTACGACCAGCTTTTACACCGGATGCTGGCAGGGAAAAAAGATACCGGCAGTAAAGAGGCTCAGGGAGAAAAAGTTCTGTTAGAAGAAATCATTCATCATGGTTCAGCGGCAGAAAATAAAAAGTTATCTGAAATTGTCTGGCCTGAAACCTGCTTAGTGGTTTCATTGATGCGGGGTGACGAAGAATTTGTCCCAAAAGGAGATGCTGTATTTCAAGCAGAAGATAAAATCGTTTTGCTTTGCAGTGAATATGCCATAGCCGCTGCCCAGGAAGTCCTGGAAGATCAATGCAGGGCAATCCATAACTAAAGATAAAACCCCCGTTAGAAGCTGGTTCGTTCTAACGGGGGGTCAAAATTATTTTTTATTGAAAAAGAATCCAACAATTTTTTGGAAAAATCCAGTTTGGGCAGGTTCATTTTTCTTTTTAGAAGGCTGTTTCGGAGCTGCCGGTTTGGGAGCTGGTTTTTCCCGGCTGGGTGGAGCAGGCGTTTGCGCTGATGAAGCAGGGATAGCTTTTGGCGCATGGGCTGTATGGACAGCAGCTTCCGGTTTTGGAGGAATTTTTTCTTTTTTGACAGCTTCCGCTTTCCCATAAGCAAATTTATATAAATCAATCTGGCTGTCTGTTGGGGGCCTGTCATTTTTTACCGGCTCATACTCGCCATTTTCCAATAAGCGCTGTGCTTTTACATTATCTTTAAACTCCAGTTCAAAAAGAGCCATTAAACGCTGGCGAATTTTTTCATCATAAATGGGAGCAGCTACTTCCACCCGGCGTTCGGTATTCCGTGTCATGAAATCAGCCGAACTGATATACATGACCCGCCGTTCTTCCGGACCAAACACATAAATACGGGAATGCTCCAGGAAACGCCCTACAATACTGATAATCTGGATGTTATCCGTATAGCCAGGCACACCAGCCCGCAGACAGCAAATGCCGCGGATCACCATGCGGATTTTCACGCCAGCCATAGAAGCTTCTATCAGCTTATCAATAATATCTTTATCGGTTAAAGAATTGATTTTAACGGAGATTTCCGCAGGTTCTCCCTGGTTTGCATAAGAAATTTCCTGATCAATATAAGAAAGAAGTTTGGGCTTCATGGTGACAGGGGCGGCAAGTAAATAATCCGTATGATCGGTAGGTTCATCTGTCAGGATGCCGTTAAAAATACGCAGCCCGTCTTCCCCAAAGTCCCGGTTGGCAGTCATTAAAGCCAGATCCGTATATTGTTTTGCGGTGCTTTCGTTATAGTTGCCAGTGCCTACCTGGGTAATGAAGCTAATACATCCATCCTGTTTACGGGTAATCACCAACAGTTTGGAATGGACCTTATACTGGCCCAGGCCGTAAACCACATTGACGCCAGCTTCTTCCAGGCGTTTTGACCAGATAATATTATTTTCTTCATCAAAACGGGCCCGCAATTCAACAACTACATGGACTTCTTTGCCATTTTCCGCAGCCTTCATCAAGGCGGCGACAATCTGGCTTTCCCGGGCCACACGGTATAAAGTCATTTTAATGCTGATAACAGAAGGATCTGCCGCAGCTTCCTCCAGCAGTTCAATAAAGGGACGCATACTTTCAAAGGGATAAGCAAGCAAAATATCTTTTTCTTCAATTTGCTTGATAATGGATTTGCCGGGCTGGATCATGGCGGAATTTTGAGGGGTTAATACAGGATAAAATAAATCTTTTTCCCCCATCCGCTGGAAATGGGAAGCCAGCGCAAAACCATAAGACATATCTAAGGGGGTCGTGCTGTAAAATACCCGGTCCCCGGTTAATTCCAGCTGGCCAGTAAGGCGGTCAACGATTGCCTGGCCAGCCCCGTTTTGAAATTCAATGCGGACAGGCATCAATTTCCGGCGGCGTTTGACCAGTTCTTCCATAACGCTGCGGTAATCCATGTCATGATCATACATGGCCTCATCCAAATTGATGTCCGCATTCCGCGTGACACGGAAAATGGTTTTTTCCTCAATTTCATAGCGGTCAAAAATCCGCTGGCAATAATTAAATACCAGTTCTTCCAGCAATACAAATTTATTTTTATCAAAGGGAAGATATAAAATACGGTCAAAGCCTGTGGAAACGGGGATAATTGCCAGCTTTACAAAATCCCGTTTCGTTTTCAAACGGGTGCAAATATAGGTTTCCTTATTTTTCAGGAAGGGGAAGGGATGGTGTTTGTCAATAATCTGGGGGGAAAGGATCGGCAGGATTTCACGGTTGAAATAATCGGAAAGAAATGTTTCCTGTTCTTCCGTTAAATGATCCATTTTCAGGTGTTCAATTCCCTTGTGCCGCAAACTGTCGGATAATACCTGTACAGCAGTATCTTTTTCTTTCATCAGGTGGCGGGTTTCCTCAAAAATAGCGTCTAACTGTTCCTGAGGACTCATGCCGCTTTTATTATCCCTGGTTTCCGGCTCCAGCAAAGCAGTATCTGTTAAAGTGCCCACACGGATCATAAAAAATTCATCCAGATTGCTGTTAAAAATGGAAATGAATTTCATCCGTTCCATTTGAGGAATTGCCGGGTCCATTGCCTGCCCAAGAACCCGCTGGTTAAATTTTAACCAGCTCAATTCCCGGTTAATATACAGCATAGGTTGTTTTTCGTCGCTCATAAACCTCTTTCCTTTCCTCTTTATAAATCGGATATTGCCATGATTAAAACAGTCCCGCAGGGATTTTTCACCCGGCGGGACGATTTTTTATAAGTTAGAAGTTTTTCTTCTTATTGAAAATGGATAAAATCGGATCGTCCAGAAGCTGGGAATCGTCAAAATACTTATAAGGCTGCTTTTCTTTCTCTTTTTCCTTTTCTTTTTCCGGTTCCTTTTCTAAAGGCGTGCCGCCAGCAATTTCCTTGCCATTGACTGCTTTATTAAATGTATTGATAGGCAATGCGAAATTATTTTTATCATCTTCAAAACCAGTTGCGATCACAGTTGCTTTAATTTTATCAGTATACTCGTCATCATAGGTATAACCGAAAATCAGGTTCACATCATCGGAAGCCTGTTCCTGCACCTGATCCATGGCATGGCTTAATTCTTTTAAGCTTGTCTTTGTGGGGATAACCAGATTGACCAGTACACGGTGGGCGCCTTTCACAGAAGTTTCTGACAAGTTGTTGATACAGGCCATTTCGATTGCCATTTTTGTCATATCCTTGCCGGAAGCATAGCCTACGCCCATATGGGTAATGCCGGAATCCTTCATAACAGAAGTAATATCCGCAAAGTCCAGGTTGATAACGCCTTTGAAGTAAATCAAGTCACAAATGCTTTGTACCCCCTGGCGCAGCACATCATCCGCAATGGTAAAAGCATTTTCCATGGTAACTTCTTCTTCGTCATCCCCCCGGAAGTCAATCAAACGCTGGTTGGGAATGACAACCAGGGAATCTACATGTTCCCGCAGGCCGGTTACACCCATTTCCGCCTGTTCCATCCGGCGGCGGCCTTCAAAGCTAAAGGGCTTTGTAACAACGCCTACGGTGAGAATTCCCAAATCATGGGCAATCTGGGCTACTACGGGGGCAGCGCCTGTCCCTGTACCGCCGCCCATACCAGCGGTAATGAATACCATATCGCTGTCTTTAATGGCGGCCTGGATTTCGCCCCGGCTTTCTTCCGCAGCCCGCTGGCCAACTTCAGGCTTACCGCCTGCACCTTTGCCGCCGGTGAGCTTTTCCCCGATATGTAATTTCATAGACGCCCGATTATCGTCCAAAACTTGTGCGTCGGTATTGATTGCGATAAACTCAACGTTTTGCATCCCGCTCTCGATCATGCGGTTGACGGCGTTGCCGCCGCCGCCGCCGATACCGATAACTTTGATTGCGACGACATTGCTTTCATCCCGCTTCACCATGTCGAAATTCATTTCCATCAAATTGTTCCCCCTGTGCATTCTATCGCAAACGAGCCGCGCTTCTTTATTTTTAAACCATCCTGAAATCCTGGCAAATTTTTCTGATTTCCTTTGTCAGGACGCACTTTGCCTCATAAAAAAACCTACTAACCAATTTTAACAGAATTGGCCGCTAAAATCAATAGGAAATACAACGAACCTTTGAATTTATCAGAAAGGAAACAAGGTTTCTGTTACATCCTGTCATTCTCTTTCCATTTTATTCCTGTGCGGAACCTTCGGAACCGGAATTTTCTTCTTTTTTAGAAGCCATCCCTGGTATTGGCCGTACTGCCAGATCATCCTCCTCATAAGGCCCTACCATAGCTTTGCTGCTGGAACTGTTTTCACTGCTGCTTTCTTCGCTGCTGCTGCCAGCCTGGCTTCCGGATGTACTGGAGCTTTGGGAGGAAACTTCCTGTTTAGAAGAACTGCTTTCTTCTTTACCGGAACTGCCTGCATTGCCCTGGGAATCCTGGGAATTTTCTGAAGAACTGTCCGTCCCTTCCTGGGATGCGGCATCTTCCCCGCCGGAAGGCGGCAATTCAGCTTCCAGCTCCGATTTAAAGCCGGCACGGATTTTCCGTTTTTCCACTTCCTGCTCAATATTCCGCGAGGAAGTAACCACTGATTTTGAGGTGGAACAATAAGAAGCGTCTACAACGCCCTGGAAATTATCCGGCAGATTTTCTTTTAAAATCCGGCTCACAAACTGTAATTTATAATGGAGGTCCGCAATACTGCCTAATTCAATCATAACCCGGTTGTCATATAAAATCGCCATGTTCAGGTTATCAGACAGGTCGATTAAAGAAATTTTTTCAAATTCTGTTTCTTCAATGGCTTCCACCAAAAGGGTCAGCCGTTCAAATTCTTCTTTTTCCTTTTCTTCCGGAGTCTGTTCGTCAAAAGGGTTTTCCGGAACAGGTTCCCCTCTTTCCTTCAACTTCTGGGCAGCTTCCTGGGCTTCTTTTTTTTCCTGCTGCATTTGTTCCTGCTGTTCCTTGTCAAATTGCCCTAAAATACGGCCCACTTTTGGGGAATACATATATAATCCATAAATTTCCATTGCTTCTTCAGGAGCTTGTGAAACATCCGTTTCCAAAATCCGGCCAGTATCCCCTACAATAACGTAACCGTCCTCTAACGTGCGGCATGCTCCAAGAATGGTAGCTTCTGTTATTTGCAGGATCAGCTTGTCGGGAAAGGAACATTTAAAGGAAACATTTTCCACATAGGGGAACAGCTCCTTCAAACGTTTACGGACCGCACTCCTGTTAATCCGCAACAGGTTGTCCCCTTCCTGTACACCGCAGGCTGTGACCAGTGCTTGAGGAGCATATTTGGTAACTCCTTGTGCTGTAACCGTTTTGACCTGAAAGAGTACCGTTAAAGAAAGGGCAATCATAATGGCTGCAACAATCAAAAGCAGCAGATAATTCAGTGTCTGCCGGCCAGTGCGCCGGCGTCTGCGTTTTGGGACAGGCCGCCTGCCTTTTTTGCGCTTAGGGGCACCGCCTAAAACAACCTGCTTCATAGGCTTCCTCCCGGTACAGGGCGTCTCTTTTCGTGAATTCATATTATTATAGCATACCCTGTCAACCCCTGCAATGTGCAGGCTGTCGAAGAAAACCTGGAAATTCATTTCGGACAATTTTTTTCCGTGATCTTCCTGTTGGAAAAGAAACACTGGAAAAAACAGAAAATTTTCGCTTCACTGGACGATGGTTTTTGTGGAAACAGCCGGAAAAATCGGAAAAGCTTTGCCGGATTGCAATATTTTGTTCATATTGTATCAAGAATACCGTCATAAATCTTCCGAAAGGGCCTTTGAAGGAGAAGAAAAAATCAGAATGGGCTTTTCAGCGTAGTTGCAAAAACCGTCAAATTACGCTATAATAAATCGTCAACAGATCGTTGTAAATGCAAGCTTCACGACAGTGTATAATACTGTCGGTTCATCATATCGGCTGCCAATTCTCAGAGAAAGGAGATGATGGCTTGCCGCATAAAAACGATTCTACTCCTAACCAGCATCCGAAAGGGCAGAAGGACAAAGGCCAAAGGAAAAAATTGCCTCCCAGCCAGGAAAGCCTGGAGCCAGCAGCCTTCCCCGGTCCAGTCCCTTACACGATGATGGAACGTTTTTATCGTTATCTGTACTATCTTGGCATCCAGCTCCTGCGCATGAAGCACCGCCGGATGCGCAAGATTTCATATAAATGGAACTCCTTTGCCAGATCCGTAAAAAAAGATTTTTTCCATCTTTGGCGGGAATTACGCCTTGCTTTATGGTCCGGATGGCGGAACCTGACCTCCCCTTTACGGGAAATGCGCCTGCATTACCGGGAGTTAGTGGAAGAACTCCAGCAGGAAGAAAAACATGGTTCCCAAACCGGCAGGCTGCGTTTCCACATAGCATGGTTTCTAATATGCCGTTTTGCCGCGGCATTTCGTTGGCTATTCCACTGGATAGCGCCGATTGCAGCCTGTATCGGTGTTTATCTGCTGGCAAAAAGCTACGCGGGGCAGACTTATATTTTACGATTGGAATATAACGGGGAAGAAATTGGGTATATTTCAGATGAAAGCATTTTTAACCAGGCCAAAAATGCCATGAAGGGCAGGCTTGCCGGGGAAACAGATGCTGCCCCTGCGGATATTCTCCCCCATTATGAGCTGATCCCCCGAAAAGGGGAGCCTTTATTAAGTGTAGACCGTTTGACGGATATTTTAATTCGTTCCTCCGGAAACGAATTGGTAGAAGCAGATGGCCTCTATTTGGAGACCTCTGCCGGCAGCAACCGGATGGAACTTTTGGGAGCCGTTACAGACGGGGCAGAGCTGCTCCATTACTTAGACAGCTTTAAAGAGCAATTCCGGACTACCACCATGCGGGACGCCAGAATTGAATTTTTGAAGAAAATCCAGTTAAAGCCGGGCCTTTATCCGGTTAGCGCTGTCCGTCCTGTGGGAGAATTAAAAGCCCTCCTCAGCGAAGAAGAACGGGGCGAAGCCTATTATACGGTAGTAGCTGGAGATACGCCTTTGCGGATTGCAGAAAAAAATGGCATTTCCGTAGCCGATTTGCAGGCCATGAATCCCCAGGTTAATCTGGAAGTCAGCCTGTTCCCTGGGGACGAACTGCTGGTATCCCGTTCCGTACCAAAATTAGGCGTAAAAATTACGGCTACCGAACGTTACCGGGAATCCATCGAATTTGAAATCCAGCAGGAAACGGTTCCATCCCAAAATGTAGGCTGGACAAATCTGAAGCAGGAAGGCCGGGAAGGTATCCGGGAATATACTGCCGAAGTGGTTTATGTGGACGGCCAGGAAACAGAACGGAATGTCGTAGACCGGAAAGTCATCCGGGAGCCTGTGCCCCAGATTTTACAGGTGGGCGGCAACCGTCCCCTCCAAGTGGTACCGAAAACTTCTTCCAGCACCCTGCCCAGCGGCACATTTGCCTGGCCTACTTCCGGCGGGCGGATTGGCCCGGGATTCATGGGTTATTATGGTCATACTGGTTCCGATATTTCCTTCTCCGGATGCTATGGTACGCCGGTATATGCTTCGGCAGCAGGTACCGTTGTCAAAGTGCAATATGGTACTACCGGTTACGGATACCATATCGTCGTTGATCACGGCGGCGGGATACAGACCTTATATGCCCATTGCAGCGAGCTTTATGTTTCTGTGGGACAGCAAGTGTCCCAGGGACAGCAAATTGGCGCTATTGGCCGTACCGGCAATGCAACCGGGCCTCATCTCCATTTTGAAGTCCGTAACAATGGTACTGCTGTGGATGCTGCACGTTATTTATATAACTGATGCGATTAGCCGGAGAAGGAACCAAATTCTTCTCCGGCTAACGATCTAAAAGGGGGATAAAAGTTGATGAAAGAATATCCTTGGCTGGATGCCTATTTGCTGGGACTGCCCGGCGTAACAAAAGATTTTAAAATGGAATGGCAATGGGAGCGCTACCTGATAGGAGGGAAAATGTTTGCTGCCCTTCTTTGCCCGGATGAAAAATACCACGAGGATTATGCTGGAAAAAATCTGGTCAATTTAAAATGTGATCCCATGGAAGCGGAATTGCTCCGCAAACAATATCCTTCTGTGCTTCCGGGGTTTTATTCGGATAAACGGTGCTGGAATTCCATTGATTTGGATGGCGGGCTTCCCGAAGAAATGATCTGCCAGATGTGCAAAAATTCTTATGAGCTTGTATTCCAGAAGCTTACAAAAAAACTCCAAAAGGAAATCTTAACAGGAGGCAGTATTTAGATGCGGCTATTTATTGCCCTGCCCTTTGACCAGGTTGTAAAAAAACAAATTACGGCTGTTCAGGAACGGCTGCGGGAATTGTGCCCAAAAGGGAATTTTACCCGGCAGGAAAATTTCCATTTGACCCTGGCCTTTTTAGGAGAGATCCCTCAAAACAAGGTGCAGAATATTTGCCAGGTTATGGATGGCGTATCATTTCCGCCTTTTTCATTGGAGTTTGAAGGGATCGGCTCTTTCCGCCGGGATAAAGGGAATTTATGGTGGATAGGAGCAGCTCCGGAGCCTTCTCTATTGGAAATGCAGAAAGCCTTATCCCAAGGGCTGGAACAGGCGGGATTCCAAATAGACAAGCGGAAATTTATGCCTCATCTTACCATTGCGCGGCAGGTGGAAGGCAATCCGCCAGACCGTAAAAAATTATTGCCGGCAGCTTTTTCAGCACCGGCGGAAAAAATCTGTTTAATGTGTTCGGAACGGATTGACGGCAGGCTGGTTTATACAGAATTGTATCAGCGGAGCTGCCAATAAAAAAGCTGGCCTGCGGGATTCCCGTAAGCCAGCCCTTTTTATCATCAGAGATAACATTCCCAATCAATTTTCATAATGCCCGCGGCATGCAACAACATAAATCATGCCGCCCTGCTCAAAATAAACTATCCGGTTGGTTTCATCTATGCGCCTGCTCCAATATCCATTCAGATTTCCTTTTAATGGTTCTGGTTTTCCAATCCCTTCAAAAGGGTTCCGCTTCATGTCATTTATCAAAGCATTGATTCGTTTTAATGTTTTTCTGTCCTGCATCTGCCAGTACAGATAATCTTCCCATGCCCTGTCTTCCCACAGCAGCTTCATGATTCGTCTTCCCCGATCAGCTCGTGCTCAGAAAAATGTGCCTGGCCTTGGGCAATGTCACAGGCAATGTCTTCAAGATACCGCATGTTACTTTCGGAGTAGAAAGGATCAATACTCACATCAAAGGGAATCCGCTTTTCACGGCTTACCTTTTTTGCAAAAATCGTAAATGCAGTTGTCATTGACATTCCCAATTCGGAACAAGTCTGTTCCATGCTCTTTTTTAAATCTGCATCCATCCGGAAGTTAATATTTACGATTTGGGCCATATACAACACCTCTTTTCCGATATAATATAATATATTATATTATATTATGACGTAATGAAAAAAACAATATTTTTCATTACAAATTGTGATTTATAGTTCCGGCAGATAATTCCACACAGCATAATAGAGTAAATCTATCGAGGAAATTTTTTTCCGCCTGAAAACGCAGCCAAAGCCCTTTAAAAAGGCTTTGGAAGGGCTTTGTGCGGATCTTGATTGGGCAGACGTTTTGTGTTATACTAGGAAAAAATGAAAAACGAAAATTACCATCTTTTTCATAGATCGGTAAACAGAGAAAGAAGGGTCCCATGCCAAAAGTAACACTTATTTCCTATACGCCGGATCCAGAAAAAGTTGTTGCCGCCGCGGCAAAGCTTTGTTATTCCCGTGTTTCTTTGGAAGCCTTACTGGACGGGCTTACCCAGGAAAAAGCAGCAGATTATTTAGGAATGCTTTCCGAAATGGGCCACGAAAGCCCCCTTGAACATGCCTCATTCACCTTTGGGATCGAAGGGGTATCCCGGGCATTTTTAGCCCAGATAACCCGCCACCGTTTGGCTTCTTACAGCGTACAAAGCCAGCGTTATGTGCCAAAAGATGCTTTTAAATCCATTATGCCGCCAGAAATTCAGGCAGTTCCGGAAGCTGCCCGCATATTCCAGGAAGCTATGGAAAATGCACGGAACAGTTATGAACAGATTGCAGCCATCTTAAAAGAAAAATATTTGGAGGCTTCCGATAAGAGTCCGGCTGCCATAAAAGCCGCGGAAAAAAAAGCCATAGAAGATGCCCGCTTTGTACTGCCCAATGCCTGTGATACCCGGATGGTGGTCACTATGAATGTCCGAAGTTTATACCACTTTTTTGCATTGCGGTGCTGTAACCGGGCCCAATGGGAAATCCGGGCCGTTGCAGATGAAATGCTGCGGCTGGTCAGCCAGGCAGCTCCGGCTTTATTTGCAAAAGCTGGCCCTTCCTGCTGTCTGGGGCAATGCCGGGAAGGCCGTATGAGCTGCGGCAAGGCCCAGGAAACCCGCCAGCGGATTGCCGCATTGAAATCGGGTTTATAAAAGGACTGACAGTGCAAAACAATAGAGGAGAATCAGAACTATTAACATGCTGGAATTTAAGCGCATAGATCTTTCTGACCGGGAATGGATCGAACCGGTTTTACAAGGCTGCGGCTACCGCGGCAGTGAATATGTTTTTTCAAATAATTTTATTTACCGGAAGATTTACCATATTGATGTAGCTTTAATGAATGGATTTTATCTGGTGCGCAGCAATAAGGAAATGAGCTGTCCTTCTTATCTCTATCCTGCCGGCTGCGGCGACATCAAGCCTGTGATTGAAGCATTGATGGAAGATGCCTTCTCGCAAGGGGTTCTTTTCCGGGTGCACGGCCTTACAAAAGAATCGGCTGCCATGATGGAAGCATTGTTTCCAGAAAAATTCGCTTTTGAAGAAACCCGTGATAATTTTGATTATATTTATCAAAGTGAACGGCTGATTACCTTAGCCGGGAAAAAAGTCCATTCCAAAAGGAATTTTATCAACCGCTTTAAAGCAGAAAATGAAGGCCGCTGGTCTTATGAAGCAATTACGCCTGAAAATTTAGAGGAATGCTGGGAAATGGATACGGCCTGGCGTGAAAGATCGGAGGACAGCGGGGAAACCTTAATGGAGGAAGGCAGTGCAATCCGTGACTGTTTCAACCATTTTGATGCCTTAGGCTTATGCGGAGGGTTACTGCGGGTAGATGGGAAAGTAATTGCTTTTACAATGGGACGGCCCATTAACCATGAAGTTTTTATTGTCCATATCGAAAAAGCATTTTCGGATATTGCAGGGGCATACCCCATGATCAATCAGCAGTTTATTGCTCATGCTGCCGGAGATTACCAATATATCAACCGGGAAGATGATGTAGGCGATCCGGGCCTGCGCAAAGCAAAGCTTTCTTATAAACCGGATATTTTGCTGGAAAAATATGTGGCAACTTTAAAGTAAACCGAGGTGTTTTTTATGATCCGATTTGCCGATGAAACCATGCGGGACAATATTAAAGATCTTTGGCATGATTGTTTTGGCGACAGCAATGAATATGTAGCATTTTTTTTGGATCATTATAATATTTCACAGCATATGCTTGTATTCATTGATGGGGATAAACCGGTTTCCATGCTGTCCCTGCTGCCAATGAGCGTTGTTACCAAGGATGGGATGACCCTGAATGGACGGTATATTTATGCTGTTGCAACCGATCCCCGTTACCGCGGGCGGGGCATCAGCACAAAGCTTTTGGAATATACGCATGATTACCTGCGGAAAAATGGCGTCCGTTTATCCGTCCTTTCTCCGGCAAAAGGAGAATTATTTAACTTTTATCAAAAGCGGGGCTTTGAATCAGAATTCTTTATTGGTTCTGCCCTGCTGGATGAATCCCATATTCCGCCTTTTACAGACAGCTTTTGTATCAGTGAAGCTTCCCAGGAAGAATTCAGCCAGATCCGGGAAGCTGCATTTGCCGGACGTTTTATGTTTGTCCGCTGGGGCGGCGAAGCTTTGGCATACCGCATGGCAGAAACTGCCATGTTAGGCGGGGAAACCCTGCTGCTGTCTGCCCATGACAGGCGGGCTGTTGCCGTATGTCATAATGAAGGGGATTTGATCCGGGTGCGGGAATTAGCCCTGGACGGCATGTCACCGGAAGATGCTTTGGGGATTCTCCATGAAAAATACCATGCTAGGGAATATGCCCTGCGCCTGCCAATGAATATGGACTGTTCCTTCCCTCTGGAGCGCTCCCCTCTGGCAATGGCATACTGGTATGATATGCAGTATAAGCAGATGGTACGGGAAGGGGAACAGCAAGACCCTTATATTAACTTAGTGCTGGACTAATCCGGAAAGAGAGGAAAGCAAAAAATGATTTATGTATTCCTTGCCAATGGCTGTGAAGAAATTGAAGCTCTGACACCAGTAGATGTTTTACGGCGGGCAGGCTGTGAAGTGAAAACCGTAGGCGTAGGCAGCAAAACCATTACCGGCGCCCATAAAATCCCCATTACCAGTGACATAACAGAAGCAGAAGTAACATATGACGGGCTGGAAATGGTGGTTCTGCCTGGCGGAATGCCGGGAACCCGGAATCTGGAAGCTTCCCAAACCGTCCTTTCCGCGGTAAAATATGCGGCTGAAAACGGGCTGTGGGTAGCTGCCATTTGTGCCGCCCCTTCCGTACTGGGCCATATGGGACTGCTGAAAGGCCGCAATGCCACCTGTTTCCCAGGTTTTGAGGATGAACTGGCAGGGGCAAACCCCACCGGGGAATCTGTCTGCGTGGACGGGAAATGGATTACAGCCCGGGGAATGGGTGTTGCGTTGGAATTTGGCCTGAAGCTGGCAGAGGTTTTGCAGGGCCGGGAAACATCTCAAAAATTAAGTGAGAGCCTTCAGTGCCCCCGGGGGTAGATATACGGCCGCTGAAACAGCGGCTCCGGAAAGAAATTAAAAATTGGCGCAAAAGGCTTCCGTCCGGGCAAAAGGCGGAAATGGATCAGAAAATTTTCCGGCGCGTTACCAGCCTGCGGGAATACAGCTCCTGCCGAACGATCCTTACCTATGTATCAACGCCTATTGAAGTGGATACTTTCCAGCTCATTGAGGCAGCCTTGGCCGATGGGAAACAGGTTGCAGTGCCCCGCTGCATAGAAGGCAGCCGTTATATGGAATTTTACTGCATCCGTTCCCTGGAGGATCTGGCGCCCCGGACTTTTGGCGTATTAGAACCCCTTCCGGAACGGTGCCGGAAATTAACGGATTTTAACCAGTGCCTTTGTATTGTCCCTGCCCTTGCTTATGACCGGGAGGGATTCCGTTTGGGATATGGCGCAGGGTATTATGACCGGTTTCTTTCCCGGTTCCCGGGGCCTAAAATCGGTATCGTATATGCTGGCAATATGCGGTTCCAGCTTTGGCATGGCCAGCATGATATATCAGTTGATCTTGTGGTAACAGAAAAACGGCTGCATACATGCCAGAAACCATAAAAAAACAGGGGGCTGTGGCTGAAAAAGCCAATAGCCCCTCTGTTTTGTTCTTGGGATTCCTGCCGGGCAGTTCCCTATGTTTTTAGATTAGCAGCAGCCACATCCGAAAATAATAATAATCAACAGCAAAATCCAAATCCAGTTTGTGCCGCCATATCCGCCGCCAAATCCAAAGCCATTGCCAAACCCGTTGCCATTCCCGCAGCAACAGCAGCAGCAATTATTCGTCCCGCAGCAACAGGAAGGTGTTGTTGTACATCCTCCATTGCATCCCCCGTTGCATCCCCCATTGCATCCGCAGCAAGTATTGCATTCGCAGCAGTTGTTATTACATTCACAGCAGTTGTTGCATCCACAGCAATTATTACACATGTGGAAATACACCTCGTTTCTGAATAATCCGGGGCTTTTTGGCTGGCTGGCCGCCCCTTTGATGCTATCCTATGCGTTTTTCATGAGAGTGGTTACAATTTTGCCAAACCGTCATCCCGCACAAACCTGCCCAGGCACAGAAGGGAAAATTTTTCGTTGAAATTGGCCGGAAGGATTTGATTATTATGACGGATTGCGGTATTATATAGTATATATCTGTATTTCTTTTCCCTTTCGGAAAAATACCGGAAATCTTAAAGTCCCATTGCAAAATCAATTTTTGGAATTGGGACAGGCTTACCTAAAATTCCGCTTTCCCTGTTTTTCAGTGGGATTTTCGTAAGGAGGACAAATGAGCTATCAAGATGAGTTTGAAAGCCTGATTCAGAATTTCAAACTTGACGATCCCGAACCACAGCCTCGTCAAGTTGTAGGGGCCGCCCAGCAGCCAGCCGCTTATGGGGCCGGCACATCCCAGCAGCGCCCTTCCCAAGGGGCTTATGGCCAGGCATCCCAACAGCGCCCTTCCCAGGGGGCTTATGGCCAGGCATCCCAACAGCGCCCTTCCCAGGGGGCTTATGGCCAGGCATCCCAACAGCGCCCTTCCCAGGGGGCTTATGGCCAGGCATCCCAACAGCGCCCTTCCCAGGGGGCTTATGGCCAGGCATCCCAACAGCGCCCTTCTCAGGCTTCTTACAGGGCGCAGGCGCCCCAGCAGCGCCCTTCCCAAGGGGCTTATGGCGGCCAGGCATCCCAGCAGTACCCTTCCCAGGGGGCCTATGGACAGGCTCCCCAGCCACAGCGCCCTTACAGCAGCCAGCCCCCCCTGCGCCAGACACAGCCGCCGGTTTTTGAGGCCCAAATGGTACAAAACCGGTCTTCTTCCCAGAACAGCCGCCGGGGGAATTTCCAAGTCCGTATTGACGACAGTAAATTCTATACCCAAGGGGTTGTGCCGCCCCGCCCGCCCCGGGGAAATGAACCGCTGCCTCCTGAGCCCGATCCGGATGATGGGGATGACGAGGATGAGGAAGAAATTCATGACGGCCCTTTAAGCGGGTTAGGACGCTGGACAAAGGCCCTGCTTGTACTGGCTGCCGCTTTAGGCGTATCCGCTTTCCTGGCATTTTTTGCTTTAAATTCGGCAGGAGATTTATTTGGCCTGAATAAGCCGGATAAAGAATTAACCTTTACTCTGCCGGAAACCGACAGCATTTCGGAGGTGGCTTCCCTGCTGAAAGAAAAAGGCGTTATTACACAGCCTTTAACCTTCCAGCTTTATGCCACTTTGAAAAAGAAAAATGAAGGCTATATTCCGGGCACCTATGAATTAAACAGCAATATGAGCTATGACCAGATTATGACCCGCCTGCGGACAGTCGTAAAAGAACAGGTTGAAGTTTCTGTCATCTTCTATGAAGGGATGACCATGCGGGAAATTGCGGAACGTCTGGAAAAAAATAAGGTTTGTTCTGCGGAGGATTTTTATAAATTCCTGGAGCAGGATGAACTCCCCTGGGCCTTTGATTTCCTCAAGGAAATCCCGGATAAAAAAGAACGTTACCGCCGTTTGGAAGGGTATCTTTTCCCGGATACCTATACCTTTACGGAGGATGAAGACGTCAGCACCGTAGTCCAGAAGTTCTTCGTCAACTTTAATAATAAGTTTGATGACGACCTGCTGAAAAAAGTTGAAAATTCGGGAATGACCCTGGATGAAGTGATCACAATGGCATCCATCATCCAAAAAGAAGTGGCAAATGATGACGATATGAAGCGAGTTTCTTCTGTATTCCACAACCGGATCGCCAGCGGCCAAATGCCGAAGCTGCAATCTGACGTTACGGTATTCTATGTGGAAAATGATTTGAAGCCCTTCTTAGGCGGGCAGCAGGGACAAAAGGCAGAAAATGATCCCAACCAGTATATCTATGACGCTTATAACACTTATGCCTGCGACGGACTGCCTACGGGCCCCATCTGTAACCCGGGCATGAATGCCATCCGCGCCGCATTAGAACCAGCGGAAACACAATACTATTACTTTGTAGCCGATAAGGATGGAAAAACTTATTATGCGGCTACCCAGGCGGAACATGATGCAAATGTTGCCAAAGTTTTGGAACTGGGTGACGCCCACGGTGTAGGCACTGGCATTGGGCCTCAGGAAGAAAACGAAACAGCAGGACAATAGTACGAAACAAGCGGCGGAAAAGGCCGCCGGTATTCCGGCGGCCTTTCCTATGAAAGATCAGAATCAGAGGAGGATTGTGTGATACCAGAATTGCTTTCGCCGGCAGGCTGCCAGGAAAGCCTGGAAGCGGCTGTCGCTTATGGCGCAGATGCGGTCTATCTGGGAAGCGGCGCCTTTGGAATGCGCCAGGGCGCTGTATTTGATCAGGATATGCTGATCCGGGCTGTTGGTTTTGCCCATGAAAATGGGGTAAAGGTATATCTCTGCTGCAATACGCTGCCTACCAATGAAGAAATGGACTGCCTGCCGGAATTTTTACATTTTGCTGGCAGCGCCGGCATAGATGCTTTGATTGTAGCGGATGTAGGCGTGTTGTCATTGGCCCGTGAAATCCTGCCCCAAATGGAGCTTCATGCTTCTACACAGACGGGAATTGTAAACTGGCGGACTGCTGTGGAGCTGCACCGGATGGGGGCCAAACGTGTTGTATTGGCCCGGGAGCTGCCTTTGGAAGAAATCCGGCGCATCCGGGAGAAAACACCTTCTTCCCTGGAGCTGGAAGCTTTTGTTCACGGTTCCATGTGCATGTCTGTTTCCGGCCGGTGCCTGATCAGCAATTATTTAACGGGTCGGGATGCTAACCGGGGCCAGTGTGCCCAGCCTTGCCGCTGGTCCTACTATTTAATGGAAGAAACCCGTCCGGGGGAATATTTCCCCATCTTCCAGGATGAAAAAGGAAGTTATCTTTTAAATGCAAAAGATTTATGTATGATCGAATATTTAGATCTGCTGGCACAGGCAGGGATTTCTTCTTTTAAAATTGAAGGACGGGCCAAAGCCGCTTATTATACGGCTTCCGTTACCAGCGCGTACCGGGGAGCCTTGGAAGCTTTAGCCCGAACTCCTGCCGGAGAACCTTTTGAACCCCCTGCCTGGACTTTGGAAGAAGTCCACAAGGTAAGCCACCGGGAATATTCCACAGGCTTTTATTTTGATACGCCGGGGCAGGTGCTGCATTCAGGAGGATATATCCGGGAATGGGAAGTCATTGCCACAGTGGAAAGCTGTGCAGATGGATTTTTGACCGTAATGGCCCGGAACCGTTTTTTCGCGGGGGAAAACGCAGAATTGTTACTGCCCCGCCAGGCCCCGGATCCTTATCCCATTACACAAATTTTCGATTTGGAAGAAAATTTGGAAACCGATTGTGCTTGTCATGCCATGCGCCGTTACCGCCTGCCTTATCAGGGGCAAGTCCCGGCAGGCTCTATGCTGCGGCGCTGCAAAATAGAAAAACATACCAAAGAAAATTCGTAGAGAGAGGTTGAATCTTTATGTCCGGACATTCCAAATGGGCAAATATCAAACGCAAAAAAGAAAAAACAGATGGTGCCAGAGCAAAAATTTTTACAAAAATTGGCCGTGAAATTACAGTAGCTGCCAGAGAAGGCGGTTCCGATCCCAACAACAACAGCAAGCTCCGGGATTTGATTGCAAAGGCAAAGGCCAATAATGTGCCAAATGAAAATATTGAACGCCTGCTGAAAAAGGCTGGGGACAGCAAGGAAAATTATGAGGAAATTATGTATGAAGGCTATGGGCCTGCCGGAGTAGCTGTCATTGTAGAAACCCTCAGTGATAACCGGAACCGGACTGCTGGAGATTTGCGCCATTATTTCGATAAATGCGGCGGCAATCTGGGCCAGAACGGAAGCGTTGCTTTTTTGTTTGACCGGAAAGGCATGATTTATATTGAAAATGAAGACGGTAAAATTGACGAAGAAAAAGCCATGGATGATGCTTTTGAAGCCGGCGCAGAGGATTTCCAATATGAGGACGGCATGATTACCGTTATGACACAGCCCAATGACGTATCAAAAGTTGCTGGACAATTAGCAAATATGGGATATACTTATGATTCCGCAGAAGCAGAATATATCCCTATGACAAAAGTAAAAATAGATGATCCGGATTTAACCGAGAAAATGCAGAAGCTTTTGGATATGTTTGACGATAATGATGATGTGCAGAATGTTTATCACAACTGGGATGCGCCAGAAGATGACGAAGAAGATTAAAAATTAAAAATCCGTAATAAAATGTAATGCAAGGGAAATCAATTAAATCCTTTGCATTACATTTTTGTTATTTGCACATGATTTTTAGGAATATGGATAAGATTGCATAAAAATATTGTAGAAAATCGCGGAAATCCTCCGTAAGTTCTTGCACAGATCCATTGCTTCGGTTATAATATAGAAGGAAACAGTCAGTAACTGCTCTGTTTTGTGATTCTGATAGATAGAAGGAAGCGGGAAAATGACAGCAGATCTCCATTGCCATACCTATTGTTCAGACGGTTCTTCTTCTCCGGAGGAACTGGTGGCTTATGCAAAGCAAGTTGGCTTAGAAGCGGTTGCCATTACAGATCATGATACCTTAGCGGGGGTATCACGGGCTGTTGCAGAAGGGGATCGGTTAGGAATTATGGTGATCCCTGGTGTGGAATTTTCTACAATGGATATGCAGCGGGGAATCAAAGTCCATCTTCTTTGTTACCTGCCCACCCGTCCTGGCATACTGGATGCCTTATGTAAAAAAATACTCCCCAGCCGGGACCGTTCCTTCCGGAAAAGCTTAGAAAAAGTAGCAGAAAACTACCCGGTTTCCCAAGAACAGGTGATGCTGTATGCAGCAAATTCCACCTGCCTTTATCAAGTGCATATTATGCGCGCCCTGATTGAAATGGGGTATACGGATCAGATTTATGGCAGCCTTTACCGGGAATTATTAGGGGATGGGGGAAGCTATAAAATTTCCCATACTTATTTAGATGTCTGGGAAACGGCAGCTTGTATCCGCAAAGCAGGCGGGGTCTGTGTTATGGCTCATCCTTCTGTATATCATTCCATTGAAACCATGAAAGATATGGCTGCAAAAGGGATGCTGGATGGTATTGAACACCATTACCCCCGGATGCGTGAAGAAGATACTGCCATTATTGAAGAAACCATTGAACGTTATCATTTAATTCCTACTGGCGGGACGGATTTTCATGGGGCTTATTCTTCCCTGCCCCGTCCGGTTGGATTTTGTACAACACAGGATGATGCCTTAGAACGGATTTTTGCTTTGGCAGCATCCCGGAGTTTATAAATGTTTTGCTTTCTATAAAAAAGGTGGTGGCTTGATTGCCTTACGACGACAGCGATATGAAAATTGCGCCTAATGATCCTTCGGAATTGTTTGACTCCTCAGAGGGGGCAGCTACCGCTTTCATGCGGGAAACCCAAAATGGCAATATGGAAAAAGCCAAACAGCTTGGAGCACAGTTTGCAGCAGAATTAAGCGCTGGGGATCGGGGAATTGTAAATTTTGGCGTAGGCGCTTATGATGACGGTGCAACCCTGCTCCAGCGCAGTGTATTATTTGCTTATGTAGTAAATCAGGTTGTGGAAGATTTATGTCCGGCATCCATTGTGGCCCAGTCAGCTATGTCCAGTTTTTATGACTGCTTACGGCGGGATGCGCCTCAGGTTTATGAGCGCATCACAGATAATGCCGTGTTCAGCCAGTACATATTATCGGTACGCAGTGCGCCGGGAGATCCCAATGCCATTGGAAAGGTTTTTGCGCGGTTAAGCGGCCGGGAAAATGATAATTTATTTGTCCGATATGGATGTGAGCTTTCCAATTATTTTACAATGTATTGTACACAGCTTGTGTTGCGGATGCAGTTAATCCGTTAATTTTCATATAAAAGGCGGGAGGTAATGCACTCCCGCTTTTTTCAGCTCCATATATCATACTATTCCTGTATGAATTATATTATATTATTTTTCCCGCGGCAAAATCTTCTTGAAAAGGGACCTTTTTTGCCTGAAATGACTTTCCTGTCAAATATTCCAAATGTTCTGCATTGCCTTGAAAGGCAAATGTAACCCGGTAAGAATAAAGTGCCTGAAAATAATAACCCAGTTTTTTATCCTCTTTATACCGCCCATATTTGGTGTCCCCCAAAAGAGGATGGCCAATGTGGGCAAAATGAGCCCGGATTTGATGGGTGCGGCCTGTAAGCAGATCCACTTCCAATAAGGAAAAACGGCCCTGCTGGCCTAAAACCCGGTAACGGGTCAGAATGGTGCGGCCTTCCGGAACAGGATGGTCAAATATCTGCACCTGGTTTGCAGAGCTGTCTTTATACAGCCAGGCTCTTAAAGTCCCGGAAGGCTTTTCCATTTTTCCATGGACAATACAAAGGTATTGTTTTTTTATTTCCCGGTTTTTTATCTTTTCATTCAGTACCCGCAGGGTTGCTGCATTTTTTGCCGCCAGTACAATCCCACCTGTATTCCGGTCAATCCGGTTGCACAAAGCGGGAGCAAAGCTGTTTTCCTGATCCGGATTATAAGCCCCTGTTTCATAAAGATAATGCTGGATGCGGGCAATTAAAGTATCCTTTGTATCTGCGGCATCTTCATGGACAACCAGGCCGGGCTTTTTATCCACCAAAAGCAGGTTTTCATCTTCATAAAGGATTTCCAAAGCTGCGGGTACAGATAAAAAAGATTTTTCTTTTTGAGGGATAAAAAATTCGTCATTCAAATAAAGGGAAAGAATATCTCCAGTTTGGAGCCGTGTAGAAATTTCACAGCGTTTTCCATTGCATTTAATCCGCTTGCAGCGGATAGACTTATATAGTAAAGATTGGGGCAGCAGGGGCAAAGCTTTTGTAAGAAATTTGTCCAAACGCTGTCCGGCATCATTTTCTTCAATCCGTATTTCTTTCATTCCGTTCCTCCTCTATATTCCCGTATTAAAACACGGTTGTAACCCTTGCATTTCTATCCTTTTTAGTATAATATACAAATTAAGATTTTAAAAAGCAAGACTATCCATAAATAAAGGAGGTTTTTATGGAAGAATTTATGAACCTGGTGGAAAAAATGGCCCAAATTCCCGGCGTATCCGGCTGTGAAGATGGTGTGCAGGATGTTTTTTACTGGCCTTGGCCTTGGAAACGGACGCCATTGGGTTCTTATATTTATACAGTCCAAGAAAAAGGCCCTAACGCACCCCATTTGCTGTTGGAGGCCCATATGGATCAAATCGGGCTGGTGGTAACAGGCATTACAGAGGAAGGTTTCCTCCGTGTAGCTGGTGTAGGCGGCATAGATCGGGGGGTACTGCCTGCGGCCCAGGTACAGGTTCATGTGGGAAAGCGTGTTTTCCCAGGGGTTGTCTGTACCGTACCGCCTCATTTATCAAAAGAAAATGACGACTTGCCCCAAGTGGAGGATTTAGCTGTTGATGTTGGCTTTTCCTCGAAAGAACAGACAGAAGAAAAAATCCCTGTTGGCAGCCGGATCACCTTTTTACAGGAGCCCTCTGAATTATTAAATGGCCGGTATACTTCCCAGGGACTGGATAACCGGGCCGGATGTGTTGCCGTTATGATCGCTGCACAGGCTTTAAGCGAATTGTCTTTAAACTGTTCCATTTCCGTCCTGCTCAGCACCTTAGAGGAAGTCGGGGAACAAGGGGCTGCTACTGCTGCCCGTATGATCGCTCCTACTCATGCTATTATTGTAGATGTAAGCTTTGCCCATACGCCTGACGCCCGCCGCAGCCAGTGCGGGGAAATGGCAAAAGGCGTTATGATTGGGATTTCCCCGATTCTGGATAATGATATGACAAATGCTATGTGCCGGATCGCAAAAGAACATGAGATTCCCTGGCAGCCTGAAGTGATGGGCGGAAGAACCGGTACAGACAGTGATGCTATTGCTGTTGCCAATGCCGGGGTAGCATGTTCCCTTCTTTCCATTCCTTTGCGGTATATGCATACTCCCGTAGAAGTTATCGATCCGAAGGACATCCATTCCGTAGTAGATTTGATTGCCACTTATGGCCGGGAAAAATTTGGAGGCGCTTTATGATTTGGGAATGTATGAAAACTTTAAGCGGTTTGCCAGGTGTTTCCGGCTGTGAAGATGCTGTCCGGAATGAAATCCTGCGCCGGATTGACGGGTACTGTGATTACCGGGTTGACGCTTTAGGCAATATCCTAGCCTTTAAAACAGGAAAATTCCGGGCGCCTTTCCGGAGAATGCTTTCGGCCCATATGGATGAAGTGGGTTTTATCATCACTTATATCGAAGACAGCGGTTTATTACGGTTTGCCACAGTTGGCGGTATAGACGCCAGATCATTAGCTGGCAAAAAAGTAATGGTTGGGGCCCTTCCCGGCGTTATTGGCACAAAAGCCATGCACCAGAAATCAGAAAAGGAACGGGGGAAAGCTGCTGCAATCCAGGATATGTATATTGACATTGGCGCTCAAGATAAAGAACAGGCGGAAAGTGTTGTGAAGCCTGGGGATCGGGCTGTATTTTGTTCCCAATATTTAGAATTCGGGGATGGGAAAATTCAAGGGAAAGCCTTAGATGACCGGGCAGGATGTGCATTGCTGATCCATTTGATCCAGTCGGATTTATCTGTTGATACACATTTTGCCTTTACCGTCCAGGAGGAAACCGGCGGAGCTGGTGCGAAAACAGCAGCTACTCAAATAAAACCGGAAATCGGGATTATTTTGGAAGCGACAACAGCCTGTGATATTCCGGATACACCGGAAAATAAACAGGTATGCCGTTTAGGTCAGGGGCCGGTTTTATCTTTCATGGATAAAGGAACGGTATACGATATGGAATTATATCGGAATACCTTGTCTGTGGCCCGTTTGAAGGGCATCCGCTGTCAGAGTAAATTAGGCGTGTATGGCGGTAATGAATCCCGCTGTATTCAAACTGCTGGAGATGGCGCCAAAGTTTTAGCTGTTTCCCTTCCCTGCCGGTATCTTCATACACAATCCTGTGTATTGTGCCGTTCCGATGTGGAAGAAACAATAAAATTGCTGGATAAACTATAAATTATTATGATCCATGCCCTTTTGGAACCGGAAAACCGGAAAATATCGGCGCCGGGTATTTTTCAGGCAAAGCAGGCTGTTATTGCACAATGCGGCGGTGAAATGTGGCAGCAAAATCATTGCATCATCACCCGGATAGGGACGACAGTTACCCTTTGCGGGGAACCGGAGGATCTTTCGGAATTGGAGGAATTCCTGCAATTTTTAGGCGGACGGATCGAAGGGGAAGCTTCCTTTCTGCTGGAAATATTTCCCCAGGCCCATTTAAGGCCCGTAATGGAAGCTCCCCTCATGCCCTCCTTTCCGGTACTTCCGGAAGGGATTTCCGTTGTGATACCGGATCGCCTTTCCCCTGTATATGAGCTTTTATGTCAGTGTGATCCGGATTTTGCCGCCTCCACCCAGTTGGAACCGTGGCTTGTGGATTTCTCTTACCGGTGCCGCCACCACTTTTCCAAGTGTTTCCTTCTCTTAGACCGGGGACAGATTACGGGTGTTTTCTGTCTTCTGTTCCGGGCTTGCGGACAAGCCCTGGGAGGCGCTTTTGCAGTCCTTCCCAGCTTCCGGAAGCTGGGATATGGAAGCCTGCTTTTAAATTATGGGGCTGCCTTTTGTACCCGGCAAAAGGAGCAGCTTTTTTTGATTGCAAAAAACCAGCAAATTGCAGAATATTATCAGAAACGCGGCTGGCTGCAAAAAGGGCTGGCTGCGGATTGGAATTTTCAGGAGGCATTATGATCGAAGAATTTTTTCCTGTCAGTCCGTCTTTATTACAGGCCGCAAAAGAAGCTGAAAAACAATGTGCGCCTGTTTTTAACCGGATTGACGAAAATGCAGAATATAATGGATATAAAATGCTGTCTGCTTTTATTGAATGCGGTGTCAGCGAAAGCCATTTTATTGGTTCCACTGGTTATGGCTACGGGGACCGGGGACGGGAAACTTTAGACCGGGTTTTAGCAACTGTTTTTCACTGTGAAGACGCTTTAATCCGCCATAATTTTGTATCTGGAACCCATGCTTTAACGACAGCCCTTTTTGGGGTTCTCCGGCCTGGAGATACACTGGTATGCCTTTCCGGAACGCCTTATGACACCTTATTACCCGTTTTAGGGGTAGTGGAAGGAGGCCATGGTTGTTTAAAGGAATTTGGCGTCCAGTACCGCCAGCTTGATTTGTTACCGGATGGAACACCGGATTTTAACGGAATCCCGCAGGCTGTCAAAGGGGCAAAGGTCGCTTATTTACAGCGTTCCCGGGGATATTCCCTACGGGAATCTTTGTCTATGGATACCATTGCAAAAATGATTTCTCTGATCCGTTCTTCTAATCCGGATGCAATTATTATGGTGGATAACTGTTATGGAGAATTTGTCGAACGGCAGGAGCCTACCCATGCAGGTGCTGATCTGATTATCGGTTCCTTAATTAAAAACCCTGGCGGCGGGATTGCAAAAACCGGAGGCTATATTGCCGGACGGGCGGATTTAATTGAACTTTGTGCCTGCCGTTTGACAGCCCCAGGCGTTGGAAAAGAAGTCGGGTGTACCTTAGGAGAATTGCGGGAAATGTATTTAGGCTTGTTCCATGCCCCTACGGTTGTCGCTTCTGCATTAAAAACGGCTGTCTTTGCTTCGGCTTTGCTTGCAAAAATGGGATTTGCTGTTTCCCCTGCTTTTGATGCTCCCCGTACAGATATTATCCAAGCTGTACGCTTAAATACGCCGGAAGGCTTAACGGCTTTCTGTCAGGGAATCCAAAAAGGCGCCCCGATTGATGCTTTTGTAACACCAGAACCCTGGGATATGCCAGGCTATGACAGCAAAGTCATTATGGCGGCCGGTGCATTTACGTTAGGGGCTTCTATTGAATTGTCAGCCGACGGGCCTATGAGGGAGCCTTATGCTGCATGGCTTCAAGGCGGGATTACATATCCCTCCGGAAAAGCCGGAATTCTATTGGCAGCCCAGTCTTTAATGGACAAGGGACTGGTTCCAAATTTTTAATCCTGCCATTGGTACTCTTTTAGATTCACATGGTTTTCATTTTTTAAAGAAACCCCTTCCTGACGCAGTAAATCTTTCTGTTCCGGCCATCCCGGAGCCAATCGCCCTGCATGGTTGACCACCCGATGGCAAGGATATTTTCCATAATATCCGGCCATGCTGAGAACCTTCCCAACAAGCCGCGCATTCTTTTCCCTTCCAATCAGCCTGGCAATTTGCCCATAGGTCGCAACCCGGCCTTCCGGAATTTCTTCCACCACAGAAAGGATTTCATAAATTAAATTTTCCTGTAAAATCTGTTTCATATTTGAATCCCCTGATTTCTATAAGTCTTATTTTTTATCTTATCATTTGGCGGTTTTTTGTCAAGTTTTAGAAATCATTTACAAAAAAATATAGAATGAAAAAATACTGTGGGATTATAATAAGTAATAATCAGAATTTTTTGAAAGGAAGTGTTAAAAATGGCAGCGATCCATTTTACAAAAGATACTTTTTCCCAGCAGGTCTTAAATGCAAAAGGTACTGTTTTAGTGGATTTCTGGGGGACTTACTGCGGCCCATGCCAGGTGCAAGGCCCCATTATAGATGAACTGGCAGAAGAAATGAAGGATAAAGATATTGTGATCGGCAAAGTCAATGTGGAAGAAGAACGGGGCCTTGCTTTGGAGCTGCGGGTTATGTCTATTCCGACTCTGATCGTTTTCCAGGATGGAAAAGAAATCCGTCGTGCTGTTGGGCTGCGGTCAAAAGAAGAACTTTTAGAACTTCTCCAATAGGATATAAAATATAAAAAATAAAGCGGTTCGGCGTGTATGATAGTGGTACATGCCGGCCGCATTTTTATTGTAAAATATTATATCCTTTGGGCAGCCCTGGCCGATCCGTTGACATAAAATATTTCCTTTAGTATAATAAGATTAACAAATTGCGGAAATAAGGGGCTTGGGAGGTGCTCCTTGCTTTTACCGCCTGTATGCGGGAATACAGGCCAATAAACGCTGTCATGAATGAAATCATGTACGGAATGAAAAGGAGAGAATAATCGTGAAAGTTGTGATCCTTGCGGGCGGGTACGGCACCCGTCTTTCCGAAGAAACCCACGCACTTCCAAAACCTATGGTTTCCATTGGTAAAATGCCTATTTTATGGCATATTATGAAATATTATTCTGCTTTTGGATTTAACCAGTTTGTAATATGTTTGGGATATAAGGGCTATATCATTAAGGAATATTTTTATAATTATTGGATGCGCCAGTCGGATATCACTCTGAAAACTTCACCGCAAGGAAATGAAATTAAAATTCATAAAAGTAATGCGGAGAACTGGGAAATTACACTGGCCGATACAGGCATTGATGTACAAACCGGCCTCCGCATTAAAAATGTACAGGAATACATCGGAAATGAACGGTTTCTCCTTACTTATGGGGACGGGGTCAGCAATGTAGATTTGAACGCGCTGATCCGTCAGCATGAAGCTTCCGGAAAAACAGTTACCATTACGGCAATCCAACCCCAGGGGCGGTTTGGTGTAATTGATTTTACTGAAGATCTTACCATTACTTCCTTCAATGAAAAAGGCAAAAGCAAATATATCAATGCAGGCTTTATGGTAGCTGAACCAGAGCTGTTCAACTATTTAGGGAAAAATGAACCTTTGGAATATGCGCCTTTCGAAGCCCTTGTCCGTGAAGGAAAAATGGGGGTTTATACCCATAACGGGTTCTGGAAGTGTATGGATACCTTGAGTGATTTGAACATCTTGGAAGGTATCTGGAAGGGGGGCAATGTTCCTTGGAAAATATGGGAATAAAAAATGCCCCTGAAATCAGTGTTATCATGCTGACTTATAACCGGGAAAATTTTGTTGGCCGCATGATTGACTGTATCTTAAAACAAACCTTTCAGGATTTTGAATTTATCATTGTAGATAATGGCTCTGCGGATCGCAGCGGGGAAATTGCAGACCATTACGCAGAAAAAGATCCCCGGATTTGTGTCATCCACCGGCAGCGGGGGAATATTGGAAGCGGCCGGAATGCCGGGCTTGACGCAGCAAAAGGAAAATATATTGCTTTCGTGGATGATGATGATATTTGCGATCCGGATTTTCTGGAATTTTTATATGATCTTGTAGAAGAATCCCAGGCAGATATTGCCATTTGCGGCGCCACATGGTCTAACATAGATGACAAACGGCTGATGAATGCGGAACAAGCTATCGAAATGCTTCTATGGCGCAAAAATTATAATGTGGCATTTCCTACAAAGTTATTTCAGCGGGAATTGTTTTCTGAAAACCGCTTTCTGGAAACAGGAAAATATGATGATATTTATTTGATGCCGAAAATGATCGCCAGTGCTCAAAAAATAGCGTATCATGGCCTGTCTAAGTACCATTTTGACCGCCATGAAAACAATAATTCTGCATGGACCCAAAATCACCAGCTTTTAGATGCAGAAACTTTAAAAGAATATTTAGAAGTATACTGGGACCGTACCCTTTGGCTTTCGGAAAAGTTTCCGGAAAGTACAGATAAATGGCAGTATTTTTCCTGGTCATTTATGATTTCTATGGTAGAAAAGGTCACACGCTTAAAATTACAGGACTGTTATAAAATCCGCGATCGTTTAATTGCGGAATTAAAAGAAAATTATGATGAATTTTATCATTGTCCCTGGATCTTGGAAAAAGAAAAGGAATGGATAAACTGTTACATCCTCTGATTTTTCTTTTTCTGCTGGGAAATCAAAGCGTCTTTTTTCAGGAGCCGTTACATATAATTTCCTATCATCCAATAGGGAGGGGACGCTTTGATTATACATACCGTAAAAGAAGGCGAAAGCTTATATTCCATTGCGAATGACTACCAGGTTGATTTACAGCGGCTTATTACAGATAACGGCCTTCGGAATCCCAACAATCTTGTAATCGGACAAACTCTTGTTATTTTATTCCCTACCGAAATCCATACCGTCCAGGAAGGGGAAAGCCTTTTTTATATTGGAAAAATGTATGGAATTTCCATCAACCAATTATATCGGAATAACCCTGGCCTACAAGGAAAAAGTGAAATTTATCCGGGACAGCAGCTTGTTATCCGGTACCGTCCAGATCCGATTGGTTCCACTGACATCAATGGATATGCTTACCCTTATATTGATTTACAGCTGCTCCGGCAAACCCTGCCTTATTTAACTTATTTAATGCCATTTACTTATGAAATATCAGAAGACGGTTCCCTCGTTCCACCTGATGATGTCCTTTTAATCCAAATGGCAAAGGAATATGGTGTTGCGCCTTTTATGAACCTTTCCAACTTGCGGGAACCAAAGGGATTTGACAGCCAGTTAGCCCATCGCATTTTAGGAAGCCGGGAATTACAGGATCGCATTATTCGTGAAACCTTAACAACAATGCGTCAAAAAGGATACAGCGGATTAGACATTGATTTTGAATACGTGTTAGAAGAAGATAAGTACCGGCTGGCTGATTTTATCCAGCGGTTCCGCAGCCGGCTGAATCCCGCAGGTTATGAAGTGTTTGCTGCTTTAGCTGCGAAAACCTCTGAAAAGGAAGCCGGCCTTCTGACGGCAGGCCACGACTATAAAGCCCTGGGAGAAGCAGCGGATGCCGTCTTGCTGATGACATATGAATGGGGATACCGTTATGGGCCGCCTATGGCTATCGCACCTATCGGGAATGTGCGCCAGGTATTAGATTATGCTGTTACCCAGATTCCGCCTCGGAAAATTTTCGTTGGAATCCCTAACTATGGGTACGACTGGCCTTTGCCTTATCAACAGGGCATTACAGAAGCCCGTTCCATTTCCAATGTAGAAGCTGTTGATCTTGCTATGGAACAAGGTGTATCCATTCAATATGATAACAATGCGCAGGCGCCTTATTTCCAATATGTAAAAGATGGGATTACCCATGAAGTGTGGTTTGATGATGCTAAAAGTATCCGGGCTAAGTTAGAGCTGGTCGCGGAATATGGCCTGCGGGGGGCCGGCTATTGGAATTTAATGCGCCCGTTTCCGGAAAATTGGGCTGTTTTAAATGGCCTTTATCGGGTCAATCCGCCAAAATAAAAAGCAAATCTGCCTTTCTTCGATTTCTTTCTGTTTTACTTGATTATTCTGTATTTTCATGGTAGGATCTAAAAGAATTATCACAGCAAAAAAACGGAAGGAAATGATCTATGAAACGTTTTTATTCATTATTTCTTGCCCTGCTGACGGTTGTCAGCTTTACTTCCTGCGGACTGCCTGTCCCGCCTTCATCCCCTCCAGCTCCTTCCAGCGGGCAGCTGGAAGTCATACACCTGCCCGCTGAAGAAGCGCCTGAATCCATTCCCAGCATGGAAGATCCTTTGCCGCCGGAAACTTCGTCTGTGCCGGAAATACCCGATCCTCCTGTTTCTGAGGAGCTTCCGCCAGAATCCCATATTCAGATAGAAGTACAATCCCTTGATCCTAATGGCTTCTACTATGATTTGGAAAACGTTGTTTTATATTTAATTACCTATAACCGGCTGCCGCCTAACTATATTACCAAAAAAGAAGCCCGTGCCTTGGGATGGGAAGGCGGTTCCGTAGAAGCTTTCCAGGAAGGCGCTGCAATTGGCGGTGACCGTTTTGGCAATCGGGAAGGGCTTCTTCCGCAGAAAGACGGCCGTACTTATACAGAATGTGATTTAGATACAAACGGGGCTAAAAGCCGGGGCGCAAAACGGCTGGTATTTTCTAATGATGATCTTTATTTTTATACGGAGGATCATTATGAAACCTTCGATCAGGTGGAAATTGATGAAAATAACCAGGTGATTCTCCCATGAAAAAAATTGTTTTAGACTGCGCCCAAATGACCGGGAAAAAAGCCCTGCACGATTATCTTGCCCAGAAATTAGAACTTCCCTTCTATTATGGACATAACCTGGATGCCCTTTATGACTGCTTAACGGAAATCAAACCCTGCTGTATTACTTTTCTCCATATTTCGGAATTAAAGGCTTTAGGAGATTATGGACAGTCCCTCTTAAACGTTTTTCAAGATGCTGCTTTAGAAAATAAAAATTTACAGATTGAACCGGAATAAATATTCTATTTCCCGCTTTTTATTGATCTTATGATCTTGACTTATTGAATTTTTTAAATTATAATGAACCCAGAAAAATAAAAAAAGGAAGTCCTTTTTTTATCGTGTGTATACACACGATAAAAAAAGGAAGTCCTTTTTTTATCGTGTGTATACACACGATAAAAAGCCCTGTAAGAATATCACTGGTTCATAAACTCACTCATTTTCATATATTATAAAAAATGAAAATTTTAATTTTCCAATCGTCTAAATATTCCAGAAATTGCATTGCAAATTTTAATATTTTGTGCTATTTTTATGTTATATGATATATGATAAAAGAGTTCGTATATGCTTGGCTACAATATTATCTGAAATGGAGGAAAGTAAAATGGAAACGGAATTAGTATGGCAAGACAGGTTTAATATAGGAGTAGAACACATTGATAAAGAACATAAAAAAATTTTCAGTGTTATAAATAAACTGCTTATGTCTAATGCTCAGGCTGATAAACGTGCAATAAACTGCCAAGAAAGCATTAAATATTTTAAAGACCATGCTTTAAAGCATTTTACAGAAGAAGAAGCCTATATGGCATCTATCAATTATAAAGGCTTTGAAACACACCGGCATCTCCATGACGGTTTCCGGAAAAAAATCCTTCCAGAATTGGAAAAAGAATTGGGAAAAACCAATTATTCCGCAACTTCTGTCAGCCATTTTCTTGGCGTTTGTACCGGCTGGCTGATTGGGCATACCCTTACGGAAGATTTTGCCATTACCGGAAATGCTACCAGTAAATGGGAAAGCTTGCTGCCTGATGATGAACAAAGAAGATTATCTCAAACAATTATCCATTTATTATACGATATGTTCCGTCTGGAATCACGGGTAATCAGTGAACATTATGGCGGGGAAAAATTCGGAGAAGGTATCTATTACCGTCTGGTATATAATACCCAAAAAAATGAAACCTGGCAGATTATTTTAGCCTTTGAAGAAAAACTGCTGCTCCATACAATAGGCAGCATATTAGGCGGAAAATCAAATAAACTGGATACCATGATGGTAAATACCACCAGATATACTGCCAGACAATTTGTTGAGCGGGTACAGGCTTATTCTTCCAGTGCGGATCTGTATGAAATAAAAGAAGAAAATTTACTCACTTATGAACAGCTCCAGGAAATTTTTGAAGATAAATCACCTCAATTCAGTTTCTTATTTGATACCGGTGCAGGATATTTTGCATATTCCGTTATTGCACCCCATCTGCTCCAAAAAGATTTTGGCACTTCCATTAAAGCAGAAAATGCTATGTCAGAAGTTCAAAATTATCTCAACAAAAACGAACTGAATAAGGCAAAAAACCGGAAAAAGAAAATACTTGTTGTAGATGATTCCTGTTCCATGCGCCAGGGGATGAAACACCTGCTGGATACAGATTATGATGTTGCCCTGGCAAATTCCGGATTATCTGCTATCAGAAGCATCACTTTAAATAAACCGGATCTCATTCTGCTGGATTATGAAATGCCTGTCTGTGATGGAAGCCAGGTTTTGGAAATGATACGTTCTGAAAAAGATTTTGAAGATATCCCCGTTATTTTCTTAACCAGCAAAGCCGATCGGGAAGGCGTCAGCAAAGTAATTCCTTTAAATCCTATCGGTTATTTATTAAAAACAATGAAGCCTGCTGATATTAAGAAAAATATTGATAATTATTTCATCGCCGCAAGAAAATCCTTTTAAACCCATAAAAAAACTGCCAACAGATAAAATATCTGCTGGCAGTTTTCTCTTTGTTTTTATGTTTATTGTGCATCCATTTCTGTCAGCATTTGGGTTACTTCCACTAAAGCATTCATTGCTTTGGTAGCCATATCCCCCATATTTGTTACAGCTTCCTGCTGTGCCTGTGCATCCGGCTGGGCACCTTCTGCACCCATGCGGGCAAGTTCTAAAACCTGATCGAAATATCCGGAAAATGCATTGCTGAATTCAACAACTTTTGTCTGTACTTCTGCATATTCGGCAGGGGCTTCTAATGTAGCCATGGCGTCAAAATCTTTTTTCAGGGAATCTACAAAATCAGTAACTGCTTTGATATCACCGCTGGCGGCAATTTCCTGGGCTTTGTCGGTATCGCTTACTTTCACTAAAAGTTCATTGATGGTTTCTATGTAAGCCTTTTGTTCGTCTGTGGCGCCGCTGGGAATCGGAAGCGCATTTGCTTCTCCGCCTGCTGCATTATTATCTGTTTCAGCTCCAGAAGCCTCTGGTTGGGATTCTTCCGGGGAAGCTTCGGAACTGCTGGCTTCGGAAGAGGATTCAGCAGAAGATACGGAGGACGCTCCGGAAGAAGACGGGGCTGGTGCGGAAGAAGATGCAGAACCGCCGGAATTTCCACAAGCGGCCGTAGCTGCCGTTACAAAACACATCAGCATTGCAATTAAAATTTTTTTCATTTCATTTTCTCCTTTTTTTCCATTTGTTTACATAAAGCTGATAAAATGCGGAACAGTCTATAATAACCTGTAAAGCATTTCAATGCAGGAATCAGTATAGCACCAATTGTAATTACTCACAATATGTTTCTTTCATTTTTGTGAGTTTATCCAATAATTTTTTATATTAAAAACTCTTTTTCTATATGAAACATATATTTTACAATTTTGTAGTAAAAATTCCATTTTCCTTCGCCAAGCTTCTTTCTTTTTCATTATCGGATACCTGATTTATATTAAAACCCGAAAAGCAATATTTTTGTTCCGTATTTTTTATCTATGTATATTGGCCCTGGCCCAGTTTCATTATTTTTGTAACCGTTTTGTAATTTTTTTTGAAAAACCTATTGACAAGTGGCCGAAATCAAGTTATACTATGGTCACAGGAAAGGAGCTAACAGATATTGGAGAGTATCGGGTTAGCGTTTCACTGAAAGCACAGATGTGTGGAGAGCTTCTGTGTATCCCTTGTAAAAAGGGAGTCAGTTCCTTTTCATTGTACGGGTGAAACCTTTTGAAAGTCTTTTTATTTGAGGGATTGCGAACGATAAGTATATATACTCGTGAGCTTTCCCTGTGTGCGAACACATGGCAGGCTCTTTTTGTGCTGTCATGAACCATGATGGCACTTTCTGTTTCACCCGTGATCCCGATATGGTAGTATGCGTAAAGGCAGTTGTTCCTGTGGAGAGTTGATATAGTCAGGAATAAACATAGTTTGCGCTTTCTACATAGAAAAATACCCAAAAGTCTTTTTATTTGAGAGGAGAAATTATACCCATGAGAAAGATTCTTTCTGGCTTTTTAGCCACAGCTATGGTTGCCTCTGTTTGCGCTACCGCAAGCTTTGCTGCAACCGCAACAAATGCAACAATCACATATACTCCAGTAGCACCTACAAAAGTTAATGAACAAGTTAAAGCTGTACAATTTGTTCGTCTTATTGGTGGCGAAGAAGATGTTATCGGTGAAGCTAAAATTACATTGGATGGCACTACTACTGCTCTTACTGCTGCTGATGTAGGTCACGCATTGAATGGCGTTCGGTTCAACAACATTGATTTCAACGGAAAGTACTATGACGTTACTTTGAAATACAATAGGGGCAGTGCTTCAGTAACCGCAACCATTTCTCCAGCAGTACGGCTTGATGGTGCTGATTTGACTGCTGCTACCTATCGGTTAGATCTGGTATACGAAGATGATACTGTAGATATTACAGCTGGCGGCGGTGCTCAAGCCATTGTAAATGGTACTGGCGGCGAAACTGTTGATATTGACAGAAACGGAACAGAATTGAGTGTAAGAGATGTTATTGTTTGTGACGGCCAAGGTTATCCGATTCCTTTGACTGAAACTTCCCGTGGCGTTGATAAAGATCTGAACGGCGATGACGGCATTCAATCCGGTTCTACCGTTTACTTCATGATCAAAGATAATGAATACAAATTCGGCAATGATGATTACTGGAAGCTGAAAATCAGCAAAGGCGACAACGGCAAATATATCAAAGCTTTGTCTGATACAACTAAGAAATTCAGCGGCAATATGTATAATGCTATCAATGGCGATGTTGTTCCAGGAACCGGCGGTGCTCGTTACCGTTACATCAAAGCTGAATTGAGCGAAATCTTCACCGATGATGAAGTTAAGATCAGCTTGGATATGCGCCTGACTGCAAAAGATGCTGCTGTTGAACACATTGATGGTATCGAAGATGATACAGAATTCAAAGTCAATGACTTCAGCTTCTACATGAAGAACTTGGTTAAAGCAGCAGACGGCGACTGGAGAGTTGGCGTTGGCGGCTTGATGCTGAATCCTGTTAAGAATGACTGGAACGAAGTCACATACTATGATGAAGACGGCGATCTGGCATACTTGAAGTTCTTCGGCGACAGCGACACTGGCAAATTCTATGCCAAACTGTCCACCAAATGGGAACATGCTGATTATGCTTCCTACTTCAACGATCAAGATGCTTATATCTTCCAATTCACTGGTTCTCCGAGCCTGTCCTCCACCAGCCGTGCTGACCTCCAAATCTACAGCCCATTCGTAGATGACGACGGCAACGAAACCTTCGATCCGGAACAAGCTGTTATCTATCAGGTAGTTGATGGCGATCTGTTCGATATCACCGATTCCTTCACCTATGAAGAAGGCGACAACGGCGATATGGCATTCTGCACCCGTACCCGTTTCCTGGGCACATACATCATCTGCCAAAAACCAGTTGATGAAGCTTCTAACGACGACGTAGTTGATCTGGTTCCAGACGATCTGGTTCCTGATGACAACACCAATGCTCCTGTTGATGTAACTCCTGGCAACAACGGCGGCAGCGGCAGCAAAGCTCCTGCAAACACTGGCAAATTCTAATTTAATTTCAATAGTAATATTGATAAATTGATAACAGGTAAGCCATTCCAGATATTATCTGGAATGGCTTGCTTTATTTTTTGAAAGAAAATAACTGCCCTGCTGTCAATAAGCTGATACAAGAAAATATGCCACAATAAAACGGAACCTTTCCTGGCAGCATTGCTGTTAAATCAGGACGATACTTTGGACTGGAAATCCACTCTAAGGTATCCCTTTTCCAAACGGAAAATGCCTGAGGCCAAAAAGAAAGATTAGACCAACGGGATGGAATCCATTGGGCAGGCAAAAAATTTAATAAAGCAAAAAAACATAAAAATACAAAGAATAAAAGCCCTAATGAAGCTATTGTTTCAGGAACAGGCTTTTTTCTTGCCTTCCATACTGCTTTTAAAAGGATACTTCCGATCCATAAGGTTCCAAAGGCTGGCGGCAAAAAACAAATAAAACTTGCTAATTGTTTCCATATCATATTCTTTGTTGTATGGATTGGATTTAAGTGGTGGCGCATAATAAAGGGTTGTATCTGTTTCCCGTTTGCAAGGGTTACATGATCCAGCGTTATTTCTTGTAAGGAATCAGCTTGAAATACGGCTGTCGGCAAAGGGCAGTCTAAAAGGCCCCGTATTTTATATCTTTTTTCGTGATATATGATTTCTGCCCCCATACCGTCAGCTGCTCCAAATAAAGTGTGAGCTGTATTCCGGTCTATTAAAACACCCGTTTGATCTTCTAAAGCCAGAGGAAAAGAAAAAAGCAACTGTATATCTCCACATGCTGGAATAACTGCTGTTTGGGCTTCCCTGCCGGAAAATGAGAAAATGGACTGGGCTTCCAACTGTGTCCAAAGTACAAAAGGAACAGCTAGCCCTGCCTGGGATTCTGTCCGTATCATTTCTTCATAGCTGGCGGCGGGAAGCCCTTTTTCTAACTTCATGGAAACAGCTTGTTCTTGTGGAAACCTGTTTAATAAATGGCAGCCTGCCTGCCAGAAAAACAAGGCTGCTGCCAGCAATCCAAAAGCTGTCCATTTTCTAAGATTCATGATATTCCCACCCGTATACGATCCCCATCTGACAAAAATAAACTTCCTACTATAATTTGATCGTCACTGTTTATGGCTCCTGAAATGGCTGCATAAGAAATATCACTTTCTTCTATCACAACATCTACTCGTTCCGCATATTGTTCCATTCCTAAAGGCGTTTCCCGTTCCCGTACCACAAGCAAAAATGCAGATGGATTCTGTCCATTTACTGCGGAAAGCGGGACACAAATTGGAAAAACTTCTGTTTTTCGGATTGCCTGGGCTGTGGCGGCAGCTCCTGGTTCCCCTTCGGGGAGCTCTGCTTCTAATTGATAACTTCCTGTTTTTTCCGCTATTGGTACAACCTGTACCGGAATATTTTTTAATTTTTTTCCTTCCCCTAAGTCTATTATAAATTCCCCTCCTTTGGCTAATTCTTCCTTTTGCATTTGTGTCAATGGTGCTGTAAATGCTATTCCGTTTCCCGATAAATAAGCGGCCGCTTCCCCGCCTAACCGTTTCCCAGGTTCTGCTGACAAGCGCATAACCGTCCCTGCTGCCGGAGCATGTAAAGCTCCCCCAGAGGCTATTTTCTTTTTTAAATGCGCAAGTTCTATTTGTGCTTCCTCAATTTCAGTCTGCTTCCGTTCTTTTTCTCTGGTGTATGTTCCCGGTATGGCATCTTCAATCCCTCTGTTGGCCTGGTTCAATGCCTGACTTTCCTCTAACTGGGCCTGCTCATAAAGCCGTTTCTTTTCTAAATAAGCATTTTGAAGGCTTTCATACATATTTCCACTGTCTTGCTCCCCTTCCCGCTCCCATACCCGCAAATCATGTCTGGCACGGTTCATCTCATCCCGGGCTGTTTTGACCCGGAAGGAGGCACTTTCTGCTTGGGCTTCGTAATCATCAAAAGCCCGGTTTAAAGCAGTTTGGTTCTTCTCCCGGGTATATTTTTCATTCTGTTCAATCTCATCCAGCTCCAATTCTAGTTTTGTCAATGCAAAAGACTTTTCCGAAATAGATTGTTGGATTTCTTCAATATCATATCGCAAAAGTAAATCACCGGCTTGTACCTGATCGCCCTGCTTCACAGCTACTGAAGTGACCAAAGCATTTTCCGGCCCCAATACTGGGATTTTTCCGGTAAACTCCAAAACCCCGTCTAATTCTAAAGTATGGGTTAATGCCATCCGTTTTGGAGTGGTTATTTCCACAACGGGAACTGTTAAAGAATCTGCTGCCCGGGAAATCAGCGTACAGCCAATCATAAAAGCAAAAAAGAATACCAATCCTTGGGCCGCTTTTATTCGGACTGTATTTTTTCCCGGGGCAGGCTTATAATTCCAAATCTGTTTCAAAAGACGCATTTTTTTACTCCTTTAGTCCTGCCATAGCCATCCCTTGCTCCAAATCATCCTGGCCGCACAAAAATACCAAGGCTGCCGGCAATAAGATCATTACAGAAGCGGCTAAAGCTAAACCGATTTTCCCATCTGTAATCCGGGGCATCCATAAGGATAAAGGCCATAAATATTTTGTTTTTAAAAAAGCCATTGGCTGCTCCAACAAATTCCAATATTCTAAAAAGCCTAATACCAAAGCAGCTCCAATCCCTGTTTTCCCAAGTGGAAGCCCAATATAGAAAAAAACTTGGAAAGGACTGGCTCCATCTATTTGTGCAGATTCAATGACTTCTTTGGGAATGGAACAAAAGAAACGGTAAATGATAAAGACAGGAAAAGTTGAAAATAATACAGGAAAAATAATGCCTTGTAAAGTATCCAATAAATGAAGCTGGCGCAATACCAGATAATCCGAAACCATTGTAACTTGAAAAGGCATTAACATAAGCGTTAGATATAAAGTATAAAGGGCTTTGGCAAAAGGGCTGTTATGCCGGGAAAACCACCAGGCTGCCGGTACAGCCGTTACAAGCTGCCCCAGCAAGGGAAAAACTGCAATTTTAACAGAATTCCAGAACATCACAAAAAAAGATGGGGAATCCAACAGCAATTCCAAATAGGAAACCCCTGTTGGAAAACAGGGCAATATATGCCAAAATGCAAACCCTTCTTTTTTCTGGAACACAGGCGCTAACCGTGTGGAAAGTTCTAAATTTCCCATAATCGAACCGCCTGCTAAAAATAACACCGGAAACCATATGGTTAAGGCTGCCGCTGATAAAAACAGAAATGCAGGCAGCTTTTTTAACATCCATTTCATTCAGATCCTCCCACTATCTTCCGCAGTCCAATTACAACAGCTAATATTCCAAAAGCCATGGTGACTGCGGCAGCAGATAATTTATCAATGGATAATTCCTGAAACCAATGGTTAAATAAATGTTGCAATAAGTAGATGCTTTCATGAGGGTATTCCCCTGCCGCTAAGTAGGCTTCCCGGAACACTTTCTGTGCCCCCAGTAAAGATAAAACGGATACTGTATAAAATGTGGGAAGCAGGTTTGGGAGGGTTACATGCCAAAAGATTTTGAAAGGCCCTGCACCATCTACCTGTGCAGCTTCCTGTATGGAAATTGGCACCCCCGCTAAACCTGCCAGCCATAATACAATATCATACCCTAAATTTTTCCACAAAAAAGTTGCCACTAACACCCAAAAGGAAGCTTTGCTCCCCATCCAGTCTATGGGGGAAATCCCTATCCCATGGAACCAGCCATTGATCAACCCGCTTTTATGGAACAAAACCTGCCAAAGCAGTGCAATAGAAGCTACAGGGACTGCCATAGGCAGCAGGAATGTTGTCCGGAAGAATCGGGAAGCTTCCGGCAGGACATATAACGCCAAAGCCAGCCCCAAAGAAAGAACCATTAAAAATGGGACAGATACCCCCATAAAAAGAAGTGTATTTTTTGCGGCTAACCGGAAAGCCTGGTTGCTAAAAACAGCCCGGTAATTTTGGAACCCTGCAAACTGCCCGCCCAGGGCAGAGGTAAAGCTGCGGCGCAATACGTCACAGAACGGGATCAGCACAAACAGCGATACCCCTGCCAGGCTTGGCAATAAAAAGAGGAAATCTTTTGTTTTATTCCATTTCCGCCAAATACAGCCCTGCTTTTTTCGCGAACTCATCCGCTTCTTCCTCCAAAGTCCCGTTTCCTTCAAAATAGCCGTTTGCCTTTTCCATTGCAATTTCCAACAGGGCTTCATCTACAATGGAAGGGATTTTCACTTCTTCCAGATCGGCCGCTAAATTGGGTAAAAAAGTTTTATCCGCAGGCCATGGGGCCCTCAATTCATAAGGGACATATTCTTCCTGGCCCTCCTCATCAACAACCATAATGCTCATGACATAATAAGTTGCCCCCCCGTCTTCGGGAAAAGGGGATTCCATGCTTTTTAATAATGCTGTCCGGTTGGAAGCAAGGCCGTCTTCTAAATCATAGGAAAGGACTTCCGGAGATAAGGCAAAAGAAATAAATTTCCCCGCTAATTCCGGCTGTTTGGTGGCGGCATTGATGCTTAAAATCGCTGCCGGAGTAAATACACTCCCTTTTTCCCCTGCCAATGGGAAAAAGCTCCCACCGCCTAATCGGTCAAGAGCCGCCTTGGCAGCCGTTGCGGAACGGATTTTGGTAAGGGGACCCAAATCTGCTGTAACCCCTTTCCCTGCAAATCCCACAGCACTAAATTCCAAATCCAATACAGACTCCCTGTCCTCATCATAGGTATACGCATAATTCTGTGCGCCTTTTTGCTTGGACAGCCGTTCTAATAATGTAAGGGATTTTAAAAAGCCTTCCCGGTTGACAGAACCATCTTCCTGGAACCAATCCACTGCCAGCAATGGAGCAAAAGTCCGTAATAAAATTTCGGGCATGGAACAATAAATGCTGCTGTCAGGCTGCTGCTCCAGCCAGGCTGTTAATTGTTCCAATGTTGTGCCTTTCCCAGGCCCCTCCGGCCCTAATGCTGCCATCAATACAGAAAAACGACAGGGTAAAGCATATAAGCCCTTTTCTTTTTGGAAAGAAGCTGCAATATTCGGCAGCATCCCTTTTACTGTTTCCGATTGGGAACCAGTCAGATCCGCTAAAATACCTTTTTTGATATAGCTGTTAATCGGCAGCCCGTCTAAAACAATAATATCCGGCCCATCTCCTGCCAGCAGCTTTGTATGGAAGGTGCGGATTGCGTCAGCAGAAGATTGGTTTTCTTCTGTTACCCCCACTTCATAAGTGAGTTTTACATCTGGATTTTCCCGTTGGAACATGCCGATTGCCTGACGGATGGTCTTATTCCCATGTAGGCTGAAAATCCGCAGTTCTGTATTTGGTACGACAGGGGCTTCCGGATCATAATGGTACTGTAATAAAACAGGCGTTTCATTATTGTATGCCCATACCAGCAAATCCCCATTAGGCTGTAATAACAGCCGTTCTAAAGAAATGGTCGGCATGGATAAGGAGGTTAATTCCCCATTGGCTAACCGTTCGGAAATACTGCCATCCAGCATCCTCCGGTAAATTCCGGTTTGATCGCAGTAATAGAAAGCATTTTCTTCTTCCGATACGGTAATAACCCGCTTTGCCATCCCCATCCCAGTGAAGGTTTTATATACCCGTTCTAAGCTGTCCTGTTCTATGGTTTCCAGGGCTTCTCCTGTTTCCAAATCGTAAATCTGTATACTGTCATCCCTGGCTACCGCCATTTGATTTCCATAAAGCGTATAAGAACCCTGGTTCCCCTGGAAAGATGGATTATCCGCTTCATAGGTATATTTTAAGTTTCCTTCCGGGTCCCTTTGCAGAAGCTGGAAATAGTGGCAGTAAACCAAATCCCCATTTTCAGCCTCCCTGACGCCGTTTACCCCGGCCCCGCTTTCCGATGCAAACGGTTCTTCAAATGCTTTCATTGTCCCGTCATCATAAAAAATATACTCCTTACTTTCGTTATCTTCCCCATATCCGCTGGCAAAGAACCTATCTTTTAAATAAATTCCATAATTCACGCCTATTTTCTGTTCTTCTAAAGCAGTTTGCCAAGGGGGTGTATATTTTTCCCAGGTTTTTCCCTGGTCTTTGGAACGGTAGCCTTGATAGAGGCTCTCTGCCATGTCCAAATTACAAAAAATCTCTAATTCTCCGGAAGCCTCCTGACGTATATCATATACTTGCTGGGCTTCTGATGGAAAATGGATTTCTTTTTCTAAATAACGCCCTTTGGCCTGGGGCGTTTCACCTTTTTCCCCGCCAAAAACAGGCGGGCTGCCGCTGGCACAGCCGCTGAACAAAAGCCCTATGGCACAAAGCAGGCTGACAACCGATTTTAACCGCATAGATACCAATCCCCTTTTTTTGGATTTTTCTATGGATTAGTATAGCAAAAAAAACTTAAAATTTTCTGGAAAAATTTTTTCAGGAAATTTTAAGATTCTTATGGTATACTGAAAGGGGGAGTGGTTGACATGCGGATTTTATTGGTGGAAGATGATGAAAAATTATGTGAAGCCATTATTTTTGCTTTGGAACGGGAGGGCCATATTGTAGACGCCTGCCATGAAGGGGATGACGGATTGCGCTGGATTCTCCAGCAAGCCCATGATTTAATTTTATTAGATCGGATGCTTCCTGTTATGGACGGGATTTCCATATTAAAAAGGATACGGGCAGAGGGTATTGCCATTCCCGTGGTTTTGGTAACGGCTTTAGGCTCTGTTGGCGAACGGGTCGGCGGGTTAGACGCCGGAGCAGATGATTACTTGGTAAAACCCTTTGCCATGGACGAATTATTGGCACGGGTTCGGGCTATGGGCCGGAGGCCCCGCCAATGGGAAAATAAAGGGAAACTTTCGGTTCATGATGTTATTTTTACCCCTATCAGCGGGATTCTTGAGGGCCAGTCTGGGACTTGCCGCCTTTCCAAACGGGAAAGCGTTTTTATGGCATTCCTATTGCAGAATCTGGGACAGACTTTACCTCGTGATGTGCTTCTGGCGCGGGTCTGGGGGCCGGATGCCGGAGTGGAAGAATGTAACCTGGACAGCTATATTCATTTTCTCCGCCGCAGGCTTCATACCGTTGGAAGTACCCTCCATATTGAAACCATACGTGGCATAGGCTACTGCCTGGAGGCCGGTTAAATGGCAAAAGAAAAATCTCCCCTGTTTTCACAGCTTCATTTCCGTTTAACCATTGCCTGTACATTGGTAACCGGACTGGTTTTAACCAGTATGACTTTGGTTTCCCTTTTCTTTTCTGAAACCCAGCTCCAGGAACGGACAAAAGAAGAATTCCATACCAGTTTGGATTCCATTATTCTTTATCTTCGGGACGCTTCTGCCATTGACCAGGGATGGCTTTCCCAAACAGAAACTTCCGGCAATTTAACCATTTATTTAGAAGAGCATGGCAAGCCCTTCCTCCATGGGAAGGGCCGGGATATGCAGGTGATTTCTATGGCAATGGCAACCGCCTGTCAGCAAGGAATTGATTTGTCCAATCCGCCAAAAGGATTGCTTCCGGAATTTGTGCTGTTTCCAATGGGGATAGATGGTGAAAAATTTTTTACGGCTGTCGGGACTGCGCCTGTTCCCAATGGATGGGTTGGATTCGTTGTTTACAAGCCCACCCCGCAAATTTTACGGCTGCGCCGTTTATTTGCTGTCAGCTTGTTTTTGGCGTTTCTTTGCCTGACCCTTTTTTCCTTCTTTTTTACCAATCGTGCAATCCAGCCCATTCTGGAAAGCCGCAAACGGCAAATGGAATTTGTTTCCGCTGCCGCCCATGAGATCCGCTCCCCTCTGGCTGTCATCCAAACCAGTGCAGACGGTTTGCAGCATGCTTCTCCGGAACAAATGGAACGATTTGCCCGCACCATTTCAGGAGAATGTATCCGTTTATCCCGGCTTGCTTCGGATTTGCTGACATTGGCTGGGGCAGACAGCCAGCGCTTAACATTATGTATGGCTTTGGAAGAACCGGAAACGCTATTGCTGACAGCTTATGAAAATTTTGAGCCTGTTGCCCTCCGCAAACAGATTGCTTTATCTGTCCTCCCGCCAAAAGAGGATCTGCCCAGAATACGGTGTGACGGCCAGCGTATCCTCCAGCTTCTGTCTATCCTGATTGAAAATGCCCTTTCTTATACGCCTGCCGGAGGTTCTGTCCTTTTGGAGGCAGAAGCCAAAGACCGTACCCTCCGTTTCCATATAACGGATAACGGGCCAGGCATTCCGGACGAAGAAAAAACACGGATTTTTGAACGGTTTTACCGGGCTGACCGTTCCCGCAGCAGCCGGGAACATTACGGATTGGGATTGTCCATTGCCTGGGAAATCGCTGCCCTGCACCGTGGAAGCCTTACGGTATCCGACGGGGAAAATGGCGGCACCCGATTTACAGTCACATTGCCTGTTTCCATAAAATATTTTTATTCTACCTGACAAAATTTTTTTGAAGGGTTGACTTTTTCTCAACAAGTCCTATAATTGGTAATATACGATATGTTTTTTTAAATATATCGCTTATGGCTGAAAATCGGATTTTACTGGGAAAAGGAGGGGAACCTGATGCAGGATCTTATGGGGCGTTCCATTGATTATCTACGGGTGAGCGTAACAGACCGGTGCAATCTCCGCTGTGTTTACTGTATGCCCCCAGAAGGTATCCCTTTGCTTCCCCGTCAGGATTTATTATCTTTTGAAGAAATAGAACGGGTTTGTATCTGTGCCGCCAAGCTTGGCATTACCAAATTAAAATTGACAGGCGGGGAACCTTTAACCCGTCAGGGCCTGCCGGATCTGGCCCGCCGTTTACGGGCAATCCCAGGCATCCAGCAGATTACCATAACCACAAATGGTGTTTTATTAAAGGAATATGCGCAGGATTTAGCCCATGCCGGAATTGAAATTGTCAATATAAGCCTGGATTCTTTTAATCCTTCCCAATTTTTTAAAATTACCCGTCGGGACTGCTTCCCGCAGGTTTTAAATGGGATTTCTGCGGCTTTGTCTGCCGGCCTTCAGGTACGGATCAACTGTGTTCCTTCTTATGCTTCGGACAGGGAAGATTTATTGTCTATTGCGAAGCTGGCAAAGGATTCCCCCATTGATGTACGCTTTATTGAAGAAATGCCAATCGGCCAGGGGCATATGGGGACAGGGCTTTCCAGCCAGGCGCTGCGTTCCCTGCTGGTATCCCGCTATGGGCCTTTAAAGCCCACCGGCAAAAAAGGCAATGGGCCTGCTGTTTATGAAACCCTGGAAGGATTTACAGGCCGGATCGGATTTATCAGCGCGGTAACGGAAAAATTCTGCCATTGCTGCAACCGGATACGGCTGACATCTTCCGGTTTTTTAAAATTATGCCTGGATTCCGATCAGGGCCTTGATTTGCGGCAGCTTCTGCGGGATGGGATCGGAAATGAAGAACTGGTAAGCTTGATGAAGGAGGCCATTACCCATAAGCCGGAAGGCCATCAATTTGGCGCACACCATCCATTGCCCGGCAGCATGGCACAAATAGGAGGATAGATAGATGGAAGGCAAAGTCATTGCCGTTTGTATCAGTGAAAAACGGGGTACGCAAAAAAAGAATATTGGGAAAGCCCTTTTCCGGGAAAACTGGGGAATTGAAAATGATGCCCATGCCGGGGACTGGCACCGTCAGGTCAGCCTGCTTTCTTATGATAAAATCCAGGCTTTCCGGGCAAGGGGCGCTGAAGTAGACGACGGCGCTTTTGGAGAGAATTTAGTGGTGGAAGGAATCGATTTCCGGAGCCTTCCGGTAGGGACTCTTTTGGAATGTAATGGGGTCCTTTTGGAAATGACGCAAATCGGGAAGGAATGCCACAGCCATTGTCAAATCTATCAGAAAATGGGAGAATGTATTATGCCAACAGAAGGGGTTTTTGCCCGTGTTTTAATCGGCGGTACCATTTCTGTTGGAGATCAGATGGAGGTGCGTTATGTCTGAATTCCGGGCGGCAGTCATTACTGCCAGCGATAAAGGATTTTCTGGAGAACGGCAGGATGCCAGCGGGCTTTTGGTTCAGAAAATTCTGCGGGAAGCTGGCTATTCCATTGCTTACTATGCAATCCTTCCGGATGACCGGAATATGCTGGCAGAGGCTATGCGCCATTTATGTGACGAAGAAATTGCAGATCTGATCCTTACCACAGGCGGGACAGGATTTTCCCCACGGGATTTTACCCCGGAAGCTACCACCGATATTGCAGAACGGATGGTTCCCGGCATTCCGGAAGCCATGCGGGCTGAAAGCATGAAAATAACCAATCGTGCCATGCTTTCCAGATCCGTAGCCGCTTTGCGCCGGAGAACTTTGATTATAAACCTTCCCGGCAGCCCAAAAGCTGTCCAGGAATCTTTAACCTGTATTTTGCCTGCATTGGAACATGGGTTAGAAATCCTGACCGGGCAGGCAAAAGAATGCGCTGAAAATAAAAAAGAAAGCAGGGATCAAAAATGACGAAAAAAAGATTGGAAAAAGCGCTTATTGCCGCTTTAACCTTTGGCGCCGGCAGCGCCGTAGGCGGATGTATCCTTCCCCGCTGCGTCCTTCCTGGGGCTTCGGAGGAAACCAAAGTCCATATCTGGCGGGATACAGCCATTCATTTTTCAGTAGCTTTTTTGCTTTCCTTTGTGGCTTCCCTGGTGATGCCGGATGACTGGAAAAAAGCAAAATAAAAATGGAATAATTCCCAAAAATAAAAAAGGCATATTTGGCAGGATTTTGTGAAAATCAAATTCTGTCAAGTATGCCTTTTTTTCTCTTATTCCGCAGGATCAAGAGAGCAGTTGTCAAATCCTGCGGACCCATGATATAATAAAAAGCGATTATAATTTGTTATGATAAGGCAAGTGGAAGGAGAAAAGATCATGAAAGATCGGCGGTATTTTTTTAAATATGCTTCTATGATTTACCGCATCAGCAACCGCTACTATGACCAGAAATTAGCCCCCTATGGGATTGGCAGCGGACAGCAGTTTTTTTTGCTGCGCATTGCAGAAAATGACGGAATCAGTATGTTTGACTTAGCAGGGCTGGGACATTTTGATAAAGGTACCGTAACAAAAGCCATTCAAAAGCTGGAAGAACGGGGCTATTTACGGATCGAACCGGATGCCGGGGATCGGCGGGTCCGGCGGCTTTTTATCACCGATCTGGGACGGAAAGCTGCGGAAGCTGTATATACCTTACGGGATCAATGGAATGATGTGCTGATCCAAGGGCTGACTGCTGACCAGCAGGAAATGGCTGTCCAGGCCCTTCGTTCCATGTCTGATAATGCCTACCGTTATATTGGGGATTTGGATAACGGCGGAACCGATTCCAGAATCCACATGGCTTCAAAATAACAACTTGGTCATATCCCTGGCCTTCTTTGAATAGACTTGCAGTATAAAGCATGTTCGGGGGAGGGGCGGTAATGGAACAAGACCAGGGGCTTACCAGCCGGCAGGCCCGGAGATTATTGGAACAGCATGGAGAAAATTCGGTAAAAGCCCATAAAAAATCAGGGGCTTTGAAAGTTTTTGCCGGGCAGTTCCGGGATGGGCTGATCATGATCCTGCTGGCAGCCACAGTATTATCTGTATTGATGGGGGAAACGGGAGAAGCTCTTACAATTATAGCCATTGTTTTTTTAAATGCGGTACTGGGATTCCTCCAGGAGTACCGTACAGAACGAACCTTGGAAAAGCTTAGCGAGCTGTCAGCGCCTACCGCTATTGTTGTCCGGGATGGGAACCGGCGGAGCATCGAAGCAAGGTTTGTGGTGCCTGGGGATTTAATCCTGCTCCAGGCCGGGGACCGTGTGCCTGCCGACGGGCAAATCCTTTCAGCAGAAGGTTTGATGTGTGATGAATCCATGCTCAGCGGGGAATCCGAGCATGTAGAAAAAACGGCAGGCGGCCCCAAAGGGAAAGTTTATATGGGGACAATGGTTACCCATGGAAAAGGCTCCTGCCGGGTCGTTGCAACAGGCCATCATACGGAAATGGGAAAAATTGCAGGGATGCTTGGAGGGATTGAGTCCCAGCAAACCCCTTTACAAAAAAAATTAGGCCAGTTAGGAAAATACATTGGGATTGGCTGTGTAGGGATTTGCGCTGTTGTTGCAATTACTGGGATTTTACGGGGAGAGCCTGTACTGGATATGCTGCTGACAGGGATTTCCCTTTCCGTAGCGGCTGTGCCGGAAGGGCTTCCCGCTATTGTGACCATTGTTTTAGCCCTTTCCGTAGGCCGCATGGTAAAGCGGAATGCCTTAGTCCGGCGGCTTCACGCGGTAGAAACCTTAGGCTGTGCAAATGTCATCTGTTCCGATAAAACAGGGACTTTAACAGAAAACCGGATGGCAGTGGTCTGCTTCAATACGGCAGAAGGGGAAATCCGTCTTTCCGAGGGGGATTTCCTGCTGGGGAACCGGAGAATTTCTCCATTGGGGGAAAGGGGCCTTTCCTGCCTTTTGGAAATCGCCGTGGTATGCAACAATGCTGTGGAAGGCGGACGGCGTGGGCTGTTTGGCAATAACCGCCGTCTGGTAGGAGCGCCTACTGAAACCGCTTTATTAGCGGCAGCAGCCCAGGGAGGTTTAACAAAGGAAAAAGCAGGCTGGGAAACCTTGCGGGAGAATCCCTTTGACTCTTCCCGCAAGCGGATGAGCGTATTGGCAAAACGGGGAAATGAAAAAAAGCTGTTCTGCAAGGGCGCTCCGGAGCTGCTGTTGGGATGCTGTACAAAATATTTAGCCCGGGATGGGGAGCATCCCATGACGCCGGAAATCCGGCGGAAATTTCAAAACCAAAATACAGCCATGGCAGGGGAAGCTTTACGGGTTTTAGGGTTCTGCTACAAGAATGGTGACAATGCCCAGGAAAATGATATGGTTTTTGTGGGAATGGCCGGAATCCAGGACCCGCCCCGAAAAGAAGCCTTTGAAGCGGTTAAAAAATGCCGTCAGGCTGGTATCCGTCCTGTCATGATCACCGGGGATCATGCGGCTACCGCTAAGGCTATCGCGAAACAGTTAGATATTTTCCGCAATGGGGACCGGGTGGTTACAGGGAAAGAATTAGATGCCTTTTCCGACCAGCAGCTATCCGAAATTTTACCGGAAGTTTCTGTTTTTGCCAGGGTAACGCCTGCCCATAAGCTGCGGATTGTCCGGGCCTTTAAAAAGCATGGGGATGTTGTAGCAATGACAGGGGACGGGGTAAATGACGCCCCCGCTGTCAAAGAAGCCGATATTGGCGTATCTATGGGGGCAACCGGTACGGATGTTACAAAAGAAGCCGCTGCATTGATCCTGCTGGATGACAACTTTGCTACATTGGTGGCTGCCGTAGAAGAAGGCCGCACCATTTACCAAAATATCCGGAAATTTATCCGTTACTTATTGTCCTGCAATACCGGGGAAGTATTCACCATGTTTTTTACCATGTTATGCGGAATGCCTATCCCCCTTTTGCCAATCCAGATCCTTCTTATCAATCTGGTTACAGATGGTTTGCCTGCCGTGGCATTGGGGCTGGAACCTCCGGATCGGACGGTTATGGATCTGGAACCCCGTCCTGCGGAAGAATCTGTTTTTTCCCATGGATTAGGCTTTACCATTATTATGCGGGGACTGCTTATTGGCCTTACAACCGTAGCTGTTTTCGTTGCCTTACTGGGTGAAGGTTTGGAAATTGCCCGTACCGGCGCTTTGATGACCTTGGTTGCAACCCAGCTTATTCATGTATTTGAATGTAAAAGTGAAACAAAAGGTCTTTTTGGCATCAACCCATTAAATAACTGGTGGTTAATTGGTGCAGTCGGGATTTCTGTTGCAATGCTGGGCTTTGCCGTTTATACGCCCTTTTTATCTGGCGTATTTGGCACAGCCGCCTTGGAATGGGAACAGCTTAAAATTGTATTATCTTATTCAGCCGCTGTCCCCTTCCTGTCCTCTGTTATATTAGCTGTCAAAGGCCATATTAAAATACAGCACTAAAAAAGAAAAACGGTATGCCGCCCGAAATAAGCCGGGGGGAATACCGTTTTTTCCTTTTATGATTGTTTTATCTCCAGTTCAGAAGTACAATGAGGGCACCGGGTTGCTTCAATATGAATTTCGGTAAAGCAGTAAGGGCAGGTTTTTACCGTTGGTGCTTTTGGCGGTTCTTCCTCATGCTTCTGTCCAATGGAGGCAAGGCGGTTCATGGATTTCACTAGCAGGAAAATCATCAGTGCCATAATAATAAAGTTAATGATAGCTGTAATAAATGCGCCATAACGGATTTCGACTTCCCCGATAAAAAAAGATAAATAGCTGAAATCGGTCTTTGCAAATAATCCTAACAAGGGAGAAATAATATCATCTGTCAAAGATTTTACGATTGCCTGAAAAGCAGCACCGATGATAACACCGACTGCTAAATCAATCACGTTGCCCCGTAACGCAAAGGCTTTAAATTCTTCTAAAAATTTTTTCAACTTCTCATCTCTTTCTGAAATTTATTTTTACTATTATAACAACATTCTATGGTTTATGCAATGACGTAAACCAACTTATTTTTATTTTTTAATTGAAGCTGTCCAAAGATTGTGGTAGACTGGTATCATAATCAAAAAGGGAGGATATTCGTTTTTCATGGGTAAAAACCGTCAGGTTGCCCCTGTTGTGAAATGGGTGGGAGGAAAACGGCAGCTTTTAGAAGATTTGATCCCTTTGTTCCCCAAACGGATTTCATCTTATTGCGAACCTTTTTTAGGCGGCGGGGCAGTATTATTTCAGCTCCAGCCAAAAGTTGCTTATGTAAATGATATTAACTTTGAACTGATACAAATGTATGAAGTGATCCGGGATCATGTAGAGGAGCTGATTACGGCTTTAGAAGGCCATCCCAATGAAGAAGAACATTTTTATTTTGTCCGGGACTGGGACCGGAATAAAGAACAATACAGCCAGTTCAGCAAAATAGAAAAAGCGGCCCGTATTATTTATCTGAATAAAACTTGTTATAACGGTCTTTTCCGGGTGAATCAGGCGGGGGAATTTAACACGCCTTTTGGCCATTATAAAAAACCGAATATTGTAAATGCCGTTACCTTGCGGGCTGTCAGCCGCTATTTCCAAAAGGCGCAGATTACTTTTACCAGCATTGATTATGAAGCAGTCCTTTCTCAAATTCAAAAAGGTACTTTTGTTTATTTAGATCCCCCATATGATCCCGTTTCCGATACGGCAAATTTTACCGGCTACGCCAAAGGCGGTTTTGGACGTTCGGAACAAATCCGCCTGCGGGAATGCTGTGACGCATTGAATCAACGGGGAATTAAATTTTTATTATCCAATTCTGCCACAGATTTTATTAAAGAACAATATCATGCCTATCAGATTACGGTCGTAAAAGCGAAACGGGCCATCAATTCCAATGCTTCCGGCAGGGGCCATGTAGATGAAGTAATCATAAGGAATTACAGGTAAATCAAATGAAAAGTCAAAATGATATTGCCTGGGAAGCTTTTTTTGAAAAGTACCAGGTTCTTGCCCGCATTGAAAAAGAAGGGGTATTCATTGCCAATGCTTCGCAAATGAAAGCATACCGGGAACCCCGTTTAATGGCGAAATTCGATCACCATATCAATTTGCCGAAAATTTTTACGCAAAATCATCTTGCCATTCTGCCTGTTTCCCGGGGGGATTATATAATTGCCCCGTTTCAGGCTTATCATGCTTTTGAACCGGCAGAACAAACCATAACCCATGTTTCCCTGCCTTCCCATCTGCAAAGCCTGCGCATCAATGATATTTCCAGTGAAACCATTGCAATCAATTGCGCACTGGCTTCTGGAATCCTTTCGGATTTTTTAGAAGAAGATATCCTTTATGCGGCTGTATCTGGACGTATGGGTTCCGGGCAGTTCGATTTCCAGATACAGGATTCCCAGTTCCGGTCTTTTATCCCTGTTTCCGTAAACAATTCCCAAATTGAAATTGATGCCGCTTTTGAAGGGACCCGCAGTCTTTCCCTGATCGAAGCTAAAAGGGATTTATCAGAGGATTTTCTTATCCGGCAATTATATTATCCTTTCCGTTTGTGGCACAGCCGTATTACAAAACAAGTAAAACCTGTTTTTCTGGTTTATTCCAACGGGATTTTTCATTTATATGAATATACATTTCAAAATATGGAGCGATATAATTCTTTGCTTTTAATCAAACATAAAAACTATACCATAGAAGATACAGCAATCGAATTTTCGGATCTTTTAGAGATTGCAAAAGGGGTACAGCCTGTTCCGGAACCGGAAATTTCTTTTCCCCAGGCAAACAGCCTGGAACGTGTTATCAATCTTTGTGAATTACTGAATACACAGCCCTTGAGCCGTGAACAGGTAACAGAACGTTATGCTTTTGATACCCGCCAGACCAATTATTATACAGATGCGGCCCGTTATTTGGGGCTGCTGGAAAAACAATATGGAGAAAAACATAAGCCTGTTTATTTTTTAAGCTCCTTTGGGAAACGGGTGATGCAGTTAAACTATAAACAACGGCAGCTGGCTTTTTGTGAAGCAATTTTACAGCACCGGCCCTTTTTAGAAACTTTCCAATGGTTTGTGAAAACAGGCTTCATGCCAAATACAGAAGTTATTGCAGATATTATGCGTGCCTCTGGGTTATACCATGTTAAAAGTGCCACAACTTATGAAAGGCGTTCTTCTACCATCAGCAGTTGGATTGTCTGGATGATCGGCCTGACAAAATAAAAAGGAGAGATGTATTTTGAAATACCGTTTATTGATCTTTTTTTTAGCTGTTTTTCTGCTTTCTTCCTGTTCACCCCGCAGCAGCGGAAATTCCCATCCTGAACCGGATGCTTCAATTTCTTCTTCTGAAGCAGAAGCTCCCTCAAAGGAGGAAGAAAAGCCTGCTTCCCAGGAGTCGGCAGCTTCAGAAGAAACTTCTGCTGTTGAAGAAGCCCCTCCTCAGGAAGAATATCCTGTCCCCCTTTTAACAGAAACAGAAAAAAACATGCTTTCAGAAAGCCTTGCCTTATTTGCCCAATATATCGGGCCTAACAATATTGGTGATCCTTCTGCCCTGCCGAAAGATCTGATTTTAAATGCTTCTTTGGCGGAAATCGAACGCACAAAAGAAATCAATGCTTATTTTTTTGAACAGGATGATCAGAAAAATGATTTCATTTCTGCCAGCCTGGTTGCAGATACAGCATTACGTTTATTTGGAGCAAAAGAATTTTCCCATAAAGAATCCTCCCTTTATAACGGGGACCGGGATTGTTACCTGGGAAAAGCTGCGGAAATCGGCCAGCCCCAGGCTTCGGAAATACAGGGGGCTCCGGATGGAAATATTGCTTATGTTATCTCTTTTTCAGAAGGGGACTATCTTTATACCGGCAAAATTTTACGTCAGAATGGCATTCCCTACCTTCAATTTATATCTTCCGAGAAAACAGCGGAATAAAATATGCCAGCCACCTCTTTTTCAAATTGGCGGCTGGCATATATCCTTTTTCCAGGGCTAAAGTTGCTTTACATCATGCTTTATGCTATACTGTTCAAGTCTTTCAGCCATAAATCAGCCATTGCATCACTCGGCATCCGCCAATCCCCCCGGGGGGATAAGGATACAGAGCCTACTTTCGGGCCGTCCGGCAGACAGGAACGTTTAAATTGTTGCTGGAAGAAACGGCGGCAAAAAATTTGCAGCCATTTTAAAATGACCTGATCTTCATATTCAGGAAAAGCATACCGGGCCATACGGTAAATTTTACTGGGCGGACAGCTCCAGCGGATGAAATGATATAAAAAGAAATCATGCAGTTCATAAGGCCCGACTAAATCTTCTGTTTTTTGCTGGATTTCCCCTTGCTTGGGCGGCAGCAGTTCCGGGCTGACCGGGGTATCCAGAATATCCCTTAAAACGGTCTGAAGCAGGTCATTATTGGAAATATCCGCTTCATAAGCAACCAAATGCCGCACTAACGTTTTCGGGATGGAAGCATTGACCCCGTACATAGACATATGGTCGCCATTATAGGTGGCCCATCCCAAAGCCAATTCTGATAAATCCCCTGTCCCAATAACCAGGCCGCCTGTCTGATTGGCAATATCCATCAATACCTGAGTCCGTTCCCGGGCCTGAGCATTTTCATAAGTTACATCATGGGTTTCCATACTGTGTCCAATGTCTTCAAAATGCTGGTCAACGGCAGCTTTAATATCAATGGACCGCAGTGTTGTCCCTAAAGCTTCTGCCAGCCGTTCCGCATTGCCATAGGTACGTGCCGTTGTGCCAAAGCAAGGCATGGTTACAGCAATAATATCTGTCCGGGGCCGTTTTAATAATTCCATTGCCCGGACGGCTGCCAGCAATGCCAAAGCGGAATCCAGCCCGCCGGAAATGCCAATGACAGCCGTTTTTGCCTGGGAATGGGACAGCCGCTTCTTTAACCCGTAAGACTGGATATGCAGGATATTTTCACAGCAGCTTTCCCTTTGAGCCGGATCGCCCGGAATAAAAGGCAATGCCGGAATCGGGCGGGTCAGCTTTGTCTGGGCCAGCTCCAAAGAAAAATCAAGCAATAAATAATCCGTTTGATCCAAAGGCGGGAATGTTGTCAGCCGCCGCCGTTCCCCTGCCAAACGGGATATATCAATTTCACTGATTGCAATATGGTTTCCATAGCGTTCCGTCTGAACCAATAAAACCCCGTTTTCGGCAATCAGATCATGCCCCGCAAAAACCATATCAGTGGTAGATTCCCCTTCGCCTGCGTCGGCATACAGATAACCGCAGACCAGCCGGGCAGACTGCCCCGTTACCAAATCCTGCCGGTACTGGGATTTTCCAACGGTTTCATCGCTGGCAGACAGGTTGGCAATGACAGTGGCCCCTGCGCAGGCATGGCGGACGGAAGGCGGGCAAGGTGCCCACAGATCTTCACAAATTTCTGCCGCCAAAATCAGTTCCGGCATTTCCCGGCACCGCAGTAAAATATTTGTTCCCATGGGAATCATTTCCCCATTGGGGCCTGGTATCTTCATAATACCGGAAAAAGCCGGAGTAAACTGACGGCATTCATAAAATTCCCCATAATTGGGAAGGAATGTTTTTGGGATATAAGCTAATATATGGCCCTGGTGGAGTACCGCGGCGCAATTATACAGCTTGCCCTGGCAGCGGACAGGCACGCCCGCAAAAAGTACCATATCCAGCTTTGCCGTTTCCCGGCACAGGATTTCCAGCCCTTCCATTGCTCCATCTAACAGGACTGGCTGGGAAAATAAGTCACCGCATGTATAGCCTGTTATGCAAAGCTCTGGCAATACTAAAATCCGGGCGCCTGCTTCAGCAGCCTGCTGGGCGCAGACAGCAGCAGAATGGGCATTGAACATGCAGTCTGCTACCCGGATATCAGGAGTTGCTACTGCCGCTTTGATCCATCCATCCTTCATAAAGCAAAAAACTCCTTTTGACGGAAACAGCGCCTCTAAGCTGCCAAGCAGCCAGAGGCGCCGCACCCTTTTTCATTTCTTCTCCCGAGACCGCCGGGCTTTCGGGGCTTTCGCCGCAAAACCACGTACGGCCATGTAAAGGCAGAAATCATTCCGCAAAATATGATTCTGCTTCTTCTATTATAATTATGTCTTTTGTGTTTTGCAAGACTTTCATAAATTTTTTCTGTCGAATCCAATTAAAAATTCTATGGAAAGAAGGGTATCCTCTTTTATTTATGAGTAAGATTGTTTGGAAACCTGGTGCTGTTTTTGCACCTGTCCCGCCTGCACTGATTTCCTGCGGGGATTTGGAACATCCCAATTTAATGACAGCCGCCTGGACTGGAATCGTCAATACCCATCCTCCTATGACTTATGTTTCCATCCGTCCCCAGCGTTATTCCTATGAGCTGATTATGCAAAATAAGGAATTTGCTGTCAATTTAACACCTGCTTCTTTGATCAAAGCGGCTGATTTTTGCGGGGTGCGTTCCGGCAGGGATTTGGATAAATGGGAAGCCTGCGGATTAACGCCGGCAGAGGCTTCTGAAATTGCGGCCCCGCTGGTAGCAGAATGCCCATTGGCTTTGGAATGCCGGGTCAGGGAAATCATCCCCCTGGGATCTCACCATATGTTTTTAGCGGAAATTATCGCCCTGGATGTGGAAGAAACCTTGATCAACCAGGAGGGCAGTTTATGTCTTGAAAAAGCCGGGCTGGCAGCCTATGCCCACGGGAAATATTTTGCTTTAGGCGCACAATTAGGCACATTTGGATTTTCTGTGCGGAAACGGAAGAAAAAATCCAAAACTGGAAAGGATGGGAATGGAAAATATCCCCGCAAAAAATAAAGACTTGATTCCCACTCAATGAAAGAGCAAATCCCGCAGGTTCAAACAGCCTGCGGGATTTGCTGACTCTTTTTTAGTTAAATCCAATCACAACAGCAACAATCATCACGATAGAAGCCAGCACAAATAATAAGCCCTGCATTTTAATTTGTGCTTTGGCCCATTTGCCCCATTCCAAACGGGCTACGCCTAAAGTCCCCAACAGGCATCCGGATGTGGGTACAATTAAGTTGGAAAAAGCATCCCCTAATTGGAAAGCTAATACGGCAGTCTGGCGGGTAACCCCTACCAAATCCGACAAAGGCGCCATAATCGGCATGGTCAAAGCTGCCTGGCCGGAACCGGAAACTACAAAGAAATTAAATACGGTCTGGAAAACATACATTAACCATGCGCATACTGCCTCCGGCAAGCCTTGCAGCGCATTGCCCATAGCATGGAGGATGGTATTTAATACAGTCCCATCTGTTGCGCTTGTTCCGCCTAAAACAATGATAATCCCCTGGGCCATACCAACGACCAAAGCCGCGCCTACTAAATCAGCAGCGCCCTGCTGGAAGGATTTTGCAATGTCACTGACGGTCATATTGTTTAATTTAAAAATAACGCCTACAACGCCGGCAGCTAAACCCATAATAAAAAACTGGGAAGCAATTTCCGGAATATAATAGCCTTTGGAAATAACGCCCCAAATCGTCCAAACAATGGTGGCGGCAATGATCAGTAAAATCAGTTTATGTCCCAGATTAAATTCGATTTTTTCTTCATCTTTTGCTTTGAATTCTTCCCGGTAAAAAGTATCGCTTTCATAAGCAACCGACAATTTTGGATTCTTTTTAATATTTTTGGCATAGATCATGGTATATCCTGCCCCTACGGCAGTAAACATAATCCATAATACAATCCGGAACGGTGCACCGGATAATACAGGGACGCCGGAAACCCCTTGTGCAATGGCTAAACTGAAAGGATTCATCCAGGAAGCACCAAACCCAATCTGGGTGGCACAATAAGTAACTAATACGCCCACTACGGCGTCATAGCCCATAGCAATCAGCATGGGGACAAGGATCATTGCAAAAGGAATAGCTTCTTCCCCCATGCCAAATACTGCGCCGCCTAAAGAAAATAAAGTGAATAAAACAGGGATTAAAAAGATTTCTGAACCTTTTGTTTTACGGATCATCACCAGAATCCCGTTATCTACGGCGCCTGTCCGCAATACAATCCCAAAAGCGCCGCCAATGACTAGGATAAAAGCAACAATCCCTACTGCAGATCCGCTTTTGCTGCCTGAAGTCAAGCCTTCAAACATATAATTCAGCATACCCTGTTTTCCAAAATCTTCTGTTCCAAAAAGCGGGGTTGCTGCTGTTACTTTATTGCCGTTTTCATCCAGCACATAGCTGAAACTGTCCGGATCGATAACAGTCCTGGTTTTTTCACTGGTGCCCTGCATATAAGTCACATCTCTGGTTTCATATTTCCCCAAAGGCACAAAATAAGTTAATAAGGTGCAAAATACAACAACACAAAAAATAATGACATAGGTATGTGGAACACGGATTCCTTTTTTTGGCTTTGTTCCGGCCATATCTTTTCCTCCTCAAAAATAACTTTTTAGAACCTGTTATCTCAGGGCTTGCTGCTATGGGGTTCAAATGTCCCCCATACTTTAACCTGCCCATTTTCTACCATGGTTTTTCCGCCTGCAAAAACCCTTTGGATCATCAGGTCCTGATCCACTAAAACCAAATCAGCATCTGCTCCTTCTGCAATAACCCCTTTCCCTGCTAATTTTAAAATACGGGCAGGATTGGCTGTTACTGGCAGCAATGCGGTTTCCAGCGGAATCCCTTCCGTTAAATGGGCATCCCGCACTTCCCGGTACAAGGAATCTACCCGTCCTACCCCTAAGCCCTGGTAAGTCCGATCCGGCCCGAAAATCGGCATACTGCCCTGGCCGTCAGAAGAAAAGGTAATCTGTTCCGGTGGTACCCGTCCATCCAATGCCATACGCAAACCGGTACTTGCTTTGATTTCATCCGGTTCCAGGAAATCCGGGTCCGAGCTGGTGGTCAAATCAATAAAACCATTTAATTCCTTTGCATAAGCAATCCCATCCGCCATCAAGGTACCGCTGCGGTTGATATGGGTAGGCAGCAGGTTATGGGCAGGAATTTCTGTTTCCCGAACCAGACGACGCAAATACTCCAATCCTGCCGGGCCATCCCCCATATGGATATTCACAACGCCGGCTTTTCCGGAAAGAATCCCCCCAAGGCGGGTATCCGCTGCTGTCCGGGCAAATTCCTCAAAAGTAGGCTGGGAAGAACGGTGATCAGAAATGGCAACCTCCCCGCAGCCAATGACCAAATCTACTACAATCAAGTCATCTGTAACGCTTCCGGTTAAAGTGCGGACTGGAATCTGATAAGAGCCTGTATAAGCAAAACAGGAAATCCCTTCTTCCCGAAGCCCCCTTGCCTTTGCAATCAGGCTGGTCAAAGCACGGGTTGTCCCATCTGTACCGATACATCCTACTACTGTTGTAACCCCGCCGCTGGTGATTTGGGAAAGCATAATTTCCGGTGTCCGGGTATGATATCCTCCTTCACCGCCGCCGCCCAGAATATGGACATGGCTGTCAATCAGCCCTGGAAATATAATGAGTCCTTCTGCTGGAATGATTTCTACTCCATAAGGTGAAAAAGTATCTAAATCCGGCGCAATTTTTAAAATTTTCCCCCCGCCTAACAGAATATCCTGACGGCCCATTGGATTTGGCCCGTAAACAGTACCGCCTTTGAGCAGAGTAAGTGCCATGAAAAACACCTGCTTTCTATTGACTTGGTTATTTTGGACATACTTTGTTACATTATAGAATAAATGACGAAGAATAGCAATTCCTGTTGAAAGATTTTATTATAAAATTTCATTGAAATGATTCTATAAAATATTTTGCTGCAACCGGAATGTTCTATACAGCCGGAGAAAGAAAAATCCTTTCATCCTGCTATTGACCGTCTTGTTGCCTGGGGGTATAATAATAAAGATTGAGTTCATGTTTTCAAACAACCGAACAGGAAAAGAGGGTTCTAGCAATGTCATATAAATTATCCCGGCGGCTTTTTGTGATAGCCGCTGTTGTATGTACTTTACTGCGCATTGTCATCCACCGGGCCTGTATTGATCCCAGCACAGGCTTTTATATGGGAAACCGGGCCTTTACTATGACATATTCCTTTCTCATTCTGGCAGCAATCCTTTTGTTTTTTGTCAGCGGGTTAAGCCATAAACCACAAAATCCGCAGATTCCAGTCCTCCCTCCGTTACGATTCAGCGCTTTATTGGGAAGCATTGGCATACTGATTTTAGCTGTACCCAGCCAGTCTAAAATTTATGGCCCCAATTATTTGCCGCTGTCCCGTTTCGGCATTGTAATCCGCTTAATCGGGCTGTCAGCCTTGCCTTTGGTTGCGGCAGTCCTGCTGATTTATTTTGCGGTAAAAAGCTCCAGAGAAAAAATGGCCCATATCAATGGTTATCTTGCCATGATTCCATGCCTTTGGATGGCCGCAGTCCTTGTAACCCGTTTTATGGATTATACTGCTTCCCGCCATGTTTCCGATCAAATGCTTTCGATTGTTGCTATGGGCTTTGGTACATTATTCTTTTTAGCCTTTGGGCGTTTTGCTGCGGGAGCCGACCTGGTAAAAGCAGGCCAGCAGACAGCCGCTTTTGCATATCCTTTTTCTTTGGCAGCCCTTTCAGCGGGAGCCGGTATTTTAATCGGGCCGCAGGCTTCCATTCCCCTGGCACTGTCCATTCCGGAAGCAGTTGCTTTCTTATTATTAGGCATATTTGCAGGGGTTACAGGAATGTATTTAGAAGATGCCCCAGCTTAGAAACGGCTTCTGTCCCCATTCTCTGCAAAACGATTGTTTTGCAGAGAATGGGGATTTTTTATTGTTGTAATGCCTGTTCTAAGGCTTCCCGTATTTTTTCAGGATGGCCTTTCCCTTGGGTTTGTTTCATCATCTGCCCAATTAAAGACTGCAAAGCCGCTGTTTTTCCCTGACGGTAGCTTTCTGCCGCCTGGGGATAAGCTGCAATTACTTCCTTTGCCATAGCTTCTAAAAGGCTTTTATCCTGAATTTGGGCTAAATGTTCCCGTTCTACCAAAGCTTTTGGATCCTGGTCCTCTTTCCATAAGATTTGGATCACCTTCCGGCAGGTGCTGCTGTTGATGATTTCTTCCCCTAATAAATCTGCGGCGGCGGCAAAATGTCCCGGTTGAATGGGGATGGAATCCTCCTCCCCGCTGGATAAGCGCAGGCCCTCGCTCAAAAGAAGATTGGCACAGATCTTTGGATAATGGCACAAAGATACCGTTTGTTCAAAATAATCCGCCATTGACCGCTGGCAGGTTATTTGTTCCGCGGCATAGGCAGACAGCCCGTATTGCTCCATATAAACGGCTTTCCGGGCGTCTGGAAGCTGGGGGATATCGGATGCTAATGATGTCCGGAGGGCTTTTGAAATTTTAATGGGGGCCAAATCCGGATCGGGGAAATACCGGTAATCATTTGCATTTTCTTTTGACCGCATGGAAAAGGTTTTCCCATTTGCTGCGTCAAAACGCCGGGTTTCCTGGATGATCTGTCCGCCGCTTTCCAAGACCTGCACCTGTCGGTTAAATTCAAACTCTATGGCTTTCCCTACGTTCTGGATGCTGTTTAAATTTTTCATTTCGGTTCGGGTGCCTAATTTTTTTTCGCCTTTTTTCCGGACCGACAGGTTCACATCACAGCGCATGGAACCTTCATTCATCCGCACATCTGAAATGCCGGTATACAGCAAAATGGCCCGCAGCTTTTGAAGATAAGCTTTCGCCTCCTCTCCGGAGGTGATTTCCGGTTCTGACACAATTTCAATCAAAGGGACTCCGCACCGGTTGCAGTCCACCAGAGTACCTTTTCCTTCCACATGGACCAGCTTTCCGGCATCTTCTTCGATATGAATGCGGGTGATCCCAATCCGCTTTACGCCTTGATCCTGTTCAATTTCCAGCCATCCATGGTGGCAAAGGGGTAAATCATATTGGGAAATCTGGTAAGCTTTTGGCAGATCCGGATAAAAATAATTTTTACGATCCTGTTTCGAGATATACGCAATTTCACAGTTGGTTGCCAGGCCCGCTTTTACGGCAAAATGGACAACCTGCTCATTCAAAACAGGCAATGTCCCCGGCATCCCCATACAAACTGGACAGCATTGGGTATTGGGTTCCGCTCCAAATTCTGTGGAACAGCCGCAAAAGATTTTTGTTTTTGTTTTTAACTCCACATGGACTTCCAAGCCAATGATCATTTCGTATTCCTGAATACTCATATTGCCGCCTCCTTTTCAAATGCCTGTGCCGCCTGGTAAATCAGATCTTCCCGAAAATGCTTCCCGATAATCTGCATCCCAATAGGGAGCCCTTCCCTGTCAAAGCCGCAGGGCATGGAAAGCGCCGGAAGCCCTGCAATATTAACAGGCACTGTACATAGATCTCCCTGGTACATTTCCAGAGGATTTTCCCGTTTTTCGCCTAACCGGTAAGCTGTGGTGGGGGCAACCGGGGAAAGGATTAAATCCCACTGGCTGAATACCTGTTCAAAATCCCGGCAGACCAAAGAACGGACTTGCTGGGCTTTTTTATAGTAGGCGTCATAATAACCAGCACTTAATACAAAGGTTCCTAAAAGGATACGCCGTTTTACTTCTTCTCCAAAGCCTTCACTGCGGGTATTTTTATAAAGCTCCTCCAGGGAAGGTGCATTTTCAGAACGGTATCCATAGCGTACCCCATCAAAACGGGAAAGATTGGAGGATGCTTCCGCAGAAGAAATCACATAGTAAGCAGGCAGGGCATACTCCAGCGTTGGCAAAGAAGCTTCCCCAACCTTCGCGCCCATTTTTTCAAAGGAAGCTGCCGCTTTTTTGACAGCCTGGCGGATTTCCGGATCAATCCCCGGAGCAAAATATTCTTTTGGCAACGCAATCCGCAAGCCCTGAACACCCTTTTCCAAGCCCGCTAAAAAATCCGGATTGGGATGGGCCAAGCTGGTAGTATCCCGCTGATCCTGGCTGATAATAGATTGTAATATCAACGCATTATCTTCAACTGTCCGGGTTAAAGGCCCTATCTGATCCAAAGAGGATGCAAAGGCTACCAGTCCATAGCGGGACACTGTGCCATAAGTAGGCTTCATTCCTACTACACCGCAAAAAGCGGCTGGCTGGCGGATGGAGCCGCCTGTATCCGATCCCAGGGAAAACGCTGCTTCATAAGCGGCAACCGCTGCCGCCGCACCACCGGAGCTGCCCCCCGGTACTCTGGAAAGATCCCGGGGATTATGGGTTTCTTTAAAATAAGAATGTTCCGTAGTGGAACCCATTGCAAATTCATCCATATTCAATTTTCCCAGCATAACCACGCCGCTGGCTTTCATCTGTTCCATGACTGCGGCGTCATAAGGGGGGATAAAATGTTCCAGCATCCGGGAAGCACAGGTCGTTGGAATACCTTTTGTGCAAATATTGTCCTTGATTCCAGCTGGAATCCCTGCCAATGGAGGCAGCGGTTCATTTTTCATCCGTTTTGCATCCACTTGTTTTGCTGTTTCCCAGGCTGCTTCCTTTGTTATGGTGAGGAATGCCCCGATTTCAGCCTCTTTTTTCTCAATTTGCTCCAAATACGCATCTGCGGCCTCTAAAGCGGAAAGTTCTTTTGTTTCTAAACAGCGGCTGAGGGTTTTTACCGACATTTTAATAATATCCTGTTTCAAATGAAATTCCTCCTCCCTTTTTATTCTACAACCCGTGGTACAAAATAATAGCCGTCTAATTGTTTTGGGGCATTTTGCAGCAAAGCTTCCCGTTCAAAAGAAGGTATTGGCTGGTCTTTCCGGAACACATTGGAAATGGGGATCACATGGGCCATAGGTTCCACCCCTGAAGTATCCAGTTCCCCGAGCTGGTTGGCAAACGTGATCATTTCCTGCATTTGGGCGGCAATTTTTTCCCGTTCCTGGGCAGGTGCCCGAAGCTTTGCTAAATCTGCAATCCGATCCACATCAATCCCAGTGGATTTCTGTTTGGAAACAACAGAACTGCCAAAGCTTCCGGAACGTTCCAGTAATCCCAAAGCATCGAGCTGGCCTGCATCCACCAAATTGGGAGCATCTGTCATGGGACAGCGGGCATCTTTATTTTTCGGGAATGCCACCACATCCCGTAAAGAAGGGGCTTCCAGCATCTGCATAACAAAACGGTCCAATCCAAACGCAAAGCCCCCATGAGGCGGGGTGCCGTATTGGAAAGCGTGAACCATGAAACCAAAACGGGCTTCAATCTGTTCCTCCGAAAAACCTAAAGCTTCAAACATTTTCTGCTGTACTTCTTTCCGGTGAATACGGATACTGCCACTGCCTAATTCAATGCCGTTTAATACAACATCATAAGCCTGGGCACGAACCCGGGCCGGATCGGAAAGCAAATAAGGAATATCTTCCGGATAAGGCATGGTAAAAGGATGGTGAGTTGCCACATAACGGTTTTCTTCTTCGGAATACTCAAATTCCGGGAAATCTGTCACCATTAAAAACCGGTAATCCCCGGGCTTCCGCAGGGAAAGCAAATCTGCCAAATCCAAACGCAAGCCCCCTAATGTCCTGCAAACAACCGGGAAGCGATCCGCACAAAACAGGATAAAATCCCCAGGCCGGGCCTCCACCGTATTTAAAATGGTTTGAAAAGCTTCTTTAGAAAAATATTTTGTCAGGATGGAGTTGATTTCTCCATCTTCTTTCCAGGCAATCCAGGCCATGCCTTTGGCGCCATATTCCATGGCTTTTTCTGTAAGCATTTCAATGGTGGAACGGGGGAAGCTGCCCTGGCCTTTTACATTGATTGCGCGGACTTTCCCGCCTGCTTCCACAGCTTTTTCAAATACGGAAAAACCGCAGTTTTCCATTTGGGCCGTTAAATCTACAATCGGCAGATCAAACCGTAAATCCGGTTTATCGGTGCCGTAACGATCCATGGCTTCCTGCCATGTCAGACGGGGAAAGGGGCCTGTCAATTCTGTTCCTTTTACTTCCCGGAACAAATATTGGAACATCCGTTCCAAATGCTGGAGAATCTCCTCCTGATCCACAAAAGATAATTCCATATCTACCTGGGTAAATTCCGGCTGACGGTCCGCCCGTAAGTCTTCATCCCGGAAACACCGGGCAATCTGATAATATTTATCAATCCCGCCTACCATGAGAAGCTGTTTGAAAATCTGAGGGGATTGGGGCAAGGCATAAAACTGGCCTGGATGGACCCGGCTGGGAACCAGATAATCCCTGGCGCCTTCCGGCGTGCTTTTGGTAAGCATGGGGGTTTCCACTTGAATAAATCCCTGGCTGTCTAAATAATTGGAAATCAGGCTCATAACCCGGGCACGGAAACGAAGATTGTCAAGCATTGCAGGACGGCGCAAATCCAAATAGCGGTATTTTAAACGCAAATCTTCCCGCACAGAGCCTTCCAAAGAAAAAGGTAATGTTTCTGCTTCGGAAAGGACTTCTAATGTTTGGGCCTTCAGTTCCACATCCCCAGTTGCAATCCGGGGATTATAAGTGGATTCATCCCGCCGCTGGATTTCTCCGGAAACTGCCACAACCGACTCTAATTTTAAAGATTCTGCTGCGGAAAAATCCTGTGGGGATAATGTTTGAGCATCTAATACAACTTGTAAAACACCTTCCCGATCCCGGAGATCGATAAAAATAACGCCGCCCATATCCCGCTTATTTTGTGCCCATCCCATAACAACAGCATGGGAGCCTATATCTTTTTCCCGCAAAGCACCGCAATAACCGGTCCGTTTCATAAACAAATACCTCCTTGAATGATAGATCCAGCGGTAACTTGGAAGAATCTGGATAAAATAAAAAGCCTTCCGCCCCAGAAAATTGGGACGAAAGGCAAACCTTCCGCGGTACCACCCAAATAGACTGCCCCATTGCAGTCCACTTATTACCTATGGCCTGTGGCTGTAACGTGCCACCCACGTCTGCCCCTACTGCATTTTTCGGAACAGCGGCTCCAGGATGTTTTTCCTTCCTGCCCGTCATACCAGGGTTCCAGCAAATCCCCGGCTCTCTGTCATGCGGCACAAGAGCTACTTTTTCCTATCACAGCCATTTTAAAAGCAATGAAAATCTTATGAAAGCTATTATAAATTATTTTTACCGGTTGTCAATAGTTTTTTTAAGGAAAATTACTGGTTGCCGGAAATAATATCCGGCACTTCATCAGCAGGATTACTGGAAGCCCCGTATAAAATTTCATCAATCCGGCGCTGGACTTCTTCGGTAGAAATATCCTCTGTAATTTCCGACACATCCTCCGAGAAGTCCGGAATAGCACCGCCTACAATGCCATCTACACGATTCGGGGCATCTGATCCACCAGCGCCGCCCTTCAGAATTTCAGCCAGCCGGCGCTGGACTTCGATCCCAATATAAGAAGCCTGAATCCGCAAAGATTCTGCCGGATCAATGGCAAAAATCCGGTCTAATTCTTCATCACTATAAAAATAAACATCACTATAATCCTCTGCTTTTTCCTCTACCGGAAGAGGAACATCTGAAACCACATAGCTTTCCAATTTCCTGGTGCGCATACTCCAGCCAGGAATGGGATCGGAATCTTCGGAAAAGGTGAATAAATCTGTGACATCCGTCAGTTTTCCCATAACATCCTGCTGGTAAATCCGGCAGGTTTTTGGATTTGGCCTGTAATCATCGTCATCATCCCAGGGAATCCCTAATGTTAAAGTAGCCCTGTTGGTAGAAGGGATTGTAGGATGGGTTACAAAATCATAAAACCATAATTCTGCATTTACCGGGTCGCCATAATCATAATAGACCTGATTATCGGGATGGACGGACATACGGCAATAAAAATCTTCCGGATTGCTGTCAGCATTAAATTGGATTGCTGCCCGGTTATCACCCCAAATGAAATCATTCCCGCCAGCTTTATTGGCTGTATAATAAACCCGGTCGCCATTATCGGATTCCCCGGAACCAGAATTTTTTCCGGTAGCTGTATTGTTAATATACAAGCGGATTTTTAAAGAAGAAGAATATCCTCCTTCAAAGGATTCGCCGGAATAAGAATGGGTAGAACCAGCTTCTTTTGTGGTAAAAGTAGCTGTAATATCTACTTTTGTTTCTTCCGTTTCCGCCATATCAAACAGCATGATTTTCAGCCAGGAGCCTCGTGCCAATTTGCCGACGGCTTTGCTGGAATATTGGGTTACGCCAGCAACTAACTGTTTCCCGTCACCGGAAGTATTTACCCGTAAATTCATGACATGATCATTGGCTAAATCTGCGGTACGAATTGTAAAATCTGGTGTATTACCGCTGCTGTCCTCAAAATAATCCCGAAGATCTTCATGGTTATAGTCCGGGCCTAAATAAACATAAAGTGTTTGAGAAGGATTGACCCCTTCTAAAGTAAGTTCCCCTTTTTCAAACTTTCCACGGAAACCATTTGATGAGCCAATATTGTTAATTGGGTCCCCTTCGCTGTTGCAGACAGCATATTCTTCTGTAATCATTTTGTCTGCATCTGTTACATCAAAGTCGATTCCAACTGCGCTTAAATCTAATGTTCCTGCTTTTCTTGCCGATACGGGAAAACTTCCGGCCAGCAGGCAAACCATAGCTAACAGCCCGCAAAATAATTTTTTTGTTCGCATATCGGTTCTCCTTCATATAAAATTCATTTTTGGGGCACTTAAAAAAGGAGTCCGGCCGCAAAAAACGAACCGGACATAAGGATGATGGGTCTTTTTAAACGATCTTATGTATTATCTCTCAATCTCTCTACAAATATCTCTCTGCAATTCTCTTTCTATTCTGTCTCTCTTGAGCTTTTCCTGGTCAGGGGATATATAAAACCTCTCTCAATTTTCTCTCTTTATATTTTTCTCTGCTTTTCTCTCTTCAAATCTCTTTATAGCATTCTTTATCTTTTTTTGGCCCCCACCGGGAAAAGCTATCAATTAGGATAGCCTTAGTATAAGCGATAGACGAGAAAAAGTCAAGTTCCTTATTCCATCCAAAATTGTTATATTTTTTAGAAATTTGTGACCGAATTGTTACGAGGAAACTGCTTTACGAACAATCTGATTTTTGTTATACTGTGGGTAAATATTATGGGAAAGAGGTTTTCACCCAATATGCTGGAAGGAAAATGCGTATTATTAGGCGTTACAGGAAGTATTGCTGCATATAAAGCTGCGGCTTTAGCCTCAGCCCTTGTAAAACAAAAAGCTGATGTCCATATCTTAATGACACAAAATGCCACACAATTTATTTCACCAATTACTTTTGAAACACTTACCAATCATAAAGTCCCTCTTGATACCTTCGACCGGAATTTTGAATTTCATGTGGAGCATGTATCCCTGGGCAAAAAAGCTGACCTGGTAATTGTTGCTCCGGCTACTGCCAATATCATTGCCAAATTGGCTTACGGTATCGCTGACGATATGCTGTCAACCACTATATTGGCCTGTCAATGTCCTTTGCTGATTGCGCCTGCTATGAATACCCGGATGTATGAAAATCCTGTAACCCAAGATAACCTGGAACGCTTAAAAAAATACGGCTGGCATGTGATAACGCCTGCTGCCGGACGTTTGGCCTGCGGGGATACTGGAACCGGGAAAATGCCGGAGCCGGAAATTTTATTGGAAGAAGCTTTATTCTGGGCCTGTAAAAAGGATTTGTCCGGTTTACGGATATTGGTTACTGCTGGCCCTACCCAGGAAGCCCTTGATCCAGTACGCTACCTTACAAACCATTCCAGTGGAAAAATGGGCTATGCCATTGCCCAGGCTGCTGCCCGGCGGGGCGCGGAAGTAACTTTAATCAGCGGGCCTACCGCTTTAAAAGTTCCAGCTCATGTGAAACAAATCCCTGTCACCAGTGCGGAAGATATGTTTCAAGCTGTTGCTTCCCAATTTGAAAATCAAGATATTATTATCAAAGCTGCTGCTGTGGCAGATTACCGTCCAGCACAAACTTCTGATCAGAAGATAAAGAAAAAAGATGGGGATTCCCGATTAGAACTCTGCCGGACCAAGGATATTTTAGGCTGGCTGGGTGAGCACCGGAAATCAGGCCAGTTTTTATGCGGATTTTCTATGGAAACCGAAAATTTAATTGAAAATTCCCGTGCCAAACTAGCCCGGAAACGAGTGGATATGATTGCAGCCAATCACTTGTTCACCCCTGGGGCAGGATTCCAAACAGATACCAATGTTCTGACATTGATTACCCAATCGGAAGAAATCCCTCTACCGCAAATGAGCAAAGAAAAAGCTGCAAACTGCCTGCTGGATGAAATCTTAAAACGTTACCAGCAGCCTTGAGAAGCTCCTTCAAGCGCAGCTTGACAAATTGATACTATGACATTATAATATCAATAGAAGGGCGCTGTCAGCAGACGGTTCGCCCCAGAAGATTGCGATATACTAACCGCTATTCCTTGGTCTGGGTGGCGGTTAGTATACTTTTATGGAAAATAACAAAGTCACTAAGATGATAACAACAATAAAGATGATAACTTTTATGTACTTTTTTCGCATATCGTATCACCCCATTTCTGGGGCTGGACTGAACCGCCTGCCGAATGCAGCAGCGCCAGATTCAGTATAGCATGAAGGGCAGAAAAAGGCGAAAAAGCAGGAGGGGCTTTCCGGAAAAGCCCCTCCATTTTGTGATCACAATATTTTAAAATAAGGCCGAAATTACCGGAGTAATTGCAGAACTTGTTGTGGCTGTTGGTTAGCCTGAGCCAGCATGGATTGAGCAGCCTGAACGAGAACATTGTTCTTTGTAAAGGCCATCATTTCCTGAGCCATATCAGTATCACGGATACGGCTTTCTGCGTTGGTCATGTTTTCAGTGGTGGTTGCCAGGTTGTTCAGAGTATGCTCTAAACGATTCTGGAGAGCACCCAGACGGCCGCGGTTTACGGAAACTTTTTCAATGGCAGCTTTTACGCGGTCGATGCTTTCGCCGGAGATGCCTTGATCGGTAACGTCGAGATTATCAATGCCTAAACCTTTAGAGCTCATGTCGTCAACATAAACAGTAACTTTGTTGAAATCTTCGTTGGTATCGCCAACCTGGAGGGTCAAACCGCGAGCGCCGGAATCTTCGCCATCAACAGGAACATCAATAACATTATCCTTCAAAGCAATCTCTGTTCCAGTTGCACCAGCAGTCCATCCAAGTACACCATTTATAACTGCTGTTTTTCCTGCTGCTACATTTAAGCCGGTTTCTTCAGCAATTTTCACAGCCATAGCAGCCACATCGGCATTTACAGGAGCTGCGCCTGCAGTAGCAACTGTTACATGGTTATTACCTACACCAGCATCGTTCATCCAAGTCTGCATTTCCTCAGTAGGAAATCCTGTTTGATTATCAATAAAAACAAATTTTTTACCGTTAATTTCAAAGATAGCATCTTCTAAGGTTTCTTTTTTGCCATCCCATACGGTAGCTTTAGCCAAGTCTATCGTTTTGAATGCGTTTTCAGCAGTAGACACACCAGCAGCACCAACAGTAATAACCTGTGCAACTTTTGTTTCTACTCCTGCTGGGGTAGTTGTTGTATATCCTTGCTTATCAACATAGGCACCGTCTTTTCCTGCTTTTACAGCAGTAAATTCAAGCGCTCCTGTTGTTCCATCTTGTTCAACTGTAAAGTTTTCAGAAAAATCTTTGTCTTTTTTCAACTCTGCAGCAATCGCATTGGCAAGTTCATCTTTAGCAACTTTATTATTAGCTACGAGTCCATATGTTGCTCCATCTTTCGTTTTCAGAACCAGATCGCCCGCCGCGCCAGGAAAAGCAGCAGTTACGCCATCTTTAAGAGCAATCGTAAACTCAATATCTTTTTTCTGATGGTTGCCATCATTATCTGTATACTCTACGCTGTATGTGATTTTAGTTCCGTCATCTGTTGCCACAACAGCAGGTTCACCCAGTGCTGCTGCTTTAAATGTCCCTGCTGTAGCTTCAACTGTTTTAACGCCACCCAGAGGAGTGTCTACCAAAGCGCTCAAATCTGCTGTAACAGATTGTTTAACTGTGGCAATATCTTCGCCCAAAGAGCCATCCAGTAATTTAATGCCGTTGAAGTTTGTACCTGCGGAAATACGGTCAATTTCTTCGGTGATTTGTTCAACTTCTGCCTGGATTTTGTTGCGGTCATCTGCCTGATAAATGCCGTTGGCGGATTCTACGCCCAGCTCAACCAGACGGTTCAGCATGGAATGGACTTCTGTCAGTGCGCCTTCTGCGGTCTGTACCAAGGAAATACCATCTTTTGCGTTCAGTTGTGCTCTTTCCAAACCTGTGATTTGGGCACGCATTTTTTCAGAAATAGCCAGACCTGCGGCGTCGTCGCCTGCGCGGTTAATGCGGTAGCCGGAAGACAGTTTTTCCAGGTTTTTCTGGACTG
>RAZJ01000079.1 GCA_003612625.1 bacterium 1XD42-1 | reverse complement strand
ACTTGATGTCATCTTTTTGACTTTTGTCTATTTTGCTCTTGCTGTGGATGCTCTTATGTGAACACGTCCTAGTGTTTTTAGTGGTTTTATTGTTTCCCTTGTTGTACCGACTATCGGCTATTTCCATGAAAGAAATATGATTATCGAAAAAACAGACAGTAATATTCGATCACTCTATGTTAATATGTGCGTTATTTCTCAAGAAATCGGAAAAATCTTGCCCCAAATTCCATTTGCAATGAGAATGGAATCGCTATCTTTTAAACAAGTATATGAATTATCAGCACTAAGTATTGATTTTTCCAATGGCATGAATCTTAATATGTTTGTACCATTTTGCAAGCGGGGGAAATTCGCTCGAGTTTATGGTGAATTGCAGGACTTCCAACAAACAGTTTATAACATTAGAAATATTTCGACAAGTCTGTATGGACAAACTCAGGAATATGATATTCAATCTTTGACCATGCAAAATAATATAATGAGGGGGATAGCTGTTGATCCTGCTAATAATATGGCCTTAGAAACACTTAAGAATGCAATTAATGTCCGAACCGCAAAATTTCATGAATATACAACAGGCCAGCTGTTTGAGTTAGAAAAAATTGCAAAAGTTTTTTATGCAAGCAAAAATAGAAAACAGTCTTGGGAAGATATAAAACCTAGCTTAGCAAAACAGGTTGAAGATATTATGAGGAGATAGATCATGTCTACCCATTTCACCGAATCCCACTACGAAAACGCCGTCCTCCAGCTCTTTCAGGAGCAATTAGGCTATACCTACGTCTACGGCCCCGACGTGGCGCGGGATTACCGCTCCCCGCTATACGAGGACATCCTGCTGCCCTGCCTGCGGCGGGTCAACCCCGCCCTGCCCATGGACGCGCTCAACGAGGCGGCCTACAAGCTGAAAAACTTCGAGAGCGGGACGCTGCTGCAAAAGAACCTGGTGTTCATGGACTACCTGCAAAACGGCGTGCCGGTGAAATATTTCGTAAACGGCGAGGAGCGCTCCACCCTCGTCTACCTCGTGGACTACAAAAATCCCAACAACAACGATTTCACTATCGCCAACCAGTGGACGGTGGTAGAGAACTCAGAAAAGCGGCCCGACGTGATTTTGTTCGTCAACGGACTGCCGCTTGTTGTCGTGGAGCTGAAATCCCCCTCTCGGGAGGAAACGGACGCCTCAGCCGCTTACCGCCAGCTTAGGAACTATATGCACGAAATTCCTTCGCTGTTCGTCTACAACGCCGTCTGCGTCATGAGCGATATGACCCACTCCCGGGCCGGGACGATCACCTCCGGTGAGGACCGGTATATGGAGTGGAAGACAACGGACGGCAGCTATGAGAATACGCAGTATGCCCAATTTGATACATTTTTTAAAGGGTTATTTGAGAAAGAACGCTTTCTTGACATTATCAAAAATTTTATCTGCTTCAATGCAGACGGTCAGAACACGTTCAAAATTCTAGCCGGGTATCATCAGTATTTTGCCGTCAAAAAGGCGGTGGAATCCACCCGCCGCGCCACCCGCACAGACGGCAAGGGCGGCGTTTTCTGGCATACCCAGGGCAGCGGGAAATCCCTGTCCATGGTGTTCTACGCCCACTATCTGCAAGAGGCACTGGAGAGCCCAACCATCGTTGTCATAACCGACCGGAACGATCTGGACGATCAACTCTACGGCCAGTTTGCCCGATGCAGGGATTTTCTGCGGCAGACGCCGGTACAAGCCACCTGCCGCAAGCTGAGCGACGAGTATAAGGAGAAATTGCGGCAGGGCGAAACGCCGAAGCATATAGAAATTGGCTTGAAGGACTGGTTAAAGGACCGTCAGGCCAACGGGATCATCTTTACCACTATGCAGAAATTTGAGGAGAGCGGCGAACCGCTCTCCGAACGCCGGAATATTATCGTTATGGCGGACGAGGCCCACCGGGGGCAATACGGCCTGACAGAGAAGGTGGTTACCCGGCGGAAGGATAACGGGGAGATCGAAGCTAAAACGGTTGTCGGGACCGCCCGAATCATCCGGGACAGTCTGCCCAACGCTACATACATTGGTTTTACCGGCACGCCGGTTTCCTCCAAGGACCGCAGCACCCGCGAAGTGTTCGGTGAATACATCGACATCTATGATATGACGCAGGCTGTGGAAGATGGTGCCACAAGGCCGGTCTACTATGAGAGCCGGGTCATTCACCTGAAATTGGACGAGCACACCCTGCGTCTTATTGACGCCGAGTATGACATCATGGCCCAGAAAGCGGACCCGTATGTCATTGAAAAGAGCAAGAAGGAATTGGGCCAGATGGAGGCCATCCTGGGTGCGGAGCAGACGATCAACTCTCTGGTCAATGACATTCTCGACCACTACGAGAATTACCGGGCCAATATCCTGACGGGAAAGGCCATGATCGTTGCGTATTCCCGCCCCATTGCTATGAAGATATACCAGCGCATTATGGAACTGCGCCCTGCGTGGACGGAGAAAGTGGCGGTCGTGATGACCCAGGGTAACAATGACCCCGAGGAATGGCAGAAGATCATCGGGAACAAGGCACGCAAGGACGAGCTGGCGAGGAAATTTAAGGACAACGAGTCGCCTTTGAAGATCGCCATTGTGGTGGATATGTGGCTGACCGGGTTTGATGTTCCATCGTTGGCGACGATGTATGTGTATAAGCCTATGTCCGGCCACAATCTGATGCAGGCCATCGCCCGCGTCAATCGCGTCTTCCAGGACAAAGAGGGTGGGCTGGTGGTGGACTATGTGGGTATTGCTGCCGCCCTCAAGCAGGCAATGAACGACTACACCGCCAGAGACAGGAAAAACTACGGCGACACCGATGTCAGCAAGGCCGCCTATCCGAAGTTCTTGGAAAAGCTCTCGATTTGCCGGGATTTCTTCCATGGCTATGACTATGGGAGGTTTATGTCCGGCAATGATTTTGAGAAAGCGAAGGCTATCAGCGGAGGCGTCAACTTCATTCTGGGCAAGAGTGTTGCGGAGCATAACCTGCCTGAAAATGAGCGGACGCAGAATGTTTATATCAAAGAGGCGTTGCTGCTCCGGCAGGCCCTTACCCTGTGCGGCAGCTTGGTGGATGAGAGTACACGTTTTGAGGCGGCGTTCTTTGATGCTGTCCGCACGATGATCGTCCGCTTACAGTCCGGCGGGACAGGGAAGAAATTTACCCTGCCCGAAGTGAATGAGCGGATTAACGAACTATTGAAGCACAGCATTAAAAGCGAGGGCATAATCAATCTTTTCTCCGATGTGAAGTCGGAGTTCTCCCTGTTTGATCCGAAGTTTCTGGAAGAAGTGGCAAACATGAAGGCGAAAAATCTGGCGGTGGAACTGCTGAAAAAGCTGATCGCGGAACAAGTTTCCGTTTACCGCAGGATGAACCTGGTCAAGTCGGAGAAATTTTCTGAGATCATCCAGAGCGCCATGAACCGTTATCTGAACGGAATGCTTACCAATGAGGAAGTTATTGAGGAACTTCTGAAGCTTGCCAAGGATATTGCGGCGGCAAATGCGGAGGGGGAGGCGCTGGGGCTGAACGCGGAGGAACTGGCTTTTTATGACGCGCTTACCAAGCCCCAGGCGGTCAAGGATTTTTACGAGCATGAGGAATTGATCGCCATCACCAAGGAATTGACCGACCTCCTGCGGAAGAACCGAACCATCGACTGGCAGAAGAAAGAGAGCGCCCGCGCCGGTATGCGCAAGCTGGTTAAGCGGCTGCTCAAGCGGCATAAGTATCCCCCGGAGGGGATGGACGATGCTGTGCAGACGGTAATAGGTCAGTGCGAAATGTGGACGGATAATATTTTTAGGTGAAAATATCCTTGACAAATCGCTTCTCAGAAAATGATTTTGCAGAAGTACGCAGAAGAACATCATTTCCTAAACACAAAATTTTTCATTGATGACGGCGTATCGGGCGTGAGCTTTGAACGTGAGGGCTTACAGGCAATGCTGCATGAGGTAGAAGCCGGACACGTCGGGACAGTCATAACAAAAGACCTTTCCCGTCTGGGGCGCAACTACTTAAAAACCGGGGAGCTGATAGAAATTATTTTCCTGGAATATGAGGTAAGGTATATCGCCATCAATGACGGCGTTGACACCGCAAGGGACGACAACGAATTTACACCGTTAAGGAACTGGTTCAATGAATTTTACGCAAGGGACACAAGCAAGAAAATCCGTGCAGTCAAACAGGCAAAGGCACAGAAAGGGGAGCGTGTCAACGGGGAATGTCCGTATGGCTATCTGATAGACCCGGACGACAAAAACCATCTGCATAACGGTATGGTAGAATGATTATGACAAATCTGAATTTTATAAGGAGTGAAAAGAAAAGTGTGTGAGGAATGTTACTCTGATGAAAATAGAATAACGCCTTTACTAAATCCGCTGGACTGTTTGGAGAACCACACTCAATATATTTGTGGAACTTGTGGACGGTGCATTTGTATCGAGCATGACCCAAATAGAGGATTGCAACGATGGAATTTTCCTTTTAAGTCATTGGAAATTGCAAAACTATATTTGCGAACAGCGGACTATACAACGAAAAGTGCGTGTGGTATTTATGAGATAGAGAACAATAAAGGAAGATTATCTTATAAAATATTTCCAGGGAATGATGAGTTAAATCTATTTTTGAAAAAGAATAAAGACAAGAAATGCAGGCAAATGATGCCTGTGTTTAGTGCTGGAAAGTATAAAGAATATCCACACACAGAAGTACGAAAATTGACGCCTGATGAAATAAAACAATATGTATGAGGAATTGCCTACCCCTAAATCGAAAAAGAAGAAATAACAAAATAATAATTTGAGAGGAAGTGTTACTGATGGAAAAGTTTAAGCCGTTTATTATACCTGTGGCATTATTGGTTCTAATTGACCAGACGGTTAAAATAGTAATTTCAAAAGTATTTATGAAATGCGAATTTGATATAATAGCCAAAGTTTTAAGATTTAATCCAGAACTAAATACTCGTTTATCTTATATAAAACAAGAATCTTTCCCTCTTTTTTAAGCATACGATAAAACTTAGGCATAACAATTTCATGGTTAAAATACCAAAAACATTGACAGGCTGTGATTACATCAAAAGAATTATCTGAAAAACTTATATCTTCTGTTGGCACAACGTAATAATCTATATCCATATCTTTTGAAAGGATTTTGGCTTGTTCAATTTGATTTCCTGAAATATCGGTAGCCCTCCACTTCGCCCCATACTGGTACATATTTCTGGGAAGCACCCCTGTCCCTGTTCCAACATCAAGGATAGATTGTCCGTCTATACATAATTTGCGGTCAACAATTTTTTGATAAAATTCTTTTGGATAAATATCACGGAACTTTGCATAATCTAAAGAGGTTTTCCCCCAATCAAAAGGTTTTCCGTTATCTATATCTCTATCAGTTATCTTCATACTATGCCTCCATCAATTTCTTTTGCCCAACAACCGGAATTTTACTTTTTTCTTTTCTCTATCATAACCGATGACACAATCGCATATACAATCGCAACTATTACAACTCCTATTACTAAATAAACCAGCCAGACCGTTTGTAAAATTATATTTATTGTATTAATCAAAAATATAATTCCAATTAAAAGAAAGACAATCCCCGATTGTTTGTAGTGTGGTTTCTTATCCATGTTTTTTCTCTCCTGCTTTGATGCATAAATATATGCATTGTTAAACAAGAACCCTTTTTCATTAAACTGCAAGTAACTAAATACAAAACATATAATTGCTATTACACCCAATACAATCGCTCCAACTATATTTCCCATAGCATTAACCTCCGTAAATCCCGATTTATAGTATTCGTTCCTATTTCTCAAAAACGACAAAACCACATTCGTAAGGATGGTCGCAATACACACTTTTTTTCTTATCAGTGTGGTGTAACATGCCTTTCAGTACAATTAGAAAATCTCCACCACCTGATGCAATCATGTACTCTGCCAGCAAAAATATTAGTAATTGATTTGTCATCACCTCAGCTACTGCACTCCCACCTCCTAAAACCAATGTAGGCATAGCAGTTCCTAACAAATACTGCCACTTTTTCAACGGTTCGGAGCAAGTGCAGTATGGAGAAAAACTACTCCAAATAATTCCGAAATCAATCGAATGAAAATGTTTTTTTGCAAAAAGCCCCCAGGTAATTCCATGTATTAGCTCATGCAGAATGGTGAGGCATGAAATAAGCACAATCAATGCTACAACAAATCCCAACGAAAGACAATCCAAATCAAAACCATTCACATGATAGTATATCCAAAATGCTAAAGCCATAAATGGCAGCATAATTAAAAGACATAAAGGCTTTGCCTGTTGTGTATTGATAATTATATTTTTCGTTTTATATCCTTTTTGCTGCATTTCAGAATTGAATTTTTCAAAGTCACTTTTACGTTTTAATTCTTTTTCTGTTAATTTTCTTTTATCGTTATCCATAGATAAGTCCTCCAAATTTTATACGCTTATTCCATTGCCCTGATTTGCTCAACAAGAGATTGCTTTTTCAGATTTCCAGTTGTGTAAGAACTCAAGGTAAACTGCACAATCAGCAGGATTGCTAGGACGTGTTCACATAAGAGCATCCACAGCAAGAGCAAAATAGACAAAAGTCAAAAAGATGACATCAAGT
>RAZJ01000078.1 GCA_003612625.1 bacterium 1XD42-1 | reverse complement strand
TGAAAATTTTCGCCCAGCGTTCATAGCCTGCGCCTTTTCCGGCGGCAAGTTTCGCCTGAATGTCAATCAGGAGATTGACCTTTCTGCCGGTTCGCTTCGGCGGTGTTTTTCCTGCCGCCAAACGCCCGCGCTGGCTGGTAATTCTGGCGCGCAGGGCGGTCTTGGTATAATCGCCGCCCAGCCGGTTTACCCTTGCAGGGCGTTCCCATCCGGGCAGACGGAAGCCGGGATTTTTGCCGTCCACAACTTCATATCCCTCAGCCCGCATCTTTGCCAGAAATTCCTCATAATGATTGCACTCCGGCAGCACCTTGTCAATGGTCTGCTGTAACTGCTTCTTGTGGCTGATGCCATACTGCGCCGCCGCCATTTCCTTTTGGGACTTGGCTTTTTTCTTCGGGTTCTCAATCACCGAAAGGCCGTGGGCGCGGCACAGTTCATCGTTCATGCGCCGCAGGATAAAAGCGGAATTTTTCACGTTCTGGAATTTTGCGTCACAGTTTAGGTTGGTGCTGTTAAATTCAATGTGGGTATGGATGTGGCGCTTATCCGTGTGGGTGGCCACCACAAACTGATGCTGCCCGCCGGTAAATTTCATCGCCAGCTCGCAGCCGATTTTGTGCGCCTCCTCCGGGCTGATTTCATCGGGCTTGAATGACTGGATAATGCGGTACATAATAATGTCGTGCTTTTCTGACTGGCTGCGCCCGGTAAGCTGGGCGTACAGTTTTTTGCTGATTTCAAATTCTTCGGCGGCAGTTTCCGGGCTGCACATATAGGAGGAAACCAGTTCGCCGCCGTCTGTCTTTTCTTCTTCCTGGTCATAGTCGTGGCGTTCTGCCATTGACTGCTGACGGGTGCGGTTTTTCATAATCTTTCGTGGTAAAATGTTGGAAATAGCCAAAGGTTCCTCCTTTCTAAAAAGGCTATCCATAGCCTAAATAGTAGCATGGGTAGCCTACTTTTGCAAGCCATATTTTGTATGCTTGATAAAAAAGGGGGCAGGATACAGCTATGGATACGATTTCAGCGATTAAGACCCGGATACTCCGTTTATGTGCGGAGCGCAGCATTACCATCAACAAACTGGCTACGATGTCGGCGCTGCCGCCATCCTCCGTCAAAAACATCTTGTATGGCAAGAGTACCGACCCGAAAATTTCAACCATCAAGAAAATATGCGACGGTTTGGATATGACGCTGATAGATTTTTTCGATGCGCCCGAATTTGAAAATTTAGAGCCGGAAATTAAATAGCGTTACCGCGCCCCATCCCGCTGCCGCTGTGCCGTCCGTGCCGCTTTCACGTGGATGCAGAGAAACTCGTTGTAGTCTTTGCCCAGCTTCGGCGGGTTGGGGTAAACCAGCTTCACCCGCCCGGAAAGTTCCGCGTCGTTCTGGATTTCCTGGGTGAGCCGTTCGATACCTTTCAAGCCGGCCTTGTCGTTGTCCAGGCACAGGCTGACCTGGGTAACGCAGGGGTGGTCGTGAAGAAACTGCATAAGGGCGCGGGGGCCGGTTCCGCCCAGGGATAAGTAGTGGCTGTCCCGTGGTTCGCCGCCGGACAGCTTTACCAGCGTGGCGAGGGAGAGCGCGTCAATGGGGCTTTCCGCCACCGCCAGCCGGGGGCAGTCCGGGCGGCTGGCGGGCAGGCAGAAGCTGTACCGCTTGTCGCTTCCCTCCACATCCATACGGAAGCCGTCCCGCGTCCCCCGCAGGCTGGCAGCGCGGGCGTTCCCCTGCATATCGCGCCCCACAAAGACGCAGTTCTGATACCGGCGGCTTTCGTATAAAATCCCGGCTTCCATGCACACGCCCAGCAGTTCCGGGTCAATGCCGCGATCCTGCAAATAGCCCACCACGGCGGACGCGCACCGGCTGGCTTCGGGCAGCTTAAACGGCTTTTGCGGCTTTGTGGGTTTTGTGAACGTCTGCTTTACGGGCGGCGGCGCAGAGTACCCGCACAGGGTTTCCACCGCGCCCACAAAGTCCATGCCGCGCACCTTAATCAGATAATCAAGCGCCGTGCGCCCGCCGATGCCCCGGCTGTTCCAGCACCATTTCCCGTTGGAGATTTTTAAGCTGTCATGGGTTCTGGTGCAGTATTCGCGGGGGCCGCTTTTTTTCAGTTCCTGCGGCTCATAGGTCTGTAAGTAAGAGAGCAAGTCCCATTCCTTTGCTTTTGCAATCTGTTCTTTGGTTACGCCTGCCAAGTAATCACCTCCAGATATAAAAATAAGCGGCGGGAGCAAAAGAAAAATCGCTCCCGCCGCAGTTGTTTACAGTGCTTCAAATTTCTTCAGCAGGTCGTTCACGCCCTGCCAGATTTCAGCGTAGCCCTGCCGCAAGTCCTCCACATCCTGCTCATAGAGGTTGTGGGTGCTGTTGCAGCGGCGGGCGATCTGGTTGACGTTGCTGGAAACGGAGCGCAGCAGCTTTACCAGTTCCAGCACCGCGCCCATGTCAAGCTGCACAATGTAGCCGTCCACCGCCATCTTGCGTAGATATGCCCGCAGGTTGGAAGTCCCCAGCAGTTCCATCTTGCGGTCAATCGCCGCCTTTTCTTCCGGGGAAACCTTGGTGAACAGTCCCACCGTGCGCCCCTCCTTTGCCCTCACAGCACCGCCTCCTTTCGCGGGGTGCACTCCATGCCGGACTGTACCGGCGCGGGCGGTTCATAGTTACGGAGTGCCTGACGGATAGAGGGTTTATGGCCAGCCGCCGCAGCGGGCATCGGCACAACCGGCGCGGGTTCTCCGGCGTCCTCCAAATCAGGGCTTTCTTCAACCTCCTGCTCATCCTCCTTTTTGTCCGGCCTGGACAGCTCCCGGTTAAGCTGGTTTAAGCGGGCGGATTTTTCCCGCAGTTCTTCTTCTTTTGGGAATGGCCGGTCGGCTTCTTCTTTGGCGTTTTCCAGTTCGCTTTCCAGTGTGGTAAGCCGCGCCTTTTGCGCGTCCAGCCGTTCCGCCAGACTTTCCAGCGCGTTGTTAATGCGGGTGACATTGCCCACCGCATCGTCGGACAGTTCGGCGGAGTAGGTCAGGTTCTGCTTCATGGTGACGCGGAATTTGCTGCCGTCACACCTGAGCTGCATGGGGAAGCCGCGAAACTCGCCCAAATCCACGATTTTTTCCGGGTCGTCCATCAGCATACACGCCTTAATCACCGCTTCGCCCGCCGCCTTGCGCTCCGTGTAGGTCTGCCCCATGACGGTCATGGAAAAGGCATCGTCCTTGACCGGGTGGGCCTGCACCGTTGGCAAATCCGCCGTCAGCGCTTCGATTAACAGCTTGGTTTCCGCGATTTTCTGCGGGTAGTATTTCAGCGCCTTGTCCTGCATTTCGTACTGCTGGGAGGTGTGGTTGGCTTTGAGCATTTTCAGCTTGGAAACCTGCACATCCAAATCCATTTTTTCGCGGATGCGGTCGTCGCCGGTAGCCAGTGCCTTGACCTCTGCGTAGGAAAGGGCGGTGGCGTCCACATCCTCGGCGGAGCGGGCGGGGCTTTTGGAGGTCATAATCTGGCCGATAAATTTCTGCTTGTTTTCCACCAGCCCCCAGTTGTAAGCGTCGAATGTCCCTTTGGTGACATACTTGAACATTTTCACAGACGCATTCATGTTTCCCTGGCGCAGAGAACGGCCCGCCCGCTGCTCTAAATCGGCGGGCCTCCAGGGGCAATCGAGATCGTGGGACGCGACAATGCGGTTCTGCACATTCGTGCCTGCGCCCATTTTTGCCGTGGAGCCGATTAAAACACGTACCTGCCCCCGCCGCACCTTGGCGAACAGTTCCGCCTTTTGGGTTTCCGTGTTGGCGTCATGGATAAAAGCGATTTCCGCTTCGGGGATGCCCTTGGCAATCAGCTTTTCCTTGATGTCGTCATAGACGTTGAATGAGCCGTCGCCTTTGGGTGTGCTGAGGTCGCAAAACACTAACTGCGTCCCTGAAATCTCTGTGCTGGCCTGCCATTCCTGCACGATGTTTTTCACGCAGGCATTGACCTTGCTGTCCGGGTCGTCGGGTAAAAGCGGGTTTTGCAGCCGCTGATCCAGCGCCAGCTTGCGCCCGTCCGAAGTGATGCGTAACATATTGTCGATATGGGGGTCAACCTGGCCTCCGCGCACACTTTCCGCACGCTCGCCAAGTTCCTCCACCATTTCTTTCTGGAACCCGCTGGGTTCCGTGGTGACGGTGATGTATTCCGCTTTTGGCACGGGGAGGTTGAGCATATCGGCGGTCTGGATGTCGGCGGCTTCTTTCCAGATAGAAATCAGTTCCGGCAGGTTGTAAAACTTGGCAAACCGGGTCTTGGAGCGGAAGCCGCTGCCCTCCGGCTTTAATTCCATCGCCGTGACCTTTTCGCCAAAGTCCGCCGCCCATGCGTCAAAGTGGCGGTGTCCGTTCTGCTCCAAGGTATCAAACTGGAGGTAGCGCATCATGGTATATAATTCTACCATTGAATTGCTGACCGGGGTTCCGGTGGCGAACACGATGCCGCGCCCGCCGGTGATTTCGTCCATGTAGCGGCATTTTGCAAACATATCGCTGGATTTCTGCGCGTCTGTCTGTGCAATCCCCGCCACGTTCCGCATTTTTGTGTGTAAAAAGAGGTTCTTAAACCCGTGCGCTTCGTCCACAAACAGACGGTCAACGCCCAATTCCTCAAAGGTCACAACGCTGTCTTTCTTCTTGCCGTCCGCCAGCTTTTGCAGCTTGGCTTCCAGGTTTTTCTTGGTTTTCTCCATCTGCTTGATGGTGTAGCGCTCGCCGTCCTCGGCTTTTGCTTCGGCAATGGCGGTGACGATTTCGCTGATCTGCCCCTCAATGACGGCTTTCTGCCGTTCCGGGGAGAGGGGGATTTTCTCAAACTGTGAGTGTCCGATAATCACCGCGTCATAGTCGCCGGTGGCGATACGGGCGCAGAATTTCTTGCGGCGGGCAGGCTCAAAGTCCCGTTTCGTGGCAACCAGTACCTTTGCGCCGGGGTAAAGGCGCAAAAAATCGCCGCCCCATTGTTCCGTCAGGTGGTTGGGGACAACGAATAAGGATTTTTGGTTTAAGCCCAGCCGCTTGCCCTCCATTGCGGCGGCAATCATTTCAAAGGTCTTGCCCGCGCCGACACAGTGGGCAAGCAGTGAATTTTTTCCGTAGAGCATCCGCGCCACGGCGTTTTCCTGATGGGTACGCAGGGCAATTTCCGGGTTCATGCCCGCAAAACGGATATGGGAACCGTCATATTCACGGGGACGGATGCAGTTGAATTTCTCGTTGTACCGCCTGCAGAGGGCTTCCCGGCGTTCCGGGTCTTTGAAAATCCAGTCCTTGAACACTTCGCACATGGCTTCCTGCTTCTGCTGGGCAATGGCGGTCTGCTTCTCGTTGAGGACGCGCACCTCTTTTCCGTCCACAGTCATGGTGTCAAATATCCGCACATCTTTCTGGTTCAGCGTCTGCTCAAAAATCTCATAGGCATTGATGCGCTTCGTGCCGTAAGTGGCGTAGACGCGCACGTTATCCCGGTTGTCCGCGCCCTTGCCCTGCACGTTCCATTCGCCGGTGACGGGGGCATATTGCAGCTTGATTTTTCGCCCCTGCAAGTATTCAGGCGTGTGGAGCAGTTCAAACATAAACTGCTGGTAATAGCTTGGGTCTATCCAGGACGCGCCGATCCGGACGCTGATTTCAGATGCCGTCAGGTCTTTGGGCTGCACCTGTTCCAGCTTTTCGGCGTTGACGGTAAACTGCGGGTTTTCCTCAGCGGCGGCGCGGGCAATCGCTAACTTGGCCCGGACGTTGCCGGAAAGGTATTCATCCGCCGTCTGCCAGCCCTGATGCCAGTGTGTGCCGCCGTCCTCGATGTCAAAGGGGCCGGTGGAGGGGTCTTTGAAGATGATGCCTTTTAAGTCCTCCACAATCTGCGGGATTTTTTCAGAGCCGCCCATCAGGGATGCCATATAGCCCAAGTCCACGCAGGCTTTCTCCCCGATGGATACCGCCAGTGCTTCCACAGCCGTGTCCACGCTGGTAACGGCGCGGTGGGTCTGGATGGTGCGCCGGGTGAACATATCCGCCTTGCGTTCCAGTTTCCCCTCCTCGTTGATGATTTCCAGGGAGCAGAGCAGCGGGTAGGAGGAATCCTGTTCAAAGGCCAGCTTGTTGCCGGTGCTGTTAAGAAGCCCGTATTTTGCGCTGAACGCATCATAGAGCCGGTTTAATTTTGCCTGCTCGGACTGGATTTCGGTATCGTCCGCGCCGGCAAGCTGCAAGTCAATCAGGCGGCGGGCGCTGTCCCGGATGCCAATCATGCCCTTGACGCGCTCCGTGGGGGTTTTGCCAAGGACGGCCTGGGTCATGCGGGAGTTTTCCCGGAAGTACAGCTTATCATTGGATAGGGTATAGCTGAAATTGCGGACGGATGGGTCGGCGGGGATGCTTTCCAGTTCTTCCCCGTCCTGTTCGGTGGTGATTTCCAGAAGTTCCCGGTCAGGCGGTGCGATATGCCGGATTGCTTCTGCAAGCTGTTCGGAGAGGTCTGCGCCGGGGATGGGCTGGCAGGAGGTTTCGGTTTCATTGCCGTACATACTGCGCCCCATTGTCATTGTCCCCAGCACCATTTCCGGGTGTTCCAAATAGTAGCGGTTCAGGGGGATGCCGTCCTCCGTCTGCCCGGCCTCCACCCATTCCGGGAGTTTTTCCGGGATACGGTCGCGCTTTTGGAAAAAGAGGAT
>RAZJ01000077.1 GCA_003612625.1 bacterium 1XD42-1 | reverse complement strand
GGTCGTGCTTCCATTATAACACTTGAGGCTATGCCCTCTTTTTTGTCATTTTTCAGATTTGCTCATTTATAGGTTCCTTAACAAGTATTAAGATACCAAATAGTGTAACCCGCATTGAAGATTATGCGTTTTGTCATTGCAGTTCCTTAACCAATATTGAGATACCAAATAGTGTAACCAGCATAGGAGATGATGCGTTTTCTGGCTGCAGTTCTTTAACCAATATTGAGATACCAAATAGTGTAACCCGTATATGGGGGTCTGTGTTTTCTGGTTGCAGTTCTTTAACCAATATTGAGATACCAAATAGTGTAACCAGTATAGGGCAGTATGCGTTTTCTGGCTGCAGTTCCTTAACTAATATTGAGATACCAGATAGTGTAACCAGTATAGGGTGGTATGCGTTTATAAATTGCCTTGCTCTAAAAGACGTTTATTATTCTGGCACAGAATCACAATGGAATAATATTAATATTGATCCATATTATGGAGAAGAAGTTTTTGAGAGCGGTGTGACAATTCATTATAATTCCACAGGCCCTGGCACATCCACAGATCCTGGCATAGGAGATATTAACAAATTAACACAGATACGCATAGTAGAAAATTATGATGCGGTCAATAAAAAAATTTTTTTAAAGAGAACAAGTGATTTCAATATCTATGATAAAACTGAGTTTTTGATTACCGATGAAACAGATATTTCAATCATTGTGGGTGGAGTAATAGGTTCACTGGACAGCCTAGCGGGAAAACCTGTCTGGGTCAAGTTTGATAACAAAACGGACACTCTGCTGGAACTCAAGGCAGTGGAGCCGAAATTTGGTGATGTTTCCGCTTACACAACCGGCTCTAAGCAAGTAACGATTGGTGGGATAAGTTATACGCTTTCTCCTGAAATGCTGGGGACAATCAAAGTAGGTCCTGTTTGTTTCTGGTCAGCTGATAAAGAGATTGTTTCAGTCAGCTCACCTGTCAAAAAAGAAGGAATTTTGCAATGGTGGAAGCCATCCACCAAAGAAGTCAAAATTGGCGAAAATATCTATCAAGCAGGCAGTTTGACAGATATGAGTTTTGTGGTGTCAATAGATACTTTATTAAATACAAGGGTAAATTATTGGCTGAAACCGGATGATGCAGCGTGGCCGGATTCGGAAATTCTTCGTATTTCCTCAATAGATGACGCAAACTATGAGTATAAGCAATTTAAAAATTATGATCCAGCGAAAAAAACGGTTTATTATCTTGATGGGAGCAGCCATACAGTAGCGGATGGCATAACACTCGACGTAAACGGATTGGAAAATCAATGGGTCAGATGTAAATTGGAAAGAGCTTCTGGCGGTTACACTTTTTATTTAACAGAGATCAAAAAGTTGGAAGCGGAATTACGCGTCAATTTCAATATGGACAAAAAAGAAATGGAATACTGGGATGGAAAACTTCGTTTTGCTGGTGAAACAGGATATGTTAATAAGACAGATTTTGAGATTCCCTTTTCCATTCGTGTGTCTTATCATCTTTCAGGACCCGACAGCGCTTTATTAGAACAAATAGCAAAAGATGAGTCATTCAAAACCACTTTAAAAAAGATAAAAATAGAGGAGCCTTCAGGTTTTCATCTAGGCTGGAATGTTAAATTTGATAAACCAGTTATATTACGTCCGGGAGATAAAGAACTTGAATATAAAGGATTTTTCAAAGCTGGTATGTTCTTTAATCAAAAAGAAGAAATACAACAATATACGGTGTTAGGTACAGCGGAAAGTGATAAGGGAAAAACAGAATTTATAGAAAATTTCCAAATAACAAACGTGTTGGCGGAATATGGGACAGATGAGGAACCCAGTGAGTGGGATATAAGATTCCTGAAACAATTAAACGAAGCCAGGGATATTAACGTAACCGCTAAGACAGCGATTCTTAACCAACATTTTGACGAAAAAACTTTGAATGATATTGGCCGGCAGGTAGATTTTTGGGTTGGGATTTTAACATCTGAACTAATGAAGCAGACATCCGGTAAACCTCCTGCCTGTTTAGAGCTTCTGTGTAAAATGAAAAATAGTGATCGGGGAAGATTGGTATTTTGTTATACCAATTACGCCCAAGGCTCAACCGGAACACTCAGTTCTGTTTCTTTCGCGCTCATGAACGATAGAAGCAAAAATGTCCTGATCGCAAATAGTGTCTATGAGGTAATAACCATAGCTTCCCCAAAAGAGTTTTCCGCAAAAATGAAAGACTATCTAAAGAAAGAATATGGAAAAAGCTGGGTAGACTTTTGCAAAAAATTAATGAAAAAAGAGATTAAAGATACTATTTCAACTATAGCTAAAGTATCAGGAAAAGAATATGTAGAATCAATGATGAAACTCTTTAATGACTATGAAGCGATTCTGAAAAATGCCAAAAAATTTAAAAAACATGTTGAGGATGCTTCCTCTATCCTGAAAAATCCAATGGAATGGGCAGTAAAACCAGCTTCTTACTTTGGCGAATTTAAGACAAAACATGTAATGGCTAAATGTCCTGTAGATGTTTATATTTATGACGGAAATAAAAAGTTATGTGGCGCTATTGAAAATAATCGAATTACCACAGATACTTCAGATGTATTTTTGGAGGTTGAAGGAGACCAAAAAGGTGTTTGGCTGGGAAATGATGATTATTCTATAGAGTTGGTTTCTACTGGTTCTGGTACAATGCATTATATCGTGGAAGAATATACTGGATATAATATGAAACGGGATGTAGATTTTAGAAATGTTCCTTTGTCAAAGGGCATTACTTATCAAGGCAATATTCCGGAACCAACTAATATTCCCGCTGCTGAATATGCTTTAATCTCCAATACCGGGGAAAAAATTTATGCAAACAGTGATGTTACTTACGATCCAACAAAAAGTTCTGGTTCTTCTGAAGATACAAGATATGTGCCTTATAATAAAGGATCATCTGGCGGTAGTTCTTCCAGTGGCGGATCAGGCGGCAGCTCCAGTTCAAAAGGGCAAAAACCTTTATTAAATGGCAGCTTAAATAGTTTAATCGGTAAGAAAATAGATTCTAAAGGGATTATTTCCAAAGATACTTTTCCTAACGGTATTATTTCTAGCGGAAAGGTTTACAAAGGGACTTCTTCTGATGGTATTTCTTCAAATAGCATTCCTTCAAATAACTATTCTAATAGCTTACAAGGAAATTCTGTATCCACTCAAACAACCGTACAACAGACAGATTTAACCCGGATAAAAAATGCCAATTATATTTCGTTAGCCAAGCTGCAAAAATTAGCAAGTGAAGCCCAAAAAGCACAAAAATAAAAGAGTTATTTGAGAAATACTTTTCCAACACAATTCCGATCGTAATTTATTTCTCACAAAAAGGGAAGTTTGGACAAAAAGCTGATATTGCTGTAAAAGTGCCAACAGACTTAAATGTAGAAGAGCTTGTTTTTTATTCTTATAATTCGGAAGAAAATACTTACTGGAAAATACAAGAACCTTCTGCTTGGATTGATGTAAATGGATATTTACATTTTAAAACAGATGATGCAGATGCGACAATTATTTCTCAAGGGGAATTAACAAAAAGGCTAACCTTGGTTTCCTTTTTATCAAGTTTTTTACAGAATAAATAATTTTCAAATAGGGTTATTAGGAATCTATAAAATTTTGTTTATAAATATTGAAGGGTAAATAAGAAAAAAGGCCTCCTATGATAAAGTCTATCATAGGAGGTCTTATGTTTTTCCTTTTATTGGAATTTTTTTAAAATATATCTGTTGACGTTCACAAAAATAATTTGCTTTTTAATGAATAAGATGCTATACTTAAAAAAATGGTTTTTATACAGATTATAACGTATAAATGCTCCTGTAAAATTGTAAGGTACTACCACAGAGGCGGAAGTAAAACATTAACTCATTGAAATACCGTGATGTTAGACCATTAATACTTAACTATGGAGGGCGATTCAAGGTATAGTTGAATCAAAAAAGCGCTAGCGCTTTTTTGATAGTGCGCTGCAGCGCACTATCAAATTGCTTATTAGTTTTGAGTTTTTTTATATAATTTCATATTATTTTTTTTAGGTACTTTTTGATATTAATATTATAAAAATTTCTGTTTCATTTCAAAGAAAGGAGTATTGAGGATTTTCTCAATAAATCAATATATTATGGATAAAGAAAATGCAGATTTTAAAGTATATACCAAAAATGAGGATGAAAGGATTTTCCAAGAAACTAATAATAAGCTTGGCATTACACAAGATTATAACCCAGAAAATAAAAGAAAATTATGGGATAGCACACAAGCAAGCTCTGATTTCAAAGACGATATTTTTGCTGGAAAAAAGACTTATGTAGATCCAAGTACAAAAAAAGTTCTTCATAAAAGCCAATCTGCCGCCCAAAAAAAGTATCATATGAGGAATTCTAATGGTGATAAAATATCTAAAAAATGGGCAGCGCATTCTGCTGAAGTCGATCATATTGTTTCACTCAAAGAAGGACATATGAGCAGCCGCATACAGAACCTACGCCGGATTTACCTACATTGGAAAATCCAACATTGGATAATCCAATGCAGGAAAAACCAATGTTGGAAAAACCTACGTTGGAAAATCCAATGCAATTAAATAAAGATATACAAAGAACTGACTTACCAACAAAAGAAAAAAGAAATACGGATTTACAAAGTACCCATTCCATTCCTATCCATTCCCCTAACCCCTCTCCTTTGGAGCAGGAAGCGGCTACGCCGCCGGAACGGAAACGAAAGGAAGCGGAAGCACAGACCGCTTTTGAGATTTACCGGGAGATCATCAAGGAAAATATCGACTATGACATTCTCATACAGGATATGAAGTTTGACGGGGACAGGCTGAATGAAATTGTAGACCTCATGCTGGAAACCGTCTGTACCCGGAGAAAGACGATCCGCATTGCCGGGGACGACTACCCCGCCGAGCTGGTAAAAGCAAAGTTTATGAAGCTGGACGCTGAACATAAACTACAAATGTTACACAAATATCCGAGGTGCCTTTGATTTCGACAGAAAAACAGGCTGAATTGTTACAAAGCTCGGACATTTCAAAATATTTTGTCAAGGGATAGCAAAAATCAGTGGCGCAGCTAATGAACCGCTCCACTGATTTTCCCAAACGTCCAATTTACTTTTGTGTTTTCTTCCACTTTACATATGAATGAGTTTTAATAGGAACGCTGTAATATCAAGGCTTTTCGGAGCCAGCAACCACAAAAAAATATTATTTGAGCTATCACATTACGCAGAAAGCCGTCCGACATGAAAAAACGGGCGGCTTTTTTGCGTGGATAGCCGGGAGGGAGGCGAAAAAATAGTAACAAACTTTTAGCGCAAGATTTGTGCAACATTCACGAAATTAAAAAAGGAGGTAACGAATGGCAGACGAAAAATTAAACGTGAGCCCGAAGGAAAATCCCCAGCCCAGCTTGTTCGATACCGGCCCGGAGGGTGCTCCTGCCCAGGACGCTCCCGCCCCGGAGCCCCCGGCCCCGGAGAACATTCCCGAGCAGGCCGCCGTGGATGCGCCCGCCCAGGATGCCCCGGCTGGTGCTCCCGGCGAGGTGAGTGTATCCGCTGACCAGATTGAAAAGCTGATGGCAGAACAGCGGGCGGCGGGACGTGCGGAGGTGGAAAAGAACGAGCCACCCGAACCGGAACAGCCGCCCACCCCGGCCCCGGACAGGCCCCCGTCCCCACCTCGAGACAAAATGTCCCAAAGCAAGGAGGCCAAGGCCGCCACGGTAAAGGGCAAGGAAGAGGCCCCCGCCGCTCCTGCGCCGGAACAGCCGCCCCAGCCCCGTGACGCGACCCGCGCCGAAAAGGAAGAGATTGTCTATCTCAACCTCTCGGAGCTGTTCCCGTTCAAAGACCATCCCTTTGGTGTGCGGGACGATGCGGAAATGAAAGGGCTTGTGGAGTCCGTCAAGGACAACGGCGTACACCAGCCCGCGCTGGTGCGTCCCCGGGAGGGCGGCGGCTATGAAATCATCGCGGGCCACCGCCGCCAGCGGGCCAGTGAGCTGGCCGGGTTTGCAAATATGCCCTGTATCGTCCGCAACATGACGGATGACGAGGCCATCCTTGCGATGACGGACGACAACCTGCGCCACCGGGAAAAGATTTTGCCGATGGAAAAGGCCCAGTCTCTGAAAATGCAGGTGGAGGCCATCAGCCATCAAGGGACAAAGATGGAGGGCGTGGCTGCCGGGGACGTGGGGAAACGCTCCACGGAAATCGTGGGGGAGCGGAACGGCATGAACTACAAGCAGGTACAGCGGTATATCCGGCTGACCGAGCTTGTGCCGGAGCTCCAGTCTATGGTGAACGAGAAAAAGCTGTCTTTCACCCCCGCTGTTGAAATCTCGTTCATCAAGCCCAAAAACCAGAGGTTTATCGCCGTTTCCATTGAGGGCGAGCAGGCGTCCCCCTCGCTCTCCCAGGCCCAGGAGCTCCGCAAGCTGGATAAGGAGGGGAAACTGAACGGCGATGTGATTGACGGCATTTTGAGCCGTGAGAAAAAGGAGGTAGACAAAGTGATTATTTCCGCCGCTGAACTGAACAAGTATTTCGGCAAGGACACTACGCCCCGGGAGATGAAAGACCAGATTATGTCCCTGCTGGATGCGTGGAAAGAGAAACAGCCCCCGGAGCGCACCGCGCCGGAGAAAAAGACCGACCGGGAAAAGTAAGCCTTGAGACATTTTGTCCCAAGGCTTTTCTCTTTCCCGCG
>RAZJ01000076.1 GCA_003612625.1 bacterium 1XD42-1 | reverse complement strand
CTTGGCGTGTGGGGCGTTATCAACCTGCTGGAAGGTTACGGCAACGACAACCCTGGCGCGAATGCTCATGTACAGTAAAGAAGCAAGCAACCGAAAACAAGAGATAGACCGCCAGCACCACACTATTCCGAAGCAAAGAAACCAAAGACCAAAAAACAAGCATTGTGGAAATGTGCATAACAGGCTATTCCGTCATGGATAACTCTATTCACAGCACATGGAAAAGCTAAAATGCAGCTTTCCCACGTCCTGTAAACAGAGTTACCCACAACTCCATAAGGCAGCCAGTTATACACATTCCCACAAATCCAAACTTAGGAGAAATCCAAACTTTCCTCTGTAAATCCTTTATTCAAAGCATTTTCTGATATAAAAGTTTGGATTTTGTTTTGTACTTCTCTTGTCAGAAATGAGAATAAATTGATTGAAACAGAGCTAAATAGCAATGTTTTACGCATTTTGTCATAATTGGAGTATTGTACTTTGTGAAACGAAATCCAAACTTTTTCCGGCAAGAATCCCCAATTATCAAGCTGTTTTCAGAAAAGTTTGGATTTTATATAAGTTTGGATTTGTGGGAAAATCTAAACTTTTGGATTTTTCCACAATGTCGATGACTACGAAACCTCTCACTCATTACATCTTTCTTATGGTGTACAAAGTATTTTTCCTTTTTCTACTTTCTTTTCTAAAATTGATGTGCTATAATAGCTTCATTCCAAAAAAGGAGTAAAAAATATGCGGCAAGGTATTCTTAAATAAATCTTCAATCAAATAGTGGGTTCAAAGAATTTTGAATGTCCCTAAATAAGGGGGCTTGGTTTTTTGTACCCAATTTAAGAATACTTTTGCCTTATCAATTTTGACATATCTGAAAAAGAACAGCAATCACTAGTAGGTGTATGCTGTATATGTGTATGTCCGCAAACTGTAATCCCCAGTGGTAAAAGTATTTTACTGCTGGGGATTTTTATGCCCTTTTGGGCTTGTAAAGGGAGGACAATCACATGAAAATAATCAATATTGGCATTCTTGCCCATGTAGACGCGGGAAAAACAACTTTAACAGAAAGCCTGTTGTACACCAGTGGAGCGATTGCAGAACAAGGAAGTGTAGATAAAGGAACCACAAGAACAGACACTATGGTTTTAGAGCAGCGGCGGGGAATTACCATTCAGACGGCAGTTACTTCTTTTTGCTGGAATGGTTATAAAATCAATATCGTGGACACTCCCGGTCATATGGATTTTTTAGCCGAAGTATATCGTTCTTTATCTGTCCTTGACGGAGCTGTTTTAGTTGTTTCAGCAAAAGACGGTGTACAGGCACAGACCCGAATATTATTCCATGCACTTCAGAAAATGAACATTCCGACAATTATCTATGTGAATAAGATAGACCAAAACGGGATTGATTTACAGCGTATTTATCAAAACATCAGGGAAAAACTTACCAGTGATATAATCGTCATGCAAGAGGTTATCTTATCTCCCAAGGTAGATATTACTGACATTGTTGATTTGGATAAATGGGATTCCGTTATTTCCGGGAATGATGAACTATTAGAAAGATATATTTCAGAGGATTCATTGGACATACGGGAATTACAGCTTGAAAAGTGCCAGAGAACCAGACGTTGTTCTTTGTTTCCTGTATATCATGGAAGCGCAAAAGACAATTTAGGAACGGAAAAATTGATTGAGGTAATTACTGAAACTTTTGTTACGGGAACAGAGAATAATCAATCTGAATTATGTGGGTATGTTTTTAAGGTTGAGTACACAGAAGGGAAAAAACGGCTTTCCTACTTACGCCTGTATCATGGAACGCTCCATTTACGAGATACAATCTTGCTGTCAAAAAAGAAAAAGATAAAGATTACAGAAATGTACATTCCAACAAATGGCGAAATTGTTTCGGCAGACCATGCCTGTCAGGGGGAAATTGTTATCTTATCCGATGATACATTAAAAATATATGACATTTTGGGAAATGAAGAGCTTTTACCTCGCAAAGCATGGATTGGCAATCCTACACCTTTACTTCGGACAACCGTTGAGCCACAAGAGCCAGAACAAAGAGAAGCCTTGTTGAATGCTCTCATAGAAATTGCCGATACAGACCCGCTTTTGCACTTTGAAATTGATACCGCCACCCGTGAGATTATTCTGTCTTTTTTGGGAAAGGTGCAATTAGAGGTTATTTGTTCATTGCTGGAAGAAAAGTATCATGTAAGAGTGGCTATGAAAGAGCCTACGGTTATTTATTTGGAAAGACCGTTAAAAAAGGCAGCTTACACGATTCATATTGAAGTGCCGCCGAATCCATTTTGGGCGTCTATTGGTTTAACTGTAACTCCACTCCCTGTCGGAAGCGGAACCCAGTATAAAAGCAAGGTATCTCTTGGCTATTTGAGCCAAAGTTTTCAAAATGCCGTTATGGAGGGTGTGCGTTATGGAATGGAGCAAGGCTTATATGGTTGGGAAGTGACAGATTGCAGCATTTGTTTTGACTATGGAGTTTATTACAGCCCGGTCAGTACCCCCGCAGATTTTCGCTTTCTTGCGCCTGTTGTATTGGAACAGGCATTGAAAAAGGCAGGAACACAGGTTTTGGAGCCATACCTTTCCTTTACCCTTTTTGCCCCACAGGAATATCTTTCACGGGCTTACAATGATGCGCCAAAGTATTGTGCAGTGATTGAATCAGTTGTACTTGAAAATGATGAAGTTATTTTTAAGGGAGAAATCCCCGCTCGCTGTATCAATGAGTATAAAAATGATTTGAATTTTTATACAAACGGAAGAAGTGTTTGTCTTACAGAATTAAAAGGGTATAAAGAAACTTCTGGTGAGCTTGTATCGCAGCCACGCCGCCCTAACAGTCGGTTAGATAAGATTCGGTATATGTTTCAAAAGACAATGTAACTTTTTGTGCATTATATGGAGAAAAAATCTGATAAAAAAGGAGAACCTATTTTGAATAAAGAGCGGATAAATACAACAAATAAAAAACAAGGGCTTTCAGTTTGCACCGAAGCATACAAAGAACACATCATGTATACGTTCAACGGCTTTTGCAAGACCGTCATACGCTTTGCAGCACTCAACGCATGGCGTGACAGGAGCAGACGGCGACAAAAAGAAATATCCCTTGAATACCTCACAGAAGAAAAATTTTACCCTTTAGGAACAACGGACGAATATTTTGAAGCACCTTACGCATAGCCGCCATTCCGCTCAAAATATGCGGAGTTCACGTCAAACACCATTTCGTCAACTACTTTAGCGTCCTGTTTCAGCCCCCTTGTGCTGATTGTGCCGTTTTCCACCATACGCTCAAATGTTTCCGCATAGCTTCCCTCACAGCGCTTGAAATGCACGTTCAGGGCAGCGCGCGCCCGGTCAATGTCCGTGTTTGCATATCCGCTGTTCTTGCGTTCGTTGTGCCGTTCCCGGATTCCAAGCCCGGCTTTGCGGTAGGCTTTGTTCCGCACAACACAGCGGTCAGTCTTTCCCATAAATGCTCCTTTCCGGGGCTATGTTACGCTTTAGAAGCCCGTTTTGGGGGCAGTTGGTATAAAACCCCGCCGGGCATGGAAAAGGGGCTGGAAACGCCTGTAAACAGGCACTTTTCAAGCCCCTATTGCGTAACATCTGCCCCCTGTTGCCGCCTGTCTGATGACGATGACGGTATTTATCTATGTACCCCTGTTTTGGGGGTATCGTCACCCGCCGTAGATGACGGTATCCCTTCCGCACCCCTATATATATTTTTATCGTCATCGTCACCCATAGAGAGGGAAACAAGGCGGGCGCTCTTTGTCCGGGTGAAGCCCATACAGATATGGTGCTGTTTTTCCAGTATCAGGGCGCGTTCCTTCAGCAGCCGGGTTAAACTGTTGGGAGAGCAGGAAACGCTGCTGTCTATCCCTTTCAGGCTGTCTAACAGTTCCGTAGCTGTCCCGCTGAATGTTTTCTTACTGGAAAGGAACTTCACCAGAACCGGCGTGAGTGTATCGGCTGTCGGCTCCCCGGAAAGGTAGGACACGAACCGCCAGACGGTCATATCCCGGTCAAATTCCAGTAAAAGCTGCATATCCTCTATATCGCGCCCGGTAACGTGAAGGGTCGCTTTGTTGGCTGTCCGTTTGTCCTTTTCCAGCACATACATGCTGTCAACCGCGCCGATTATCCCTACCGAGCCGGAAACCATGTTGAAGGGGTCGCTGTCCGGCATCTTGCGGACGTGGTGAATCAGCAGCACGGCAATCTTGAAGCGGTCAGCAAAGGACTTGATTCGCCCGATTTCGTCGTAGTCATTGGCATAGGCGTTCTTATCATTCACCGCCCCGCGTACCCGTTGGAGCGTGTCAACCACCACAAGCCCCGTGTCTGGATAAGCCGCCATGAAGGTTTCAAGTTGTGGTATCAGGGAGCCGGACAGGTTATCCGCTTCCGTGGCAAAATAGCTTTGTTCCGAGCCGTCGTCGGTGATGTGGGAGAGCCGGAAATGGAGCCGGTCAATGGTATCTTCCAATGCCAGGTAGAGCGTCCCGCATTTGCGCGTTTCAAACTCCCATACCTTCCCGCCAGTGGACACTTGCTGGCAGAGCCATAAGGAAAGCCATGACTTCCCGATTTTGGCGCTGCCGGATAAGATATGCAACCCCACCGGCATAAGCCCGGCAATGATAAATTTAGGCGGTTCCACGTCCAGCCCTAACAGGCTTTTCCCGTCAATGACGGACAAGGTTTTGATTTCTTTCATAAGTTGTTCACTCCTTTTCATTCTGCTTTCAGTTATCTATATAAAAAGCCCTATAACAGCGCTAGCAACCGTTACAGGGCTTGAATCGTCTTTTATTCTGTTCTTTGGATGAGGTCGGGGGTGTGGGGGCAGAGCCACCGCAGGAAAACTCCCACCGCCAGTACACCAGCGGAGCCGGTTTTGCCGTACAATGGTTGGGACGAAAAACGGGAAACAGTTCTTTTTCCTGTTCCCCGTTTTCGGCGCAGCCATAGCACGGCAAAAATCCAGACGGTCAAGGGGGAAAGGGTGGAGATTTCCAGAGCAGAGCGGCGGAAATACGACCCGTACCTTGACCGGTTGGATAGGAGAAGCGGCACGGTCAGGCGCACCGTTTCTTCTGTCTGGCTGTCTATTCTTTTACTTCTTGATGATTGCTGAAAACTTCATTCATCAGCATTGCACCCAACTTGAAACCGTACTCAAAGTTGGCGTAGGCTTGTATAGTGGAAAGCTTTGTCCTTCCTTTATCCATTTCCTCAAACCGTTTAAGCTGTTCTGGTGATAATTCTTTTAGGAGGTATTCATAATCATTTCCCACTTGTCCAGAAATAGCGCGGTACTCCGCGTAGTTTTGTGGGAGGATTTCTTCACAGGGGTAGACTTTCCCATCGTAAAGGCGTTCTAAAATGCTCATACGCTTTCCCCCTCATGGAGAATTAAATCATCTTCATCAGAAATGACCTCAATCATCATAAGTACCCCTAACCGGAAGCCTTTAACAAAACGGTCAATCCCATAGAGAACGCTTTCTTCGTTTTGTGCCGCGCTGTAGTCATCCAGCATTTTTCGTTCTTCCTCATTGAGTTTCGCCATCAGCTTTTCTCCGAGGGTGCAGTACCGGTTTCTTGCCCGGTTAAATTTGGAATCCCCTTCATAAATCACTGGCTCAACGCAAAGGTGGTCTGTTGCGATTGCCTCTAAAATTTTTCCCATTCGTTTCCGTCCTTTCGTTTGATATTACGCACAAAACCTTGTCAGACGGAGCCGCGCAGTGTATAATATTTACGCGGTCTGCCTGTTAAGGTAGCTGTACACTGAAACGGCGTACTTTCTTCGCCGGAGGTCGCCGTTTCTCTGTTACTTTTTCAGGCTGTCATGCACCATATCAATTCCCTTTCGGACAACATCAGAACGAGAAGTTTCAAGTTCTTGTGTACATTCGTCGAGTTTTTCTTTTGTTTCCTTGCTTACCCGAACAAATATTCTGTCCGTCATAGAATCGTCAGAAGGTGGACGCCCTGTCTTTTTTTGCGCCATCGTTTCACCCCTTTCTTGTGCGCACAATAATTATATTCCTGTACGCACAAAAAGTCAATATATTATGCCCTATTTCAGTCGCCGCAAATGCAATCATATACTTTTATCAAGTATATGACCCACTCTGACACTTTCACCGCTTCGCGTTGCAAAGTGCCGGCGTGGGCTCTCCGAGGGTTTACGCCCGCCGTTGGCGTGGCGCATAAAAGAGGACGCTGCTTTCTGCCTTGCGTCCTCTTTCTGGTTCCCCTTATACTAATTTGCCGCCGCTGCCAGTTCCTTCTGTCGCGCCCTGTACCGTTGCATACGCAGCCGGTTTTGTTCGCGTTCCCTGTTGCGGGCTTGCAGCTTCCTTTGTTCCCTTGCTTCCTGTTCGGCGGTCAGGGCAGCTTCCATTTTTGGTACAGTAAATGCCCCGATAAAGTTTAGATATATGTCTACCTTTTGCACCCTGTCCCCGGTTGATTTGTCCGCTTCATGGACAACTACTTTTTCTATAAATTCATTCAACATAGGAGTGGTAAGTTCTGAAAAATCCGTGTACCTTTTCACCAATTCAAGGAACCGGTCAGCCCTCACACTGTCCGCGCCGTAACGGTCAAGCCCGGTCTGTAATTCCTGCATTTCTGCTTCAAGTGTGGTCTGTTCGTTGTCATACCCGGATAGCAGACGGTCAAAGTGCTTTTCTGGAATCTTCCCGGTAGCAAAAGATTCATATAGCTTTTTCACCAGGTCGTCCAGTTCTTCATGCCGCCGCTTTGCCTTTCCCAATCTTCGGCGGTATTCTTTCATAGTGGCTTCCTGCTGAACGTCTGACGCTTCCCGTACCTTCTTGACAAACTCCTTTTCGTTTGAGAGGGCATAGGCACTGACTTCCCGGATAGTTTCCAGAATCAATTTTTCTACTACAGATACCCGGATATAGTGCATGGTACAATTCCGGGTATACTGCCGGTAGCTGGAGCAGCCATAAGAATTGTCAGCGTCATATTTGTTTCTGGAATTATA
>RAZJ01000075.1 GCA_003612625.1 bacterium 1XD42-1 | reverse complement strand
GGCGGTCACATGGACTGCGGGCTGGTACGCGGTCAGCGGCACCGTCACCATTGACCAGCCCATCACCGTCAGCGGCGATGTAAGCCTGATTCTGACGGACGGCTGTACCCTCACAGCGGCAAAGGGCATTGTGGTGACGGACGGCAACAGCCTGACCATCTACGCCCAGTCCAAAAATGGCGGCACGCTGAACGCCACCGGCATGACTGACGATAGCGGTAATGCCAGCGCGGGCATCGGCGGCAGCACCTCCTCCGTTGACAGCGGCAGCATTACCATTCATGGCGGCATAATCAACGCCACCGGCGGCGTTGCGAATAATAATTTTGGTAATCCTAATTATGGCGGCGCAGGTATTGGCGGCAGTACCACCAGTTCTGGAAATGGCGGCAACAGCGGCACCATCGAGATTTACGGCGGCACGATCACCGCCAACAGCGGCGAAGGAAGTAGCACTGGCGCAGGTATTGGCGGTGGTGGCGGAGGAAATGGTAAAAACGGCGGAGACGGCAGTGGTATCACCATCTACGGCGGCAATGTCACGGCAGCGTCTCATGGAACTCAATCTGGCGGCGCGGGCATCGGCGGCGGTGAGGGTGACATTGGCGACGGCGGTGCGGGAAACAATATCCAAATTAACGGCGGGATGGTACACGCCACAGGCGGCTATTTGGGTGCGGGCATTGGCGGCGGTGGTGGTACTGGCAGGAAGAGCGGAGATGGCACCGTCACCATCAGTGGCGGCACAGTGACCGCTGTTGGAGGCAGCTGTGCCGCAGGCATTGGCGGCGGCGGTGGGTATCAGTACAGCAACCAATGGGCCAGTGACTCTACCACCGGCGGCACCGGCAGCGTCACCATTACCGGCGGCATTGTAGATGCTTCCAGTCCCACAGATGTCGATTGGGAAGGCTATGAGGGTGCTCCCATCGGCAACGGCGGGAACGCCAGCGGCACAGCGACCGTCAACAAAACCACCGGCATCGTGTTTGAGAACGGCGCGGGGACGGTCTGCGGCAATGTGACCTTTGACGGTAGCTATCCCGTCCCCGCGGATTACACGCTGAACATCCCCGCCAATGCCAGCCTGTCCGGGAGCGGAACTTTGACCGGCGGCGGAACGTTTACCGCCGATTTGTCGGAGGATATGGTTTCTGTCCCCACCGATTTGTATTATAACGGGCAGGACAGGTCAAATGACATAAAAACCCGGCTTTCCGACGGACTGACCCAGGGCATTGCAATTTGCGGCCAGACCTTTACGGTCAGCGGCTGGACGGTGGCGGTCAGCAGGACAGACGATTTGCACTATACTGCTACTTATACGAATACTGACAACTCAACCACTTTCCAGAAAACCATCACGCTCCAGCAGTCCGGCACGACGCTTGACGGCGCTGTGAAAACCTACAACGGCGACACGCAGACTACTACTTTCACCGCCAGCGACACCATCACCGTCAAGGCCACGCCCACCGCAACCGGGCAGGCTCCGGCCAACTCCGCTATGTTTGCGGCCAGCTTCACCGGGCCGGGCGCGGGCCAGATGGCGGTGTTTGTGGGTGATACGCAGGTGTCCGCTCCCGCAGACAAAGGTGCGGACGGCACCTACACCATGACCGTCAGCGCCGCCGATGTGCTGGCTGCGGCAGGAGGCCCAGGTACGGGAATCACCCTGACGGCGAAATTCGTTGGGAATGACAATATGGCGGACGGCGCGGGGACGGTGGATGTCAGCATCTCCGCCGTAGCGAAGATTGAAAATGGCAGCACCACCACCTATGTGGGCGCTTTGGCCAATGCGTTCATAGAGGGGAACGACGGTGCCATTATTACACTGCTGTCGGAGGTGGATTTAGGTGCCAATTATATTAGCATCGACAATACTTTCACTTTGGATTTGAACGGGCAGACTGTCAAAGCAACTGGCTATGGCGCATTTAATATCTCAGGCGGCAGCCTTACCATTCAAGACAGCGGAACCGGTGGAAAGATTGAGAGTCCAAATATTACCATCGAAGTAAATAGCGGGACTCTATCCATCAAAAGCGGGACTGTTTCAGGTTATTTTGGCGTGGAGATCTCAGGTGGAACCGTAGCGATTTCTGGCGATGCAGTTATCTCAGGTGGTGATACCGGTTTACGTGTAACCGATGCCGGGAAAGCAACTCTCTCCGGTGGAACCTTCAGCGGAACAGCTGCAATAACGGCCAATAATTACGGGTCTGTCACGCTGAAAAATCTACTTGCGGAGGGCTATGCCTATCACAGAAATAACCTACCTGTTACAAAGGCAGAAGGATGGGTGGATAGCAATACTTGGGGGGAAGTATCGCTTGATACAAAAGCCACGCTGACCGGCACAGTGACGGTGAAGAAGTGCAACCATACCGGCGAGGGCGTCTGTGAGTACACGCCGAATGAAGGTGCGGAAACCCACGCCATGACCTGTCTGGCCTGCGGGTATGCGGGAGCTGCGGAGAGCTGCGCATACTCTGATGACTACGGGCACGATGAAACAAACCACTGGCAGACCTGTACCCTGTGCGGCGGGAAGAAGACGGAGGCCCACGGCTGGGTACACCAGTGTACCTCGGCAACAGGTATCATCCGCCGTTCCTGCGACAAATGCGAAATTGAGACAGTCGTGGGGACCGTCTCCATAACGCCCGATTTTTCTGTGACCTACGGGAAGACAGGGAGCGCAACGCTGGTCTGCACGGCGGAGCTGGCGGATGGCTACAGCCTTGAGCCGGCGGATAGTGCGGACAATTGCTGGGTTCTGATGGCACTGTCTGACGGCAAATCCTGGAATCTTGGGCGCGAGCTTGAAGTCAAACTGCCAGCTGATCTGCCAGCTGGAGAATACTGGTATGATGCGTACCCCCGCCTTTCTTATCAGGGAAATAATACCATTGTTAAACGTTTCAATGTAATAGGCAAAGTCACCGTCACCCCGGCCCCGCTGACCGTCACCGGCGCAGCGGCGAAGGATAGGACATATGACGGAACCAATTCGGTGCAGATCACTGGCGTGACTCTGGACGGAGTTTTGAACAGCGATGATGTATCCGTTGATACCACCGGCCTGACCGGAACCCTGAACGGCTCCAACGCGGGAACCTATACCAACCTCACCCTGCCCGCAATGACCCTCACCGGCGCGGACGCGGGGAATTACACTGTGACCCGGCCCGCAGGAGCGGTCCCGGCCAGCGTGACCATCAGCAAGGCCACCTTGACCGCCACCGGCGCGACAGTGGCATCCAAGACCTACGATGGCAATACTGCCGCTTCTGTGTCCAGCGTGACCTTTACCGGGCTGGTGAACGGCGAAACGCTGGCCCTCGGCCAGGACTACACCGCCTTTGGCAACTATGATGACCCGAATGCTGGGGAGAATAAGTCTGCTACCATCCTCGTAGAGCTAAAAAGCAGCGCCAAGGCGAACAATTACACGCTGCCCAAGGATTCCTCAGTGAATGCCACCGGCACGATTACCAAGGCCAGCAGCTCCATCACTACCGCTCCCTCCGCCACCGGGATCACCTACGGGCAGGCGTTGAGCGACAGCACCCTGATGGGCGGCACAGGCAGCGTTCCGGGAGCGTTCGCCTGGACAGACAGCACCGCCAAGCCCAACGCCGGGACAGCGCAATTTGAAGTGACGTTCACTCCGACAGACACGAATTACAACAGCACCACCACCAATGTGTCCGTGACCGTTGCCAAGGCTACACCCACCCTTACCGCGCCCACGGCCACGGCCATCCAGTACGGCCAGAAGCTGACCGACAGCGCCTTAACGGGCGGTACAGCGACAAACCCCAACGGGAGTGCCGCCATTGCCGGAAGCTGGCACTGGGCCAGCGGGAACACACAGCCTACGGCAACCGGGACTTTCCCTGTGTCCTTTGCCCCCAGCGACACCGCAAATTACAATACCCCGGCGAATGTTGATACCAGCGTCACCGTGAACCCCGCCGCGCCGAAGATCACCCTGACCGTTCCCGCCTATCAGGTTGCGGGGGAAGATGTCATTGTGACCTGTACGGTGGAGAACCCTCACGACGCGACCTTTAAGGAGGGCATCCCTGAGAATATCACGCTGACCTATCAGATCGGGAGCGGAACCCCGCAGACGATTACAAACGGCAAATTCTCCATCCCGGCGGGGACAAAAAAGGACACGGTTATCACCGTCACCGCCAGCACCGACGATGTAAACGGCAAATACACCGCTGCCACCAAGACAGCCACCGTGACCGTCACCGACAAAATCCCCGTAGAGATCAGCGGTATCAGCGTGACCGGGCGGGTGTATAACGGCCAGCCGGTCAACTATACCGGCACCCCGGTTGTCAAAAAGCTGGACGGCACAGTTGTCACCGACGCGCTGGTTTCCTACACATGGAGCAGCGTCACAGCCCCCGTCAACGCAGGGGACTACTCGCTTGTGGTCGCTGTGGGCGGCGGCAAATACATTGGCAGCACAACGATTCCCGTTGTGATTGAACAGGCGGAAATCAGAGTTACCGCCCCAAGCAAAACGATTTATGTGGGGGAAACTGCCCCCGTATTCTCTGCGGCAGACTGTAACATCACGGGCCTTGTTCAAGGTGAAAACCTGAAAACCCCGCCAACCGTAGCCTATGCCGAAGCCCCGGATACCTCCAAAACCGGCTCTGTGACGGTCACGGCCAGCGGAGCGGAAGTCCCGGAGGGCGGTAATTACAAAGACAGAATCGTCTATGAGAACGGAACCCTGACAATTACCAGTAAACCCTTGCCGCCTGCTAAATACACCGTAACAGTGCAGGCCGGTAAAGGTGGCACAGCTTCCGCTTCCCCATCATCAGCGGAGAAAGGAACAAAAATCACCCTGAACGCCACACCGGACGGCGGCTATCACTTCAAGGAATGGCAAGTCATTTCCGGCGGCGTGACAATCAGTAATAACAGCTTTACCATGCCCGCCGCAAATGTGACTGTCAAAGCGGTATTTGAAAGGAACAGCAACGGCGGCGGAAACTCTGGCGGTTCAGGTGGCGGGGGAGGTTCCTCATCCGGCGGCGGTTCTTCCAGCGGTGACAATGGTTCCTCCGGCGGCGGCTCCACGATTGTAGCGCGTCCCGACGAAACCAAGCCGGACACTCCTACCACCAGCCAGACCAAACCGGCAACACCGGATAAAAACGGGAATGTGGCGGTGGATAACGGCACTGTCCAGTCTGCCATCAACACGGCAAAGAACGACGCCAAAAAGAACGGCAATACCGCAAACGGCGTGGCGGTTGTCATTCCTGTCACGCCAAAAGAAGGACAGAACTCTTTTAACGTAACTATTAACGCCCAAACCCTGAACACCCTCGTCCGCGAAAAGGTGAAGCGGCTGGAAATCAACATTGAGGGCGTGGTTGTTGGAGGAATGGACACAAAACTGCTGAAATGGCTGGATACCCTATCGGCAAACGGGGACGTTATTTTCCGGGTAAAGAAAACAGACCCGTCCGGTTTATCCAAAGAAGCCAAAGCTGCCATCGGCACAAGGCCGGTCTATGACCTGTCGCTGGTGTATCTCTCCGGCGGGAAAGAAACGCCGATTACCGATTTTGACGGCCACACCATCGCTGTCCGTCTGCCTTATGCTCCGGCAAAGGACGAAAAGACCGGAAATCTCTATGCGGTCTATGTAGATGGCAAGGGCAAGGTGGAATGGCTGACAAAATCCAGCTATGACCCTGACCTGGGTACGGTTGTTTTTGAAACCGGGCATTTCAGCATCTACGGCATCGGCTATAAGAACCCTGTCCCGGTCTTTACAGACATTAAGAACCACTGGGCTGAGGATAACATCATCTTCGTAGCCAGCCGGGGGCTGCTCGCCGGTACTGGAAACAACCAATTCAGCCCCGACACTGGCATGACGCGGGGAATGTTCGTCACCGCCCTGGGGCGGCTGGCAGGCATCGACCAAGCCGACTATAAAACCGGGAAATTCACCGATGTGAAAGCAGACGCCTACTATGCCCCTTATGTGAACTGGGCGGCAGAAAAAGGCATTGTAAACGGCACTACCTCCACCACCTTTTCCCCGGACACCAATATCACCAGGGAACAGATGGCGGTCATTATGGCAGGCTACGCGAAAAAGCTGGGCTATGACCTGCCGGTTGCCCATGATGCTGTGACGTTTGCGGACAACGCGCAGATCAGCGGCTGGGCGGCAAAGGAAGTCAAAGCCATGCAGCAGGCGGGCATCCTGGCGGGGAAAGGCGGCAACCGCTTTGACCCCAAAGGAACCGCCACCCGCGCCGAGGTCGCTACCGTCCTGCGGCGGTTTGTGGAGATTGTCATTGACCCGCAGACCGCCCAGGGATGGGTACAGAATCATAGCGGCTCCTGGCAGTATCTGAAAAACGGCAAGCCTGTCACCGGCTGGCTGCAAGACGATAAAAAATGGTACTGGCTGGACAGTAACGGCTGGATGTTTGCCGGCGGTTTCAAACAGATTGACGGCAAGTGGTACTACTTTTATGCGGACGGTTCCATGTCGGTCAATACCGTGATTGACGGCAGGAAAATCGGGCCGGACGGCGCGGAAACAAAACAAAACTAAAAAATTCAAACAAACTGTTTTTTGAACCAAGCGTATCAGTCACGAGGTGGCAGGGGCAGAAAGCCCTTGCCGCCTTTCTTTTTTGCCGCTTTTGCGGGGAGGTGACAGCGTGGCGCGACCCTTTTGAGTTTCCTGATGCCGCCGGATGGCGGCATGGGCGAAATCTATCACATTTGATATTCCATAATTTCAAAAAGACGCAGGCAACCCCACGGTTGCCTGCGCCTTTTTTTCTTATCGACAGTTTTCCGCAGCATCTTCTGTCCGATTTCGGAGGGTTCTGCGGAAAGATGTCGAAGAAAATCCGGCTTTTCCGCGCTTCTGGCGCTGTCCTGCCGGATTTTTTTGAAAAAAGCAAAAAAATTTTGAAACCGCGCGGGAAATGGTATGCCGCCCGCGCCCCGCCCCCTCTCCGGGAATCTAAAACCTATCCCACTTTCAAATTTTCGGAGGTAACAAGATGCGTAATCAAGCGGAAAAAATTTTTTTGAACTTTTTTCTTAAAGGGCAAGGTTCGCTTGCCCTTTACCAGATACCATTGGTTTCAG
>RAZJ01000074.1 GCA_003612625.1 bacterium 1XD42-1 | reverse complement strand
TCTATCGCCTAAAGATAAAAATTTTGCCCTAATACGTCTGATATGCTCTGTGACAACTGTATTATCGCCAATCCCGTCTAATCCCCAAACTTCTTCATAAATAGTTTCCCGATTGAAAACAATCCCTTTGTTTTGTGAAAGGAAAGATATTATATCAAATTCCTTTTTGGTAAAAGATATATCCGTATTATGATAAAACACAATACGCGAGGAATAATCTATAACCATATCATCGTCAAATTGCACTTTTAAAGCTATATTGTGCCTTTTTTCTCTACGAAGATGTGCTGCAATACGAGCTTCTAATTCATCAATAGAAAATGGTTTTATTACATAGTCATCTGCTCCAATAGAAAAACCTTTTATTTTATCACTATCTTCAATACGTGCTGTTAAAAAAATAATAGGGCATGAAACATAATCCCGTATTCTTTCACAAATAGTAAATCCGTCTATATCCAGCATATTAACATCTAACAAAATAATGTTAGGATTCTTTTCTACTTCTTTTAATGCAGTTTTTCCCGCTGTTGCAGTATATACTGTATATCCAAGTTTGCTGAAATAACGATACAGCATTGATACAATTTCATTTTCGTCATCTACAATTAGTATGCTTTGTGCCATAAATATGTCCTCCTATTCAATGTCTTTCTTAAGATTATCAAATAAAAATCTATTTCTAATCAATTTCTTTATTTTTTGAATGCCATTAGAGATTATATATGGCAGTATAAATTATAGCAATATTGTTCTGCATATTTTATACTTTATCAACAAATAGGCATATAATATTTCTTGCCTTTTATTTAACAGGAACAAGAGGGATTCCGTAGTAGTCGGCATTGTGGGAATGTGTATAACTGGCTATCTTATGGAATTGTGGGTAACTCTGTTTGCAGGACGTGGGAAAGCTGCTCTTTAGCTTTTCCATGTGCTGTGAACAGAGTTACCCACAATTCCATAGCCTGTTATGCACATTTCCATAATGCTTGTCTTTTGGTCTTTGGTTCGGAATAGTGTGGTGCTGGCGGTCTATCTCTTGTTTTCGGTTACTTGCTTCTTTACCGTACATGAGCATTCGCGCCCGGATTGTCATTGCCGTAGCCCTCCATCAGATTGATTACGCCCCAGATACCAAGCCCGGCTCCAAGTGCTACAACAAGGGTCTGCAAAACGTCTACTGCGCTATTGAAAAATGCCATAAATATATCCTTTCTGCCGCGTCTGCGGCTGTCCGGCAAGCGGACAAAAGGCGGTCAGCGTATGGTCGCCGCCGCACAAAAAAACCGCCCTCTGGTAAAGGCGGCTGTCCCCGCGCTGCGTAAGTTCTGCGGCGCGGCGGTATTCAGTTGTAAGGGGTGCGGCTCCTGCCGCTGTGTACTGCGCCGGAAAGTGGGGGCGCGTATCATGTAGCCGGTATGGATAGATGTGATTGCTTCAATCGCTCCTTTCTGTGTCCCGCTGTGCTGCCGGACGTTTTTTTCAGACTTGCGGGAAGTGAATAGCTTGCGTAGCAAGGTGTTCGCTTCCCGCAAGTTCACAAAGGGGTAGCTGCCGCAAGGCAGCGTAGGGGAAGTGTAGCTTCCCCTGTCCCCCGGCGGTCTGCCATGCTGTCACTGTTGCGGGATAAGCCCCCGGCGCGTGACATACTCCGTTGCAAAACGGCGGTGTTCCGCTTCCTTTTCCCGCCAATACTCCCATAATGCAGCGTCGGCGGCTTCCGCAACATTCATTAAAAACCGTTCAAGCTGCTTTTGTTTTTCCTCTGCGCTACGTTTCCTCATGGTCTGCGTCCTCCTGTAAGTCTGCTGCGTCAATCTCGTAATAGTCAAAAACCTCGTCGGGCTTGACAATGGCGGGGCGGCGTTTAAGGTGCTTTTCCATGTCAAAGGCGTTCTTCGGGTCTGCGTCGGACAGGTACTTGTATTTCGGGTGCTTCGTTATGTCGAATTTGTCCGAAAAGAACGGGCGCACTCCGCGTAGCTGCAAGATACATTTCCCTCCGTCCATGACTGCGATTTCATCTTCCGTCATAAGCTGCTTTCCCAATTTCTGATAGTTCAGCCCATGCGAAAGCTCCCGCCCCCTTGTTTCGGAAGTGTTGAAGCTGTCTATCGTTTCCTTGCCTAAAATCTCCGATATTTCTTTGAGCGTCGTTTTTTCCTTGCCGCCCAAGAAAAGCGTGGTGTCGCAGTTGCCGACTATGGTATCGGCGTTGTCTTTGTAAATGGCTTTTAGCTGTGACTGGCTCTGCAAGATGATTGACGCGGATATTTCCCGGCTCCGTATCGTTGCAATGAGCTTTTCAAACTTCGGTATCTGCCCGATATTCGCAAATTCATCAAGTAAGCACCTTACATGGACGGGAAGCCGCCCGCCGTATTCATCATCTGCCTTGTCGCATAAAAGGTTGAATAACTGTGTGTAGAGAATACTCACGACAAAGTTAAAAGTGTCGTCGGTGTCGCTGATAATCACGAAAAGGGCGGTCTTTCTGTCGCCTATGGTGTCAAGCTCCATTTCGTCGGTTTCCATAAGCTCCCGCAGCTCCTTAATGTCGAATGGGGCTAACCTCGCGCCGCATGAGATAAGTATGCTTTTTGCGGTCTTGCCAGTGACGTTTTGTAAAGAACTTTTTAATCAAATTCACAAAAAATTTACATTTCAGGGCAAAAAAATAGAGCCAGGAACCTGTTTTTTAGATTCCCGGCTCTATAACTCTGCCTATGCGCTTCTATCAGCTTTCAGCTGTTTGACTTCCTCAAGAGAAAGTCCTGAAATATTAACGATTTCCTCTAAAGCATATTTGCCAGCCGCCAACATACGGAGTGCAACTTCTTTCATTCCTTCTTTCAATGTCTGATTCCTCATATCTTCCATAGCCCGGCACATAATCTCGATTCCCTCCTTACTCTCTTTGAAAAATCTCACCCTGTCCGCCAGTGTCCCATAGTACATATCCGCTGCATCTGTGCAAGAGAAGTCATGCATTAACTTCCCGATTGGCGTATCTCCGCGGTAAGCGCCGTTTACATACAGTATGTGCGAACCGTCCTCAAATCTTTCCCCGGTTCTTAAAAAGCACCGCTCAATCGGATAGAGCGGCAGCCCTCTTCCCATTACGTCATTTTCCGTGATAAAGATTACCCACGTTTCTGGCAGCTTGTTGAAGTCTTCGCCTTTCTTCAAAAGGTTGGCGTCCATCATGCTGCTGTTGTACCTTGCTCTTTTTCTCCCGGCTCCTTTGTCGGAGCGCTGTACCTCCACGTTCAGTTTTGCCCCTGTGCTATCCGTAGCCAAGATATCCAGCCTCACCGAACGGTTCAGTAAGTTCTCCACAAATACCTGGGTGCGAACGTCTAGCACCTTTAAATCCGGCTTTTCCAGCACAATCTGCAATACCAGTTCTATGCTTGCTGTATCTCCCTCAAAACACTTTGTAAGAAAATCGTCATCAAGCAGACGAAAATCTCTTAGCCTCTGTAAATCTTCCTGATGTTTCTGCTCTATTCTTTCTGGCACTATCAAATCATCTACTCCCCCCATCTTATTTATAAAGTCCATTCTTATAATGCAACTATTATCCAATTTCAAAATATACTATACATTAATCACTCGAATCTACAATTTCGAATATTGATTAATAATATCATAAACCCTTTTAGTAGTTTCTATTTCAGAAACTTCTGTCGAAACCTCATATATTTCAATATTTCGTTTTCGCAAATATCTTACGCTTTCATTGATTACTTCTTGTTCATACCCTATCCTTACTTTTTCATACCGTGTTAATTCATCACGTTTTTTTAAACGTTCATAAACAATTTGCGGAGATGCATAAAGCAAAATTATTACTTTTGGATATGTTATACCTTCATAAAGTCGCTCAGTATATTCGAAAGAAATACCATCCATTTTATTAAACACAAATGCTGATAAAATATTTCTATCAGAAAGTACTATTTTCCCTTTATTAATTTCTGGTAATATAATGTTTTCCACATGATAAAATCGATCCGAAGCCACTAAACATGCCAGTGACTTTCCTGCGATTTCATTAGCAATTTCTCTTGACAATAACCCCATCTTTGTATTAGATGGTTCTTTTGTTAAAACAATTTCTCTACCTTCAAAGCACAATCTATCATATATTTTTTTTATTATCGTTGACTTTCCAACACCGTTTGCCCCTTCAAAAGCAATAAAATGTCCTTTCATAATTTCTATCTTCCTTTCTAAAGGAAACCATCAAATAAGGTAATCTGTCTATTAGGGCAAAGGATATTCTCATAATATTCCTTTATCCGTTTCACTTCTCTTTTTATAGATGAGGCCGGGTTTGAAAAATATTGCAAAATTATATGTTTTTGTTTTTTGTCCCACTCCCAAATTCCGATTGCTTTGCCATTATAAATAATACTAGCCCGAACTTCTCCTATTTGATTAAAGAGTAGATTATAATATTCTTTGTTTACATATCTACTTCTACTTTCATAATAACCTTTTAATGATGGATCCTCATATGCTAATAAAGTAACCCATTCAATTCCTTTTGTTTTGTACTGCTCCAGTTTATGGTATTCTTCCTCTAAAACATAAAAACTTGATTCAAAATTATTAATTTTAAATTCAATAATAGAATAGTGATATTCATCAATAATTTTCTTGATAGTCTTTTTGCTTAATCCGCTCCACCAAGAAAGGTCTTTTAATGTTGCCGGTCCAAATTTTTTTATATACTCATATACCAGCAATCTTTGCGCATCACTAGTACTATATTTTTCCAAATCTAAATTAGGATAAAATTTTTTTGTAATTGAATATTTTCGTTCTTCATTTTCCCAATTATCAGCAGTATTTACATAACAAAACACTCCCTCTTCCCATAAATATTTTAAAATCTTTTTTGCACATTCTTTTTTTAAATCAATCTCGCAAAAGAATAATTTATCCAAAATTTTACTTTCTATTTCATTACTAGATTTTTCACTATCGACAAAATCAATTAACTCTTCTCTAATATCTTTAATGAAATTGATATCAATATTATTTCTTGAGCAAAACAGTCTACATTCCGCAAGCCGTAAATCTAAAGTGGCCATATGTAATATGCTAGCAATATCTAACGGAACCATATGTAGTGTAGTACGCATACATCTCATTTTAATTAAATTTTTTTTCTCATATAATTGAGATGTTAACATTTTAGTATTATATCCATTTATTCTTGAACACAATGTAGTATATGGTGTCATAATTCTTGCAGAATGAAGCCCTAAATGATTTCTAGCTACATCAACAATATCTTTTCTCTGAGTTCCTGGAAAAATATTATGTTTAATAAAAATATATTCATTAATTGTATCTAAATCCATTAAAATTTCTCCCAATTATTTCTCACATAATTTTCAAGCATTTGATAAGATTGCTCTAATTCATCCTGGTCATGTTTAGTTCCCCACCATTTGCGTCCATTATTATATATAAATATATCTTCAAAATTTTGTGGCAAAAGTAAATTATAATCTTCGGGATTATTATAAACTGGTGAACCTGGTAACGGAACAAACCGAAACAACGATATTCTATCAATTTTATTTTTTAATTCATCTAGGAGTTGTATTGTTTCTTTTGTGCTTTCCAAATTTTCTCCCGGAAATCCATGCAAAATAAATGCTTTAACCCGAATTCCAATTTCATGTGTAATTGTAATTGCCTTTTTAATTTGTTCTATTGTAATTTGCTTGTTCATCATTTTTAAAATTCTTGGTGAACCTGATTCAATACCATATTTGATTTCTATACATCCACTTTCCTTTATTTTTTTAAGCAATCCCTCATCTACAGTATTTACTCTTGATAATGATGACCATTGTAGGTGTAATGGTGTAATTTCCCTACAAATATCTTCAATCTTTTCTTTGTTTACAATAAAATTATCATCTGTAATACAAAATCCTTTTATATCATATTTGTCAATCAAAAATTCCAATTCTTTTCTTATGTTTGCTCCTGTCCTATAACGTATGCTGTGTTCTTGATTTGCACAAAAATTACAATTATACGGACACCCTCTACTACATAAAATATGGGCTACGGGTAAATGCGTATTAGATAATCTATCATCCATTACAATTTCATTTTTGGGCAACAGATGGCGAGCTGGAAATGGTATTGTATCTAAATCATCAATCAATTCTCTTTTGGGAGTATGTACAAATTTGTCTGTTTTACTGTCTTTGTATACAATGCCCTTTATTTGGAATAAATTTAAATTGGGATAAGTATCCACTATTTCTGATATTGTAAGTTCTCCTTCTCCAACGCATGCAATATCTATTTTTAAATCTGTAATCACATCCTCAGGGAAGATAGTCGTATGAATTCCTCCCGCAATTAATAAAGAATTGCCATTGAACTGGCTATTATTCCGTACCTTCTTTAAAATAGGATATGTAACGGAAGAAGATATACTAAAGCCTACAATGTCGTAACCGCTAAAGTCAAAACAGCATTTTTCGTGCGATACCCTAAATAAAGATACTTCTATTCCTTTCATCTCAATCACTGATGCTAAATAAAGTACACCAAATGGTGGTATTTCCATTCTTTTCACGCCAAAATGAGCAATATCATAATATTCAGGAGAAATTAATGCTATCTTCATGCTACACTACCACCTTTCGTTCAATTTTGTTGAATTAACCATTTTTATTATATCATATTTAAGCACTAATACAAGATGCATTATGCTCAAAACAACCATAGGCCAGACATTAAAAGCAATTTCTGGCCTATTTTCTTCCCTATATTTACATCTGCTGTATCTCATTTTTCAGCATACGCTTGATTTTGTCGCTCATGGTCTCCTTGCTCGTCTTGCTGAAATGAACCCGCACAATGTAGGTAGTCCGGCCAATCTTCTTCACCAGTGCGGGAGCGTCCTTAGCCGGTGCTGTGGTGGTAGTGTCCTCTGTGATTTTCTCGCTGCCCATAAATCCTCCTTTTCATGCAATCAGTTTATGTTATCCCTTCCTCACAATCTCCTTCGCCGCCGCTTTAGTCGCCCCGGCTCCTTCCTCCCGGAAATTCTTACCGGAAAAGAGAACCGGCGCACACCGTTCCAGTATGCGGTCATAAATCCTTGCGTGGGCAAGGTCTGGCGGGTTCTTGATTTCTTCCAGTTTCAGGTTTGTCGTGACGATCAGCGGCTTTTTGCTTCGATACCGGCTGTCAATGACGGTGAACAATGGAGCTGCATCAGGTTGGGCTTGAGCCAGAACGGGGTCTTGCCGGAGCCGGAACCGCCGATTACCAGCACATTTTTGTTGCGGGCGGTCTTGGGGTCCTTGGGGCGGCTGCTCATGGTAAGGCGTTCCGTCTGGGTGAGGATTACATTGTTCTGGAATACCGGATCGACATAAGGGGCGATGTCCTGGGAATTTCCCCATCTCGCGGAACCGTACTCGATATTCGGGCGGTACTTCTTGGCGTTTTTGCCTTTCAGGTAAACAGCCAGCCGGAGCGCCGCGCCGCAGCACAGCCCGACCAGCAGGTCCAG
>RAZJ01000073.1 GCA_003612625.1 bacterium 1XD42-1 | reverse complement strand
ACGCCCTTTTTCGCCCAGCGGTTTATCCGAACATAGATCACGTGCCAATCTCCGTATTCTTTGGGCAAGCTCCTCCATTTGCACCCATTTTCCACTACGTATAGCACTGCATTCAATACGTCCAGGTTGCTGATTTTGGCTGGTTTCCGCTGTTTGGGAAAGCACTCTTTGATTTGCTCGTATTGCTCTTTCTTTATTTCCATTCTTTAATTATATCACAATCCAACTTATGTGAACACTACCTAACAGTCCAGCCGCCTTTTCCGCATATAGCCGCGCTGGCGTTTCCGCCGCGCATTTTCGGCGCAGGCCGCCGAACAGAACGCTCTTTTCCCCTCCGGCGCAAAGAGCCGCCCGCAGACGGCGCAGGGCCGCAGGCCGGGGGCCGGGCCGTCAGTCAGCGCGGCCTCCAATGCGGGATTTAAGGGGAGCACCGCCTCCCGGAAGTAGCGGCAATAAGCCCCCGTCCAGCATTTCCCCAGCATATAGCACTCGCAGTCAAGGGGCAGACAGCCATATTCCCGGTCATAGTTGGCGCACCATTTCACTACAAGGGAGCGGATAGCAGCCTTTTCCTCACGGGTCAGCTCGCGCAAAATATCACCTCCCGCCCGGTTTTTTCAAAAGGCTCTGAAAGCAGGAGCCGCAGGGGATGCCGCGCCAGTAGGGACAGCCACAGCACCGGGAGCCCTCCCGGGGCTGTTCCGGGCGGGGAGCCCGGGGCCGGGGGCGGCGTTTCATTTCCCGTTCCAAAGGGTTCGATGTGAAATTCATTCTCCGTCCTCCTTTTCTTCTTCCTCATCCCACGGGGGGAGGTCGTCATACTCACCGCCGCCATAGTCCTCGCCGTATTCCCCGGCCTCTTCAAAATCCTCGCTGGGAGCGGCGGCCTGCTGTTTGGGGCGGTAAATCTTGAAGTACCACCCGGCCCCGCCGCCGAGGGCCAGCACCGCCAGCACCAGCAGGAGCGTCCCCGCCCCGCCGGATTTTTCCGGCTCCGGGAGCGGTTCGGGTACGGCCTCCGGGGAGGGCTCCGCAAGGGCCATCAAATCGGCCACGGTGACGGCGTTCAGGAAGTACACATTTTCCGTCTCCCGCTGGCGGTCAATCACCAGATAGAACACGGACTCGTCCGCCGCCATGATGGTGAAGAACTCCTTGCCGTCCCCGTCCGTGGCGTTATCCACCATCGTCCCCTGCCCGTCCGGGGTGAACGGGTTGGGCTCGGGTTCCGGCTCCGGGGTGGCCGGGGGCTCCACGGGGTCAAGCCCCTCCCACTCCGGGCCGCCCGTACCGTCCTCCCATTCCTCGCCGCCCCCGGCGTAGGCCGTGGTGGTGATGCCGCACAGCAAAAAAGCGGCGCACAGAGCCGCCGCCACTACACGATATTTTTTTCCTTTCATTCCGCGTCCTCCTTTTCCGGTCCGGCGGACTTCGGGACATTTTGTCCCAAAGTGTCCCCGGCCTTGATGCGCTGGAGCACCAGCGGGAGCTCCTCAAGGGAAATGCTCATGCCCCGCACGATGTCCACGATTTCCTCCTTCTCGGCCTCCTTGTGTTTCTGTTCCAGCTCTTTCAGCCGGGCCTGCTGGTCGCTGATTTTGGCCTTGACCTTTTCCATCTCGGCCATGATTTTTGCGCTCTTGCTTATCGCCATTGAAAACCTCCTTTTCATGGTAAACGCCCGTAGGCGTAGAAGTGGGCCTGCCAGTAACTGCTGTTTAAGTTGGCGTAGCTGATAGGGTCGCCACAGTGCAGCATCATCCCGTCCCCCACATAGATGCCACAGTGGGAGACTCCCGGGGTGTCATAGGTTCCCTTGAAAAAAACCAAATCTCCGGGGCGCGGGGAACTGGTTCTGGTGCAGATGTTGTAAAGCCCCTGGGCCCCCAGCCGTCCCACGTTCCAGCCACTGTGATTGATAACCCAGCTTACAAAGCCGGAGCAGTCAAAGGACGTGGCCGGGGAGCTCCCGCCCCATACATAGGGATAACCGAGGTATTTCTCGGCCTCGGAGAGCATCGCCGCGAATGTTTCATCGTCCAGATATTCCCCCGGCACTTCGTAGCCCTCCGGCGGGCTGGTGTATTTCCCCACATAGGACGAGCCGGGAAAGAGGTCGGGGCGGTTCCCCAGCGTGGCCATGTAGAGGGAATACCGGGAAACCTTTTCCTCCCCCATGATATAGATAGGAAGATGGGAAAGGTTGAAGTTATCCAGCGTCACAGTGCAGATATAATAATCGTAATATACCCGGTAGCTGTCAGTGTGGGTGTTGCCCTCCTCGTCCGTCCATGTATCCGTTTCGATGTAGTACCGCCGCTCCTTTACCACGTTTTCGGTCAGCGTGTACTGGCGGTCAAAGAGCATCTGCAAGGTGGGCTGGACATCCGCCAGCGTCCACTCCCCCTCGTGCCATGCGCTCAGAATGGAAACCAGCACATAGGGGTCATGTTCGATAGCGTCTAAATCGTAATGGTACTCGTCATAGTCGTGGGTACTTTCGTAGGTATCCAGATAATGCTGGAGCTCCGCCTCCAGTGAACAGTAGGCGGCCTCGGCCCCCAGCATATCCCCGTCCTGGGCGGGGTAGGTGGTGGCCCCAACCGCGCCTGCGGCGGCGTTCCCCAAAGTGATAAGGGAGGACGCGCAGGACTGGAGGGATAAAACGAGCACCACGCAGGCCAGCGCGATAAGCGCCCCCACGGGATGCCGCTTCACGAAAGCCACGGCCCGCTCCGCCAGCTTTTCCGTGGCGGCGGCGGTTTTCCCGGCGGCCTTGGCCCCTTGTTTCGTGGTCTGTTTCGCCGCCTGCCGCGCTTGTTTGGCGTATTGTTTTTTTAATTTCTGCTTGTGCCAATAGCGGGTAACTGCATTTTTTGCAAGCTCCGGGTTCTCCTGGGCGGCCATGCGGAACTGGTAGTCCGCCCGGGCCTTGATGTACTGCGCCTCGGCCTTATGGACGGCCCGGGCCGGGTGCTCCCGGATGCGTTTTTTCGCATACCGCGTCCCCTGCCGGAGAACGGCCTCGCCCAAAAGCTCGGAGCGGTGGGCCCCCTCGGTTCCCACGTTTTCATGCTCCACCTCATAAACCTTGCCATGCACAAAACCGTGTGCGCTCCACCCGGCGGCCCCCAGCGCCCGGCGCACCGGGCCCCTGGGTTTTGGCGGCTTTTTGCCCTCCAGCTTTTTCCGGGCCCGGTTCAGCTTGTCCTCCCGCGTCTCCATGCGGAGCTTGGACTTGCTGATTTTTTCCTGCTCGCTTTCCATGCGGAATTTCGATTTTTTGGTTTTGGGCCCTTTCGGAGACTTTGGGACATTTTGTCCCGAAGTGCCTTTGTCCCCGGCGTTATTCGTTCCTCTGGTCATTGGCTATGTCCTCCGGGCGGGTGGTGAGCAGGTTGTAAATCTCACCCTTGGGGAAACGGTCAACAAAGGGGATGGTCACATTCCCATAGAACAGCAGGCCCTCGCCGGAATTGCTGTGGGTGATATAGGAAAGCTGGTGCTCGGAAATGCCGAGCTGTTTTGCGATGATGGCCCGGTCGCTCTGGGCCTGGGAGAGCAGAACAAGAAAATCGGTGTTATCCAGTATGTTCTCGATTTCCCGGCTGGCCAAAAGGTCTTTCACGTTCTGCGTGAGGGCCGAGGGCACACAGCCCTTTTTGCGGAGCATCTTCCACACCGCCACAAAGTAGCTGGCGGTCAGCGGGTCGCGCAGGAGGATGTGGAACTCGTCAAAGTAGCACCATGTCGCCGCCCCGTTCTGGTAGTTGGTATGCACCGCCGAGGTGACAAACTCGTTGGTGACGTGCATCGCAATCTTGCGGAGGTTCTCCCCCAGCCCTTTTAACACGATGCACACCACCCGGGAACTCAAGTCCACGTTGGTCGGGTGGTTGAACAGATTGAGGGAGCCCGTACAGTAGAGCTCAAGGGCCGTTGCCACGCGCTTTGCCTCCGGCTCCGGCTGTTTCAAGAGCTCCTCGTACAAGTCTTGGAGCAAAGGCATTTTTGCGCCCTCCAGTCCCAGCGCAAGCTCCCGGTACACCAGCCGCACACAGCGGTCAATCACGGTCTTTTCGATAGGTTGCAGTCCGTCCTTGCCGCCCACCACCAGCTCGCACAGCGAAAGAAGAAAATCCGCTTTCATGGAAAGGGGGCTGTCCTCGTCATTAAGCCCCATCTGAATATCCATCGGGTTGATATGGTGGGGGCTGTCCGGGGCAATCTCAATGACCTGCCCGCCCAGCCGCCGCACCAGCGGGGAATATTCCCCCATTGGGTCAACGATAACGATGCGGTCTTGGGTCGCCAAAAATACGTTTATCAATTCCCGCTTGGCGGCAAAGCTCTTGCCGGAGCCTGTGGAGCCGAGGTACATACCATTGGCGGATTTCAGCTTTTTCCGGTCTGCCATGATGACATTGTGGGAAAGGGCGTTCATGCCGTAGTAGAGGGCCTGCCCGCCCATGCGGAGCTCCCTCGTCATAAAGGGAATGAAAATCGCTGTGGAGCTTGTTGTCATGCCCCGCTGTATCTGCACCTCGTTATAGCCGAGGGCCAGCGAGGACATAAAGCCCTGCTCCTGCTGCCAGTCCAGCCGCTTTAAGGCGCAGTTGTATTTCTGCGCGATGCCGGAGACGGTGAACACGTCATTTTCCAGCCGCTGGCGGGTGGGGGCGAGGTTGATGACGGTGAACGTCAAAAGGAACATCCGCTCATTTCTTGACTGCAAATCCCCCAAAAGCTCCGCCGCGTCCTTGGAAAAGGTGATAAGGTCGGGGGGAAGTATATCCATGTCGTACCCGGCGCGGACGGCCTTTTTCTGCTCCTCCACTTTCATCTTGTCAATGTCCGAGATTTTCCCCTTGATGGTCTTTATCGCCTTGAGCTGGTCAACGGTCTGGATGTGCATGGTGACGGTGAGCTCCGCGTCCAGCTCCAGAATTTCCCGCAAAAGGCGGTCAGAGAGCTCGGACGCCAAAATCTGAAGATAGGACGCCGCGCCCCAAAAGCCGCCCACCCGGAAGAACCGGGAGCCCCTAAAGTCAAAGCCGCCGCTGGGGGTGATAAAGTCCTTTGTGCCCATGCCCGTTCTGGAAATATCCGCCCACGAAAAGCGGAACGGCTCCCGCCGCCCCGGGTGCATCTGCCCATGCAGGAGGGCCAGCCGCTCCCGCCCGTCCAGCGGGGACGAGGGAACGCCCAGCCGGTGGAGGTTCCCCATCACGTCCGCCTCCACCCGGTCAAGCCGGGGCCGGGCGGCGGCGATGCCCTCGGCGGGCACGCCAAAGGTGATATATTTGGAGCGTTCAATCCCGTTGTTGGAGCGGGCAATCTGGCGTTTCAGCATCCCCACGAACTCGCCCCGGATGCTGTCAAAATCGTCCGCCTGGGCGGGGATGTTCACATGGTAGCGGCTGGTGGAGTGGGAGCGGCGGTTGATAAAGGAGAGCTGGACGGGGAGCGCGCTGTCGAAGTAGTTGAGGAATGAGCTCCACCCGCTGAATATCGCGGACTGATCCTCGGTGGATGCCACGGAATAGTTGATGTCCTCATATTCCACGGTCTTTGTGTAGAGCCCGCCGGGGAGCTGGCACACGCCGTCCGGGTGCATCGCCACATAGGGGATGGACTGCTGGGCGGATAAGGCCGCCTTATTCTTTCTTTTGCTTTTTCGGTTTTCCATTCACTGCCTCCTTTCCCGCCTGCCCGGTAAAGGGCGCGTAGATGTTCCCGGTCTTGTAGGGCCTCACGCCGGGCCGCAGGTACTTGGCCCGGATGATGTTCTTTACCACCTTTTCCAGCGGCAGGCCGTCTTTCTCGTACATCGCCAGAAGAAACGCCGGGAGCATGATGCCCAGCATCAGGAACAACGCCGCCGTGTTCCCAAACGAGCTCCGGGCCAGCAGGTAGGAGGGGACTCCCACAAGGGCCGCGCCGCCGAAACACACAAGCTGGCGTTTTGTCAGATTGAAAGCAATTTTTGTTTTGACTCGGGATAAGTCATTGGGTACATTCACATAGGGCATTTTCAAGCCTCCTTTCTTTGGGACAAAATGTCCCGAAGTCCCGCCGTAGGTTCCACCTCGTTCCCCCACACGTCCCAGCCGGGGGCCGTCTGGCGGGCGAACAGCTCCACCCGGGGCACGTCCCCCATAAGGGCCACGATTTTCTCCCGGGCCTCGTCCGGCTTTTTGCTGTGGCCCTCAATAGGGGAAATAATGAACTGGTGGACGTTAGGGGCCTTTCGCCGGGGATGCCCACGGGTCGCCAGCAGGCACACCTCCGCATTGGCCCGCGTCCAAAAGCCCAGCCCGTAAAACCAGCTATCGGCTTTCTTGTTCTTTTTCAGCCAGACAAAGCCCACGGACTTATACTGAAAGCCCCACGCCTTGATAAGCCGCAGGGCCTCCGGGAGCTGGGGGAACGTGGCCCATAAAAAAAGAACGCTGTCCGGGGCCGCCAAATCCGCCACGGGCAACGCGCATAATTCCTCAATCCCCATTGTGGGGTAGTGCCGCTCCGCCGCACCTTGCAGGCCCTTTTGGGCGTACCGCCACGGCGGGTCGGCGTATATCACGTTATATTTACCGATAGTCACACCCCCTTTCCGCCAGCGGCCACTGCCGCCCGCGCCTGTTCAATCCGCTCCGTGGCCGGGCCGTAAAAGGCCGGGGCCGTCTCAAAGCAGATAAATTCCCGGCCCGTGTTCAGCGCGGCGATGGCCGTTGTGCCGGAGCCCGCGCAGATGTCCGCCACCACCTCGCCGGGGGCGGTGTAGGTCTTGATAAGGTACTCGCACAGCTCCACGGGCTTTTGGGTGGGGTGGACGGTATGGGCCACGGTCTGGAATGAAAGCAGGTTCCCCGGGAACCGCCGCCCGTCCTCCGAGCCGCTCCCGGAGCGGACGAACTTTCCATAGTTGGGGCTCTGGCCGCGCTGGGATGCAATCTTCTTGTAGGGCTTGCCCTGTTCAAACTGCGGGTTGTATAAGGGGAGCTTTTGGTAAAATACCAGAATGTTCTCCGTCTTTTTCAGCGGGGCGCGGCGGGCGTTGAGAAATCCCGTACAGCGACTTTTATACCACACCCATTCATAGCGGAGCATGGGGAGGTTGGACGCGCCGAGGATTAGGCATTTTTGCCGGGTCGGGGTCTGCAAGGAACGGACGGTACACATTCCCTTATTTTTGCCCTTATGAGGGTTCGTAACATGAGGGAAAAGGATATAACACAAGGGAAAATCTAAGGGCAAACTCACATGCTATAAATTTAGCAATTTCAAGGGTTTGCGAACTTTTTGGAGATAAGATATAACAGTTATTAAATGTTATAAATTAGGTCTTATCAGAATTCCCGTTTATCAGCATATTGCTTTAATATGACAGCTAAAAGAGCAGATAAAATCCTTGCAAAAACAGTGCTCCACCAGATCATTATCTGCCCGCCGAACAAAGGCGGCAAAATAAGCATAAGGACTAACATAAAGAAGGGTTCTATAAAGGTTAAAATATAAGAAAACATACTTTTCTCTGTTGCATAAAAGGCAGCCGTAGTAATACGGTTGACAGCAACAAATGGTACGGAAACCAAAAAGACAGGTATTATTTTTGCGATCTCAGTATTGACTTCATGGGATGCGCCAAATAATATTCCTATTTTTTCTCTTGTCATATACATGATTACGCAGCTAACCAGAGATAACAGTATTGCAAATCCATAGGCTAATTTTCTTATATTTTTTAACTGATCAAAGTTTTTCCTGCCATAATGCTGGCTGATTAAGGGCTGACTTCCATCTCCGACACCCTGCAAAATTAAATATATAATACATATAATATAGGCGATACAGGCATATATGGCGACTGCCTTTTCCCCGCCATAAGCCATGGAAAAACGGTTAATAATAATCAAACTATAAATGAGCAAATTCAGGAATTGACGAAAGCAGACCGGCAGCGGTGAAGGCCGGTGAGGAAGGGCACA
>RAZJ01000072.1 GCA_003612625.1 bacterium 1XD42-1 | reverse complement strand
CACTTGCTCGAATCGTAACGGAACACGATTTAAGGTGTTACGGTTGGACATAGTGGAAATAAATTCCCCTACGATTATTCGTAACGCAGATGCAGCCGCGTTACAGATAAATCAAGTGGTAACTTTGACCACTTGATTTATCTGTAACAAATTAACCCAGCATAGCGTTGCGGATATCTAAAACAGGAACTTTTCCCACTTTACATATCCGTAACGGAAATGGTTACAAGAAGAAATGTTTTAGGTTGGGCGGTCTGCGGACCGCCCTTTGCTGTTATACAGCAGAAAGGAATTTTATGAACATTTTGAATCACAATATGCCGATCATCATCGGCATTGACCATGGCTATGGCAACATCAAAACTGCCAACTGCTGTTTCAAAACCGGCGTGGCCTCCTTCGACAAGGAACCGACTTTCAAGAGCAACCTGTTGATCTATGGAGGCCGCTATTATCTGATTGGAGAGGAACACAAGGAATTCACTGCCGACAAGATGGCTGACAGTGACTACTACATTCTGACCCTCGCTGCTATTGGGCGGGAGCTGAACATCCGCAAGCAGATTTCAGCTCGTGTCCATCTGGCGGCGGGCCTGCCCCTCACCTGGGTCAGTGAGCAGAAGGACGCTTTTAAGCAGTATTTGCTGCAAAAGGACAGCGTAGACTTTTATTTCCGGGGTGCGGAGTATCATGTTGACTTTGTTGGGGCCGACATTTTCCCCCAGGGCTTTGCCGCCGCTGCTGACCATCTGCGAGACTTCCGAGGGGTGAATATGCTGGCCGACATCGGCAACGGCACCATGAACGTCATGTATATCAATGACCGCCGCCCCCAGGAGAAGAAATGCTTCACCGAGAAATACGGAACCCATCAATGTATGCTGTCTGTCCGGGAGAATCTGCTGAAGCTCTACGGCTCCGCCGCTGACGAAGCGATCATTGACCAGGTGCTCCGCCATGGGACCGCGAGTATCAGTGAACGCTACCTTTCCGCGATCCAGTCAACCGCCAGGGATTATGTAGGCGGTATCTTCCGCCGCCTGCGGGAACATGAGTATGACCCGGAACTGATGAAGTTGTATGTGGTTGGCGGCGGTGGCTGTCTGATTAAAAATTTCGGAGAGTTTGACGCTGGCCGGGTGGTCATCAACGAGGACATCTGCGCCACCGCCAAGGGGTATGAATATCTGGCCCATCTCCGCGCCAGGAAGGGCGGCATGGTATGAGCGGGCGGATCGTCAGCACCAATATCCGCTTCAATTTGGAGAAGGAGGCGGACCGGACGGCCTGGGAATATCTTCAGCATAGGGATAAGAAGCAGCACCGCTCTTACAGCAGGGCGGTGATTGCCGCCGTCAACGACTATTTTGAGCGCCGGGGGCGGCTGGCCTCTGACCCGTATCTGGAAACCCGTGAGAAGGAGGACGCTTTTCTTCTGCGGGTGCTGGAAACCATCCGGGCCGGGTTCAATCAAGCTACTCCTGTCAGCACGGCGGACACGCTTCTCCGATTTTTGCAGGGGGTTCAGCCACAGGCCGCTCCCGCTGGGGAAGTTATTCAGGAGGACCAGCAGGAGGCGGATGATACAGCATTGGATTTTGTGGACAGTTTTTGATACCACAGAGGGCCGTTTTGATACCACAATGAATTGTATTAGTACCAAAAATCTAAACACCAGATACCAGATTTCTTGTATTTGCACAGGGAATTTGTGTCTGGTGCTATTTTTTGCTCTTTATGATAGCAACGTTCCAAATCCTGGTATCAAAATCGGGTTTTTCCAGTACCAAAAGGCCAATTAAGGCCAGAAAGGAGCTAATATGACGGATAACGAAAAGAAACTGATCCAGGCCCGACACCGTTTGGAAGAAGCCCAGGCCCGTGACCGGGTGAAGCAGCGCAAAGCCCGAACAAGGCGGCTAATCCAGGAGGGGGCTGTTTTGGAAAAGGCTCTGCCGCAGACGGTAAGCATGAGCTTGAACGAGTTGGAAACATATCTGCACGAACTTACAAATTAAGTACGCAAAGCAGGAGCGTCCCGGTTCGCCGGGGCGCTCCGCTTTTCCAGGCCCGAAGGGCGCACTTACTCACCACCCGCAAGCGGGCGGTGGTATGGCCTGCGGCCATCGTGCGCTCTCCGAGGGGGATTGCGGCCCCTGCGGGGGCCTGCCGGGAATGACTGCGGTCATTCCCGGTGCGTATGGAACAGGCCGGTGCGCCGCCCTGTTCCATACGCCAGCGAAAACCTGCCACCGGCAGCTTTTCGCTGTTACGGGGGACGCAGGACGATGGACGGGAGACGAAGGACGGAGGTAATAAAAACTGGCAATTTATCATTTGGAGGCAAAGGTTGTCAGCCGAGGGACAGGCCGCTCCGCTGTCGCGGCGGCAGCCTATATGAGTTGCTCCCGGATTTACAACGATTACGATGGAGTACAGCACGATTATACCCGGAAGCAGGGCCTTGTTTGGCAACAAGTGTTTCTGCCGGATATGGCACCATCGGAGTGGGCAGATCGGGAAATCCTATGGAACGCCGTAGAGGAAGCGGAGAAAACGAAGGGCAGCCGCCTCGCCCGCGAATTTGTGGTGGCGTTACCTGTTGAACTGAGCAGAGACGAGTGGATTGCCCTGTTGACTGATTTTATCCAGACCAACTTTGTGGCGGATGGAATGTGCGCCGACGTGTGCATCCATGATACCGATGGTCATAATCCGCACGCTCATATCATGCTGACCGTGCGGCCTCTGACCAAGGACGGCAAATGGCAGCATAAGACGGAGAAGGAGTATCTGTGCGTCCGCGATGGTGAGGAACGGGGTTTTACTGCGGCGGAGTTTAAGTTGGCACAGGCCGAGGGCTGGGAGAAGCAGTATCCGTACAAAGTTGGCAAAAAGAAAGTATATATGACACCCTCCCAGGCGGAAGCGCAAGGTTATGAGCGCATTTCCAAGTATCCCAAAAGCACAAAGTACGGCAGACAAAATCCTATCTCTGAACGCTGGAATAGCGAGGATCAGCTTGCCCTCTGGCGGGCGGCATGGGCCAATGTGACCAACCGATTTCTTGAGCGGGCCGGGAGCCAGGAGCGTGTTGATCATCGTAGCCATGCGGAGCGTGGGTCGGATGAACAGCCTACCATTCATGAGGGAGTAGCCGCCCGTGCGCTGGAACAAAAGGGCATCATTTCTGAGCGCTGTGAACTGAACCGGAAGATCAAGGCGGACAATGCCCTGCTGCGGGAGTTGAAATCGCTGGTTAAGAAACTGATGGATGCAGTAAAGAATACGGTCCCCGCTATCGCGGAGGCTATGGAAACTGTACGCCAGAAAATGATTATCTTCCGGTATCAGCTTTTACATATTGGAGCTGGAAAGAAGCATTTTTCTGATACGCTTCAAGCCGTCCGGCCAGACATTAAACGGTATGAGGATGTAGCCCAAAAGTTCAAGATAAAGATTCAGGAGCGCCGGATATTGCTGGATGAGAAAAAAGCTACCTCAGCACTCCAGGTGTTCCGGCATCGGGATTTGGCGCAGAAAATCGCCGCTTTGACAGAAGATATTGAGGAATTGAAAAGCGAGAAAGCCCTGTTGCTCAATCAGTTTAATTGTGTGAACGATTATGGTATGGCGGAAATCAAAAAACGTATCGTTTCGATGGAATCCTCTCTGGAAAAGCTGGACCAGCAGGAGGTGAAGTACACCGATGAACTGGAAGTGGCACTGGCGCAGTATACTGAGTTGCAACAACAGTCGGCAGATATGGACACCATAGAACTGGATACCGCCCGTCATGCTATCCGTCCTGATAAAGAGTACGAAACTCTACAGCGGTTACAAGCTGCCTATGGCAAGAAGTTTGATTCCGGAACGCTGGCACAGAGCCGAATGGATGTTGCCGAAATGTTGAATGAAACAGCGGAGCCGGTATCTATTCGTCAGAACCTGCAACAGTTGCAGGTTCATCAGACGAAGCAAAGCTACGAAAAAGAGCGCGGCCAGGAGAGGTAATGCTCCTGGCCCGCTACTTTATCTCGGGTTCAAGATTTTCAAATAGTGGATCATCGAAAAATTTGCGAACACTGATTTCAAGGCCGTCACAAATCTTTTGAATGGAAACAATTCCCGGATTCTTGCTTTTGGTGTTCAACATACTGTAAATCGTGGAAGGCGCAACGCCGCATTGGTTGGCAAGGGCGTTGATTGCGATATTCCGCTCCAAGCATAGCGCATGGATGCGACGAGCAACCGCCGTCTTAGCATTCACCGCTACACCACTCCCTCCCACATGATGCTTCTATTGTAGCCAAATTTGCGATTTATCGTGTAGGATATATCCCAAATGAAAAATCTATGCTATAATGAATTTGCGATATATCGCAGATTAATTAGGAGGGATAATATGCCAATCTGTTTCTTTATTGGACACCGTGAGGCCCCAGACACTCTATTAGATAAATTTTCTGCTGTGGTTGAACGCCACATAACCGAATACGGCGTGACAGAGTTCGTCGTAGGCAAATATGGCCGCTTTGATGCACTGGCGGCAAAATGCGTCAAGGCATCAAAAAGGCGCCATCCGGAGGTGACGCTCACTCTGCTACTGCCTTATCATCCGTATGATCGCCCTACTCCAACACCGCCCGGTTTCGATGGCACATTCTACCCGCCTGGGATGGAGACTGTGCCTAAGCGGGCCGCTATCATCCGGGCCAACCGATACATGGTGGAGCACAGCGAGTATCTGATTGCCTATGTGAAACATTCAGTCAGCAATGCGTGGGATTTGGTGGAGTATGCCCGGAAGCGCGAAAAGCAAGGACGTATAAGAATCACTCTGCTCCCATAGCAAGAAAAATTCTTTCAACAAACGCTCCCTTCTCGAACAATGTAGCAATACATTCGGTTGCTTTTTGTCGCTTTTGACTGTATAATGGAAACACCAAATCATACCAGAGGAGAAAATGGGATGGCTGAGACGAATACAACCAACAGCGGCTTTGAAAAACAGATATGGGACGCGGCCTGTGTCCTGCGGGGCAATCTGGACGCATCGGAATATAAGTCTGTCGTACTTGGCCTGATTTTCTTAAAATACATCTCCGACCGTTTCGAGGCGAAATACAACGAGCTGGTAGCCGAGGGCGACGGCTTTGAGGAGGACATCGACGAGTATACGTCAGAGAACATCTTCTTCGTACCCGAATCCGCCCGATGGAAGGTCATTGCCGCCGCCGCCCACACCCCGGAGATCGGAAAGGTAATCGATGACGCCATGCGCGCCATTGAGAAGGAAAACAAGAAGCTGAAGGACATTCTGCCCAAAAACTTTGCTCGCCCGGAATTGGACAAGCGGCGGCTGGGGGATGTGGTCGATCTGTTTACCAACCTCCAGATGGTAGAGCACGGCAACAGCAAGGATATTCTGGGGAACGCCTACCAATACTGCCTGCGGAAATTCGCCGAGCAGGAAGGCAAGCTGGCTGGGGAGTTCTTCACGCCGGAATGCGTGGTCAAAACGCTGGTGGAGGTGCTCCAGCCCTTCAACGGGCGGGTCTACGACCCCTGCTGCGGCAGCGGCGGCATGTTTGTCCAGTCCGCACGGTTCATTGAGAACCACAGCGGGAACATCAACCGCATTTCCGTCTATGGTCAGGACTCCAACCCCACCACCTGGAAGCTGGCACAGATGAATCTAGCCATCCGGGGCATTGACGCGGACCTGGGGAAGTTCAGCGCCGACACCTTCTTTGACGACTGCCACCCCCAGCTCAAGTCCGATTTTGTGATGGCGAATCCGCCCTTCAACCTCTCCAACTGGGGCGCGGACAAGCTGCGGGAGGACGTGCGGTGGCAGTACGGGATGCCGCCTGCCGGGAACGCCAACTTCGCATGGCTCCAGCACATGATCTGGCACCTGGCCCCAGGCGGGCGCATCGGCATGGTGCTGGCCAACGGCTCCCTGTCCTCCCAGTCCGGGGGCGAGGGGGATATTCGCCGGAATATGATCGAAGCCGATCTGGTGGACTGCATCGTGGCTATGCCGCCCCAGCTGTTCTATACCACACAGATTCCCGTCTCCCTCTGGTTCCTGGCGAAAAACAAGAAACAGAAGGGGAAAACGCTGTTCATCGACGCACGGAAAATGGGGACGATGGTCAGCCGGAAGCTGCGGGAGCTGACGGACGGGGACATCCGGGAGATCGCGGATACCTACAACGCTTTCGCGGCGGGGACGCTGGAGGAGGTCAAGGGGTTCTGCGCGGCGGCGGACTTGCAGGAGATCGCAAAACAGGACTATATCCTTACGCCGGGGCGGTATGTGGGAATCAAGGAGCAGGAGGAAGATGGGGAACCCTTCGAGGAGAAGATGGGGCGGCTGACTTCCGAACTGGGGGAGTTGTTCCAAAAGTCCCACGAGCTGGAGGGGGAGATCAGGAAGCAGTTGGGGGCGATTGGGTATGAAATATGAGAATCAAATGGTTTCTTTGCTCCAAATATCCGATGCTCTCAGCGATGGGTTACATAAAGCGCCTAAGTTTTATCCAGATGGTGAGTATCTGTTCGTAAATGCAACCAATTTAGAAAACGGGCGCATTGTCGAAAAAGGCAAAGAAAAGCGGACGACCTATGAGGAATTTCGCAAATATGGAGTTCCGCTTACTAAACGCACTATATTGTATTCGATTGATGGTACAATAGGTAATATTGCTCGCTATCGGGGAGAAAAGTGCGTACTCGGTAAGGGGGCTTGTTTTATAACAGTTTGTGCAGATGTCGATGTTGACTATATTTATTATCAACTCCAAAGTCCACATTTCAAAAACTATATTGACTTGATGTCTACGGGTTCAACGATAAAGCATATTTCCTTGAAGACCATGCGTAACTATACTTTTTATCTACCTAAATTAGATTTACAGCGAAAAATATCACACATTCTGAGCTTGCTGGATAGTAAAATTGAACTGAACCAGAAGATAAATTTGAATTTGGAGCAGCAAGCCCAGTCTCTTTTTCAAGAGCTATTCATAGATAATGCTTGTCCTGAATGGCAAACAGGAACAATCTGCGATCTCGGAACTGTCATTGGAGGTAGTACTCCCTCAAAAGCAAAATCAGAATATTATACTGACCACGGGATTGCATGGATTACACCCAAAGATCTTTCGGTCAATAAGTCAAAGTTCATAACGCATGGAGAAACTGATATTACCGAATTGGGATTGAAAAATAGCAGTGCAACCATTATGCCGGAAGGAACTGTCTTATTTTCATCCCGTGCGCCTATCGGATATATAGCAATAGCGGCTGGTGAGGTCACAACAAATCAGGGATTTAAGTCTGTTGTTCCAAAGCAAGAAATCGGGACAGCTTATGTTTACTATTTTTTGAAGAACAACCTTTCCATTATTGAAGGAATGGCTTCCGGCTCTACCTTTAAAGAGGTATCTGGAGGTACAATGAAATCTGTGCCAGCGGTTATTCCAGATGCTAAAACTCTTGCTGAATTTAATGCATTTTGCATACCTGTTTTTACCCAACAACAACTTTTGGAAGAGCAAAATCGATCTTTGATCGCTTTACGAGATAGTATGCTCCCAGAGCTCATGGCTGGCAAAATCGATGTGTCAACTGTTCAAGCATAAAGAAAAAACACTTTACGGAGATGTTAATATGAAAATAAACAAAATAACAGCAATAGTCTGCGGTACATTGACTCTTTTCACTGGGGTTGGGACTGTACTTTTGGCACTATTCGCGCCACAGACCACTGGATATGCCGCATTGCAGGGAATTGTATCTAGGTAGTGTTCACATAAGTTGGATTGTGATATAATTAAAGAATGGAAATAAAGAAAGAGCAATACGAGCAAATCAAAGAGTGCTTTCCCAAACAGCGGAAACCAGCCAAAATCAGCAACCTGGACGTATTGAATGCAGTGCTATACGTAGTGGAAAATGGGTGCAAATGGAGGAGCTTGCCCAAAGAATACGGAGATTGGCACGTGATCTATGTTCGGATAAACCGCTGGGCGAAAAAGGGCGT
>RAZJ01000071.1 GCA_003612625.1 bacterium 1XD42-1 | reverse complement strand
ACGCCCTTTTTCGCCCAGCGGTTTATCCGAACATAGATCACGTGCCAATCTCCGTATTCTTTGGGCAAGCTCCTCCATTTGCACCCATTTTCCACTACGTATAGCACTGCATTCAATACGTCCAGGTTGCTGATTTTGGCTGGTTTCCGCTGTTTGGGAAAGCACTCTTTGATTTGCTCGTATTGCTCTTTCTTTATTTCCATTCTTTAATTATATCACAATCCAACTTATGTGAACACTACCTAATTATATTCGCCTTTTTCTGATATTTCAAGATGAAAAACCGGGGAGCGGCACACGCCACTCCCCGGAAAGGCTAAAGCTCCACCACGGCGGCCAGCTTTTTTAACAGATCGGCCAGCGGCTCCCACAGGGCCGCATAGTCCCGTTGCAGGCTGGCGATCTCCTCAGGATATATCCCGCCGTAGGTATTCGCCTGGATCGCCACTTGGTTTAGGTTGTTGGAGCACCGACGCTGGAGCGATACCAGCTCCCGGACGGGCGAGAGGTCAACATGGAGCACATAGCCGTTGAGGGCCATTTTCCGCATATAGGCCCCCATGTTGCGGATGCCCACCTCGTCCATGCGTTCTTGGATAAGGGCCTGCTCCTCCTCCGACACCATCACATGGAGATGGATGGGGCGGCGGCGTTTCTTTGTCATCGCTCCTCCCGGGCGGGGGCTTTTTTCTTGTGGACGGGATCGCCCCGGTCAGTCCCGGCCAGTTTTGCGGCCTCCTTCATCTGCTGGGCAATCGGACGGGGCCTGTCGGGATTGCCGGGGGCGGGCCGCAGCTCGTAATCTGCCGTCTGCCTTTCGGTCAGCGGCTTTGTATAGGTCAGATGCCCCCACGCCAGAAATGCGCCGCCCTCCACAGGGATACGCTGATCGTAGTTGACGATCTCATCCGGAGCGTTATGGGGCGGCTTGGGGTATGTCCCGATGTCCACAGGCCGCTGGGTAGAGTAATACTTGTAAAGGCCCGGGGCCTCGGTCTGCACGATCTCCACATGGTAAAGCCGCCGGTAGTCCTGCACCCGGTCTGAAAAGTCCTGTTCCATAGCGGCCAGATCGTTGCCGTAATGTCCCCATTCATACTGCCGCTGGCCGTTCTTATCATCGTAACAGGCCCATGTGACATAGGGGGATGGGGCCGTGGGATGTTCGCCCAGAGCAAAGCCCCTGCCGTTTTCCAGCATTACAGCCTTCAAAATGGAATAGCCTTGATTTTTGTCCATAATACCTCCTTCCAGAAAGCGGGGACTTTGGGACAAAGTGTCCCGAAGCTCCGCCATAAAGATGTTGACAGCATTAGGGCCAATCCGGGGCAGGCCATAGAAAGATACGGCCCGCCCCGGAAACAGCCTGTAAGAGCCTTGATACAAGCGGGTTTTTAAGGGCCTAATTGTCAACAGTCCGGCCCCGTTTTTTCCGCATATATTCCCGCTGTTGGCGGCGGTGGGCTTTTAAGGCGCACGCCTCCGAGCAGTACGCCTGCCGCCTGTCCTGGGCAACAGCCCCGCCGCATACCGGGCATATCTTAAAATCCGGCCTTGGCCCCTGGGTGGTGAGGGCGGCCTCCAATACAGGATTGAGGGGGAGGACGGCCTCCCGGAAGTAGCGGCACAGGGCCCCCGTCCAGCATTTCCCCAGCATATAGCACTCACAGTCTAAAGGCAGGCATCCATATTCCCGGTCATAGTTGGCACACCACTTTGCCACAAGGGAACGGATCGCCGCCTTTTCTTCCCGGGTCAGCTCACGGGCCATCGCATCACCTCCCGCCAGCCGGGGCCCTCAAAAGCTCTTTGTAGCAGGCCACGCATCCAACGCCCCGCCAGTAGGAACAGCCACAGCAGGCCGAGCCCCGGGGCGGTTTTCTCTCAGCCGGGGCTTTGGGGCGGGGCTTTTCTTTCATCATTTTTTCAAAAGGGTTGTTTGTAAAATTCATTCATCGTCCTCCGTGTATTCATCCTCTTCATTCCACGGGGGCAGATCGTCCCCGGGATCGTCATAGTCCTCCAGTTCCTCGTCATAGCCCTCCACGGGCCCGGCGGCCTTTTCCTGTTTCGGGCGGTAAACCTTAAAATACCAGCCAGCTCCGCCGCCGATCAGCGCAAGGCCCAGCACCAGCAGGAGCATCCCGGAATTACTTTTCTTTTCGGGTTCGGGTTCCGGCTCCGGGGCTGGGGCAGGTTCTGGCTCCGGCTCCGGCTGGGGAGCGGGCGGCTCCTCGATGATCTCAGCCAGTGCCATAAGGTCGGCCTCAGTAACGGCATTGAGGAAATACACATTTTCGCCGCTCCGCTGGCGGTCAATCACCAGATAAAAAATGTTCTCGTTGGGCGTGGTGATGGTGAAAAATTCCTTGCCGTCCCCGTCCGTGGCATTGTCTACCACCGTCCCGGTGCCCTCCGGGGTAAACGGGTTCGGCTCCGGCTCGGGCTCCTCCGCCACAGGGGGATCGGGGTCATAGCCGCCTGTGCCGTCCATAAATTCCTCGCCGCCCCCGGCATAGGCGGTGGCGCTAAACCCGCATAAAAGAACAGCGGCAAAGAGCGCCGCTGTTAAGACTCGAAATCGTTTCATATTCAGTTTTCCTCCTTTTCCGCAGGCTCGGACTTCGGGACACTTTGTCCCAAAGCCCCGCCGCTTTTCAGCTTTTCAAACAACAGGGGGAGCTCCTCAAGTGGGATGCTCATACCCCGCACGATGTCCACAATCTCGCTGTTTTCCGCCTCCAGCTTGTTTTTCTCCAGCTCCTTGAGCCGTGCCTGCTGGTCGGCGATTTTGGCCTTGACCTTATCAATCTCGGCCTGGATTTTCATACTTTTGGTTGTTGCCATAGAATACCTCCAATCACGGTAGACGCCCATAGGCGTATAGATGAGACTGCCAGTAGTTTGTATTTAGGTTTGCGTATCCGATGGGATCTCCACAGTGGAGCATCCGCCCGTCCCCTACATAAATCCCACAGTGGCTCACGCCCGATGTGTTATAGGTGCCTTTGAAAAACACAAGGTCGCCGGGCCTGGGGGAGCTTACCGGGGTACACAGGTTATAGAGCCCCTGGGCAGTCTGGCGGCCCACATTCCAGCCGGAATGGTTGATAACCCACGATAAATAGCCGGAGCAGTCAAAGGATGTGGCCGGGGAGCTCCCGCCCCACACATAGGGGTAGCCGATGTACTTCTGCGCCTCCGAGAGCATGGCGGCGAAAGTTTCATCGTCCAGATATTCCCCCGGAACTTCGTAGCCCTGGGGCGGGTTGGTAATGTATCTGTCCACATAGGGGGAGTCCGGGAACAGGTCGGGCCTGTTTCCCACAGTAGACATATAGATGGCGTACCGGGACATCTGCTCCTCGCTCATAAAATACACAGGCAGATGGGACAGGTTTTTGTTTTCCAGCGTTACATAGCAGATATAATAGTTGTAGGGAATTTCCACCTCGTAATCGTTGCCCTCGCTGTCCGTCCGGGTTTCGGTGCGGTAGCGCACCTCCACCACCACTTCCTCGGTGAGAATGTACTGGCGGTCAAAGAGCGTCTGCAGGGTGCCTGCCGCCTGTGAAAGCGTCCATTGCCCCTCGTGGAGAGCCGACAGGATGGAGATCAGCACATAGGGGTCATGCTCTATCCCGTCCAGATCGAAGTGGTACTCGTCATAGTCATGGGTGCTTTCGTAGGTATCAAGATAGTTTTTAAGTTCTGCCTCCAGCCCTGTATAGGCGGCCTCGGCCCCCAGCATATCCCCATCCTCGGACGGGTAGGTGGTGGCCCCTAAAGCCCCGGCCCCGGCGTTTCCAATCGTTACCAGCGAGGACGAGCAGGACTGCACCAGAAAGACCAGCAGGATGCAGGCAAGGGCGATGACGGAGCCAGCGGGATGGCGTTTCACAAAGCCCGCCGCCTTTACCGCCAGCTTTTCCGTGGCGGCGGCGGTTTTCCCGGCGGCCTTTGCCCCCTGTTTGGCGGCCTCCTTTGCCCGCTTTTGGTACTGCTTTCGGTTGCGCTGTTTCTGCCAGTACTGGGCGAAAAAGTTTTTGGATAGCTCCGGGTGCTCCTGGGCGGCGGTGTAGAAGTGATAGTCCGCCGTCCGTTTGACATACCGGGCCTCGGCCTTTTGTACCGCCCTGGCCGGGTGCTCCCGGATTTTCCTTTTTACAAACCGGGAGCCATGCCGCAGTACGGACTCGCCAACAAGTTCGGAGCGGTGGGCCCCCTCGGTGCCCACATTTTCCTGCTCCACCTCGAAAATTTTTCCATGTACAAAACCATGAACAGAGCCGCTGGCCACCCGGCCTGCACGCTTTACCGGGCCGGGCTTTTTCGGCGGCTTTTGTTTTGCCAGCTTTTCCTTTGCCTTTTCTACCTTTCTGCCTTGCTTTTCCATGCGGAGCTTGGATGCCGCCGCCTGTTCCTGCTGGCTTTTCTGCCGGAATTTGGACTTGGGAGACTTCGGGACACTTTGTCCCGAAGTTCCCGCCTCACCGGGCCCGCCCCCGGGGTCAGTGCGGCCTGTTTGCGCCCAGGGCTCCGGGCGTGGTTTATTCGGTTTTCGTTTCATTGTTCATATCCTCCGGGCGGGTGGTGAGCAGGTTGTAAATCTCACCTTTGGGGAAACGGTCAACAAAGGGGATGGTCACATTCCCATAGAACAACAGGCTCTCGCCGGAATTAGAGTGGGTGATATAAGAAAGCTGGTGCTCGGAAATGCCAAGCTGTTTTGCCAGTATCGCCCGGTCGCTCTGGGCCTGTGACAGCAGGATCATAAAGTCGGTGTTGTCTAAAATGTTCTCAATCTCCCGGCTGGCCAAAAGATCTTTCACATTCTGCGTAAGTGCGCTGGGCACACAGCCTTTCTTTCTCAGCATTTTCCAGACGGCCACAAAGTAGCTGGCGGTCAGCGGGTCACGGAGCAGGACATGGAACTCGTCAAAGTAGCACCAGGTCGCCACGCCTTCCCGGAAATTGGTATCCACCGCCTGGGAGACAAACTCGTTTGTGATGTGCATGGCAATCTTTCTGAGGTTTTCCCCCATATTTTTTAAGACAATGCACACCACCCGGTTATCGGTTTTTACATTGGTGGGATGGTTAAACAGATTGAGGGAGCCTGTGCAGTAGAGCTCAAGGGCCGTCGCTACCCGCCGGGCCTCGGGCTCCGGCTGTCTGAGAAGTTCCTCGTATAAATCCTGTAACAGCGGGGTTTTGGTATTTTCGATCCCCAGCGCCTGCTCCCGGTACACCAGCCGCACACAGCGGTCAATGACGGTTTTCTCAATGGGCTGGAGCCCGTCACGGCCTCCCACCACCAGCTCGCACAGGGACAAAAGAAAATCCGCTTTCATGGAAAGCGGGCTCTCCCCGGCGGTCATGTTAAGCTCCACATCCATCGGGTTTAAGTGGTGGGGGCTGTCCGGGGCAATCTCGATCACCTGTCCGCCCAGCCGCCGCACCAGCGGGGCATATTCGCCCATCGGGTCAACAATGATAATGCGGTCATGGGTAACAAGAAATACATTTAAGAGCTCTCTTTTAGCGGCAAAACTTTTGCCACTGCCAGTTGAACCAAGGTACATCCCGTTGGCCGATTTTAATTTTTTCCGGTCGGCCATAATGACATTGTGGGAAAGGGCGTTCATGCCGTAGTAGAGGGCCTGCCCGTCCATCCGAAGCTCCCTTGTCATAAAGGGAATAAAAATCGCCGTGGAGCTGGTAGTCATGCCCCGTTTAATTTCCACCTCATTACAGCCCAGAGCAAGGGAGGACATAAAGCCCTGCTCCTGTTGCCAGTCCAGCCGCTTTAAGGCGCAGTTGTATTTCTGTGCGATGCCGCCCACGGTAAACACATCGTTTTCCAGCCGCTGGCGGGTAGGGGCAAGGTTTACCACGGTGAAAGTGAGAAGAAACATCCGCTCGTTGCGGGACTGGAGATCGGCAAGGAGCTCCGCCGCATCCTTGGAAAAGGTAATAAGGTCGGGCGGCAGGATGTTGGGATCGTACCCGGAGCGGACGGCTTTCCGCTGTTCCTCCACTTTCATTTTCCCAATATCGGAAAGTTTTCCCTTAATGGTTTTGATGGCCTTTAGCTGATCCACGGTCTGGATATGGAGGGTCACGGTCATTTCCGCATCCAGCTCTAAAATTTCCGCCAGCAGTTTGTCCGAGAGCTCGGACGCTAAAATCTGCAAGTAGGACACGGCTCCCCAATACCGGCCCACCCGGAATGAGCGGGACTGGCGGAAGTCAAAGCTGTCCGGGGCGATAAAGTCCTTTGTCCCCAGCCCGGTCTGCGGAATATCTTTCCACGAAAAGCAAAACGGCTCCCGGTTGCCCGGGTGCATCTGGCTGTGGAGTAAGGCCAGCCTTGCCCGTCCGTCCATCGGCTCGGAGGGAACGCCCAGCCGCTTAAAATTCCCCATCACATCAGCCTCCACCCGCTCCAGCCGGGGCCGGGCCTCGGCAATCCCCTCGGCGGGGATGCCAAAAGTGATATATTTGGAGCGTTCAATGCCGTTGTTGCTTTTGGCGATCTGGTTTTTCAGCATCCCGGTATATTCCTCCCGGATGCTGTTGAAATCGTCATCCCCCTGGGGGATATTCACCCGGTAGCGGCTCCGGGAATGGGAACGGCGGTTAATGAAAGAAAGCTGGAACGGCAGGGAGCTGTCAAAGTAATTGAGGAATGAGCTCCAGCCGCCAAAAATCGCCGTTTGATCCTCGGTGCTTGCCACGGAATAATTGATGTCCTCATATTCCACGGTTTTTGTGTAAAGCCCGCCGGGGAGCCTGCACACCCCGTCCGGGTGCATCACCGTATAAGGGATTGACTGCTGGGCGGACAGGGCCGCCCGCTTTCTGCCCTTGGCGGCCCTGCGCCGCTGTCTTTGTTTTGTGGTCTGCAATCGCATCCTCCTTTCTCACAGGGCCCCGCCCGGTAAACGGGGCGTAAATGTTTTGTGTCTGATAGGGCCTTATCCCGGGACGGGTAAACCGGGCCCGGATGATGTTTTTTACCACTTTTTCCGCCGGAAGCCCGTCTTTCTCATACATGGCCAGCAGAAAGGCGGGGAGCATGATCACCAGCATGGCGAACATGGCCCCGGTGTTGCCGATGGAACCGCGGGCGAACAGGTAGGACGGGATGCCCACTGCCGCCGCACAGCCGAAGCAGACAAGCTGGCGTTTGGTAAGGTTAAAGGCCATTTTGGTTTTGATTTTGGATAAATCGTTGGGGACATTTACATAAGGCACTGCTTGACCTCCTTTCCGGCCCCGGTATCTTCGGGACACTTTGTCCCAAAGTCCGGGACGGTGCTTGCCACTTCATTTCCCCACACCTCCCAGCCGGGCGGGGACTGTCTGGCAAAAAGCTCCACCCGGGGCAGGTCGCCCATAAGGGCCACAATCTTTTCCCGGGCCTCGTCCGGCTTTTTGCTGTGGGCCTCAATGGGGGAAATGATAAACTGATGGATATTTGCCGCCTGCCGTCTGGGATGGCCCCTTGTGGCCAGCAGGCAGACCTCGGCGTTTCCCCTCGTCCAAAAGCCCAGCCCGTAAAACCAACTGTCCGCCTTTTTATTCTTTTTCAGCCAGACAAAGGCCACGGACTTATACTGGAAGCCCCACGCCTTAATAAGCCGCAGGGCCTCCGGGAGCTGGGGGAAAGTGGCCCACAAAAAAAGTGCGCTGTCCCTGGCGGCCAGATCCGCCACCGGGAGCGCACAAAGCTCATCGATCCCCATTGTGGGGTAATGGTTCTGTGCCGCCCCCTGGACTTTACTCCGCTGGTACTGCCAGGGGGGATCGGCATAAATGATAGAATAGTCTCCGATAGTTACACTCCTTTCTCCCCGGACTCCACCGACACCCGGGCGGTATGGATGCGCTCGCTGGCGGCGGCATAAAAGGCCGGGGCTGTTTCAAAGCATACAAAACGGCGGCCCGTGTTGAGGGCGGCAACAGCGGTAGTGCCGCTCCCGGCGCAGATGTCCGCCACCACCTCCCCGGGCCGGGTGTAGGTCTTGATGAAATACTCGCACAGCTCCACGGGTTTCTGCGTGGGATGGACGGTGCGCTGTACCGAGGAAAAGGCAAGCAGGTTTCCGGGAAAGCGCAGGCCGTCCTCCGACCCGCTGCTGGAACGCAGGAATTTTCCATAGTTGGGGCTGTTGCTCCCCTCCCGGGAGATTTTCTTATAGGGCTTGCCCTGTTCAAACTGCGGATTGTAATAGGGGAGCTTTTGGTAAAATACCAAAACTATAAATGAGCAAATCTGAAAAATGACAAAAAAGAGGGCATAGCCTCAAGTGTTATAATGGAAGCACGACC
>RAZJ01000070.1 GCA_003612625.1 bacterium 1XD42-1 | reverse complement strand
CTATCCAAAAAGGATTCCTGTACTACAATTTCATCCTCCGAAGCTGGTAAATCTCCCGAATAGGGCATACTCTGGGATGTCAGCATATCTGCATTTGCATAAGTAAAATTCACGGTTGAATGGTTTACCTGTTCAGAAAATGCGTTAAAAAATTCCCCGACCCACGCAATTTCTTCCTGCTTGTATAGTTCCTGTCCCTGTTGTTCAGAAATCGCATGATACATAATCTGCGCTGTTTTTTGGTTGCGTTTCTGCGTTTCCTGCATAACCCCAAAGCCATAGAGGACAATAGCAGACAGCAATGCGCTGGCAAGTGCAATCGTCAAAACAATAAAGATATTTCTTTTTCGATTTGCTGATATACTGCGGTTTGATATGCGCTTTACTATGCCACTGGTATCATTTTCAAAAGGCCATGTCATAGCCTGCCACCTCCTTATTCCACAATTTGTTCCTATTCCATCGCCCGCATTTGTTCAATCAGGGATTGTTTTTTCTGTCTGCGGATTGTCCAAACAGACAAGATCAGCTCCATTCCGAACAATACCAGAATGAACAGACCCATTTCCAAAACCGGGAATTTGTAGGGCACTACCTTTCCGGCAAAAATAGCAATACTCATTTTTCTGCAAGCAAATATGGAAGCTGAAAGCCCAACGATCAGCGTCGCCAATGTTGCAAAGAGCGCATAGCACAGGCCCTCGCAGATGTTCATTTTACATAGCTGTTTTTGTGTTAGGCCAATGGAACGCAAAACACTGTTTTCCTGCTTTCTGGACATCTGGTTAGAGAGTGTCGTATTGATAAGATTGATAACACCAAAAAGGAATACCAGCCATGAAAGTACCTCCATACTCCCAAATGCTGCCCTATCTTCCGCCTTTTTAACTTCAATCAGCGTACTCACTTCGTCTAAAGCAAGGTTGCTATGGCTTGCTACAATATTTTTTAATTCACTTTCCACATAGTCCGCTTTCTTCGGATCACTTACAATACTCCATGAATAGTCAAAAGAGGTAATTTCAGGGTGTAGTTCACGGAACAAATCCTGTGGTGCAAATGCAACAGCCCCATCAATAAGTAATTTACCATGCCCGGTATATGTGCCTGCTCCAAATAGTCCTGATATAATAACAGGAACGGATGACTGCCCCTCTCTGAAAGATATTTCGACCGTTGAACCAACTCCCATATCTTCATAAGAATCTACAATCGAGCGTGAAATTACGATACTATGAGAATCTGTCGGCATCGTTCCCTCCGTCAATGCAGCCTCAACCTTTGAGTGACTTCCTCCTGCAAGCGTCATACCTCCTTTGCCAGAAGTCAGGGGTAAAAACTAAGGCGGCACTACCAGCCGCCGCAGGTAAATCCGCATCAGATACGCACCCGCAAACCGTTCAGATCGTCGGCCCGGATGCCCACCAGATACCAGTCGGCGGCGTACTCAATGCGGGTGGGCTTCCAGCGCCCACCCACCATCACGTCGAAGCACTGTCCACAGTGCAAGCCGCCGTAGTAGTCGGCCAGGTCAAAGCGGATGTCGTAGCGATCTGTCCGCTCGTCGAAGATCAATGCGCCCTGTTTCATAGTCGGGCCTCCTTTGTCAGATTTTGCCCTCCGCCATATCGTGGGCGACGAGGGCGGTGTAGTAGCTTCCCATCGTGCTGGGGGCGTTGAACAGCACCGCCAGCAGGTATTTCTTGATGTTGCGGATTTTCGTGGTATTCTCCCGCATACAGTCCATGACGAACTCAATATGGCCGCTGTTCAGTTTCAGCAGCTTGGCCTTTACCAGCTCGGCGGGGTAGTCGTCACCGGCGACGCGGATAGTCTTGCGGGCCGTGCAGACGGTTTCCACCAGCAATTCCACGATGCCATCCAATTCCTCCCGGTCGATCTTGGAGTGGCGCAGGAGGTGGTCGTACTTGATATTCTCCTTGATAAGCTCCCGGTAAATCTCAACGGCGCTCTGCGTGGCCGCTTCCGTTCTTTTCCTTTCCGGCGGCGAAGCCGCAGCAGCCGCCCCAGCGGGAGGGGGTGAAAGGGAGGGAAAGGAATGGGTAATTGATGGGTCAGTAATAGCTTGGTCTTTAGTTACTCTATCTTTATTTAATTGCGTTGGATTTTCCGACGTCGGTTTTCCCGTTGTCGGGTTTTCCGACGACGGTTTATCCAACGACGGCGGAAAAGAAACAGGCTGTTCGTGGATGATGTACTCGTTGCTGCTGAACTTGCCGCCCTCGTCCGTGGTCTGGTGGCGTTCGATGTACCCGGCCCGCTCCAATTCGTTGACAGCGGAACGAATAGCGTCCTTGCTCTCCCGGTTGATGTAGCACAGGCCGGACAGGGTATAGTCCCAATCTTCCGGGAGGCTAAGTATCTGCGACAGCAGGCCCTTGGCTTTCAGGGACAGGGACTTGTCCCGCAGGTGGTAGTTGGACATGACCGTGTAGCCCTTGTTCCTCTCCACGCGGAATACTGGCATGGCTTTCCGCTCCTTTCGGTGTCTGGACATGAAAAAACGCCGCAGACTTTTTCAAAATCTGCGGCGTTTGCCTGTCCATACGCTATTCAGTTTTTGTGTTCCCACACTCCATATCAATGACGACCGAAACCGTGATATAGTCCTCAATGCGCTTATTGCGGAGTTTGTCGCCCTCGGCGTCGAACACCACATGGCGGGCAAAGTGTTGGAAACGCAGGATTTCTACGAGTTTTCTCTTTGTAGCAACACAATAGTCTCCACATGCTGTGTATTTCAAAAGTTCAATTTTAAAAATGCTTTAATCCGTTTTAAACTGTGAAAAGAAGCAATTTATCCTTAATTTCAAGATATGAGCCGTTGTGAACTTCTTATAGTAGTTATAAAAGGGTGGCAAATCGGTGGCACTTCCACCTTTTACCCAAAGTCCACAGACAAACAAGGTATAAGGAAAACCGTGATAGAATCACTCTATCATGGCTTTCCTTTTGCTATTTCAGATTGGTTTTCTCTTGCTGTTGTATCATATCATTGTAAATTTCTGGAATTTTGCTTTTCATCTTCTCTTGAATGGCTGTGATGCTGAAGTCATTTAATTATGGTTCAGAGGAATTTATTCTATGATATTGGTTTAAAGGTTATTGCTTTTCACAGGATAAATTACAAGTTTCCCACGACAAGCGCTTTATTAGCAGTCCTCGCCGGATGACTTGTCCTAACTTTTTTAATTTCTAACAAAATTATTTTCTGGATTTCTCCAAAATCACTCCGGTATTTGCGCCAGCCAAAATTTTAGAGCCAAAATAAAGCCATACAAACTTCATATTTTATCTAAAATTCCCAATCTCCATTATGCTAACGCCATGCTCTTTAATTAGTTAAAGGGCAATATCTATCAATTGCAGCTTTCAATTCTGGTCTTATATTTTCTTCATCTAATAGACCATCACGTTTTACTTCAATTATATATTTTTTAACATCCTCTCTTTTTAACTCTGGTATATGTGACTTATCTTCGGAAATTTCTTTAATAATATTTAGGATTATACCTATTTTTTCATAGTCTAAATTGCATAAATTTACATGCAAATTTTTATAACCTTTATAACCCGTTATTCCTTCCTTATAGTCTCTTTCAATTCCGTATTTATCTAGGATTTCATCGTCTATTACTATAAATTGAGAAGTTTCTATAGATGTAGTAGATAATAAAATTGCTTTCATTGGATTCTTTAAATCTGTAATATCTTCACCTTTCCAAAAAGATAACGTATTTCCAGTTGTTCCAAGTTCTTGTTTTAGTACATCTGCCTCAATCTTACTACTCAATGTAGCATCTCTAATTTTAAATAAATTTGATTTTTTAGACAATTTTCTTATATAAACCATAACACTCCTCTAAGTATTTTACAACATCATCAATATACTCTTTTAACCAACGTGAAGAACAATCTAAATTTCTTAATACGGGAAGCAACTCTACATCCGACCAATTCTCGACAACTGAAACAGCGTATTCTTTAACCGCTTCACTTTTATGCGCTAATAACCCCATTAACATCGTTGGCCCCCAAGGCATAACCTCTTTCAATTCAAACCGTCCAATAATTTTACAAATGCCAATCAGCATATTGCAATAATCATTATATTGAATATAAATATTTTGTAATACTTCACCTAGCACACGCACTGAATAACTTTTCTCAATATCTAATGCCAGTTTTTCTGCGTTAGTTATTTCTGAATCATCTAACGGAAGATATTTCAACTCTGTAATCAATTTTGGAGTAAGTTCCTTCATCAAATTATCCAATTTAATCTGTTCAAACTGAACTTTTTCTTCTACCATCAATTTGTCAATATATGAAATTTTTTCATCTTTTAATTTTGGTGTTTCTCCCTTTAAAATAAAAGGAGTTTCAGTTTGTTCATCTAATAATTTTTTGCTATAAGGTATAATAATTGCTGCATTAGGAGAAGATGATGAGGAGTTTTTTTCTTTTAATTCTGTTTCATTTCTATAAAAAAAACAAACATTAGTCTTTAACGTCTCTGCTCAACTCCTCAAAATTAGTTTTTATATCCGTTATAATTTTTTTTGTTTCGTCAACAAATTCATCTATACTTTCGTATCCGAAACGATATCCTACATTTTCGGGGATCGTGTTTATATCCATATGACAAAGTAATCTTTTTTCTTCTCCTGAATTGCTTGTAACCATACTAAGCTCTGTAATTACATTTAACATTTCATCTATATTAGCAATTTTTATTGAGTGCCATACATTTTCTCTTGATGACCACTCTTTTAATTTCTTCTCTTTATAGAAGTTTAGAGTGGATACTATATTGTGTCCAAAACTCGTATTTTGTAAATCTCCAACATATGGATCACTCAACAAATTAACATTAAATGCCAGACGATTAGATGTTGTTCTACTTTCTTGTTGTAATATGCATTTTAAAATCGCTTTTAGATTTTTAATATTTTCTTCAAAATCGCCTTGAGTATCTGGGGTAAATTTAAAAATACAGTCAATGCGATCATCTTGACACATTATCTGACCGCTTTTATCTACAGTCACAAATCCAAGATTAGAAACTGACTCTACTTTTCCTTCGACTAAATCTATAGTCTGACCAGTTGTAACGTTAGGAAGAAACTCTTTGATATTTAATGAATTAATTTTTTCCATTAGCAAAGATATATTTTTAGGACTAGGTTCTATTTTATAATTACAAAATGTAGTTAATTGAAGGCTTAACACTATTCCCATTTCTTTTCTCCTTTGTTCAATCCAATAATATCTACCTTTTATGCGATATAACATTTATATCTCCCCATTCTACTAGAATATTAGGAAATACTATATTATACTCACATTATCACAATAAAATGTTTCAATTATATTTTATTATAAGATTTATATGCTATAAATCCCTAAAATTATAAATTTGAGGGCGCTTTAATAGTATTCTATAAGAATACTTCAATAATGTCGATAATTAAAGAGAAAAAATACATAAATTTTTGATGAATATATTGTTAATTTTTAAATAGTATATAAATGTAATATTTTACTTATATATAATAAAAATAAGCCCTTAAAACAGACGATACCTAAATGGTAAAGTGTTTCAAGGGCTATTTCATTTTGCAAGATTTAATTTTATAGTAACCGCAGTTGAAAAATATAATAAAGTTTAGGGTCTCCCTCTTCAAAGGACAGTAGGTCCAAGGCAAAGCCCTGACGGGTTTGGGCAGAGCCCAACATGTACTCTTTTTTAACTGTGGTTACTATAAAATGGAAAAATTGGGAGTATTGTGCTTTTAGAAACTAGGATTCATTATATAGTGATTATAATTATATTTCTTATTTAAGGTAAAAATATCTATAAGCACCTTTCATTGATATCTATATCTAACGGATAAATTACATTTTTCAGTTTAATATTTCAACAAAAATCAGTTGACAGATGGACTTAAATATGATAAACTATAGAAAATGAAATGGAAGGAAAGGAGGAGCAAACCGCATGATTACTGAACTTGGGAAACATCTTAGAAAAATTCGTATTGACCATGGAGAAATATTAAAAAATATGGCTGATAAGTTAGGGGTAACTTCGTCCTTTTTATCCGCAGTGGAGATAGGGAAAAGAAACATTCCTGATGGCTGGATTGACAATATCTCACAATGGTACGATCTTGACCAGTCTGAAACACAAGCTCTAAAAGAGGAAGCGGCTTTAGCTGTAACCTCCACCAAAATAAATCTCATTAACGCTGGTTCTAAGCAAAGAAATGCTGCCCTTATTTTTGCACGAAACTTTGGCGATCTTTCAGATGAAGAGGCACAAGTTATTTTAAATATGTTTAAAGGCAGATCGTAAAAAAATGATATGGGGGGATAAAATGACTTATGCAACTGAACCTTTGTCACGAATGCAAATTCGAAAATATACATATTTTATTCGTAGTATTTTAAAATGTAATACAGTGTTAATGTTCCCAGTTGTAAGGTTTTTAGAGATTCTTCCGTCTTTTATTGGAGATAAAGATTTTTGTTATATCGTTGTGAGTGATAGTGATCTTCCATTTAATATCCACGCTGAATTTGACTTAGAAGAAAATTGTATACGTATAAAAGAAAGTGTATATGAAGGAGCTTGTAATGGAGTAGGTCGAGATAGAATGACCATAGTTCATGAAATCGGTCATGTTTTACTATTAAAATATAATGGACTAAAATTGTATAGAAGTTTTGAGCACGATATCCCTATCTACTGTGATCCCGAATGGCAAGCTAAGTGTTTTGCTGGAGAATTGCTAATACCTGCTCATTTAATTCAAGATATGACAATAGAAGAAATTTCAAAAGAATGTGGAGTATCACCACAAGCTGCTGCATATCAATTGAGTACAATAAGTCGAAAACGATAGCTCTTCCACAGCTATCGTTTCCATAGAATGGGATCTCAGGCCAAGTTACACCCAACTCTCGATCCATAAATCAGCTACTATATTATATCATATTTATGGTTTAAAATCAAGAGGAAAATTCTGGGCCGGAAAGGACAGGTATTTTCTTATGAAAAAGAAAGGAAGGTATATCCTTCGTGCTTCTTTTACCGATAAAAACGGAGTTAAACATTATGCCCGGGATTATGGTAAAAAAGCGTTTAAGATTTATATCTAGGGTATACTTTAGGGGGAGAGCCGATGTTGAATTAGCTCTCCCTTTTATTTAATCTTTTACTTTCTATTTTAAAATACGGATAGTTAGATCTTTTTTATAGACTATTTACATAAATAATTTTTACTTAAATATTTTATTTATGGTTTTGGATAATATTTTGAGATAAGACAAAATTTAATATAGGGAGCATACGTTTATGAGTAAAGAACGTCAGAAACCTTCTAAAGCCGCAAATAATCAGGCTCCGATGTATATAAACAATGAAATCAATAACAATATTTCTTCTCCTAAAAAAGAAGGAACAGGTAATCAGACTGCGGTACATATAACTAACAATATTTCTAACAATATTTCTACTTCAAAAGAGGAAACCAAAAAAACAAAAATGATCGGAGCGGTTATTACTATAGTTTGTACTATAGCTGGTATTATAATTGCATTACTAGAATTTCTATTCGGGGATGGAATTATCAAAGATAGTCCAAAACAATCTGATCCATTTCCAACTTCATCACAGATACAATCTTCATCAAGTAGTACTAATACATCTTCTGCAAAAACATTGAGTTCTTCTCAAACTACATTGAATAATTTGCAAATAAATGATGAGGAAACACTTATTAGAAGCGGACAGACTGTTAAAATTTATACTAATGAAGAAGAAGATATAAGATTATATTATCGCTCAAACGAACCTGCTATTGCAGATTATACGATAATTGGAAAAAGAGGAGGACAGGATGGAGAGTTGTTTCGGAATATGACGATGAATCCGCGAGGCGGATATTTTCCTCTTACAAAATGGGAGCAACTTTTTATGACCATTACCGATGGTGAAATTATTTTAAGTTTAGAAGGTGAAGGAGTTATAAAAATTCTGGATCAACCACTTGTAGAATCGAAAGAGATTTGTGCGGGAGAAACATATGAAGTTACAAGAATCGGAAAAGGAACTGCTAATCTCACTATAAAAGGAATTGAAGAAGATACTAAGGGCGAATACCATATTTTTCCTTATAATAATTCAAATGAAGAAAATAAGCTATTTGAGCTTTTTCCTACGGACTGTTTCTATGAAATGCTAGAGCCTAATGATAAAATAATTATAACTGTAACAAATGGTGCAATAGAAATTTATGGGGATTATACTCACTTTAAATTTAATTAGCTATAAATGAGCAAATTCAGGAATTGACGAAAGCAGACCGGCAGCGGTGAAGGCCGGTGAGGAAGGGCACA
>RAZJ01000006.1 GCA_003612625.1 bacterium 1XD42-1 | reverse complement strand
GGTCGTGCTTCCATTATAACACTTGAGGCTATGCCCTCTTTTTTGTCATTTTTCAGATTTGCTCATTTATAGTATTATTTACGATTCCAATTCTTCTTATGAATAATTTTACCCTTTATATGATTGCCTCCGAAAAAGCATCTTTATCTTTTATTTGTTCAATCGCAGGCGGCATTTTAAATATTGCTCTTGACTATATTTTCATTGCCATTTTTGATATGGGGATCGGCGGCGCAGCCATTGCAACCGGTCTGGGATATTCTGTAACCACCGCAGTTGGACTCGTTGTTTTCAGCCAGAAGAAAAACCTGCTGCATTTTACAAAGCCTGTTTTCCGTTTTCAGGTTCTTATAAATGCAGCTACTAATGGATGTTCTGAAATGGCAACAACTTTTGTAACCGGCATTATTACCCTCATGTTTAACTGGACCATGCTTCACTATGTAGGCGAAAATGGGGTAGCTGCCGTTACCATTATTATGTATGTTTTAATGTTTGCAAGCTCGCTGTATACTGGCTATTCTTATGGGGTAGCGCCTATGATCAGCTATTATTACGGGGAAAAAAATCATGATAAATTAAAAAAGCTTGTAACTACCAGCCTGAAAGTCATTGCTGTTATTTCCCTGATTACATTAGCATTTTCTTTGATTGCTACAAAGCCTTTGGTATCTGTCTTTGCCCGTCCGGATAATCCGGTATATGAGCTTGCTGTAACCGGAAACCGGATTTGCTCCTTCGCCCTGGTTTTTATCGGCTTCAATATTTTTGCCAGCGGTATGTTTACTGCGCTGTCCAATGGAATTATTTCAGCTATCCTTGCCTTCTCCCGTTCCTTTGTATTTATGCTAATTACCATGCTGATCCTGCCCGCTTTTTCGGGATCAATGGGATTTGGCTGGCAACCCCAGCAGCAGAATGGATGGCACTTGTTTTATCTGGGGCCATGTTTTTCAAATACCGGAAACGGTACGGCTACCTGGGAAAATGTTTATAGCTCATTATAAAAAAGGCCGCAGAACGCGGCCTTTTTTACAGTAAGCAGAAAAATCAATCCAAAGAACGGTCTAATTCCAATACGGTTTTCAAAAGGACCTTACAGCCTTTTTCAATATCTTCCTCTCTGGAAAATTCTTTTGGAGAATGGCTGATCCCATCCACACTGGGGATAAAGATCATCCCGGTAGGGAATCTGGCCGTCATCAGCAAAGAATCATGGAAAGCCCCGCTGGGCAATTCAATTCCAGGACAGCCTTCTTTTTCACAGGCTTTCCGGATGGCATTTTTCACTTCTTCTGCCATGGGTGCGGGAGCATGATAAGAAACCTGACGGAAGCCCAACTGGTAATTCCCCCTGGCAGCAATTTCTTCCAGGCACCCCTTTAATTTTTCAAAAATACGGGTCATAACTGCATCATCCTGATCCCGGATTTCCAAACTAAAGATACATTTTCCCGGCACTACATTTACAGCCCCTGGTTCAACACGGATAGCGCCTACGGTAGCAACTGTATATTTTTCACCCCATTGAGCGACAATATCCGGTACCTGGCGGATAAAATCAGCGGCTGCTACCAGGGCATCCTTCCGGTCACCCATCAACGTGCTTCCTGCATGGTTTGCCTGTCCTTCCAAAGTCACTTCATAACGGGTAACGCCTGCAATAGAAGATACAATCCCTACTGATTTCCCTTCCCGGTAAAGGGAAATACCCTGTTCCACATGAAGCTCCAGGAAGCTGCGGATAGAATCTGCCGGTCTTTCAGCATCTTTTAAAAATGCTGTATGGATACCATAAGCCTGAAAGACTTCTTCTCTGCGGAGGCCGAATAAATCCACATCATCCTCATGAAATTCTCCGGATAAACCACAAATAGAGCTGCTGCCCACCATGCTGCTGCCAAAGCGGGCGCCTTCTTCGTCGGTAAATACAATCACTTCCAAAGGATGGCGGAGTGTTTCACCGGATTCCTTCAATACCCGGCAAACTTCCAATGCCCCTACACAGCCAAGTACACCATCATATTTCCCGCCATTGGGCACAGTATCCAAGTGGGAACCCATGGCAATACAAGCCAGACTGGGATCGGTTCCCTCAATCCTGGCAATGATATTGCCGGCAGCATCCATTTTTGGATGGATACCCATTGCCTCAAAATAGGAAATAAATGTTTTTCGTCCTTTTACGTCTTCAGGAGAAAAAGCTAACCGGTCACACTCGCCATTTTCTTTTTTCCCGCACTGATAAATTTCTTCCAAGTTTGACATAACCCGCTGGATGTTGATTTCTTGCATTTTCACCAACTCCTTATAAGCCTGCATTTTATTGAAACAGGTTTGCATCCTGTTTTTAACAATCTTTTCAGATTCCTTCAGGCTGTCATTCCCATACCATGAGATAAGCACTGTCCGGTGTAACAACTGTCCCTCCTAAGTCAATAGACCAATCTGTCATGGCACGTACAGGAATTTTTGCTTTAAATCCTTTATACATTTTTTTAATATAGTAAGGTTCCTGGGTCAGTTCCCCATATAAAAATTTTTCATCCAGCTTTTCCAGCCGGAACCAGATATGTTCTGTACTGGTACCCGCTTCATCCCGGCGGTCCGGGTCCACATCCAATCCCACCTTCACCAAAACCCGGCAGTCCGGCATATTTAATCCTGCCCGCAGAAAATCGATCCGTTCCTGGGCTAAATCACTCATCCGCTGGGTTTCCTCATTGGTCACCAGAAACAAAGGATTTTCCATCCAGCTTTCCGGAATTTCCGACAGGGGAACAAACCGTTTTTCCTGATAATCTTTTTTGGCAGGATAGGCAAAAACAATTCCCGTATCCTGATTATGATCCTCCAGACGATCTGGCATACCGCCTACAATCCCTTCATCATACCATTGGATTGCGGTTTCCCAATCTACCCAGGTTGTTACCAGTATACCACCTTCCGGCAGTGCCGCAATATAATCCGGTTCCCCTTCATCCGGCAGGGTTCCCCGGCAGACTGCCTGGCTTGCCATTGCATTTAAAATAGAGGTATGTGCGTTGTAATGGGCCTCATCACTGCCTAATACCTCCAGTTCAATGAGGCCGCACCGGTTCAGGCCGTGGGTATGAAGCCAAACATCCTGTTCTTCCCCTTGTACTGCCTGGATGGTATAGAGATATGCGGGAGAAGGCGGCGTCACAGATTCTGCCGTCATCCTTGCCCAAATGGAGCTTAACAGGCGTTCGCTGCAAAAGTCTATAATCCCCACCATATCCGGCGTCAGGCATTGCAGGAGTTTTAGCTGGAGATGGAAAGATTCCTGGGGTTCCGGCCCAAATTCCAAAGCAGTGGTTAATCCGGCAGGAGCTTCCTGGATTGCCTGGAAATTGGCTTCTGTAAAGCGGTGGTTCACCGCATATAAACTGTCGATTTCCAGTTCTTCTGCAAATATATCTACTGTATACGTTTCCCCATGGTAGGCTACTGTAACCACAGGATTTTCCGCATCCTCCTCATAGCTGATATCCAGGACTTCAAAATCAAAATCTTGGGCATTATCCAATCTTGCCAATACCATATCCGGGTCCATAATATCTTCAAAATTTTTTGGTACGGCTGTCATATAGGATGTGCTTTTTTCAATCATACCCTTCTTATTTTGTCTCATGGCCTTCATTCCCTCCCGCTTACAGCGGCCCCCTTTCCAAATTGCTGGCTTTCAGAAACGAATTTATGATTATGATAAAGACTGCCCCCTGGCGTCATAAGGCGCCGCTTTTGGGATAAGGCGCTTTTCTACCAAAGCATCTATGCGCATCCCCTCCGGCTCATAGTCCATATGATAAATCCGGCCTTCCTGACGGATTTCCGCCAGCAGCCTTTCCTTTCCATAAGGCAGATATAACTGCATCCGCTGGTGGGCAGGCTCTAACATTTCTGTGGTTTTCCGGAGCAGGCTTTCTAAGCCTTCCCCGGTTCTGGCAGAAATATTGACTGTATGCTCCCCAAAGAAGCTGCCCGGTGCAGGCAACGCGGTATCACATTTATTCAGTACAATTAAAACAGGCGCCCGGGCTTCCAGCTCTGCCAGCAGCTTTTTGGCTACGGCAGCCTGGGCTTCGGCTTCTTCTGAGGAAGCGTCACAAACACACCAGATTAAATCTGCTTCCACGGCTTCTTCCAAGGTGGAGTGGAAAGCTTCTACTAAGTGATGGGGCAGCCTGCGCACAAAGCCTACCGTGTCAATCAGCATAACATTTCGCCCGTCCGGCAGCTCCAGCCCCCGGGAAGTGGGGTCCAGTGTGGCAAACAGCCGGTTTTCTGCCAGTACCCCGGCCCCTGTTAAAGCATTTAACAGGGTGCTTTTCCCCACATTGGTATAGCCTACAATGGCAATGGAAATAACGCCTTCTTTTTGGCGGCGCTGCCGGTGCAAAGCCCTTCTTTTTTCCAACTGCCCCAGTTCCTTTTTCAAAGCAGCGATCCGCCGGTGGATATGGCGGCGGTCCGTTTCCAACTGGGTTTCCCCGGGGCCTCTGGTGCCAATGCCTCCCCCTAAACGGGAAAGCGCTGTGCCGATGCCGGACAATCTGGGCAGCCGGTATTGAAGCTGGGCAAGCTCTACCTGAAGCTTGCCTTCCGCAGTGACAGCCCGGCGGGCAAATATATCTAAAATCAGTGCTGTCCGGTCAATGACAGCGGTATGGAGCACCCGTTCAATATTACGCATTTGTGCCGGGGAAAGTTCGCAGTCAAAAACAGCCAAGTCGATCTCCTGTACTTTACAAAACTCCGCCGCTTCTTCCAGCTTGCCCTGGCCAATAACAGTGGCGGCTTCCGGAGCAGGGCGGCGCTGCAATAAAACGCCTTCTACTTCAGCCCCGGCGGAAACTGCTAATGTTTCCAGCTCTGCCAGGGAAGCCTGGGCATCATATTCTCCGGTATCCAAGCCTATTAAAAGTGCCTTTTGAACGGCTTGCTGGCTGTTTTCCTGTGGCTGCATAAAAAACCTCTCTTTTCCCTTCCCGGGCCGGAAATAATTTTACCAAATTCTTTGCATTGAAACAAAGACGGAAATAGTCTAAACTTTTGATATAGAAGGCTGAACCCTCCGCTTTGGGACGCGGGCGGCGACAGCTTGCCCACCCATAAAAAAGTTAAGATAGGACGTGAAAAACCATGAGACTTTCCCTGTTTGCCAATGCCGCCCTTGCCCCCATTTTAACCCCTTTATCCGCTTTATCCCCCCACGAAACCTCCACAGTCCTCCTCAGCAGCATCCCTTCCGAAGCCCGCCGCCAGCTGCGTACTGCTTCACAGAACGCTTTCGGCCCGGATGCCCTCCTGCTTTTGGATGGCATGGATCTGCTTTCGGAAGACGGCTGGCAGAATGGCGACATTCCCCTGATCGTGCCAAACGTACATAATGTTGTTGCTTTGTTATTAGGCAGTGATGATGCTTACCGTCATTTATTTTCTTTCTATGACGGCAGTTTATGCTGGTTCCTGCCGGGTACACATCAGGAATTTTTTTGCAGCCCCCAGGCGGACTGCCAGGCCCTCTGCTATTTAACAGATACCCAAATGGATCTGCCTGATAAATCTTTAAAAGCCCGTACCATTGCCCAGCTGCAGCAATGGGATTATTTAGAAGCCCCCTGCAATTTTTCCTTATTGGAATCCCTTTTGGGAGGCCAGTGGGAAACAGAAAACACCATGATCTTTGGGCCAGGTGAACTGGTACAGCTATAAGCAGCTTCATTCACGGCTGCCGGGCGGCAAATACCGATTCTAAAAATGATGGAACAGGCGGGGAGCCTGGTATCCTGTCCCGATAGGACGGTGCGCCAGCGCTCTCCGCCTGTATTTTGCTTAAGAATCCCCCGCCATACCGATGCTACCCGCTGCTGTAAACCCCGTCTTAAGACTAAGGTGGGTACGCCCGCTCCCGAGTTTCACGCTCCCTTCGTCCGCCCAAAGGCGGGAGGTCTGCAATCCCAACGGGAAGCGAAAGCTCCCTAAATACAGTTATCGGAGCATATGAAGCGGGGCTGTCGCATACAGCAGGGGGGATTTTTTCTGTTATGGGTGAAGCCCTTTATTAAGAGTCTTCCCCATCTACGAAATCAAATTCATCTTTTAGGCGTTCCACAAATATGCTGCTAATTCTGTTAAATTCTTCCTCATCTTCGATAGAATCCAAAAATTCTTCCCCGTTTTCTTCAACAGCCTTTAAAATTAACAGCTCTCCGTCATCCTCAATTACTTCCTCCGGGTCGTCATAAGAGGCTACTAACGCCACATAACGGGCATCGCCATCTTCCAGGACGCTTGCCACCTCAAATTCATGCTCGTTCCCATCATCATCCAGTAATGTGATAAGATCCGGTCCGTACATTTCCATGTCGTCTGCCATTGCGATCATACTCCTTTTTGAGGGGGTCCGTCCCGCGGCATACCCCAACGACTGCCCAAAACCTAGGCTTCAGTCTATTACTTATGATAATCCATCATGGGCAAAATGTCAATTCCTATATTTTTTATAGTACTAATTTTTGTCCATCTTTTGCAGCTTCTGCATTGGGAAAGATATTCCTGGCATATTGCAGGTAAGGCATGGGATCGGGCATGGCAGGGCTGTAATGGGTCAGCCATAATTTTTCCGCGCAGGCATCCCGGGCCAGCTTCGCACTGTCTGAAAAAATCATATGGCCTTTGGCCTCCATTTTCCCCCGTTCGGCATCATCCCCATACATGCCCTCGCTGATTAACAAGTCGGAATTCCGGGCAAATTCCTTCATTGTCTTCACCGGCTGGGTATCGGTAAAATAAGTGACACGCAAGGCTTTCCTTGGCCCGTCCAATACCATATCCGGATCAAAGGTTTTCCCCTCATAGGAAACCGGTTCCCCTCTATGGAGAAATTTATAAAGGGTTTTGGGGATGCCCAATGCCTGGGCCTTTTCCGGATTAAAAATTGGTTTCCGTTTGATTTCCACCCGGTATCCCAGGCATAAAATCGAATGGCGCAGGGGCAGAAATGAAACCGTCATTCCATCCCGTTCCAATGTACCTTGTTCGCCCCGTTTGGCTTCATATAATTCTATGGGATAGGGCAGGACCGGCGCAATCACCGTTAATGCGGATACTACCGTTCTCAGCCCTTCCGGCCCTATAATGGCCAAGGGGGTAGTTTTCCCGGTATTGCCCAATGTCAGCAATAAACCCGGCAGTCCCGCTACATGATCGGCATGGTAGTGGGTCAGCAGTAAAGTATTCAAACGGCTTAACTTGCAGCCTGCTTTTTTCAGGGCTAACTGTGTCCCTTCCCCGCAGTCAATCAGCAGGGCATTCCCCTGGTATTCCATCCAGCAGCAGGTGAGCCAGCGGTTTTCCAGGGGCAGCATGCCTCCTGTACCAGGCAAACAAATATCAAGCATTGGGGAAGCATCCCTTTCCAGTGTGGTATTATTTTAAAAATATTGTAACAGGTTTTCCATGGAAAGGCAATCCTGCTTTTTATCCTGCCCAATCTGTCACAAAAAATTTTTTCTTGCATAATGTGTAGGGATATGGTATGCTTTACTATATTCAAAACTGAACCAACAGGAAATGTATAGATCGGGTAAAGTATCTGAATGAAACCTGTAACAGAGAAGGCATACCATCGGCTGTAAGTATGCCCGACAGGATCACCAGGGAAGTGCGCCCGGGAACAGGCTGCCGGAAAGCAGGAATTTTTCTGCGTGTATGACAGCACGTATGCCCTGCGTTAAAGGGGAAGGGGTGTCAGCCCTGTAAAAAGTGATAAATGGAAGTGGAACCGCGGCATTGCCCGCCTTCATTTGGCCAGCAGGCCAGATGAGGGCGTTTTTTATACAGATTATCCAGGATATATTGGAAGGGAGCTGTTCATATGTTTTTAAAGGAGCTAAAGCAGGATATTGATGCGGTACGGGAAAGGGACCCTGCTGCCAGAAGCAGTTTAGAAACGTTACTGGTTTCCAGCGGCCTCCATGCAATTATTATGCACCGGCCAGCATACTGGCTTTACCAGAGGGGGGCTTTTTTATCGGCCCGCCTGGTGAGCCAGATAGCCCGTTTCATGACAGGCATTGAAATCCATCCCGGAGCGAAAATCGGACGGGGGGTTTTAATTGATCACGGCATGGGGGTTGTTATTGGTGAAACCGCCGAAGTCGGGGATGGCTGTACCATTTACCAGGGTGTAACCTTAGGGGGAACCGGAAAAGATAAAGGAAAACGCCACCCGACTTTGGGGAAAAATGTTACAGTGGGATGCGGCGCTAAAATTTTAGGGCCCTTCCGGGTAGAAGACGGGGCAAAAATTGCCGCAAATGCCGTTGTCTTATCGCCCCTGCCTGCCAATTCTACGGCCGTAGGCGTACCGGCCCGGGTTGTACGGATTGCCGGAAGAAAACCGGAGGGTTTAGATCATATCCACACACCGGACCCGGTTTCCCAGCAGCTCTGCCGTTTGGAAATTGAAATGAACCGTTTAACCAACCGGATCATGGCCTTAGAGAAAGAAAAAGAAGAAAAAGAAAATAAGGTTGAAGCCTAACAGTGCATCAAAAGAGAAAGAAGATGGAATCATGAAATTACTGAATACCCTGACACGCCGGAAAGAAGAATTTGTCCCTTTAGAAGCAGGCAAAGTAAAAATGTATGCCTGCGGGCCAACGGTTTATAATTTTATCCACATTGGGAATGCCCGTCCTATCTGTGTTTTTGACACCCTGCGCCGTTATCTGGAATACCGGGGATATGATGTCACCTTCGTGCAGAATTTTACAGATATTGATGATAAGCTGATCAAAAAGGCCAATGAAGAAGGCATCACGGTAAAAGAAGTTGCCGAACGTTACATCGGGGAATATCTGACCGATACGGAAGGCTTAGGAATCCGGCCGGCCAATATCCATCCGAAGGCCACAGAAAATATTGATACGATTTTAGACATGGTGAAAGCTCTGGTAGACAAAGGGTATGCCTACGACCGGGAAGGCAGTGTCTATTTCCGCACCCGTAAATTTCCCGGCTATGGGAAGCTGTCCCACCAGCCTTTGGATGAATTAGAAGCCGGCGCCCGTATTGATGTAAGCGAAGCAAAAGAAGAGCCCTTAGATTTTGTCCTTTGGAAAGCGGCGAAGCCTGGCGAACCCAGCTGGCCTTCCCCCTGGGGAGAGGGCCGTCCAGGCTGGCATATTGAATGCAGTGCAATGAACCTGCGCCATTTAGGAAAAACCATTGATATTCACTGCGGCGGACAGGATTTGATTTTCCCCCATCATGAAAATGAAATCGCACAAAGTGAATGCTGCAACGGGACAGAATATGTCCGGTACTGGCTCCACAATGGCTATATCAATGTAGATAACCGCAAAATGAGCAAATCCGAAGGGAATTTCTTTACGGTACGGGATGTGGCAGAAAAATTTGGATATGAACCCATTAAATTTATGATGCTGCAGGCCCATTACCGGAACCCCATCAATTACAGCTTAGAAGTGATAGAACAGTGCAAAGCAGCTTTGGAGCGGCTTCATACCTGCCGGGACAACTTAGATTTCCAAATGAAAAATGCTGCTTCCGAACCAACCGAAGGGGAAGCCGCTTTCCGGGAAATGGTAGATCAGCAGGTCGCTAAATTTATAGAAGTAATGGACGACGACTTAAATACAGCAGACGGAATCGCAGCTTTATTTGATTTAGCCCGTGGGATCAACACTTTTACAACCCAGCCCCGCTCCAAAGAAGCTTTAGAATATGGCGCGGCAAAATTTGATGAATTGTGCAATGTATTAGGGCTGCTTTATAACCGGAAAGGCCAGACCCTGGACAGTGAAATTGAAGCGTTAATTGAAAAACGCCAGCAGGCCCGAAAAGAGAAAAATTTTAAATTAGCCGATGAAATCCGTGATCAGTTAGCTGCCCAGGGGATTTTATTAAAAGATACCCCTCAAGGAGTGCAATGGAGCCGGAAATCCTAAAAAATTTTACAAAATAACCATATTTTCTTGATGAAAACGCCACAGAAAAAAGCTATTCTATAATAGGTCTTTTTCATTTTTTCTCATTCCTATCTCTTATAAAAACCCGGTTTGGAGGCTTGAGCTACTGCCTCCAAACCGGGTTTTATTTTATTAACGGTTCAACAACCAGATATATTCCGACTCATGGCGTTTTGGGCGCTCCATCAAGTCGTGAATCGCATCCTGCGGTTTTTTATCGTGATACAGGACTTGGTAAACCTGTTCTGTAATGGGCATTTCTACATTATACTTTTGTGCCAGTTTATAGGCGCATTCTGTTGCGGTATAGCCTTCCACGGTCATGCCGATAGCTGCAACAGCTTCTTTTGCGCTTTTCCCCTGCCCGATCAAAATACCGGCCCGGTGATTTCGGGAATGCATACTGGTACAGGTAACAATCAAATCCCCAATACCGGACAGCCCTGCAAAGGTTTCTGATTTTGCTCCCATGGCAACGCCTAAACGGGCGATTTCCGTAATGCCCCGGGTCATTAACGCCGCAACTGCATTATCGCCGATATTTAATCCATGGGCCACGCCTACGGCCAAAGCAATGACATTTTTTAAGGCGCCGCCTAATTCCACCCCGGTTATGTCGTCATTCACATAAATCCGCAAGGTAGGGCACATAAGGGTATCCTGAATCAGTTCAGCAGCCTTCCGGTTCCGGGAAGCTGCTACCACGGTAGTAGGCACACCCCGCCCCACTTCTTCCGCATGGGAAGGGCCGGAAATAGCTACAATGGGGTTGGCTGGAAGCTCTTTTGCAATGATTTCTGTCATGGTTTCCAAGGTATCTTTATGGAATCCTTTTGCAACACAGGACACAATTGTATTCCGATCCAGCTTTCCGGAAAGGGCCTGGCTGGACGTGCTGACAGCGAAAGATGGCGTTGCCAGAATAACCAAATCTGCCTCAATCTGCTCCGGCAGTTCCCAGGTGAGGGATATGTTATCCGGCAAAGGCACCCCAGGCAGTAATTTTTTATGTTCCCTGTCCCGCTGTAAGGTTTCAATTTCTTCCTGGAAAGGGGAATAAGCCGTAACCTGATGCCCATTATTGGCGCACATGACTGCTAAGGCTACTCCAAAGCCGCCTGCGCCCATAATCCAAACTTTCGCCATTTTTAATGACCTCCTTCACCCGGCTCATCGGGTTTTTTTTGACCAAATTTATATTCTGTCCCATGCAGCAGGCGCACAATATTGGCCCGGTGCATGACCATGCCTAAAAAAGCCAAACATAATACAAAAAAGAAATCAAACAGCCGTGCGTGAGAAGGCAAATGCCGGACAAAAGTATCTATAATCAAAGTTACAATGGGAAAAACTATGTAGCCGATACAAACAGTTAAAGAAACAATTTTAGTCAGGAATACAATGGGCAGCAAAGGGATCATACAGAGGATAAATACCAGAGGATTCAGCATCAGCATAACCCCCAAGCTGGTTAATACGCCTTTCCCCCCCCGGAACCCGAAATAAACCGGGAACAGGTGGCCTAACAGCGCAAATAATCCGGCAATATAGCCTCCGTCCAAAGCTTCCACCCCAAGCATCCGGAATATGAGGCGCCCTAAGGCTACGGCAACTAATGCTTTTCCAAAATCCCCAACGGCGGTAAAGGCCGCCATTTTTTTGCCGTAATTGCGGAGGATGTTGGTCATCCCTGCATTACCGCTTCCATAATTCCTGACGTCTTCCTGAGCACCCAGACGGGACACAATAATTGCAAAGCTAACGCTGCCAATCAAATAGGATAAGACAGCGGTAAGGGCTGCCGCTAAAAAAAATTTACCTTCAAACAACGACAATCCCTCCTAATCTATTTTTCGCCCCGTTCCCGGGGAATAATCCGTACCGGCGTCCCTTCCAAACCAAAAGTTTCGCGGATTTGGTTTTCCAAATACCGCTGGTAAGAAAAATGGAACAATTCTTTATCATTGCAGAAAAATACAAAAGCAGGAGGCCGGGTAGAAGCCTGGGTACAATAATAAATCCGCAGCCTTTTTCCTTTGTCTGTGGGAGGCTGTACCCTTGCGGTAGCATTTGCCAATAAATCATTGAGCCGCCCGGTAGAAATCCGCATAGCATTTTGATCGTTTACATAGTTGATCAAAGGGAATAAATTATCTACCCTCTGGCCTGTCTTAGCCGAAAGAAATAAAAATGGCACATATGACATAAAAGAAAATCCATTTTCCAATTCTTTCCGGTAAGCCTGCATGGTATGGCTGTCTTTTTCCACTGCATCCCACTTATTGACCACAATGATACAGCCTTTTCCCTGTTCATGGGCATAACCGGCCACTTTGCTGTCCTGCTCTGTAAAGCCCTGGGTTGCATCAATCATAATGACACAAACCTGACTCCGGTCTACTGCCATATAAGCCCGTAAGACACTGTATTTTTCGATTTCTTCATCAACCTTGGATTTCCGTCGGATGCCTGCCGTATCAATAAAAATATACTTCCCATGCTGGTTTTCTACGGGGGAATCTGAAGCATCCCGGGTTGTACCTGCCATATCTGATACAATCATGCGTTCTTCCCCAAGAATCCGGTTGATCAAAGAGCTTTTTCCTACATTCGGCTTTCCAATAACGGCAACCCGGACAAAACCGTCATCTTCTTCCTCATAAGCCGTAAAATCCAAATGTTCATAACAGGCATCTAATAAATCCCCTGTCCCATGTCCGTGGACAGAAGAAACGGCAATGGGATCGCCTAAGCCCAAATTATAAAATTCATAAAATTCCGGCGGCGGTGAACCTAACCTGTCGCATTTATTGACGCATAATATAACCGGTTTACCGCTTTTTTGCAGCATAACTGCTACATCCTGATCCGTTGCTGTTACACCGGTCTGCAAATCTGCCACAAAAACAATCACATCTGCCGCTTCAATGGCAAGCTGGGCCTGACGGCGCATTTGGGATAAAATCATATCATCTGAATAAGGCTCTATCCCGCCTGTATCGGCCAGCATCACTGAATGGCCCCGCCATTCACAGGGATAATAAATCCGATCCCGCGTTACCCCAGGGGTATCCTGTACAATGGCTACCCGCTTCCCAGCTAATTTATTAAATAAAGTGGATTTCCCTACATTTGGGCGGCCCACAATCGCGATCAGCGGTTTGCCCATAAATTCCCTTCTTTCTTTGCCTTGCCGGAACCGTTTCCGGCCTGTTTTTTTCTATTTCTATGTTGGATTCCCCATATCCCGGTGAAGCATGGCTTCATAAAGCTCCCATCCGTCATTGGCTACGGGAAGCATAGGCACGCCTAAGGCATGGGAAAGATCAGCAACAGTCATATTGTCTAAAAACCGGTCCCCTTCCCACCGCAGCATGACAGAAGGAAACAGAAGCCGTTCCCCTAATTCTGCTCCGGCAAGCTGATGGAGGATATCCTGGGCTGTGACCAGCCCCGCAACGGTAATTTGTTCCCCAAAAAAGGTATTGCGTACCGGATAAACATGGATTTTAAGGGAAGGATGTTTTTCCATTGCCTGTTCTGCCAGCCGGGAGATGAGAGGGTATGCAGCCATTCCTGTTACAATGGACTGTATTCCTTGTGCGCGGCTGTCCTGGTCATCTTCCAATGCGGCAAGGAAATCATCCCGCACCATGGAAAATAAACCCAGTCCGTCTTCCAACTGGTCAAAGTCCCCGTAATACTCAGAAGCAGGAGGCTCTATCCCTGCTTTCAGGAAAAATTCGTCAGCGGGACGGGCGATACGGTTACCCCGTTCCTTCAACATTTTTTCCGCAAATCGGTGGATTATTGCAATGGTATCCAAAGCCCCCTGCCGGTCAAAAGGCTTTAACTCTGGCAGCCCTTCCCGGTAGCGGGTTAAGCCTACGGGGACACAAGCAATACTTTGAAGATTAGGGCCTAATTTCCCCAGATCTTGCAGGGTTTTTTCTAACGCGGTACCGTCATTCCATCCTGGTACCAGTACCAACTGGGCATTGACATGGATTCCGGCCTGGACGAGCCGTTCCAAATATTTCAGGCTGGATGCGGCTGCCGGATTTTTCATCATACGCACCCGTAATTCCGGATCGGTGGTATGGACAGAAATATTGACTGGTGAAATCCGCATCTGGATAATCCGGTCTATATCTTTTTCCGATAAATTGGTTAAAGTGATATAATTCCCAAACAGAAAAGATAAACGGCTGTCATCATCTTTAAAATATAGAGATTCCCGCATACCAGGAGGCATTTGATCCACAAAGCAAAAAATACATTTATTTTTGCAGGAAATCTGCTTGTCCATAAGGTATGTTTCAAATTCCAGCCCCAGATCATCATATTCCTCTTTGCGTATCTCTTTGGAAAAGGCTTTTCCACTCCGCATCAAGGCAAGCTGTAAATGGGAGCTCGTCATATAAAACCGGTAATCCAGTACATCTGTAATTTCATGGCCATTGATGGATAATAAAGTATCTCCTGCTTGTATTCCGGCCCGTCCTCCAGGAGAACGGGGTATCACATGAGCAATCAATACGGGCATGACGGGCCTCCTTAACAGGTTTATTATGCCAAAGCCCCCATAAAAAATACAAGCAAGGCCGGCTGCATAAAAAAAGCGGAAATGGATGAACCCATCTCCGCAGATTGAGCACTTAGGCTTCCATCTTAATAATTTCTTTGTCGTTATAGTAACCGCAATTGCCGCAGACACGATGGGGTGCTTTAAAAGCTCCGCAATGGGAACATTTTGCTAATGCAGGAGCCTGTAACTTCCAAACGTTGGAACGTCTTTTATTTTTACGTGCTTTTGAAGTTTTTCTCTTTGGTACTGCCATTTTAAAACGCCTCCTTATATCTCTCTAATCTTCATAAATTGAAAAAATACATTTAATCATCCAGTAAATCCCGCAGAATTTCCAAGCCTCTGCCGGATTTCTCCTGCCGGCAGTTACAGCTTTCTAAATTCCGGTTTTTACCGCAGATTGGGCACAACCCTTTACAGCCTTGGTCACATACCATCGCGGTGGGAAGCTCCAGGAGAATATCAGAGGCTGTCAGCTCTGCCAAATCAAGCTGGCCGTCTGGTATTACTATAAACTCGCCGTCATCCTCACGGTTTAGGGAAAAAACCAGAATATGTGAGAATTCCATATGCTCCTGACGGGAAATGTCCGTAAGACACCGATCACATACCGCCTGAAGCATAAAATCCACTGCATATTTTATGGAAACAATCCCAGAACGGTTTTCCACATGGCCTTTTACTGATACAAGTGACCCAAATATGGGATTCCCCCACCGTTTGACATCACTTAAATCCATTTTCGTATCAAAATCCTGGGAAATTCCAGGATTATCAAACAAATCCGTTAAGTCAAGTTTCATGAGAAAACTCCTCTATCATGTCCCCATAACGGGTTGTCCGGCCATAAGCCCGGATAGGTTTTTATTATACTCTTTTATAAAAGGCGTGTCAAGGGGATTCCCCAAGATTTTGCCCATAAATAAAGCCGCCTGTTCGCAAGCGGCTATGAAATTTAAGCTATTTTATCTTCTAAAGCAGAAACCCGGGCTTTCAATTTGGAAATGTCTTCTTCCATCTGCTGGGATTTACGTTCCATCTCCCACTGCTTTTCATGTGTAAGCTTATAGCCGTCAAAAAGCGCCTCCATCTTCCCAATCACTTCATTCTCAATCTTGAGATTGATACGTGTTTCCGCAGCAGAAATTTCAGCAGCAACCTTTTCAGAAATCATTTTTGTTAATACTTCCGTCTGCTCCTGCATGGCCTGCAAAACCTGTTCCAGCAATCCATCCTTTTCCATTCCGATTCCTCCTTTTCACTTACTATAACATAGAAAAACAGGAAACGTCAATCCCCTTTATTCAGACATTGGAGGGATAATAAAAAGAGAGTTTTTTTGGATTGGCAAGAGAGGAAATTTATGTAAAAATATAATTTTACTGATTGGAATTCGGAGAAAACAAAAAGACATAAAACTTTGCTGAAAAATAGGATATTTAAAAAATGGAGGCATCGGATTATGGTAGATAATATTTACGGCTATGTGAGAGTCAGCACGCGGGATCAAAATGAAGCCCGGCAAATTGCTGCCCTGCGGAAAATGTCTGTCCCGGAACATAATATTTTTATGGACAAGCAGTCCGGAAAAGATTTTAACCGTTCGAATTATAAAAAACTGGTAAAAAAATTAAAACCTGACAATCTGCTTTATATTAAGAGTATTGACCGGTTAGGGCGTAATTATCAGGAAATTCAAGAGCAGTGGCGGATGTTAACGAAAGAAAAAAGGATTGATATTGTTGTTTTGGACATGCCATTGCTGGATACCCGGCGGGGAAAAGATTTGATGGGAACCTTCCTGAGCGATATTGTATTACAAATATTGTCCTTTGTAGCAGAAAATGAACGGGTAAATATCCGCCAGCGCCAGGCAGAAGGGATTGAAGCTGCAAGAAGCCGGGGCGTACAGTTCGGGCGGCCTCAGGTGCCCATGCCAGTCTATTTTCCGCAAGTTGTGGAAGCATGGGAAGCTGGCGTTTTAACATGTGCAGAAGCAATTCGGTTAAGCGGACTGACAAGAGGCACCTTTTACCGGCGGCTGTCGGAGCTGCGCGGGGAGGAAGAATAAATAAAAAAACAGCACCGTTTTGAAACGATACCGTTTTTTACTTACTTAATATGTTCCAAAAAGTACACTTTTTGGACTGGATTTTTTCTCGGGTTTCTTTGCCCTTCATTTACCTTAATCGGCCATTCTAAGGAAAACTTAACCCCCCTTTTGTAATTTTTTTTAAAAAAATTACAGAGTTCCAAAAAGTGTACTTTTTGGAACAGAAAAGTTGAAAATTCTGTTGAAAATTTGTGGAAAACCTATCCGACAGGCGAAAGGAGTTTGCCGTGTTATCACTACAAATGAAATCAGGAGATTATGTCACGATTGGTGAAGATGTAGTCGTTCAAGTGTTCCGGGAATCCGGTCCACAAGTCCGTGTATCCATTAAAGCCCCAAAAGAAGTACCCATTATCCGCGGGGCAGTTTTGGAACAGGCCGGACAAAAACGTCCAGAAGGGCTGCATAAAAAAGGCCCGAAAAAATGCCCTTCCGATCAGATTCATTCTGCCCGCAGGCTGGAGGGCTTCGCGAAAAAGCAGGATGCCCGGCAGAAAGAATTGGAAACCCGCATCAATGCCATAGCAGAAATGGATCGTATTTTAAGCAATATGGATCAGGAACAGGCAGAAATTAAATATCTGCGGTTCCAGTTAGAACGGATGGTTCAGGCATCCAAACAGGTTTCAACCGGTCTGCAGGCCGGATGAGATACAAAAAGCCGTAAACAGGTGCCTAACGGTTTTGGGGCCCCAAAGCCCGGAAGGACATACGGCAGAAAAAATATTTAGCAAATACAGAGGCAGGGATCGCCACTGTATGAACATGTCAGGGAGGATATAATAATGATCATTCAACACAACATTATGGCTCTGAATTCCTACAATCGGTTAGGAACAAACAACAACGCAGTTCAGAAAAACCTGGAAAAATTGTCTTCCGGTTATCGCATTAACCGCGCAGGCGATGATGCCGCTGGTTTGGCAATTTCCGAAAAAATGCGCGCCCAAATCACAGGTTTGGAAAGAGCTCAATTAAACGCAAAAGATGGCATTTCCTTAGTACAGACCGCTGAAGGTGCTTTAACAGAAGTCCACTCCATGCTGAATCGTCTGGTTGAACTGGGTGTAGAATCTGCCAACGGTATCTATCAGGCAACCGACCGTGACAAAATCCAAGCTGAAGTTGACCAAATCACCGAAGAAATCGACCGTATTTCCCAAGCAACCAACTTCAATGGTCTCCAGTTGCTGGATGGTTCTTTGGCAGAAACCGGCGCAAAAGGCGTTGGCAGTGTCACAGTAGATTTAAGCGGCTTGAACGGTACTATGCTGGGCGGCATTAATACTGTTGATGCTACCAAAGGAACTTTCACAACCAAAACTGCAATTGCAAATATAACAGGTGTTGCTGCAACAGATAAGGGAGATAAGTATGTATACAGCTTTGAGTATACAGACAATGATGGCAACCACCAGAAAAAAGATATAGAATTTGAGTTAGTTCAGGCTGACGGAAAAGATGCTTTTGGTCAAGCTACGGGAGATATGGCTTTCAAAGCCTCGGACGGCACAGAATATATTGTCAATAAAACTTCTGCGGCTCAAATTGATCAGGCTCAAATCATGGATGCTATTGTTACCGAGTTGAATAAAGATAAAGATTTCTCCGCAAACTTTAAGGCAGGAAATGCCGGAACCGGATTATTTGATTTTGCAGCGGTACAGGCTGGAGCAAATGGGGCTTCTCTTGACAAAATTAACTATACTGTCACAAAAGCAGCGGATGGAAAGGAAAGCAAGACTGCCATAGACATTGATATTGGTAAATTGACTTCAGGTGTAGTTGGTGCTACTGGCGGTACAGCAGATGTATCTACCGCTGTTGACAGCTTTAAAACGATTGATTTAGCAAATGCTCAGGTCTGGGATGGCAGTGCGGATAGTTTAGAGAAGAGCATTTTTGAGATCAATGGTCAAAAATTCGTCTTTCTCAATAGTGGTGCTACCATAGACGATAACCTGAAATCCCAGTTGTCCGACGCAGGTGTAGGCAACAACTTTGTCCAACTAGCTGCAGCTAATACAACCGGTACTGTTGATGTAACTGCTACAACAGCTATGGCTGAAAAGATTGGCGCAGCAACAGGTCTTAAAGTAGAAGAAGGTACACTTACAGTAGGTGCTACGAATACATGGGATTCAACGACATCTAGCACAGTGATTGCCTTGAAGGACAATATTGCTACTCCAGAGAAAACGGGAGGCGGGTTGACCCTCCAAATCGGTGATACTAATGATGATTTCAACAAAGTTACCGTTTATGTTGACGATATGAGCTCCAAAGGCTTAGGCATTAGAGATTTGGACGTTACTGAACAAGGTATCTCTGGCGAAAGCATTGACCGTGTAAAATCCGCTATCGAAAAAGTTTCTGTAAACCGCGGCCGTCTGGGTGCTCTCCAGAACCGTTTAGAGCATACTCTGAACAACCTGGCAACCACCACTGAAAACATGACCAACGCAGAAAGCCGTATCCGTGATACTGATATGGCTCAGGAAATGATGGCCTTTACCAAGAACAATGTTCTCGTTCAGGCTGCTCAGTCCATGCTGGCTCAGGCTAACCAGCAGCCACAGCAAGTTCTGCAATTACTCCGGTAATTTCAGCCAACATTTGACTTAGGAATCTTATATAAATGACTTAATGTGATCACAAATAGGGAGGGGCTTTTCCGGGAAGCCCCTCCTATTTTTATACCTTGCGAGTATAATTGCTTATTATATTTGCAAATGGCTTGATGGACATTCGTAAAGGGTCGGTAAGCCTAAAAAAGAAAACTCAGAGAGGAGCATCTCTCTGAGTTTTCTTTTTTGCGTGAGTCTTTAATTTAACGGCTTTATTAGACTTTTACGTCTAGAATTATTAGAGCACAACACTTTTAAAAACACAAGAAGTTACTTTTCCTGATAGCTAGGCAAAGAAATACCTGTCGAACCATCCTGCGTCTTTGCTTTCTTTGTTAAGGCGCTGCTGTCTTCATAATCATAACCGTCATCCCATGCCAGCGGAGAAGTCCCATTTTGATCCAAAGCTTCTACTGGTTTTTCGCAAAGAATATAAGTGCTTAAAAACCGTGTACGGGTAGCAAAAACAGCATCCCCATCTTTGTTTTCTTTAAATTCAAATTGGCTGGTCACATTATACAGCTCGCCATCTACAACCTGATAAATATTGACTTCTTCTGGGTCTACGGTAGCTTCGCCATCTCCATTTGTAAAAGGATAATAGATTTCCAAATCTGCACGGCTGGTAGCAGAAAGGGATGGTGCACCCTTAAAATCAATTAAATAAGCATCTTGATCCCGGAAAAGTGCGGCATAATCCTGGTTTTCCCATTTTGTGGAGAGTTTCATATAATATTTGCCTACATCACTGTCGCCAAAGAAACGAACCCTTGCCACATTGGAAGCCGATACAGATACCGTTGCAGCAATTGCAATTATAGCCGCAGTTAATGAGGCAATCCATTTTTTCATGTCCGTCCACTCCTTTTTTTAAAGAAAGGGGGCTAAGACAGGTTAAATCATAGCCCCCTAAAAAACTATATCTATTATACGCCTAAAATCATGAACAAATCAAGATCTTATTTATTTCCCTTTTTGGCTTCCATTGCTAAAAGGGCATCCCGCCGGGACAGATTGATCCGGCCCTGCTGATCAATTTCAGTTACTTTGACAATGACTTCATCGCCGACCGCTACTACGTCTTCGACTTTTTCCACACGGCTTAAATCCAGCTTTGAAATATGCACCAAGCCTTCTTTGCCGGGGGCTAACTCTACAAAGGCTCCAAAGGGCATTAAGCGGGTAACACGGCCTTTATAGATAGCGCCAATTTCCGGATCATTGGCAATGGTTTCGATAATGGAAATTGCCCGCTGAATACCTTCCGCTTCCACAGAAGAAACAACAACTGTTCCATCATCATCGATATCAATTTTCACACTGCAATCAGCAGAAATTTTTTGAATAACTTTCCCGCCTGAACCAATTACTTCACGGATTTTGTCAGGATGAATTTTAATAGATTTTACTTTTGGAGCATATTTCGAAAGCTCAGGACGTACTTCCGGAATCGCTTTTAACATAATTTCATTTAAGATATACATACGGGCTTTATAAGTTTTTTCAAAAGCTTCTTTAATCATGTCATAAGTGAGGCCCGTAATTTTTAAATCCATTTGAATGGCAGTAATCCCTTTTTCAGTACCGCCTACTTTGAAGTCCATATCTCCAAAGAAATCTTCCAAGCCCTGGATATCCACCATTGTCATCCAGCGTTCCCCTTCGGTAATCAAACCGCAGGAAATACCGGCAACCGGCCGTTTAATTGGCACACCTGCCGCCATCAAAGCCAAGGTAGAACCACAAATAGAACCTTGAGAAGTAGAACCATTAGAGCTGAGGACTTCTGAAACCAGACGGATGGTATAAGGGAATTCTTCCGCGGAAGGAATTACAGGCTCCAAAGCCCGTTCTGCCAAAGCTCCATGACCAATTTCCCGGCGTCCCGGGCCGCGGCTGGGCCGTGTTTCACCCACAGAATAAGAGGGGAAATTATAATGATGGATATAACGTTTATTTTCCTGATCATCAATGCCATCCAGTTTCTGCTGTTCACTGATCGTCCCTAACGTAGCAATGGTAAGGACTTGTGTCTGGCCTCTGGTAAACATACCGGAGCCATGAACACGAGGCAATAAATCTACTTCCGCAGCCAGAGGACGGATTTCATCCATGCCACGGCCGTCAACCCGTTTCTGTTCATCCAGCAGCCAGCGGCGCACTACAAACTTTTGCAGTTTATAAATTGCCTCGTCAATAATAGCACTGTTTGTTTTTTCTTCGTCATCAAATTTTTCATGAACACGGGCTATCACAGGCTGTAAACGGGTATCACGAACCGTTTTGTCATCCGTATCCAAAGCAGCTTTAATATCATCTATTGCAAAGCTTTTAATTTCTTCAAAAAGATCTGCCGGAACTTCTTTGGATTCAAAAGCAAATTTAGGCTTGCCAATTTGAGCTTGTACGTCTTTAATAAAGCGGACCATTTTTTTGATTTCTGCATGGGCGCTTTGAATGGCCTCCAGCATCACGTCATTAGAAACTTCGTTTGCGCCAGCTTCAATCATGCAAATAACATCTTCATTGGCAGCAACCGTCAAATTCAAATCACTTTTTGCCCGCTGTGCAGCATCCGGACATACAACAATTTCCCCATCTACCAAGCCTACATTTGCGCCGGCAATAGGGCCATTCCAAGGAATATCAGAAATAGACAAAGCAAAAGAAGTACCAATCATACCGGCAATTTCCGGCAGGCAGTCGGGATCAACCGACATAACCGTCATAACAACGGAACAGTCATTCCGCATATCTTTGGGGAACAAAGGCCGGATAGGACGGTCTACCAGACGGGAACACAAAATTGCCTTATCAGAAGGACGGGCTTCCCGTTTAATGAAAGAGCCTGGGATTTTCCCTACGGCATATAATTTTTCCTCAAAATCAACGGAAAGCGGGAAAAAGTCAATTCCTTCCCGAGGTTCTTTCGAAGCGGTAACATTCACCAATACAACTGTTTCACCATAGCGCACTAAAACGGAAGCATTGGACAGGCAGCACATTTTTCCGGTTTCAAAGGTGAGCTTTTTACCGGCAAATTCTGTTTCAAAGGTCTTATAATTTTCAAACATTCGGTTTCCTCCGTAAATTTTTTTAATCAGAATCCATATAGAATCTTTGGAACGAAGCCGCATGTTTTTTAGCAAACATTTCAAGAACCAGGCACTTCTGGCCCCTCAAATAATTGCTAAAACCTCTGCGGTTTCGTCAATACCAAGCAGATGGGAAAAGAAGCGGTAGAAAGGCAAGCGGGAAATCAATCACCCCGCCTGCCTTTCCTTATCATTTTTACTTTCTCAGACCCAATTTCGCAATTAACGCACGATAACGGTTAATATCTTTTTTAGCCAGATAGTTCAGCATATTTCTTCTTTTACCGACCATTTTCAACAAACCACGGCGGCTGTGATGATCTTTTTTATGAATTTTCAAATGCTCTGTCAAGTCATTGATCCGTTTTGTCAGGATAGCAACCTGTACTTCTGGAGAACCGGTATCGCCATCATGCTGTTTATTGTTTTCAATAATCTGTTGTTTTTCTTCTTTGCGCATCATAAAGCTTCATTTCACCTCATATTAAAATTACGACGCCTTATTTCTCAGGGGCGGGCAGGTGAACTGCCCACAGGCCAATACCCCGCCTCCGGGAAAAAGGTCACATCTTTTTGATTATAGCACGGGAAAAGCCCCTTGTAAAGCCCTAAATTCCCAAAATTCCTCATTTCAGAAGAACCTGGTTTGCACTTTTATTGAACGGTAACCTTCTGCCCGTGTGTAAAGCAGAAATCAGACAATTCATTGCCCAGCCCCGGAAGATCCGGTACATCAATGGAGCCTTGAACCGGCTGGTAATCATAAATGCACATGGCTTTATTATAAGCAAAACGGTTATACACATGATGTTCATGAATCGTAAAGTTGGGAATTGCCGCCTCTAAGTGAAGTGCCGCTGCTGTTGACAAAGGGCCTGCACATACATGAGCTTGCACACCTACATCATAAATATGCGCTAAATCACAGATTTTTTTTGCTTCCGTAATTCCGCCGCAGTTTCCAATATCAGGCTGGATCAGTTGGATCGAACCATCTTCAAAATAAGGAGCATATCCCCAACGGGTATAAATCCGTTCTCCCTGTGCAATGGGAATACGGACCCGGTCCGCCACAAATTGATTCATTTTTGGATTGGGGGTAGTAGGCTCCTCAAAGAATAAAACATTATACTGTTCCGCCAGCCGCCCTAGCTGGACAGCTCCCTGAGCGTCAATATAAGAATGGTTTTCCATAATAATATCTACATCCGGCCCCACGGCTTCCCGGACAGCAGCCAAACGGCTGATAACCAAATTCACATTGGCCGGGGATTGGATACGGGTGGTTTCTTCGGAAGAAAAACGGTGCCCATCCGGTGCAAAGGTAAAGAAATCAATTTTGATTGCATCATATCCTTCTGCAACTGCGGCCTTTGCATTGTTCACATAATCTGCAATGGAATAAGCGGGCGTCCGTTTATCCCCCCATCCAAACTGGAGCTGGCTGGCATAGCAGCGTAGCTTCTGGCGCATTTTCCCGCCCAGCAGCTGGTAAACCGGTACGCCAAAATGCTTGCCTTTAATATCCCACAAAGCAATATCAATGGCAGATATGCCGGCGAATACCACCGGGCCTCCATTCTGGCCCCAGAAAGTAGCTTTATAAAGCTTTTCCCAAATAACCTCATTGGATAACGGGTCCATGCCGATTACCAAGCCCGCTAAATCCTGAATCATGCCAAAGGCAGCCCGGGAAGCACGTCCATATGCCAGGGCTGCTTCACCGTCACCATAGATCCCGCTGTCTGTATAAACCCGGCAGACAATAGGTTCCCAGCCAGGATTGTCAACAGGGTTCACATCTACCAGCATAATGTCGATTTTTGTAATTTTCATTTTATTCCTTATCCTTTCCAGCCTGAATCCCTGGTTTTAATTGATAGTCCATTTCAAAAGATGGCTTTTAACCCGTTCAAAAATCTGCATGACAATTACCAGCACAGCTACCATAAAAATGAAGCCGCACCAGGTTTCACTATACAAGCCATATTCTGAATATTTTTTGACGAAGAAACCCATGCCATATTTTGCCCCGTACATTTCAGCATACACTAAAATAACGAAAGAGCCCCTTAACGAATTCACAAAGCCCCCTAAAATAGAAGGGCTGGCAGCAGGCAAAATCACCCTGAAAAACTTTTGCAGCCCACGAAGCTCCAATGTAGCGGCATTATCAAGATACCGTTTGTCAATTGTTTGTATTCCTGTGATAGTTGCAAACAGCGTTGACCAGATTGTGCCATAAACCACTAGAAAAAGGGAGGCTGAACGGAAATTCGGAGCCAGCAGCAAAGCAAAAGGAGAAAGGAGGATGGAAGGTACCACACTAATGGTATAAATGACCGGATGGAGGACCTCCCGTATCCGCTGATTCATTCCCAAGACGGTACCAACTGTCAAAGCGATTGCTACGGCAATGATAATAGAAGGAATCATCAACTGGAAAGAATAAAGCATATTGGTCAGCATCAGACCCTTATTTTCCTGGAATGCCTCAATAATAGAATCCACTGGCGGAAAAAGAAATGCGTCCACCAGTTTATTATCTGCAATGATTTTATATAGGACAACCAGCCCAATATAAATAAAAATTGTAATCCAATATTTCTTAAAAAAGCTTATGACTTTGTCCACAGGAAACTCCCCTTATTCCGGCTCTTAGGTATTATATTGTTTGAAAAATTCCTGGCGTTCTGCATAGAATTCCGGATATTCCTCACCATATTCAGCCATTGCTTCATCCAGTGCGGTTTTATAAAGTTCGATGTTAATATGCTCCTCTATATTGATGGAACTGGCTGTATCCGGAAGGAAGCCCGTAGCGCCCATGATTTCCCAGGTTTTAATCACAGAATTTCTTACCGGGTCCACAGCAATTTTATAATTTTCATTGAGCAAATAAGCTGCCACATAATCTTCAGAAGCTTCTATATCCTTTGCCAGGATCGAAACGCATTCCTCTTTGTGGGCCTCAAAATATGCCTGGGCGCGGATGAGGGATTTTAACAGCAATTTCACCGTAGTGGGGTTTTCTTTTACAAACTGGGTGCGCATATTCATACGGCAGCACCCATAAGCAGGCATCAGGCTCTCGTCAGAAGCAAAAGCAACAATTTCAATATTATCCATGTTGCCAACTGTAAAGAGCTGGTCACCGCTTAAATAAGCATAATCCGCTTCCCCAGCCACTACGGCAGCTAAACGGTCGCTATTGGTGGAATATGTAAGCCATTCAATTTCATTGATGGGATCATGACCCAAATCCAGCAGCGGCCCGGTTAATGTGGTGGTACTGGCAGGGGCTGCAATTTTCTTGCCCAGCAGATCTTCCGGGCCATTCCAGCCGGTACCGGTTTTTGCTACCAAATACATGCCCTGTAACATGTAACCGCCTACTATGGTGAAATCCTGACCTGCTGCAATCTGGGCCAGCGGATTATTGGTGCCCTGGTTGGAGGTAACATCTACCTGACCGGCACCTAATGCTGTCAATGCTTCTGTGGAGCTGGCTACCGGATCTTCAATAACGGTCAGTCCCACTTCTTCAAAATAACCAAGCTGCCTTGCCAAAGTGACAAAAATATTGCCGCTGTTTGCGCGGGCCCAGTGAATGGTATCCACCTCTGGCGTTTCCGCGGGGGCGGCGGCACTGGAAGCCGGATCAGCGGCAGAAGCTGTACTGTTGGAAGGGGCTTCAGAGGATGCAGGGGTACTGCTGGAGGAAGGGGCAGAAACCGGGGCATTGGCACCGCCGCAGGCGCTTAAAGCTGCTGTCATGGACACTGCCAGCAGCAGGGAAACAATACGCTTTTTCATAAAAACTAATACATCCTTTCCTGTTGGGAGATTCCCTAAGAAATGCGGGACACCACGTCCATATTGATATGCCGGATCAAAGTGTTGCGCAGCTTGAGCAGTTCTACATCTTCAAACTGCGTTTCCCGGGTTGGTTTTTTGTCTTGCGGGATAGAACATTCATAAATAATATTGCTGGGGGACTGGCCAAGTACAAAGATCCGGCTGGCTAAAAGCAGTGCTTCGTCCACATCATGCGTGACAAAAAACACTGTTTTTTTCGGTTCCTGTTTTGACCACAGCTCCAGCACCAAATCCTGGAGCTTCGCCCGGGTTACTGCGTCCAGGGCGCCAAAAGGCTCGTCCATCAGCAGAACCGGAGGATCGATCCCAAAGGCCCGGGCAATCGCACACCGCTGTTTCATGCCGCCGGACAATTCTTTGGGCAGCTTGTGATAAACGGAACCATCCAGCCCTACCTCTTGCAGGCGTTCCACTGCAATCTGTTTGAGTTCTTTCTTATCCCGATGGGGAAACCGCTGCTTTAATGCCAGTAAAATATTGTCACCTGCCGTCATCCAAGGGAACAAGCCATAATCCTGGAACACAACGCCCCGTTCCAGGCTGGCGCCCATAATCGGCTGTCCGTCTATGAGAATTTCTCCTGAAGTCGGTTTTTCCAGTCCTGCCAGCAAGCGGAGAAATGTACTTTTTCCGCAGCCGGACTGGCCCAGCAAACAGATAAATTCTCCTGCCGACACGTCCATTTGAATATCCTTTAATATCAGCCGTTCGCTTCCAGCATAGGCAAAGGACAGCCCTTTTGTTTCCATATTCCGCATGGTTTCCTCATCCTTTTCTGTTTCAGCCTATTTCCCTACTTAATAGATAGGTTATTTCTTATTATGGCCGCAGGTTAAAATATATAACGGGTATCCATCTGAAATTATATCTTTATGCGTAATCGATTTCAAATACAATATTTCGATAAATTACGGTAATTTATCCATTTTTTTGATAAATCCGGCCATAAGAAAACCCTGTAAGGAAAATATGCGGCTCAGCCACAGTCATTTCTCTTACAGGGTACGCTTTATTTACGATTTTGAAAGCCCGAAGCACTTTTAAAAAAATCCTGTTTCAAATATTCTTCTGCCATTTTTTCTGCCTGGGCAGTATCCCGCCTGATTTGATTTTGCAAAACTTCCACGGACTGGAACTTCTGTTCCGGACGTAAAAATTCCAGCAGCCTTACCGGAACCCGTTTCCCGTATAAATCACCGGAAAAGCCGCAAATATACGTTTCCGAATTTAAAGCGCTGCTATGTTCTACCGTAGGCCGCAAGCCTACATTGGTAACCGCAGGCCGCCACTGTTCTCCCACATAAGCGGCAGATGCGTACACCCCTTTGCAGGGTGTTACAAACTGGGGCGGGATAGGCTGGTTAATGGTAGGAAAATCAAGTTTCCGGCCCAGATGCTTTCCTTCTGTCACCTGAAAATCATAGCCAAAAGGACGGCCTAACAATGCGGCAGCTTTCTTCACATTGCCCTGCCCCAGCAGCGACCGTATCCATGTGGAACTGACCCGCTGCCCGTCTACAATAACATCTTCTATGGGATCAACGACAACCCCAAAAGGCTTGCACAAAGCTGCCAGCTCTGTTATGCCGGCAGCCGCTTTTCTTCCGAAACGGAAATCCCTGCCGCAGCAAACATGGCTTGCCCGCAGCTTTTGGATTAAGATTTCCTGGACAAACTGTTCCGGCTCCATGGCGCAAAATTCCGAAAAATCAGGGCAAAGGGCTGCTTGTACCCCCCACTGGGCCAGAATCATCCGTTTATCCTCTGGCGTAATCAATTCATATCCCAGTGCCGGTTTTTTTTCCGGCCCCCGGGCATCCATGCGGAATGTAAATACAGCAGGCAGAAGGCCCTTTTCCCGGGCGGAAACGGCTTTTGCAATGACAGCTTTATGGCCTAAGTGCAAGCCATCAAAAAAGCCCAATGCCACAGAGGAAGGATGCTCCAATGCGGCATGGCATAGCGTATGATAATAGAGCAATGGTATAATCCCCCTGTTTCTATCCATCCGCTAAGCGGAACAATTTTTCCATACGCAGCTCCCCTGCTTCCAGGAAAGCCGTACCTAAAAAACCTTCTTCACTGAAAACAGCCTTCCGGCCCGGATCATGAATCTGGATCTGGTCTGTTTTCAGACGCACGCCATTTTGAAATAAGCGCGCCTGCCTGGGAGGAAGCTGCACCTGGGGCAGTCCTGAAAAAGCTGCTTCAACAGGCAGGAGCTTTTCCCCCAAGCCATTCCCCAGAGCCTGCACTTCCTCCAGGGAGAGGCAGTCTTTTAACACAAAGCCTGCCGCCATCGTCCGCCGCAAGGCAGAAAGGGCCCCGCCGCAGCCCAGCTTTTCCCCTAAATCTGCGGCTAATGTGCGGATATAAGTACCTTTGGAACAATGTACATCCAGTTCCAGCAAATCCGGCCTTATCATGCGGGCTGAAAGGCTGTAAATGGTAATGGATCTGGGCTGGCGTTCCACTTCGATTCCCTGTCGGGCCAGATCACAAAGTTTTTTCCCATTGACTTTCAAGGCGGAATACATGGGAGGGATCTGCTGGATTTCTCCTGTAAACTGCCGGGCCGCCTGTACCACTTCTTCCGGCCCAGCCTGGACAGGCCGTTTTTCCAGTACCTTCCCTGTGAGATCCTGTGTATCCGTGGTTATCCCAAGCTGTACCTGGGCCAGATACCGTTTGTCTTCCCGGGGCAGGATGCTGACAGCTTTTGCTGCCCGCCCGAAAAAAACCGGCAACACTCCGGTTGCCATAGGGTCCAGCGTACCGGAGTGGCCGATTTTTTTTGTTTTTGTTATGCCCCGCAGCTTTGCAATCACATCAAATGATGTAAAGCCCTGGGGCTTATCAATCAATAAAATTCCTTCGTATGGCAAAACCGCTTCTCCTTATTCCTCTCTGTTTTCCAAAGCGGCCCCGCAAGCGCTTTTTAAAGCAGCCTTTGCCTGATCCAAAGGCTGGCACAATGTACATCCAGCCGCCCTGGCATGGCCGCCGCCGCCAAACCGGGCACAGATTTGGGAAGCGTCGGCCATATTTCCGGTACGTACCGATACCCGGTATTCTTCCGGATCCTGTTCCCGGATAAGGAGGCTGATTTCTACCCCTTCAATCTGCCGAACCATTTCAGAAAGGCCCTCTGTTTCCATTTCTGTTACGGCAGCCGCTTCCAGGTCTTTTTTGAATATGGTTACCATAGCCATGCGGCCGTCAAACCCATATTCCAAATGGGACAAGGCCCGCTGTTCCAGCAGGATGCGCCCTTTTGATTTTGTTTCAAAGAGCTTCTTATTGACTCCGGCACTGTTGATGCCTGTTTTCACCAGTTCCGCCGCCGTATATAAGGTATCGGCAGTGGTATTGGAATAACGGAAACAGCCTGTATCCGTAGCCAGTCCCGTATAAAGGCATAAGGCAATTTGCCGGGTCAGTGGGACTAACCCGGCAATCACTTTGTGCATAATCTGGCAGGCAGCAGCGGCTTCCGGATCTAAAAAGATCGCCTTGGCAAAGCCGCTGTTGGAACCATGGTGGTCAATGGAAAGATCGACTTTATCTTTCCATTTTTCTTCCACCCCTGCCCCTAAAAGGCCCGTACTTGCTACATCCACTGCCACAACGAAATCCGGTTCAAACTGGGGCTGGTTATCCATGTCCAGCCCTTCCCAAAGGAACTGGAACCGGCTGGGAAATTCATCTGCACATTCTATCCGTACCTGTTTTCCCAAATCCCGCAAAGCCCTTAATAAGCCAAACCCTGCGCCCAGGGTATCGCCATCCGGCCTTCTGTGGCAAAGGATTAAAATCTGATCCTTTTCTTTCAGGAGGGCCGCAGTTTGCAGAGCATCTAACTTTTTCATCTGTAACGCCTCCTTTATTTTATTCATCCAAATCCCGGAGCATTTTCGCAATGCCGGCGCTGTAAGCAATGGAATCATCTGCAATAAACTTAAATTCCGGCAGCCTGCGCAGCTTCATGCGGAGATTCAACTCACGTTTGATAAACCCTGCTGCACTTTGCAAACCTTTCACCGCATTTTTTGCTGCTTCCATGCCTTCCATTGCGCTGATATATACTTTGCAATAGGACATATCATGAGATAAATCCAGCTTAACAATGGAAATCAATCCACTGATCCGGGGATCTTTTAAGGAACGTATAATATCGCTCAATTCCCGTTTGATGTCTTCTTCTGTCCTGGAGGCGCGGTAGGAACCCATAGTTAAAAAGCCCCCTCCTTTTTTCCCCTATTATTCCCGATATTCTTCTATTTCATAAGCTTCAAAGACGTCGCCTTCTTTAATATCGCTGAATTTGGTCAGTGTCATACCACATTCATACCCTTTGGCAACTTCCTTCACATCATCTTTGAATCGTTTCAAGCTGGCCAATTTGTCATCGGCTATAATGATGCCATCCCGTACCACACGGATTTCAGCAGAACGGGTTATTTTGCCATCCAGCACATAGCAGCCCGCTACCATACCGACGCCGGTAATCCGGTAAACCTGACGGACTTCGGCGCGGCCCAAATCCACTTCCCGTGTTTTTGGCGCCAGCATACCCTTCATAGCCGTTTCCACATCATTGATTGCGTCATAAATGATCCGGTACAGCCGCAGCTCTACGCCGTCCCGTTCCGCATTTTCTTTCGCAGCCGGGTCCGGACGGACGTTAAAGCCTACAATAACCGCATTGGATGCGTCTGCCAGCATAACGTCGCTTTCATTGACGGCACCGACTGCCCCGTGAATTACTTTGACACGTACTTCATCATTAGACAGCTTTTCCAAAGACTGTTTCACCGCTTCTACGGAGCCTTGTACGTCAGCCTTAACGATAATGGGCAGTTCTTTAATATCCCCCTGGGAAATATGGCTGAATAAATTATCCAAAGTGACTTTTTCATAGGTGCTGAATTGTTCTTCCCGGAGCTGCTGTTTACGCTGTTCTACCAGTTCTTTTGCCAGGCGTTCATCTGCTACGGCATTCAAAGTATCCCCGGCTTCCGGCACATCATCCAATCCAGTGATTTCCACAGGCATGGAAGGCCCGGCTTCCTGGACACGTTCGCCCTTATCATTGCGCATGGTACGCACACGGCCAAAGGTGGTGCCCGCAATTACGGCATCCCCTTCCCGCAGAGTACCGGTCTGTACCAGAATGGTGGCAACCGGGCCCCGGCCCCGATCCAATTTTGCTTCAATTACAGTACCTTTTGCACGGCGGTCCGGATTGGCTTTCAATTCGCTGGTATCTGCAACCAACTGGATCATTTCCAACAAATCGCCGATACCTTCTTTTGTCTTGGCGGAAACCCGGATACAGGGCACGTCACCGCCCCAATCCTCCGGAACAATCCCATGCTCAGTCAATTCCTGCATCACCTTGTCAGGATTTGCATGGGGCTTATCAATTTTATTGATGGCAACAATGATGGAAACTTCCGCTGCTTTGGCATGGTTAATGGCTTCCACTGTCTGGGGCATAATGCCGTCGTCAGCCGCCACTACCAGTACGGCAATATCGGTTACCTGAGCACCTCTGGCCCGCATGGAAGTGAATGCGGCATGGCCCGGCGTATCCAGGAAGGTGATGGGACGCTCATTGACTTCCACCTGATAAGCACCGATATGCTGGGTAATGCCTCCGGCTTCCCCTTCGGTCACATTGGCATGGCGGATGGCATCCAGCAAAGAAGTTTTACCATGGTCTACGTGGCCCATAACCACAACGATTGGAGGACGTTCTGTCAGGTTGCCGTCATCATCTTCCTCCACTTCAAAGAGGCGTTCCTCAATGGTAACAACGACTTCCCGTTCTACTTTTGCGCCGATTTCAATGGAAACCATTGCGGCAGTATCATAGTCAATGACTTCATTGACAGAAGCCATAACTCCTAAAGCCATCAGGCGCTTAATAATTTCAGAAGCCGTTACATGAAGCCGTGCTGCCAGATCCCCAACGGTAATCTGATCGGGAATGGTAATTTCCAGCTTCTGGCGGCGCTGCCGTTCCATTTCCAAACGGCGCATTTTGGCATCTTCTTTTTCCTTCCGGGACATAACCGGTTTCCCGCGGCGCTGGGCGCTGCGCTGTGTCAGCTTCTGCTTTTGAACGCCAACATCACGGTTCCCCATTTTGCTTTGGGCCAGGTTATCATATTTTTCATTATAACGTTCCATTTCCACCTGAGTGGAGCCGGCGCGCATATCTACCGTAGCGGAACCCCGCTGTTTTGGCTTATTGGCTGCCGGTGCTTTCCCGCTGTTATTCTGCTGCGGGGCCTGGGCAGCCTGGGGACGCTGCTGGTTATTGCCCGGACGCTGCTGGCGGTCCTGCTGGCCCTGGCGCTGCTGTCCGTTGTTGTTCCGCTGCTGGCGATCCCCTTTATTCTGGCCCTGGCCCTGACGCTGGGGACGGCCACTGTTATTCTGATCCCTGTTGTTCTGGCCGTTATTGTTATTCTGGTTATTCCGGTTTCCCTGTCCCCGGCGTTCTTCCTGCTGGCGGCCGCCGTTATTTTGGCGGGGCTGGCGCTGCTGGCCATTCTGATTGTTCCGCTCCTGGCCGTTTTGAGTATTCCGCTCCTGATTATTACGTTCCGGATTATTCTGCCCTTTCTGCTGAGGACGGGACTGCTGGGCAGGCTTTTGCTGTCTGGGCTGCTGGCGCTGCTGCGGGGCAGGATTTTTGGCCGTTTGGCGCGCACCATCCCGGGCAGCTGTGCCTTCTGCGAAATATGCTTCAAAATTTTCCACTTGGTTTTGTTTGGTATAGTGGTTAAAGATCATACTGAGCTGCTGTTCATTTAACGCTGTCATGCTTTTATATTCGCTGCCCAGCTTCGCAGTCAGCAAGTCTGCCACTTCTTTGGTGGGAACCCCTAAGTCCTTTGCGACTTCATGTACCCTGTATTTCTCAAGCATCATACGATAAAAATCCTCCTCTGCTGATGGTATCTATCCTTATTCTATTCTATATTAAGGCTTGCCGCGGCCGCAGCGGCGTCACCGATCATTTTTGCAAAACCCGGATCGCATACAGCAAAAATCCCATATTCCCTGCCTGTATAAAAGGCCAGATCTGCCATTGTCAAGGCAAGCTTCAACCAGGGGATTCCTTTCTCCCCGCAAATTTTCTGGAATTTACGGGCGCTGCGTTCTGACAGATCCTTTGCCAACAGCACCAGGTCGGCCTTACCGCTGCGGATTGCGTCTTGTACAGCATCTCCTCCGGCTGCCAGCCTGCCGGCCTTCCGGCAAAGGGAAACGGCTCCTGCCAGCTTACTGTTCATATTGTGACATCTCCTGTTCCATCCGGTTATAAACCTCCTCCGGAATGGCACATTCCAAAGCCCGTTCAATCCGCCGGGCTTTGCGGGCTTTTTTCAGGCATTGGGGGTCCGGGCAGAGATAAGCCCCCCGGCCTGATTTTTTCCCGGTCAAATCCAGTTCTATCGTCCCATCTGGTGTACGTACAACCCGTACCAGTTCTTTTTTTGGCCTGTGGGCTGCACATCCGGTACACATCCGCATGGGGATTTTTTTGGGCACTATCCCTCCTCCTCCCCATAAAAGCCGCTTTCCGGTTTAATGTCAATTTTCCATCCGGTGAGCTTTGCAGCCAAGCGGGCATTTTGCCCTTTATTGCCGATGGCTAAGGAAAGCTGGTTGTCAGGTACGGTAACTTTACAGGATTTTGCGCTGTCATCCTCTACTTCTACAGACAGGACACTGGCTGGGGATAAAGCCGCCGCAATAAATTCCGTTGGATCGGAGGAATATTTCACCACATCAATTTTTTCCCCGCCCAATTCATCTACGATTGCAGAAACCCTCTGGCCTTTGGGGCCGATGCAGGCCCCCACAGGGTCCACATTTTCGTCATTGCTCCATACCGCAATTTTTGTACGGCTGCCGGCCTCCCGGGAAATGGATTTGACTTCAATGGTGCCGTCATAAATTTCCGGTACTTCCATTTCAAACAAACGTTTGACCAGTCCGGGATGGGTTCGGGAAATCATAATACGGGGGCCTTTTTCGCCATTGATAACATCCACCACATAAACTTTAATATGCATGTTGTCCTGTAAAACTTCACCGGGCACCTGCTCGCTTTTTGGCAGGACAGCTTCTGATTTCCCGATTTCCAGAGTTACATTCCCACGCTTGGGATCGGTACGGATTACAGTAGCCGTTACAATATCATACTGACGGGAAGAATATTCTGCAAAAAGCTGGCCCCGTTCCACTTCCCGGATGCCCTGGCGGATGACATGTTTTGCTGTCTGGGCCGCAATCCGTCCAAACTGTTTCGTATCCAGGGGCACTTCTACATAATCGCCTACAACAGCCCCGCTTTTATATTTTGCCGCTTCTTCCGGCAGGATTTCCTGAGCAGGATCAAAAACTTCCGCTACCACTTCTTTCCGCATTGCCACATAAAAGCGGCGGATTTTCGGATTGATTTCCACCACGCTGTCATCACTGGCTCCCATGTCCCGCCGGATGGCATTCCCGATGGCAGTAGAAATTTTTTCCGCCAGCAATTCGGCTGGAATCCCTTTTTCTTTCTCCATCATGGCCAGAGCTTCAAAAAACTCGTCGTTGGCATTGGCCGTTTGCTCCTTCTTTTGTCTGCTAGCCATTTTCCATATTTCCTCCAAACACTTGATAATTGATTGATCATTGGACAGGGAAGCCTCCCCGCCAATTTTTATAGATTACCCTAACTCCTCATCATACAGACGCACAAAAGCTGTTTCTGCCGGGGAAAAGCGCATTTCCAAATCTTCCTCCAGCAGCAAAGAAACTTCCCCAGTATCCTCATCATAATCTGACAAGGTCCCTATAAAATCGCGCCGCCCTTCCACAGGGCGAATCAGACGCACTAAAACCGGCGCTCCTAAGTACTGGCGGAAATGCCAGGGCCTTGTAAATTTACGCTCTATCCCAGGGGAAGAAACCTCCAGACAATAGCTTTGGGGAATGGGGTCCGCTTCATCCAAAAGATCGCTGATCCTGCGGGAAAAGGCTTCACAGGCATCAATGGTAATGCCTTCTTCCGTATCGACAAAATAACGGAGATACCATCCAGCACCTTCTTTTTCAAAAACCACATCCCAAATGGTAAGGCCCATTTCCTGAGCCAAGCCTTCCGCCAGCTTTTCACAAACAGCAGCGGTATTTTGTTTTTTTTCCGGCACGAAACCTCTCCTCACATAAAGGAACGAGTGAGGCTGGCCTCACTCGTTCCGGATTGTTTCTATTCTTACTTTCCCTATTCTATCACAAATGGGAATTGATTGCAAGGGGTTTCCCCAGTAAAATAAAAACTTTCTTTTCCATTGATAACCAATCCAGCCGGATTGCGCATAACCTGGCAGGGGCCGTACATAAAAATATGACATAACTGGGAATTGGGAGGCAGCATCATGTGTACAGCAGCGACTTATCAAACAAAAAATTTTTATTTTGGACGTACCATGGATTTAGAATATGATTTAACCGACGACATTACTATAACACCCCGTCATTATCCGTTCCATTTCCATCATATGGACGCCATGCACTGTCATTATGCCATTATCGGCATGGCCCTTGTAAAAAATGATTATCCCTTATATTATGACGCAGTCAACGAAAAAGGACTGGGGCTGGCAGCATTAAGGTTTGAGGGAGGCTCCATGTACCAGGAGTTTACCCCAGGAAAGGATAATATTGCCCAATATGAGCTTTTCCCCTGGCTTTTAGGCCAGTGCTCCACCGTAAAAGAAGCCCGGGTATTATTGGAAAAAGTAAATTTTATTACCACGCCTTTTCAGGAGGATATGCCACTTTCCCCCCTGCATTGGATGCTGTCTGACCGCAGCGAATCCATTGTCATTGAACCTTTTGGAAATACCGCTAAGGTTTATGAAAATCCAGCAGGTATTTTAACAAATAATCCCGCTTTTGAAACCCAGGTCCTGCAGTTAAGCAATTATATGGGACTGTCCCCAAAGCCGCCGCAAAACTTTTTTTCCAGCAAGCTCCCGTTAAAAACTTGCAGCCTTGGCATGGGGGCCATTGGACTCCCAGGGGATTTATCATCCCAGTCCCGGTTTGTCCGGGCAACCTTTGTAAAAATGAATTCGGTCTGCGGAGAATCGGAAGCGGACAGCGTCAGCCAATTTTTCCACATATTGGGATGTGTCAACCAGCAGCGGGGATGCAACAGCTTAGGCGACGGAAAATACCAAACAACAGTTTATACCTCCTGCTGCAACGGGGACAAAGGCATTTATTATTATACCACTTATAATAACCATCAAATCACAGCCGTAAATATGTATAATGAAAACTTAGACAGCGCTTTATTGGTGCGGTTCCCCGCCATTTGTGAAGAACAAATCAAAATGCAGAATTAACCCCCAAAAAAATAACCCCAAATCTAAAGTTTTACTCGATTTTTTTCAAAAAATCGCGGTTTCCAAAGGCAGAGCCTTTGGCCGCCCTTCGCAAAGGGCGGAACACCTGATCCTGTGAAGCGTATTTTTCGGGTGAATTGCCGCCCAAAGGCGGCAAGAGGGGGCTTTTTACAAGAAAAAAAGCCCCCTTCATACACTCTCTCTATTTTAAAACCTTGCTTTCTTCCCGAATCTGGCCACGGCGGATTTTACCGGACAAGGTCTTGGGAAGTTCCTCTACAAATTCTATGATACGCGGATATTTATAAGGGGCAGTTACTTTTTTCACATGGTTTTGGATTTCTTTTTTCAGTTCCTCAGACGGATCATAACTTTTTGCCAGCACAATGGTCGCTTTCACTACCTGCCCCCGTACCGGGTCCGGAGCTGCCGTTGCCGCACATTCCAAAACCGCCGGATGGGTTAAAATAGCGCTTTCCACTTCAAAGGGGCCGATCCGGTAGCCGGAACATTTTATTACATCATCATCCCGCCCCATAAACCAAATATAACCATCTTTGTCCCGCCAGCCGGTATCCCCCGTATCATACAGATTGTCATGGAAGCTGGCCCGGTTTGCTTCCGGCTCATCCAGATATCCCATCAACAGTCCAGTAGGATGATACCGATCTAAATTTTTAATGACAATGTGGCCTTCCACACCGGCAGGGCAGGATTTCCCATTGGAATCCACAATATCCGCATCATATAAAGGGGAAAATTTCCCCATAGCCCCCGGCATAACCGGAAACCAGGAATAATCCGCACACACCAGGGTTGTTTCTGTCTGTCCGAAGCCCTGGAACAAGCGTATCCCTGTCATAGCTTCAAAGCGATGATATACTTCCGGATTCAAAGGTTCCCCGGCAGTGGTACAATGGCGCAGAAAAGAAAGATCATGTTTTTCCAAATCTTCATGGATCAAAAAGCGGTAAACCGTTGGCGGCGCGCAGAAGGTAGCAGGCCGGAGCTTTTCCAAGGTTTTCAGCAAATGATCCGGATGGAATTTCCCCTCCGTGTCATAAGCACAAACTACCGCGCCGCAAATCCACTGACCGTAGATTTTGCCCCAGCCGAATTTCCCCCAGCCGGAATCGGCACAAACAAAATGCAATTCTCCTTCCCTGACCTGATGCCAGTATTTCGCTGTTACAATATGGCCCAAGGGATAAGTATAATTATGGAGGACTAATTTCGGCATCCCTGTGGTGCCGGAGCTGAAATAACCCAGCATCCGGTCAGAAGCTTTTGTAGCCGCCTCCCCAGCGGGACGGGGAAACGCATCTGAAAGCCGGGAAACTTCCTTGCGGAAATCAATACACCATGCGGGAACATTTTCCCCGACAGCAGCGATATGCTGTAAAGAGGGACAATCCTCCCGTATCCGGCTGATATTGTCCAATAATTCCGGCTCATCTACGGTACAAATCATTTTAACTGCGGCTTTATTGACCCGGTATTCAATATCATGAGCCATCAGTTGGTAAGTCCCGGGTATGGCAACAGCGCCAATCCGGTGCAGGGCCAATAAACAAGTCCATATTTCAATACGCTGTTTCAGTATCAGCAGTACAAAATCCCCTTTTTTGATCCCCTTGGAAACAAAAAAATTGGCTGCCTGCATAGACATCCGGCTGATTTCTCCAAAGGACAGCCGCCGTTCCTGAAAATCATCATTGATCCATACCAAAGCAGGTTTATGAAAGTCTTTTTCTGCCCAGACATCTACCACATCATAGGCAAAATTAAAATCTTCCGGAATTGTCAGTTGGAAATTGGCTTTAAAATCTTCATAAGAAGAAAATTCCTCTCTGGGAATAAAACGTTCTATCATGTGAACCATCCTTTACCGTATATTCATGCACCCTATATGTTATGTCGTTTTAAACTCTATATGATATGTTGCAGAAGAACCTTTCCATTATTATACTGTCATGTTACTTTAATTGCAAGGGGATTTCAAGAAATTTCCGAAATTTTTAGCCTGCCTATTCCCCATTATCATAAAAAAGCTCCATTTTTAGAAAATTTACGCGATTTTTCTTCCTTTTTTGTAAAAGACAATAGATTTCGACAAGATTCTTTTCTTTCTTCGTTTTCCCGCTTGCACCGGTTGAGAAATTCCTGTAAACTAAAACACAAGGAAAAATTTTTTGTTACCGGTAATAAAACTGTGTGGAGGATAGTAGAAAATGGAACTTCTAAAGCAAAGAATTTTAAAAGATGGCGTTGTAAAAGATGGGAATGTATTAAAAGTTGACAGTTTTTTAAACCACCAAATGGATACCGTCTTATTTGGTGAAATCGGCAAGGAATTTAAGCGGCTGTTTGAAAAAGAAAATGTTACAAAAATCCTGACCATTGAAGCTTCCGGCATTGGGGTGGCCTGTATGACAGGACAGTATTTTGGCGTGCCAGTGGTATTCGCTAAAAAGACCCAAACCAAAAATATAGACGGGGAAGTTTATACCTCCCGTGTGGAAAGCTTTACTCACGGCCGGGTTTATGACATTATTGTTTCCAAAAAATTCTTGAAAGCAGAAGATCGAATCCTTTTAATTGACGACTTTTTAGCCAAAGGCAGTGCTTTATCGGGCTTGTGTTCTTTGGTCCTGGATGCAGGCGCTACCTTAGTCGGGGCCGGCATTGTCATTGAAAAAGGGTTCCAGGATGGCGGCAGCCTCATTCGGAACCGGGGCATCCGGGTAGAATCCTTAGCCATTATTGACTCCATGGACAGCACCACAGGAGAAATCAATTTCCGCAATTAAAACCCTCTGTAAAGAATAAAAACTTGTATCCAACCCCTTTTCCCATCTGCGGTTATGACTGCGGAATCGGTTTGAAACAGTTTCTTTTCAGCCCCACTATTTTTCAGAGAATCTGGCGTTGATACAGGAACCCTGTTATAATTTGTCGTCATATTCCAAAATGTAGAAATTGTCTTTTCCGGCTGGAAAGGGTTCTGCCTTGCCGGGAAAGACTTTTTCTAAAAAACTTTTTGTGACAACACAGGAGAGAAAAACATGATTACAACACCTTCTTTCACCCTCACATTAAATGAACAGCAACGGTCGGCTGTTGAAAACCTGACAGACAGTATTCTGCTTTTAGCTGGAGCAGGAACTGGGAAAACAGGTTCTTTAGCTGCACGGGTTGCTTTTTTATTGGGTTCCGGCGTGAAACCGGAAGAAATCCTATGTTTAACCTTTACCAACCGTGCCTGTCGTGAAATGTCCCAGCGGGTGGAAGCTACTGCCGGGCCTGCCGCCCAGGATGTAACCATCCGCACCATCCACAGCTTCTGTGCCTGGCTGCTGCGCCGGGCGCCGGAATCCCTCCGGGATTTCGGCAGGGACTTTATGGTCTGCGATGAAGAAGATGCTTTGGAAAGTATCCGGGCTGTTGTCCGGGAAATTTCAGGACGGGAACTGGACAACCGTGCCGCAGGCATTTTGCAAAAATTCACCGGCTTAGTAAAGGAACGGCAGCTAACGGCGCCCCAGGAAAGCTGCCGTCAGGCAGTTGAAGCCCTTTTTACTCAGAACCGGCCAGCCGTTGAAGCCATCTGCCAGACTTACGAACATACGATAGATACAAAATTTCTCCAGTTCCTATGGAAGTATGGGGCTTCTATTACAAATCTATACAACCGGAAGCTACGGGAAAGCAATCTCTTAGATTTTTCCGACTTATTGGTGAATGCACACCGGCTGATGTGTGAGCCGGAAATGCAGTCTATATGGTCAGAGCGGTTCCACTATATCCATGTGGACGAAGCCCAGGATATGAGCCTGACCGAATATCACTTTTTAGAAACCTTCTGCGCACAGGCAAAGCTGATGCTCTGCGGAGATTTTAACCAGACGATTTATGAATGGCGGGGTTCCAATCCGGAAGCTTTAATCCAGGCATTTCAGGAACGGTTTTCCCCTGTCACCATCCAGTTTACACAGAACTACCGGTGCAGCCAGCAGTTGGCAGATTTAGCATCCAACTACCGGTTTCATGCTTTCCGGCAGGGCTATGGCAGCAGGCTGGACCCAAGCCTTCCAAGCTGCCAGGAAATCATTCAGGAAGATTTCCCCGATCCGGAAGAGGAAACCGCCTGGATCTACCGCCAGATAGAAGCCCTGGGGCTGGAAGATTTGTCCCGGTGCGCAATTCTGACCCGCAACAACGCCGCCTGTAAAACTATCTGTGAATTACTAAAATTGCAGCGGTTAAAAAACGGACAAAGCGGCCTGCGTTTCATGTTAGCTGATGAGCTGCGCTTGTTCCGGCGTCCGGAGGTAAAAGACGCATTAGCCTGCCTGCGTTTATTTTTAGATGCCTTTGACGGGGAAAGCTTACGGCGGATTGCTGTCCGGCGGTGCGGGATAGGTTCTGCCACCTTGAAAAATATTTTATCAGACTGCCCAAGCGTCTGTTTCACTGACTTTTTAGACCGGCGCACCCTGGGTACAGGGGATTTTTTCGGGCCTTTGCTGGATGCTTTAGATGCGGGGAAGGTTGTTGTATTTGATGTGGAATCGACCGGTACCAATCCGGAGGAAGATGATGTGATTCAAATGGCAGCCATCCGGTTAAATCCGGACGGCACCGAAAAAGAACGGTTTGAACGGTTTCTGCTCCCCAGTAAGCCAGTGGGGGATTCTGAAAAAGTCCATGGTTTTTCAGATGCCTATTTAGCGGAACACGGAATGGAACCTGCCATTGCTTTAGAAGCTTTTTTAGATTTTGTGTCCGGCTGTACTATTGTAGGGCATAATGTGCGGTTTGATATGACCATTACAGCGGCCAATTTAAAACGTCATTCCATATCCCGCCCTTTTGAAAATCTTTGGTACGATACGCTGGATTTATCCCGGCGTTTTCTGACAAAGCTGGAAAACCATAAGCTTTCCACTGTTGCCGCCGATCTGAAGGTTTACACTCCGTCCCATAACGCAATGGACGATATTCTCGCTACGGCAGGCGTATTGATAAAACTGACAGAAACATTTTTGATTCCCTCTACCGAACAGCGGCGGGGATGCTATAAAAAATACGGCCCCCGGTTTGGCTCCCTCCTGGAAAAAATGAATGCCTTGCGTTATGATCCTCCTGTTACTACATCTGGACTGATAGAACGGATTGACACGGTTTTTGGCCTTAGCGCTTCGGCCTCCCCGTCAGAACAGGCAAATTTACTGCTTTTGCGGGATTTTGCGGAAGATTTCGCCAATCCTGCTTTGCCCCTTCCCCGGCAGGCAGCGGAGCTTTTGGAGCTGACCGCCTTAACCACCGGAGAACTGGACCGGCTGGGGAAATCCCAAAACAAAATCCCTGTTATTACCATCCACCAGTCAAAAGGATGTGAATTTGATTATGTTTTTATGCCTATGCTTCAGGAAGGGGTTTTTCCATCCTATCAAACCTTAATTTCTAAAAATGACCGGGAAGAACGGCGGGTTTTTTATGTATCCATTACCCGGGCAAAAAAAGGCTTATATTTAAGCTGGTCCCACCGGAATGAGAAAGGGCGGTCCTGCCAGCCGAGCCGCTATTTATCCATGTTAGGACCCAACCCTTCCCTTCCGGCGGACAGGCAATAACAGGAAAAATCAGGAATAAATCAAACAAATTTTAAAATAATTTATTCAGAGAAAATCAAACTATTTTTTACGGTTCGTACATAGGTAATTCACAAACTTTTTGAGGAAATGGATATAATAAAGGTGTACTCAAGATTAGCCGCAAATATTTTGAGTATCTCTACCCTCCTCAAAACACACCTCAAACAAATTTTGGGCCGGATGCGCATCATCCGGCCCGTTTTCTTTGTATTTGAAAATTTTTATAATAAATGTATCCCGGAAGCTGCGCAGGCATCCATCATGGCATCGGGCCAGATGGAAGCCTGGACTTCCCCGATATGGGCTTTTTGCAATAAAACCATACAAATCCGGCTCTGGCCAATGCCGCCTCCCATAGTCAAAGGCAGTGCATTGCTTAATACCTGCTGGTGGAAAGGAAGTTCTGCCCGGTTTTGGCATCCTGCCAGTTCCAACTGCCGTTTCATGGCGGCAGCATCTACACGGATTCCCATAGAAGATAATTCCACAGCTCGATTTAATACCGGATACCAAATTAAAAGATCCCCATTCATGGCCCAGTCATCATAATCCGGTGCGCGGCCGTCATGGGGTTTGCCGCTTTGGAGCCTGCCGCCAATCTGGGTTAAAAAGACCGCGCCATATTTTTTAGCAGCAGCATCTTCCCTCTGCTTGGGCGTCAGCTCCGGATAAGCGTCTTCCAATTCCTGTGTGGTTAAAAAGACAGGCTCCTGGGGCAAAAAGCGCTCCAAAGCACTAAAGGCATCACAGACAGTTTTCTGTGTTTCCCGCAGGGCGTCTAAAATGGAACCGGCTGCGGTATACAGTGTTTCCATGCAGCGTTCTTCCCGGGTAATGACCCGTTCCCAGTCCCATTGGTCCACATAAATGGAATGGAGGTTATCCAATGATTCATCCCGGCGGATAGCATCCATATCGGTATAAAGCCCGGTGCCCGGTGCAAAGCCATACCGCCCTAAAGCCATCCGTTTCCATTTGGCCAAAGAATGGACAACCTGTACTTGGGCCTGAATATCCGGCACATCAAATTCCACCGGACGCTCCACACCATTCAAATCATCATTCAGACCGGTTTCCGGCCTTACAAACAAAGGTGCTGAAACACGGGTTAAGTTCAAAGCCTGGGCTAAACTTCTTTCAAAGGTGTCCTTCACCAGTTTAATGGCAATTTCCGTTTCTATAATGTTTAATTTTGAAAAATAACTTTTTGGCAGGATCAGATTCTCCACAGACATTGCTTCTCTCATCTCTTTCATAGTAAACATATATTACGGCGGAAAGGCAAACTCCTTCCGCCGTAACGTTTTTTATCCCAGATAGAATAAGTAAGGATTAAAATTCTGATGTCTTTCTTTTTGTTCATCCAAAGGCGTTAAAAGATCAGTGCTTTGCATGGAAAGCATACAGGAAAGGAAAATTTCATAATCCGTAGGCGTATATGCTGAGAAATTCCGCATTTCGTTCCATAAAGAAGGATATTCCTGATAAACCGGTTCCTGTGGTTCTTCGGTTTGGCTCATGATCTTTTCATCTACTACGGACATAATATCTTCTACAAATTGTTTTGTTTCCTGATAAGGCGGTACCCCGTTATATTTGGCAACAGCACCGCTGCCAGCCCCATAAGCAGCTAACATCAGCTTTAAATCCCCGTCATATTGTTTGGCATACTGTCCCAGCAGCTTTGCCCCGCCCATAATATTCTGTTCCGCATCATAAGGATCGGCTACCCCCATTGTCTGGGCCGTTGCAGGCATAAGCTGCATAATCCCCATGGCCCCGGCACTGGAAACAGCGCCAGCCTGATAGCCGGATTCATGGAAACCAATCGCCTGTAATAAATCCTTTGGCACTCCATATTGTTTGGCAGCTTTTTCAAAAATGGGTTCCAAATCAGCACCCATATTTTTTTCCATTGCATATGCCATCTGCTTGGCAAAACCAGTAGCAGGTTTTGCTGCTGGCTTTGCCGCGGCAGCAGTCCCTTGGGCTGCCATATCTATGCCAGGAATTTTCATTGATTGTTCCTCCTGCCTCTTTTATTTTTCAGGTTTAAAGCTGTCTTTCAATGTGACAATCCGGTTGAATCTGCCAGGATGCCTGCTGTCCGCACAGAAATAACCCATCCGTACAAATTGGAACCGATCCCCTGGTTTTGCCTGGGCTAAACTGGCTTCTAATTTGCAGCCTTTTAATTCCGTTAAAGACTGGGGATTCAGATAATCCAGATAATCAGTGCCTTCCGGTACGTCATTCACATTTTCCAAAGTAAACAAATTATCATATAACATGCAGCCGCCATCTATGGCATGATTGGCACTGACCCAGTGGATGGTTCCGCGGACTTTGCGTCCATCCAAAGGATTGCCGTTTCCGGCTTCCAAATCAGCCGTACAATGAAGCTCTGTTACCTGGCCGGATTCATCCTGAATGACTTCATCACATTTGATCAAATAGGCTCCCATCAGGCGCACTTCCCCGCCCAGACGCAGCCGCTGGTATTTCGGCGGGGGCTCCAAAGCAAAATCTGTTTTTTCGATATATAAAGTACGGGAAAAAGCGACCTGCCGTGTACCGCTTTCCGGATCTACCGGGTTATTGGAAACAGGGAATGTTTCTGTTTTCCCTTCGGGATAATTCGTAATCACTACTTTCAGCGGCTCCAAAACAGCCATACGGCGGAGGGCTGTGCTGTTTAGCTCATCCCGGATGCAGTATTCCAGCAAACGGATGTCTACTAAGCTGTTGGCTTTTGCAATCCCTGCCCGGCGTACAAATTCAAAAATCGCAGAAGGCGTATAACCCCTCCGGCGCAGGCCGCATAAAGTAGGCATACGGGGATCATCCCAGCCATCTACCCGGCCTTCTTCCACAAGCTGGCGCAGATACCGTTTTGACATAACCGTATGGGTAACATTTAACCGGGCAAATTCCCTCTGTTTCGGCTTTGGCTGGAAGTCTGTATTATTCACCACCCACTCATACAATGGCCGATGGTTTTCAAATTCCATGGAACACAGGGAATGGGTAATCCCTTCAATGGCATCCTGAATAGGATGGGCAAAATCATATAAAGGATAAATACACCACTTGTTCCCCTGGCGGTGGTGGTTCGCGCGGACAATCCGGTAAATTGCCGGGTCCCGCATGTTAATATTGGGGGACGCCATATCAATTTTAGCCCGTAAAGTACGGCTCCCGTCGGGAAATTCCCCATTTTTCATCCGGTGGAACAAATCCAGATTTTCTTCCGGCGTCCGATTCCGGTAAGGACTTTCTTTTCCCGGCTCAGTCAAGGTTCCTCTGTATTCCCGCATTTCCTCCGGCGTCAGATCGCAGACATAAGCTTTCCCTTCCCGGATGAGTTTTTCCGCACAGGCATAGCACTGGTCAAAATAATCCGATCCATAATAAATGCCATCCGGATTGGCGCCCAGCCACCGTAAATCTTCCTCAATGGATTCCACATATTCTGTATCTTCTTTAACCGGATTGGTGTCGTCATAACGCAGGTTAAACAAGCCATTATATTTTTTTGCAGTTGACCAGTTAATATAAATGGCTTTTGCGCTGCCAATATGCAGATACCCATTTGGCTCCGGCGGGAAACGGGTATGAATGCGATCCTGGAATCCGTTTGCAATATCTTCATCAATGATTTCTGTAATAAAATTAGATGGTGTTTCCATCATGAAATCCCCCCTTTGATAGCTTCCAGCGCCTGGTTCAAGCGGCATATTGAACGTTCTTTTCCTAAAAGCTCCATAATTTCCCGCAAATCCGGTGAATTACAGCGGCCTGTTATGGCGATCCGCAAGACGGTGCTTACATCAGATACATTGCCTTTAAAAGCAGACGGATCTTTTTTATAAGCTTTCATATCCGCCGTATATCCCAAAGCTTCCGATAAATTTTTCACTTTATCAAACCATTGTTCCGCATTGTCTGCGGGATCATACAAATCCTGGTACCGGCTTAAAATTTTCTCAATATCGTCTGGCTGGATTTTTTCCGGCCAGTCATATTCCGGTGTAAAAAGCTCGTCAAAGAAGAAATTCAAATATTCTTTTGCGCCGCTCCATAAAGCAATATCTTTCCGTGGTTTTTTGCCGCCCCTTCCAATGGAAAGGATACGTTTGGTATAATCCGGATCTCTTGCCAGCAGATCATAAAATGGCGGATCAAATTCTTTTGCCCACTGGGCCAGCAATTCATACACCTGCTGGGCGTCCATTCTGGAAATGACATTTTTAGAAACATCACATAATTTATCAATATCAAATAGGGCGCCGGATACCCCCATTTTTTTCGTATTAAAGGGAAAATCCTCCAAGGGGCTTTGGGGATTGGCCTTCCGCCAGTCCTCAAAATTAGAATTAAGCAAAGTCATTAAATATTCTTTAACAGCTTCCACACAATACCCTTGCTCTTTATAATAATCCAATGCCAATTCCGGATCTTTCCGTTTGCTTAACTTCCGTTTGTTCCCTCCGTCCAGCTTCATAAGCTGGGCAGTATGGATATATTTCGGCGGCTTCCAGCCCATAGCCTGGAAAAGCTGTAAATGGATCGGCAGGGTTGCCAGCCATTCTTCCCCGCGGACTACGTGGGTGGTTCCCATTAAGTGATCATCAACCACATGGGCAAAATGGTATGTGGGAATCCCGTCGCTTTTTAACAGGACTACATCCTGATCGTTTTCAGGAAATTCCATATTGCCTTTTACTAAATCCGTAAATTTCACACGGTTCTGGGGATCGCCCGGGCTGCGGAAACGGAGCACAAAAGGTTCCCCTTTTGTAATTTTTTCCTTTACCGCTTCAAAAGGCATATCCCGGTGAACTGCATACTTTCCATAATATCCAAAATTTTCTTTATTGGCTTCCTGCTGCTGGCGGAGCTGGGCCAGTTCTTCTTCGGTGCAGAAACAAGGATAAGCTTTGCCCTGTTCTACCAGCCATTTTGCAAACGTCTGGTAAATTTCTGCCCGGCGGCGCTGGCGGTAAGGGCCATAATCCCCTTTTTCTTCCTCTATTCCGGCGCCTTCGTCAAAAGGAAGGCCATAATCCGAAAAAACCCGTAAAATTGTTTCTACTGCCCCGGGGACGGCCCGCTTCTGATCCGTGTCTTCAATCCGCAGATAAAAGACGCCCCCTGACTGATGGGCCAACCGTTCATCTGCAATGGCGCCGAACAAATTCCCCAGGTGCATAAAGCCCGTAGGAGAAGGAGCAATCCGGGTTACTTTAGCCCCTTCCGGCAAAGGGCGGGGGGGATATTTTTTTTCAATTTCCTGAGGGCTTGCGGTAATCTGTGGAAAACAAAGATCCGCAAGTGCATGATAGTCCATAGGTTTCATTCCTTTCCAAATCTGACCAGCCAAATCAGGGCTTTTCCTCTGCCTGAGGGTTATTATGGCGGTAATCCAAATAATTCTGTAAAATAATCGCAGCAGCTAATTCATCCACCACTTCTTTTCTTTTTTTGCCCCGGGTATCCATCTCATTGAGATAGCCATGGGCGGAAACCGTTGTACCCCGTTCATCCCAAAGGCATACCGGTACATGGGTTAAGGTTTCCAAATAAGCTGCAAATTTTTCACACTTCTGCGCCCTGGGGCCATGGGTGCCATCCAAATTGATGGGGTTGCCCACCACTACCATTTTTGCTTCAAATTCTTCTACTGCATGCGCCACTTTTTGGGCTGTACTTTCCAAATGGTAATCGTGGATGACGCCTACCGGGGAAGCCAAAAATTCGGTCCGGTCACAGCAGGCCAGGCCAGTGCGGGCATCCCCAAAATCCACCGCAAGTATTTTCAAATGCAATACGCCTCCTGCATCAAACCGAAACTTTCTCGAATTCTGTTTCTACAAATTCTTCCGCACCGGAAGAAGCTTCCAAAGGCTGTAAATCTTCTTTTGGCTCCTCTGCCTGTTCCGGAGAGGCTTGTTCCGTAGAAAGTTCTTCATCATCGTCCTCCAGTTTTATCACACGTTCCCGTTTTTTCGGAGGCTTGGTCAGTTTCAAATTGCCATCCCGGACATATACAGTTCCTGAACCGATATGCAGCTTCACATTGGATAACGGCGCGGGCCCTTGGGGAAGGAGCAAATCCCCGCTTTCAATTTCCATCTGGCTTTCTTCAATATAAAGTTCCCCGGACGCAATCGGAATCCTTTTATCTTCATCCTCCGGTTCTTCCTCTTTGGAGCCATCTTTGCGCCACCAGTTCTGCTTGGCCAGAGTAGACAATTCCTCCGGCAGATGGGAAGTATCATTCATATATACAATTTTATGCTTGAACCGGTCGTCAAAATCCACACGGGTGACACAGGTATTATCGCCCCAGGGCACCTCGTCCAGACATTCAAAAGGGGTATCTGTCAAATAACATAAATAATTCCGCAAAGCGCATCCATGGGAAATGACTGCCACGGTATTGCCCATATTGCCATGAAGGATGCGGTACATAATGGCTTTCATCCGTTCATAACACTGGCGCATGGTTTCACCGCCTGGCGCTTTAAATTTATGAGGTTCCCGGTCCCAGTGTTCCCATTCTTCGGGGAACAATTCCGGAATTTCTGCATATTTTTTTCCTTCAAAGCCGCCGCCGCAAATTTCCATCAGGGCCGCATCCAACACCAGGGGCAGTTCCGCATAATAATTAACAGCTTCGGCAGTTGCAACAGCTCTAGACAAAGGGCTGGTATAAACTGCATTCAAATGGATTTTACGGAAGCGTTTTTTTAAATACCGCAGTTGTTTTTCTCCATTTTCGCTGATTTTCCCATTATAATGGCCTTGGAAACGGCGTTCAATATTTCCCTCCGCCTCCGCATGGCGTATCAGATAGAGCGTAGTCAAAATTTCCTCACCTCACAGTAATGCCGCACATTTCAATCAATAAGGCTGTACGGAGCCTATTATGTCATTGATATCTGAAATACCTTTTTGCTCCATCCACTGCTGTATTCCTTCCAAAATTTTGACTGGCGTAAAAGGATCTCCAAACAAGGCAGCACCGATTTGAACCGCTTTTGCCCCTGCTATCATCATTTCTATAACATCCTGCCATTTTGCGATTCCGCCTAATCCCACCACTGGTATTTTGACTGCACCGGCCACCTGCCAGACCATCCGCAAGGCAATGGGGAAAACCGCTGGCCCGGACAAACCGCCTACATTCTGGTGAAGGACAGGCCGGCGGGTACTAATATCAATCCGCATGCCTAATAAAGTATTGATCAGGGAAATGGCATCTGCCCCGGCATCTTCCACGGATTTGGCAATGGAAACAATATCAGTAACATTGGGGGACAGCTTCACCATCAAAGGCTTTGTTGTATTTTTACGCATAGCCGTTACCACTTGTGCCGCCATGCTGCAATCTGTCCCAAAAGCCGCGCCCCCTTGTTTCACATTGGGACAGGAAATATTGGCTTCTATCATATCAATGGGGCTGGCATCCAGGCGCTGGGCCATATAAGCATATTCTTCCACGGTTGCCCCTGCTGCATTGGCAATTTTTACAGTATCCCGGCCCGCCAGATTAGGCAGTTCCCGCTCTAAAAAGGCATCAATTCCAGGATTTTGCAGGCCCACAGAATTTAACATTCCGGAGGGGGTTTCCGCAACCCGGGGCGGCGGATTTCCCTGGCGCTCATTTGGCGTCAGGCCCTTTAAAGATAACCCGCCTAATGCTTCCATCGGATAAAATTTATCATATTCCTGTCCGAAGCCGCAGCAGCCGGAAGCTAAAATAATCGGATTTTTAAAGGTTACGCCCGCTATTTTTACCTCTAGGTTCATAATACAACCTCCCTGCTGTCAAATACAGGCCCATCGGTACAAACATGGGAATAAATTTCTTTCCCATCCCGGACGGTCCGGCAGGCACATACCAGACATGCCCCGATTCCGCAGGCCATCCGTTCCTCTACGGAAACTTTACAAGGGATTTGATTTTTTTCCGCTATATCTGCAATCCCTTTCAGCATTGCCAAGGGGCCGCAGGCAAAAATCATATCAGCCGGGCCTTCGGAAAGGCGCCTTTCCAGCAGGCCGGTTACAAATCCATGGTAGCCAAAGGAACCGTCATCTGTGGCTACCCGGGTATCACATTCCGCAGCAAATTCCCCTTCTAAAATCAAGCTTTCTTTGTTCCGGAACCCTAAAAGGGCTGTTGCATTTCTGCCATATACCTGGGCCAGGGCAAGCAAAGGCGGCACACCGATTCCGCCTCCTGCCAGAATGACTTTGGCTTTTGGGGGGAGCTGGGGAAAGCCGTTTCCCAACGGGCCTAATAAATCGGCTTTCATTCCTGGTTCCAGCGCTGCTAATTCTTTTGTGCCTTCGCCGCGGATTTGGAACACCAGCCGTAAAACTTCATCATCCCGCTGGCAGACCGAAATGGGCCGCCGCAAAGAAAAGCCCGGTATTTTTAAATTGACAAACTGTCCCGGGACTGTTTGTGCTGCCATCTCCGGACAGCGGATATAAAAGCTATAAGTATCTGAATTAAACTGTTGTTTTTGAATGATCGGGAAACTTCCCTGCAAATACGCCATACAGCCATCCTTTCCATTCAGGGGGTCCATATAAAAAATTTCAGTTAGGAATATTATACTATGATTTTTGCCGGTTCGCAATGTGCTTCAAGTGGATTTCAAGAATATCCTGGGAAATTTACACCATACTGAATAAAAAGGAGAAAAAAGACGGAAGATTTTTGACGGATTAAAGGACGGAATTGATATAAAAATTTTATAAGGAAGCAGGCTGTAAAAGGGTTGACAAAAACTTAACAATCTCTGATAATAATAGTAGTATTAAAATCACCCCTGCCAGTAAAAGAAAGGAGTCCTAGTTATTATGAGAGGGATTTATTCTTCCGTCACCGATATCCGCCGCAAAGTATTTACAGAAGTCGCCCGTCTTGCTTATGAAGGCGGGGACTATTCCCGTATTGATGAACTGCCTTATAAAATCCTGCCTGGAGAAACTGCCAGCTATCGGGAATCCATTTTCTTAGAACGGGCGATTATCGGAGAACGTATCCGTTTGGCTATGGGCCTGCCATTGCGCCCAGCGGACAAGCATGCTTTGCTTTCCGACGGGGTAGAAGACAGTGTTGTGGCTGAAAAATTTTTTGAGCCGCCGCTGATTAACATTATCAGTTTTGCCTGCCATGCCTGCCCGGACAAAATGTTCCATGTGACCGATTCCTGCCAGTGCTGTCTGGAGCAGTCCTGCAAAGAAGTCTGTCCAAAAGGGGCTATTTCCATTGTCCATGGCCGTTCCTATATTGACCAGTCAAAATGCGTGAAATGCGGCCGCTGCAAAGATGTATGCCCTTATGGGGCCATCCTGAAAATGGAACGCCCCTGCGCAAAAGCCTGCGGCATGAATGCCATTACCAGTGATGAACACGGCCACGCCAAAATTGATCCGGAAAAATGTGTATCCTGCGGCATGTGCCTGGTCAACTGCCCCTTTGGCGCCATTGCCGATAAAGGGCAGATTTTCCAGCTCATCCAGTCCATTAAGCAGGGGGATCAGGTCATTGCTATTGTAGCGCCTGCTTTTGTGGGCCAGTTTGGGCCTGCCGTCACGCCGGAAAAATTAAACTCTGCTTTCCAGGCCCTTGGCTTTGACCATGTAGCCGAAGTTGCTGTTGGCGCAGACTTATGCACCATTGAAGAAGCAAAGGACTTTTTACGTGCCGTCCCTGCCGAACAGCCTTTTATGGCAACCTCCTGCTGTCCTTCCTGGTCCGTTATGGCAAAAAAACTGTTCCCTAAATTGGCCCCCTATATTTCCATGGCCCTAACGCCAATGGTGCTGACGGCCCGTTTGCAGAAGAAAAAGCATAAAGGCTGTAAAATCTGTTTTATCGGCCCCTGCGCCGCTAAGAAGCTGGAAGCCAGCCGCCGGACCATCCGCAGTGACGTCGATTTTGTTTTGACCTTTGAAGAAGTCATGGGGATGTTTGAAGCGAAAAACGTAGATTTTGACAGTTTAACAGAAACGCCTTTAGAGGAAGCCACAGAAGCAGGACGCGGGTTTGCCGTTACAGGCGGCGTTGCCCAGGCTGTGGTAGACGCAGTAAAAAGGATTGATCCTTCCCGTGAAATGAAGGTTGTTTCCACCCAGGGCTTGAATGAATGCCGTAAAATGCTGCAAGTGGCAGCGGCAGGGAAATATGACGGCTATCTGCTGGAAGGCATGGCCTGTCCGGGAGGCTGCGTAGCCGGCGCCGGAACCTTACAGCCAGTCAATAAAAGCCAGGCTGCTGTCAATAAATACAAAAAGGAAGCACCCTTGCAAAATGCCTGTGATTCCCCTTATGAAATTACATTGTCCATATTAGACTAGACCGATTAGAACCATTAACAGAAGTCCCCCTTTGTTTACACTCCTTTAAAAATTAAGGACTGGATTTTTCAATACAAGGGTACTATACTTGGAAATAGAAATTGGAAAAAAATTCTGGACTTTGCCCGGCAAGGAGGCTTCTTATTTATGGCAAATGGCCTGACAATCGGCCTTTTCAATGATTCTTTCCCGCCTACGATAGATGGCGTAGCTAATACAGCCGCAAATTATGCCCGGTTTATCCAGCAGGATCATGGAACAGCCGTAGTTGCTACACCATGGTATCCGGATACCGCAGATCATTACGCTTTTGACGTGGTACGGTATCCCAGCGCTTATATCAGCAAGCGGCTGGGATACCGGGCAGGCTATCCTTTTGATCCCCGGGTGATCAAGCGTTTAGAAGGATACAACATTGATTTAATCCATACCCACTGCCCTTTTATTTCCACTGTATTAGGCCGGGTCCTGCGGCACCAGACGGATGCTCCTATGGTATTTACTTACCATACAAAATTTGATATTGACATTGAAAAACGGGTGGCCCTTAACCCGGTACGCAGTGCTTCCATCAAATTTGTTTTATCGAATATTAACGCCTGTGATGAAGTATGGGCCGTATCCCGGGGGGCCGGGGAAAACCTGAGAAGCTTAGGCTTTGAAGGGGATTATATCATTATGGAAAATGGCGCGGATTTCCCCAAGGGCCGGTCCGGAAAGGATGAAATCCAGGAAATCCGCGCTCTGCATGGTTTAAAAGAAGATCTGCCGACTTTTTTATTTGTGGGGCGGATGATGTGGTATAAAAATATCCAGCTCATTTTAGACAGCCTGAAGCTTGTAAAAGATGCCGGCTTGCAGTTCCAAATGATTTTTGCAGGCAGCGGCGCGGATCTTTCAGAAATCCAGGCATATACCCAAAGCCTGCAATTAGAAGGCTGCTGTATTTTCCCGGGGATGATCCGGGACCGGAAGCTTCTGAAAGCTTATTTCAGCACAGCAGATTTATTTTTATTCCCCTCCACATACGATACCAGCGGGCTTGTTGTAAAAGAAGCGGCGGCCTGCAGCTGCCCCAGCCTTCTGGTACGCGGCAGTTGTGCGGCGGAAGGCGTTACAGACGGGGAAACCGGCATATTAACAGAAGAAACCCCGGAAAGCATAGCCCAGGGAATTACCGCGGCCTGCCGGAATTTAGAAGGGCTGCGGCAGATTGGGGAAAATGCCGGAGAAAAGGTTTACCTGTCCTGGGAAGATGCCGTAACAAAAGCTTACCGCCGTTATGGGAACGTACTGGAAAATTATGAAAAGAAACAGGATATGCTTCCGAAAAATGAAATTTTCTTTGAGAACGTTCAGCGTGTCCGGGAAGATATTACCCTACGGGCCAAACGGAAAATCCGGCATATTTACCGCCGCTACCGGAAGCAGGGAAAACGGATCAAAACAAGAATCCATTATACAAGCCGCAAAATGAAAAAATTCCTGCCTATGAGCCCGGCGAAGCGTTACGCCATACAGGCCGCCCATTCCATTACCGATCCTGCCATCCGGCAAAATCCGGAACAGGAAAACGAAGCTTGATAAAATAACAGGACAGAAAAAAGGCACAGGGAGCCCGTTCCCTGTGCCTTTTTTAATTTCATCTGGTTCTTTTGCGGCAATTTTATTATAAATGATCCTGGAAGAACTGTTCCATGGTTTGCAGATTGGCCTCCTCATTGCCGCCGTCTATTGTAACCGTTACCTCGTCACCCTGCTTGATCCCTAATCCCATAACTGCCATCAGCTTGGTTGCTGTGGCCGATTTCCCGCCTGTTTTTTCTATGGTTATGGTGCTGTCCAAAGCTTTTGCAGCTTTCACCAGCATTCCGGCAGGACGGGCATGGATTCCCACAGGATCTGTAATAACATAAGAAAATTGTTTCATAAAAGGCAAAACTTCCTTTCTAATTGATTATCCTTTTACCTCCAGCAAAGGAGTCCCTGCTTGGATTCCGCCTTGGGCGATTGGGGTGATGCTCTGGTAATCATCTGTATTGCAGACGATCATAGGCGTGGTGCATAAATAACCAGCAGCCCGGATCGCATCCTGATCAAACGAAATCAGTAAATCACCTTTTTTCACCTGTTGTTCCTTTTCCACATGAAGCTCAAAATGGGCACCGTTTAATTGGACGGTATTGATCCCAATATGGAGCAGGATTTCTACGCCATCTTCCGTCAGGATGCCTATTGCATGTTTCGTATCAAAAACGTTATCTATCACGCCATCTGCCGGAGCATACAGCTTTCCTTCCGAAGGTTCTATTGCAATGCCTTCTCCCAGAACACAGGTTGCAAAAACTTCATCCTGTACTTCTGCAATGGGGATTACCTGGCCATTCATAGGAGCGCTCAAAATGGTATCTTTTGACGGAGCTTCTTTTGACGGGGCAGCAGCGGCAGGTGCCGGGGCTGGAGCAGCAGCCAGATTGTCCAAATGATCAGATTCCGGTGTTTCCATAAAGTCCACTAAATTGGATTTAATCACGGCAACCTGCGGCCCATAAACAGCCTGAACGCCATTGCCTTTATGGATTACACCGGAAGCACCGGACTGTTTCAGCAAAGCATCCGAAACTTTATTGGGATCGATAACCGTAACACGCAGACGGGTTGCACAGCAGTCCACATCAGAAAGGTTTGCTTTACCACCTAACCCTTTTAAAATGAGGGCTGAAACGGGATCGGATACGGAAGCGGAAGCTGCTCCGTCAGGACCAACGCCTGTTTTTGCTTTAAAGTCAGAACGCGTAAAGAGTTTCGTTTCCTCGTCATCTGCTTCCCTGCCCGGCGTTTTGAGATCCATTTTCACGATCATGAAATAGAAAGTCAGATAATACAGGCAGAAATAAACCAGGCCCACAAGGACAACCCAAATCCAGTGGGTTTTTGCATTGCCCTGCAAAATGCCAAACAGGGTTAAGTCAATGATACCGCCGGAGAAGGTCATGCCAACGCCCACATTAAAAATATGCATCAGCATATAGGACAGGCCGGCATAAACGCAGTGGACTGCATACATTGCCGGGGCTACAAACAGGAACGTAAATTCCAAAGGTTCTGTAATGCCTGTAAGCATGGCAGTAAGGGCCGCGGAAATCAGCAGGCCGCCTGCAATTTTACGTTTTTCCGGATTAGCGGCCCGGTACATGGCAAGGGCTGCACCTGGCAGGCCAAAGATCATAAAGGGGAACTTCCCAGCCATAAAGCGGGTGGCGGAAACGGAGAATACTTCGGTTGCCCTGGAAGCCAGTTCCGCAAAAAAGATATTCTGTGCGCCCTGGATGGTAACGCCGTCAATAACAGCCGTACCGCCCACGGCAGTCTGCCAGAAGGGCATATAAAATACATGGTGCAGTCCGAAAGGAATCAAAGCCCGTTCCAGAATACCATAAATCCAAGTGCCTACATAGCCGGAATGGATAACCAAATTTCCCAGCATAGCGATACCGGTTTGGACAATGGGCCAAAGGAAAAACATTAAGATACCGACAACAACAAATACAGCCGTAGAAACAATAGGGACAAACCGGGTGCCGCCAAAGAAAGAAAGGACCTGGGGAAGCTGGATTTTATAGAATTTGTTATGGAGTGCCGCAACGCCAAGGCCCACAACAATGCCACCGAAAACGCCCATTTGCAGGGTTGTAATACCCAATGTAGAGGCGGTGGAGTTTGGAGCCATTGCTTCAACGCCGCCCCGGGCCGTAATCATAGCAGAAATTGCCGTATTCATAACGAGATAAGCAATTGCGCCAGATAAAGCAGCTACTTCTTTTTCTTTTTTTGCCATGCCAATGGCAACGCCCATGGCAAAAAGCAATGCAAGGTTATTAAATACCGCACTGCCACACTGATTCATGATGTCCAAAATTGTATAAAGTATACCGCCTTCGTAAATAAAGCCTGTCAAATTATAGGTTTCCAGCATGGTCTGGTTGGTAAAAGAACTGCCGATACCCAGCAGCAAGCCTGCCACAGGGAGCAGGGCAATGGGAAGCATAAACGATCTGCCTACCCGCTGTAAAACGCCAAAGATCTTGTCCTTCATAGCACAGCCTCCTAAAAAATAAAATAATCTTTTTTAAAACTGACAATCCAGTTTAAAAACAAACAAATTCCCGTCTTATATTTTTTATTATGCCCCGCCCATATTGATTCGTTTCAAATGGATGGTAAGATACGTCAATTCCTCCTGGGATAATTCTTTCTGATAGGTATTCCGGACGTAATCGGCAATACGCAGGGCACACTGGTAATGTTTTTTGCAGCTAATGGCGATCATTTGATGAAAAGAAGCATCCTGTCCGTCGGTTTCCGGCTGAATGGTTTTATCCTGGAACAGCCGCTGGGCAAAATAACATAAATGGACTACAAAGCGGTTGAAATCCAATGATTCCCGGTCAAAGGTTTTCTGATAGTAGTATTCCACTACAATCAAAGCCCCTTCTATGAGCCGGGTAATATCATACATGGTGCTCATATTTGTATTTAATTCCGCATTGACAATATGGAGGGCAATAAATGCAGCTTCACTTTCACATAAATCGATCTGGGTTTCTTCCCGGATGACTTTCAGGCAGTATTGCCCCAAACGGTATTCCGTAGGATAATAACACATAATTGCCCCCTGAAGGGGATTGCTGAATTCCATTCCTTCCTGTTTGCGCTTTATGGCAAAGCTGATATGGTCCGCCAAGGTAATCAATAAAGATTCATTGAGTTTGGAAGCAACCTGCGTTTTGATAAAATCAATTAAATCCTGTGTCAGCTTTAAATGCTCCAGAGGAATTTCTTCAAACAGCTCCCGCAGCTTCCGCTGTTCTGCCTTTCCCTCCATATGGTAGGTTTTTTCCACCAAAGCCGGATCGATATGTTCCCCGATTTTCCGTTTAAAACCAAGGCCTTTTCCAGTAACGATCATCTCATTGCCTTTTTCGTCAACGGCGCAGAGGATATTATTATTGATGACTTTTTTAATCCGCAATGAGTTTTCGCCTCTTTCCGCCAAAAAATAAACCAGCCCTATTACATCCTACCCAAATCTATCAGGTAAGAAAGCAACAGAGTTGGTCAAGCCCATAAAAAAATGGTAACATTCCAACAAATCAATTTTTTATATCATAGCAGTTGTATGGAAAAATGTCAATTATAATCTGTAAAATACAATTTTTTTGGTAAAATGCCTAAATAACAGGCTGTATTTTTAGGGTTCCTACCAATATCCCATCTGGCCGGAAAAATATGATATAATAAAAAGAAAAATACAGGAGGCATTTAAAATCATGGAAAATCTTTTGTATGCAGACCGGCGGGGTACAAATTGTAATAAATGGGACGGCCAAAGCGAAATGTTTGGAGAGGAAGGGCTTCACGCCATGTGGGTCGCCGACATGGATTTCCAGGTTCCCCTCTCTGTGAAGCAGGCCCTTCATACCTATGTAGAACAAGGTGTAATCGGATATTACAAGGTACCGGATGCTTATTATGAAGCCTTTTTAAACTGGGAACAGACGCATCACGGCTATCAGGCTAAAAAAGAATGGCTCCGTTTTTCTCCCGGTGTTGTGGCTGCTTTCAACTGGATCATCCAGTTTATGACAGAGCCTGGTGATGGTGTAATTGTTACAACACCGGTATATTATCCTTTTTTATATGCGGCAAAAAATAATAACCGCAAACTGATTACCGTAGATTTATTGAATCATCATGGGGAATATACCATTCCTTTTGAAGCCTTTGAGGAAAAAATTATAGAAACCAAGCCTGCTTTATTTATTTTATGTTCTCCTCACAATCCTGTGGGGCGGGTATGGAAAAAGGAAGAATTAGAAAAGCTTTTTGACATTTGCAAACGGCATCACGTATTTGTGATTTCGGATGAAATCCACCAGGATTTGGTTTTCGGGGAAAACAAGCATATTCCTTCCTATCTGGCAGGGGCAGATCCGTCCATGTGCATTTCCATTACAGCCCCTTCTAAAACCTTTAATTTGGCAGGCGCACAAAATTCCATTGTTATCATTCCAGATGAAGCCCTGCGGCAGAAATGGGACACTTATACGCAAGGCATCCGGGTAACTGGCGGGAATGCTTTTGGATATGTGGCAGCCCAAGCCGCTTATGAAGGCGGCGGAAACTGGCTGGAAGCTGTTAAAAAGCAGATTGCAGAAAATTATGAATATGTAAAAGAAGCACTGGGGAAACACCTGCCTAAAGCCGTTGTATCCCCCTTAGAAGGGACTTATCTCTGCTGGATTGACTTAGCCGCTTATTTATCTCCGGATAAAATGAAGGAAACCATACAAGGCAAATGCCGGTTAGCCGTTGATTATGGGGACTGGTTTGGCGGGAACCAGTTTGGCAGCTTTATCCGGATGAATTTAGCGACCTCCTTAGAAAATGTAAAAATCGGGATCACCGCTTTAGTGGAACATTTATAAAGGGAATCCCCTTGAAGGGCTTCTGTCTTTCGTGCTATAATTTAAGAGCCTATCCCGAAATCATTCACCCAAGTCTTATTTCGGGACAGGCTCTAAAAAAAACAGAAGGACGGGAACCCATATGGCAAAACCTGTTATCATCCGGGGGCTGCGGCTGGGGGAGGGAATGCCTAAAATATGTATTCCCCTGGTGGAGCATACCCGGGAAGGAACTTTAAAGGAAGCCCAAAAGCTTCCTGGCTTTTCCCCTGATTTGGCAGAATGGCGGGCAGATTTTTTTGAAGATGTTTTAAAGCCCGGCTGTACTGTAAAAATACTGGAGGATCTGCGGCAAATTTTAGGGGATCTTCCCATTTTATTTACTTACCGTACAAAAAAAGAGGGCGGCGCATTTGAGCCTCCTGCCCAGGAATATGCGGATCTGCTTTTGGAAGCTGCTGGCAGCCATTTGGCGGATCTTTTTGACGTAGAATTATCCACATCTCCTGACATTTTAAAGGATCTGGTTTCAGGTATCCATTCCTGTGGGGCAAAAATTATTTTATCCAGCCACAATTTTAAAGAAACCCCATCTTTTCCGGATATGGTTTCCAAACTGCACCAAATGCAGGCATTGGAGGCTGATCTGGCAAAAATTGCGGTGATGCCCCATTGCGCCTCAGACGTGCTTTCCTTATTAAGCGCTGTGGAAACTGTTGATCGGGAAGGCCAGACGCCTGTTATTGGAATGGCAATGGGTGGGACCGGCCTGATCAGCAGGCTTGCCGGAGAAGTTTTTGGTTCTGCCATAACCTTTGGGGCCGCAGAAAAAGCGTCTGCTCCCGGGCAGATTGACGCAGCCGAACTGCGCCGCATATTAGAGCTGCTTCACAACGCCTTATAAGAGGATTGTTTTCTAAAATACCAAAAGACAAGCAGCCAGGATTGAAAGCTTGATCCTGACTGCCTGCCTTTTGGTATAAGAATAAGAGGGGGCAACTAAAAATTAGAAATCAACTTTGTCGCCATAGTAAATAGCGGTAAAAAGTTTTTCCATTTCTTTTGGTGTAATGCTGCGGGGATTGGAGCCTGTGCAGGCGTCGCCTACGGCATTTGCTGCAAAGGTAGACAGTTTCTCTTTAAATTCGTCCTCTTTAATGCCAAATTCTTTCAACGTCTTTGGAATGTTCAGTTTTGCGTTAAATTCATCAATTTTACCGCATAGCTTGCTGACCAGTTCATCTTCAGAACCCGTTAAGCCAACTGACTGGGCAATTTCAGCATACCGTTTTTTGGCTTCCGGTTCTTTGGCGTTGTACTGGATGACATAAGGCAGGTACATGGCATTGGCACAGCCGTGGACAATATGGCCTGTGCTGAATACAGCCCCTGTTTTATGAGCCATGGAATGGACGATACCCAGCAAAGCATTGGTAAAGGCCATACCTGCCAGGCACTGGCCATAGTGCATCTGTTCCCGTGCATTTTTATCGCCTTCATAAGAAGCAGGCAGATAGTCAAAAACCATATGGATGGCTTTTAAAGCCAGGGGATCGGTAAAGGGTGTATGTAAAGTAGAAACATAAGCTTCGATGGCATGGGTCAGAGCATCCATACCGGTATGTGCAGTCAGGGTCTGGGGCATGGTATCTGCCAGATCCGGATCGACAATGGCTACATCCGGAGTAATATTGAAGTCTGCCAGAGGATATTTAATGCCTTTCTGGTAGTCGGTAATGACGGAGAAAGCCGTGACTTCAGTAGCAGTACCGGAAGTGGAAGGGATAGCTGCAAATTTTGCTTTTGTCCGGAGGGTTGGGAATTTAAAAGGCGTAATCAAATCTTCAAATTTTGTTTCAGGATATTCATAGAAAGCCCACATTGCTTTTGCTGCATCAATAGGGGAACCGCCGCCGATGGAAACGATCCAGTCCGGTTCAAATTCGCGCATAGCCGCGGCGCCTTTCATAACGGTTTCCACGGAAGGATCTGGCTCTACCCCTTCAAAAAGTTTTGTTTCCATGCCGGCTTCTTTCAGGTTTGCAACCACCCGGTCAAGGAATCCAAACCGTTTCATAGAGCCGCCGCCTACTACAATGATAGCTTTTTTGCCTTGTAAGTTTTTCAGCTCATCCAAAGCGCCTCTGCCATAATAAATATCACGGGGTAATGTAAATCTTGCCATTTGTGTAGTTCCTCCTTAATCAAATAAAAAATAAACTCGGATATTGGGAAGGCTTTCTTGTTGTTTGACAATATTTTAACATTCTTTTTCATGGATGGGTAATATATTCTGTGCATAGCCCTATATAAAAAATGATATATACCTGATAAAAGGAGGCCAGTAAAAATGGATATTCAGCATTTGCGGTATTTAACGGTGATCTGGCAGGCCGGTTCCATTACGCAGGCCGCCAAAAAGCTCTATATGAGCCAGCCAAACCTTTCCCGGGCGGTAAAAGAAATCGAACAGGAAACGGGATTCCCTATTTTCCGGCGGACGCCCCATGGCGCCGTTCCTACCCGTAAAGGTTTGCTTCTGCTGAATTATGCCCAGAAAATTTTATCCCAAATGGATGAAATGGAAAGCCTGTATAAGCCAGCCCGGGGAGATGTATTGCCCTTGCAGGTATGTGTCCCTCCTGCGCCGGGATTTCTTTTGGGGTTCAGGGAATGTCTGGAAAAGATGCCCCAGTCAGGCCCTTTTTCTGTATCTTTTCTGGAAGCCTCCGGATTGGAAACCATTTCCCATGTATCGGAAGGAGCTTATCCCATTGGCATTCTCCGTTATCCCCAAAGCTGCCGGGAATATTTTGAAAATGCTTTAGAAGATGCAAATTTAGCTTGGGAGCCTTTATGGGAATTTGATATGTGCCTGATTTTCAGCACAGAACACCCCCTTGCTTCCCAGTCAGAAGTACCCTGCCGCTTGTTAAATGGATATACTGAAATTATCTGCGGGGATTTTGATACCCCCTCAGAGAACCGGGACTGCCGCCGGAAAATTTATACCAATAGCTGGGAATCCCAGTCTTATCTGCTGCATCATGTACCTGGTACCTACTTATGGGGCGCCCCCCTTCCTGGGGTTTCCCTGTCCCGTTATGGAATTGTCTGGAAGCCATGTCCGGATAAAAAAATTCTTTGCTGGGATATCCTGATCCATCCGAAAAATCTGGGCCTGGCAGGATGGGAACGGGAGTTTTTAACAGCAATGAAAAAATATTGTATTTTTCCTTTATCTTAGCAGGAAAAAATCCATATTTTCTTAGCAAAAATATTTATTTGTAAGGAAAATTTTCGCAACAGGTTAATTTTTTCAAAAAACGCACGATTATTTTGTTGGGGTTATGTGAAATCCCTTTTCTATCTCTCAAAAATATGTTAAAATAAAAATGCAACGGCTGGACTGAGGTAAAAACTGGCCCATATGCCGTGGGAAGCGAGGATGGACACATGGCTGATATCCTAAAAATCAGTACGCCGCTGATAGATAATAGTAAAACCACTGTTCAGCCTGGAAAACAAGTTGACCCTACCCAGCAGTTTAATCTTTCCGAAATTGACAGGGTTGTTCAAACCAATCAGCAAAGTGAAATTCTAAAGCAGCATACGGGTTTGTTGGAGCAGGAATCTCCTGCCATTTTAATGAATATGCTGAAAGACCCATCTGTAACGGTGAGTTTTTTGCGCAATATTTATATGCTTCAGGAGATCATCCAGCTTCTTCCTGTCAACAACAGCACCTTAACCCAGGAGATCCAGCAGCTATTTGATTCATTATTGGTGGACCCAAAAGATGTTGTTTCTGAACTGATACGTCAGGAACAGACTTCCACTGCATTTAAAGGGGAACTTTTTGATTTTCTGCGCAATCTCTTATCCCAGTCCCCCAAGCCGGAAATGAGTTATGGGATTGCGAATTTATTAAAATCTATCAATGGTTCCCTGTCCCGGCGCAATATTTTAGATTCTGTCTCCAACAGCTTCCTGTTTCTGGCTGGCAACCTGAAATCCAGCCCCAAATTAGCTGCCAGGCTTATGACTTTATCCAATCTATTCCGTTCGGATGACGCGCCAAACCAGTTTGCCGCCTTAAAAGGGGATGCCCTGGCTGTAATGAAAGAGATTGAAAACAGTATTTTATTTTCACCTAAAATTGCGAAGGTACTGCCCCTTATTACTTATAACCTGTCCCGGTTCAATGACAATCCGGATTATTTGCAGGATGCTGCCAGCAGTTTATTAACCATGATTGACGGGGACCGGCAGAAACAGACTTTAATGGATCTGCTTTACGGATTCCTGACGGGCTCCCGTTTGCAGCCCCAAAGCTCCCGGGTTATGGATGTTCTGGCAGACATTATCAACAAACAGACTGCCGCCAATATGGAAGGGGAAGAAGGCGAAGTCGAAATCATGGCAGGCAAAAAAATCCCTATGGAGGAATTCCGCCTGTTAAGCTCCGAAAAAATTGATAAAATTGTCAGTTCTTTGTTATCTTCCCCCTGCAACTACACACCATTGCTTCATTTTATTGTACCGGTCCAGGATATGGATATGAAATCATTTGCAGAAATCTGGATCGATCCCAATGACGAAGGGGAAACAAAAAGAGGCGGTGATTCTGCCGAAAACATTCACATGTTAATTGTATTTGATGTGGATGGAATCGGGCGGTTTGAAGCGGAGCTGTTTGTACGGCAGCAGGATATTTCCCTGACCCTTTTATGTCCTCCTATGTATGTAAGCGCTTTTTCCGGAATCGCTACCAATATTGCCCGTTCTGCAAATGGTACTGGATTCCGTTTTAAAGATATTCAAATTGACCGTCTGGAACGGCCCCGGTCTTTAATGGACGTATTTAAAGCCCTGCCCCGTAAGCGGACCGGAATCAATATGCGGGTATAAAGCCCATAAAGGGGGGATGCTAACTCATGTCAAAGTCAAGAAAAAATAAAGCTGTTGCTTTGCGGTACCGTGTGGAAGAAGATGCCGCACCTGTTGTTATTGCTTCAGGGTATGGGAATATTGCGGAAAAAATTGTAGATATTGCAGAACAGCAAGGAATTCCGGTATTCCGGGACGACAGTGCAGCTTCTTTGCTCTGTATGCTTGAAGTAGGAAAAAATATTCCGCCTGAACTGTATGAAGTTATTGCTGCTATCTATGCCCAAATCCTGCGGGTTTCCAAAGAGATCAAAGCATCTGCTCCTGTCCCGGCTCCCCGCAGCTCCGGCGTCGATGCCCTGCGGGAGCGGGTGGCTGCCGGCGTTATGCGCCAGCAAAGGCCCAATTCTTCCGGCAGATAATTCTATTGTTTTGACACAGCCTTCTACAAAAATTTTCAGAAAGGATGGGGAAACCTTTTGCTCAAGAATTATATGGAGGATTTGGTGGATGTATGGCTTCCCCAGATTTTCCGGGATAATGCCGAAAAATATGCAGATGTTTGTAAATGTCCGGCATGTATTGCGCGGATGAAAAAAGAAGCTTTAAACCGTTTAAAGCCCCTTTATTTACTTGGCAGTCCCGGGGAAGTTCCAAGTATGGAACATTTAAAAGGGATGCCTTCCCAGCAAGAAGTCATTGCTGTTCTAGAGGATGTTATTGGAAAAGTCCGGGAACAAGCCCATCGGGAGCCGCAGGCCCGGCCTTCCGGTCCGCAGTTTGAATCCCTTGCAAACCTTCGCAGACGTAATGATAGAAAAGGCAGGTAAAACATGCTTGAATCTTGTATAAGGAGGAATCCAGTTTGTCATGGCTGTATTAACCAATAAATATAAAGATGCTATCTTTGAAATCAGGACCCTTCGTGAAAACGATTTGATTACAACCGCACGTCTTTCTTATATTGACGGGGACAACGCTGAATTTGTCCATCCCATGGGGGACAAAATGCCCATGCTCCATTATAATACCCCTGTTAAAGTGGTGGCTTTTAATCCCCAGGAAGGATTCCAAATGCTGGCAGGCACTGTATTTATCTCTACTGATTCCCGCCTTCAGGTAAGAAGCCTGAAAATTTTACAGGATCGGGACCGGCGGGAATATTTCCGCATCAACCTGCATGCTGATGCGGAAGCTTATATTGTTGGCCAGGGCGACAATGTGAATACAGAGGACGTCAACATTAGTTCCTCTATCCCTGTTATTGTCGAAGACATCAGCTTAAGCGGAATCCAACTGGCCTGTGAGCAGACCTTGGAAAAAGGGCTTATTTTAGTTGTGGAAGTACAAATTTTTGATAAAAATATGATGTTTCATTGCCAGGTTATGCGTCTGGCAAAAGAAGATCCGCCCATTCATTATTATGGATGTTCTTTCTTAGATCACACGGATCAGGAAATTGACGCTTTATGTTATGAGCTGTTCCATCTCCAGCGGATTGAACTGCGCAAGCGCCGGAAGGAAGAACAGGCTGCAAAACAAGGGACAGATAAGAAACGGTAGGGGAAAAAAGTATGGTAGAAAAACAGATAATACAACGGCCTCCTTTATCTGAGGATTGCGTATTTGCCCTTGATATTGGGACACGGAGTGTAATCGGGATTGTTGGCCGTCCCCAGGGCCAGCTTTTTGAAGTAATTGCAATCGAATCCCGTGAGCATCCCCAGCGTGCCATGATTGACGGACAGATCGAGGATATCCGGCAGGTTGCCCATATTGCGGGGGAAGTCAAAGAAGCTTTAGAAGAAAAATTATGCTGCACCTTAACAAAGGTAAATGTTGCCGCTGCTGGCCGGGCCTTAAAAACCGGTCGGGCCGAATATTCTATTGATCTTCCTGCGGAACCTGTTACTTCCCGACAGATATATGAGCTGGAAATGGGAGCTATCTCGGAAATCCGGAAACAGGTCAGCGAGCAAAGGGATGCTTTGAATTATTATTGTGTGGGCCATTCCGTAGTGCATTATTATCTGGACGATTATCCTTTTTCTACCATCATAGGCCATAAAGGAACCAAAGCCCGGGCTGATGTCATTGCCACATTCCTGCCTACCGAAGTAGTCGACAGCTTGTGTGCTGCTATGGCAATTATCGGCTGTGAAATTACCCACCTGACCTTGGAACCCATTGCGGCTATGAATGCTGTAATCCCCGCAGAACTGCGCCTATTAAATTTAGCTTTGGTGGACATTGGAGCCGGTACTTCTGATATTGCCATCTCTGAAAATGGCAGTGTATCTGCTTATACCATGGCTACCGTAGCCGGGGATGAAATTACAGAAGAACTTATCCGTAAATATTTGGTTGATTTCCAAACCGGTGAACGGATGAAACATGAAGCCGCCGCCGGACAGGAAGAAATTATTTTCCAGGACATTTTGGGAATCGAATATACCATCCCCCTAAAAGATGTTTTAAATACCCTGCGGCCTGCTGTGGATAATTTAGCAAATATTATCTGTGAAAAAATCCGTGAAGCCAACGGCAAAGTTCCGTCTGCTGTATTTTTAGTAGGCGGCGGCAGTTTGGCTCCTTTGCTTTGTGATGCCGTAGCGGATGGCTTAGGGCTGGATCATAAAAAAGTCGCCGTAGGCGGCAATAACTTCATTAAACGGGTTGCCGTGGGAATCGAAGATGCTGCCGGCCCGGAATATGCTACCCCTTTAGGGATTGCTTTAACCGCCGTTGCAGAAGGTGCCCAGCATGGTTTTTACCTGTTTATCAACGGCAAAAAAACAAGATTATTCCGCAACCGGGATTTGACTGTAATGGATGCCCTGCTGCTTTGCGGTTATCAATATCACCAGCTTTTAGGGCATAATGGGAAAAATATCACGTATACTTTTAACGGCCAAAAACAAATTTTACGGGGCGGTCATTTAACGCCTGCTAAAATTATTTGCAATGGTGTGGAAGCCAATCTGACAATGCCTGTAAATAATGAGGACCGGATTGATGTAACCCCTGCCGAAGATGGCCAGGACGCTTATCTTACACTGACAATGCTGGATGCAGATCCCTTTGAAATCCAGGTTACGATTGATGGAACCCCCATCAAAGTTGGCCGGGCTGCTTTTATCAACAGCAGGGCCGTCCAGCCGGGCCAGGAAATTCTGGATCGGGATGTGGTAGAAGTTCGGGAAGTCACAACATTAGAAGGATTATGCACCCATTTAGGGGTCGCTAACAATACATTATTACTAAATGGTGAAGCCAAAGCGCTGGAAACACCCCTTCAGGAAGGCGATTCTTTAACCACTATCGAAACTCCTATTCCTGAACCGGAACCGGAGCCGCTTCCGGTTGCTGAACCAGAGCCGGAAACTGCGCCCGAGTCAAAATTGGAGCCAGAGCAAGTTCCTTTGAACCAGCCTGAATCCTTACCGCAATCGGAACCGACTCTTATACAGGCCCAATCTGACGTCTTACCAACGCCAGAATCAGAAATAATGACAAATGATGCCATTCAAGAGCAGGCACAAACCTTTACAGCTCCGGCTTCTGTCCAGACTTCTGTTCCGTCGGCACCTGCCCCGGTAAATATACCGAAAAAAACAGCCGAAGAAACCGAAGAAGCCCAACTGTCCCAAGGGGCAAAAAGCTGGATGGAAAAAATTACACAAGCCTGGGAAGCTTCCGGAACGCCGGCTTCTATGCCGCAGGAAGTCCCCGCCCCACAGGAAGCGCCGATTCCACAGGAAATTCCTGTGCCCCAGCAAGTCCCTGTTCCACAAGAAGCTCCGATTCCACAAGAAATCCCTGTACCGCAACAGGTTCCGATTCCGCAGGAAGTTCCTGCCCCACAACAAGCACCTATCCCGCAAGAAATCCCTGTGCCGCAACAAGTTCCAATTCCGCAGGAAACTCCTGTCCCGCAACAAGCACCTATCCCGCAAGAAATTCCGATTCCGCAGGAAGCTCCCCCACCCCAACAGCCGCCTATTCCACAGCAGGCTCCTGCTCCTGTGGAAACTCCTGCACAGCAAGCCGAAAATGTATCTATTCCTGTTTTGGGACCCCGTTCTGGTATTCATATCACTTTAAATGGAGAAAAATTGTGGCTTCCTCAAAAGCCCCAAGGCGGTTATATATTCTTGGATATGCTCAATTTAGTCGATATTGACCCTTCAAAGCCCCAAGGAAATATTCTTTTGCTGCTGAATGGGCGTAATGCTGCCTATTTAGACAATGTGGAAAATGGCGACGAAATTGAAATCCGTTGGGAAAAGCGTTCGTAAAAACATGAAATATTTATAAACTACATCAAATAAGCCAATAAAAAGTTTTCTGCTCTTTATTGGCTTATTTTTTTGCGTATAAAAAAATATCCCCTTTCCCTTAGATGCCATTCTTTTGGGAAAGGAGATGCCCTTCCAGTACACTGGACAGGATTTTTTCACTTGGGGAAATATTCTGACGCAAATAAATAGAAAGCATTTGCTGCTGAAGAAGCCCGACGGACTTTATGGTGCATTAGGTAAAGCTGGCGAGGCGGGAAAGGTGGAGAAAAATCAAAGGTTAATATTTTCCCGAATTGACAATAATCTTCCGCGGCCCGATCCGATATAATTGCAATTCCCAAGCCCTGAGAAACCGATTTTTTGATGCTTTCGGTATCGGCAATTTCTGCCACTACATTTAAAGAACGCGGATCAATCCCATTCTCCTGCAAGAATTTTTCTGCGGCCTGACGGGTTCCTGAACCCCGTTCCCGGACAATGAAATTTTCCTGTTTCAGCCGTTCTACTGGGAAATTGCCATCAATTTTACGGTATTCAGGAGTATTCGGTGTTATGACAACAAGCCGATCTGCTGCTAAAGGCGTATATACACATTTGGGATCAGGGAAGCAAATTCCAGAAACCCCAATGTCAATTTTCCAATCCAATAGCTGCGACAATACTTCTGCGCTGTCCATCCGCTGGACTTGGAAAGAAATTTTTGAATATTTTGTGCTGAATGCTGCCATAACTTCCGGAAGAAAATACTGGCTGGGAATACTGGATGCCCCAATTACAATACATCCTTCCATAAGTCCTGCCCGTTCTTTTACGGCCCGGATTGCACTGTTCCGCAGGGAAAGGATTTGTTTGGCATACTGGTAAAGCACTTCCCCTTGTTCAGAAGGAGCGACTTCTTTTGTAGTCCGAACCAACAACTGTACGCCTAATTCCCGTTCTAAGGCTGCTACATGGGCACTGACCGTAGGCTGGGTAATATAGAGCTGTTTTGCGGTTTTCGTAAAGCTTTTATTGTCCACAATGTTTACAAAAATGTCTAATTGGTTTAAATCCAACTCAAAACCTCCTTTTCTTTTTTTCTATTTCCCTGGAATTTTGAAAAGGCCGCCGCTTCGGGTTAATATTCCGAAATACGGCGGTCTTCTTCATGGCGAGGGTATGTGGGAATCGAACCCACCTGGGCAGCTATTCACCACCGTCACCGGTTTTGAAGACCGGGGGGCACACCAGCACCCATCTACCCCCATATAGAAAGGGGAGATGCTGCCGCATCCATTTCCGGATGCAGCTTTATTCCCTTTTTAACAAAATGCGTTCATCGCCTACTTTTGACGTGATCTTATTCCGATCCCAATATTCCAATAAAGCCATAGCATATTTCCGTGATGCTCCCAATAAATCCCGAAACTGTGCTAATGTCAATTTTTCTGCTTGGGCAAAGTAACTTCTCATTTTTTCATAGGCATTATCGTAAGCCTGACGGGAAAAAATAATTTGCGGCGCTACTGCTACTAATTTTTCATCAGCCTGCATTGCTTCCAATACCTGACGGCAACCTTCCCGGTCTTTTGGGAACATTTTATAAATTTCATCTACATCAGGCGGTGTCATTCCGCCTTCTTCATAGGCTTTTTCTAAAGTTTCCAGGATTTTTTTCTGTTTTGCAGAATAAGATGGCGCAAACTCCGGCAACGCTAACCGTTGGTTTACAAAACGTAAATCTCCGCTTTGCTCCAGCAAGGCCAAAATGGTATCCCCAGATGCCGGATCCAGCTTGCCAAACAATTTCTGCCGGGCTTCTTCCCGACGCATTCCTGCTAATAAAGGATTTTGTGTATGATACTGGGTCAATAATCCCTTGATTTTTACTCCATAATCTTCTAAAACCCGACGGGTTAAATAACGATCAGAGCCATATGAGATAATTTCCCCTTGTTGTATTAAATCTTCTTTGGCTTCCAGAAGAATTTCTTCCGGTAAATCCAAAGGCGCTGTACAAGTCTGCCATGAGGCAAATGAACCACAGCCCTTTTGTATAGCCTGTAAGATCCGCTCCGAATCAGAACCGCTTTCCCGAACTGTTAAAGCTTCCAATACGGCACTATCATTCCGCTTATGGCGCTGGGGATTCGGATCTAAAATAACCCCGCCACCAATAGTTTCCAAAGGAGAATAAAAACGGATCACAAAACGGTCCCCTTGTTTTGCGGCCAAAGGTTCCGTTAATCGGAGCTGTGCATAACTGCTTTCTCCCGGCTGTAATTCTTCCCTGTCCAATAAAACAATTTTACAAAGCAATGTCCGTGCTCCATGATACAAATGGACTTGCATCCCATTCGTAATCACCCGTTCCGATTCCCTTAATGCCATCAGCCGTACATCCAGCATCAATGCATTTTTGATAGAATCCGGTTTTACGACTACATCACCACGGTTGACCTGGCTTTTTTTCAGCCCTGCTAAATTGACTGCTACCCGTTGTCCTGCAAATGCCCGTTCTACATCACGGCCATGTACTTGAAGATTCCGAACTTTTGTAGGCAGTTCAGCAGGATATAAAACCGCTTCATCTCCGACTGTCATTTGGCCTTCAATTAAAGTGCCTGTAATCACTGTCCCAAAGCCTTCCACAGAAAATACACGGTCTACCGGAATCCGGAAAGGTGAACGGATATTTTTTGTACCGGTTTCCCCTACCATTTCTTTCAGAAGATCCCGCAGTTCCGGAATCCCCTGTCCTGTATAAGCTGAAACCGCCATAACTGGTGCATCTTCTAAAAAAGTCCCTTTTACATGGCTTGCAATGTCTTCCCGGACAATCTCTATCCAGTCCGGCTCTACCATGTCACATTTTGTAATAACAACAAGACCTTTTTGAATCCCCAGCAATGTCAAAATTCCAAGATGTTCCACGGTCTGCGGCATAAAGCCTTCATCCGCAGCCACTACCAACATTGCTAAATCAATGCCGCCTGCTCCAGCCAGCATATTTTTAATGAACTTTTCATGTCCCGGCACGTCAATAATACCTGCCCGTTCTCCATTGTCAAAATCAATGAAAGCGAACCCTAATTCAATGGTAATGCCGCGCTTTTTTTCTTCTTTTAAACGGTCGGTATCAATCCCTGTCAAGGCGTTAATCAGCAGCGTTTTTCCGTGATCTACATGGCCCGCCGTGCCAATGACAACGTTTCTCAAATCCCGGTACCCTCCTGCTTCTTTCTTTCGCCTTTTTTAGACAGTATCTGCGCTTTTCCACGCTTTCTTTATGGTAACATATCTGCAAGCCCCCGTCAAGTATCGGCTTTAAAATTTCATTTTATTCCAAAACTTTATGAAGGCTTTCTGCAATATGGGAAAAATCCCTTTCAAATAAAGTGCGTACATCCAACAGGAACCGCCCTTTATAAATCCGGCCTATAATTGGCGGATTCACTGACCGCAATGCTTCCTCTAAATATTCCGGCCCTTTTTGCGGCAACAAGGAAACTGCCCAGGATGGCAACGTATGAGTCGGTACACTTCCGCCGCCTACCTGGCCTTCTGTTGCTGCTACTGCAATTTCTGTCCCCGGGATTTCCCCGATTGCTGTAAATAACCCTTCTGCTTTTTCCCGCAGTTTTTCTGCTTCAGCCGAAAGCATTGCTACAACCGGAATTTCCCGGGTTTTCGCCGGATCTAAATACTGACGCAAAGTCGCTTCCAAAGCGGCTAATGTCATTTTATCAATCCGCATTGCCCTCGCAAAAGGATGTTTCTTTACGGCCTCAATATAACGTTTTTTCCCTATAATAATCCCTGCCTGGGGGCCTCCCAGTAATTTATCTCCGGAAAAAGTTACGACATCTGCTCCGGCTTCCATGCTGGACTGGACACAAGGCTCGTCCCATATGCCATATGGCTCTAAAGATGTTAATGCCCCGCTTCCCAAATCTTCAATGGCCGGCAGGCCATTTTCATGGGCCAATTCTACCACTTCCGCCAAAGACGGGGTTTCCGTAAACCCTAAAATCCGGTAATTGCTGGTATGGACTTTTAATAAAGCCCCTGTTTCCGGTGTAATAGCTGCCGCATAATCTGATAAATGGGTTTTATTTGTGGTCCCCACTTCACGCAAAATTGCGCCGCCTTGCTCCATCACTTCCGGCACCCGGAAGCTTCCGCCAATTTCCACCAGTTCCCCACGGGAAATAACCACTTCTTTGCCTTTGGTTAAGGCACTCAGAACTAAAAGTACCGCTGCCGCATTATTATTTACGACACAGGCGGCCTCTGCCCCTGTGATCCGGCAAATTAAACTTGCTACATGATCATGGCGGCTGCCACGGCTGCCTTTCTCTACATTATATTCCAATGTAGAATATCCCCTGGCTGCTTTGGCAACCGCTTCTACGGCTGCTTCCGATAAGCAGGCCCGCCCTAAGTTCGTATGCAGGATGACACCTGTCCCATTGATCACCGGACGCAGGCTTGGGATTTCTTCCTGTTCCAACCGGGCCAGAACCCGTTCTGCCAATTCTTCCATACTGGGTATGGCTGAAATTGTGCCTGCACGGATTCCTTCCCGCAGCAACTCCAGTTCTTCCCTTGCTGCCTGGGTTGCATTGGAATGCCCGGAAAGGCAGGACATAGCCAGAAGCGAGTCCACCTTCGGGATTTGCCGCATAAGATTCCCTTCTGCCATGTCCCGCCCTCCTTTTTTTAATGGTACGGATTAGCCGCCAATGTAACCGGCTTTTTTCAGGATTTCCTGAGCTGCATCCAATTTGGCATCCGGAACCAATACAATCGGCCCTGTACAGCCCATGCCGCTTTCGGCATAAATATTTTCTTTCCAAAGGGCTTTTACTGCATCTTCCAGATCCATGACTTCAATGCCAGGGATTGCGCCTGTTGCAATTTCCTTTGGAGGCATTTTTACTTCTTCTTCAGAAGCAGCTTTCGGTGCAGAAGCTTTCTTTGCTGCGGCGCAGATTTCACGGAAACCTGCTTTATTGGCAGCGTCAAATTCTTCTTTGGAAACCTTCTTCCAGTTGCCCCGAACCAGTTCTGCTGCGTATTCCAATGCGCCTGCAATAACAGGAGCGCCGGATGCGCGGGAAACAATCATGACCAGACGGTCATAACCTTCCCCAATGCCCGGGCCATAGCCCCAGCCGGTTGCTTCAAAGCTGCCGCCTGTGGAAAATGCGGAAAGCATCTTAATCAGCAGATTTCCTGTTAAGGAATCTGTGATCATAATATCCGCGGAAGCATTCAGCAAGTCATTGCCGCGCATGACACAGCCGCCATCTGCGCGGGCAGATTCTGCAAATTGAATGGGATAGCCATTTTCTTTCAGCTTTTTCAAAGCGGTTTCTGTCTGACGGGCCCCGTCCAGGTTGGCAATGCCTACTGTGGGATTGGGGTTGCCGCAGGCTTTTGCTGCAATGATCCCATAAATTGCATTTTTGATCATGCCTTCAATCCGGTCTGTGGAGGATGTACCGGTTGTGGTAGCAATATACATCGGTTTGCCGCGGCCCGGTGTTACAGCCCGGCCTACGGTGGATACACCGATTGGGAAAGGATAGTGCATGGTTACTGCACCATCTACTTCACCGCTTTCCAGGAGTTCTTCCATCCGTTTATGCGCTTCTTCTTCATCGGAAACAGCGCTTGTACGCACACGAGGATCGGTTTTTGTACCGATATATACGACATCGACTCCTCTGGCGGCTGCTGCCACGGCGCCTGCCATGGCATTTTCCTCACCATGTTCACTGCCCATGCCTGTCAATGCAATCACTGGACGCCGGCCGATTGAACCGGTTTCCAAGGCAGTTGCCATATCCAGGAAGGTTTGGGCAATCATTTTTTCGATGCGATCAGCCATTTTCCTCCTCCTGTTCCCCCAGCAGGGACATTGCGAATTTCTTCATGGCATCGCCGATCATGGATTTGATCTTTTCTTCGGAAACGCCTTCGGTAGAATCCGCACCGCTGTTGGGCTGGATCACGAAAGAAATTCCATCGAACAGGTTGGTCATACGGCCCAGGAACAAGCTGCCTTTCCCAACGATCATAACATTTTTCAGCTTGCCATCCAGAATGTCCTGACGGGCAAAGCCAATGGAAGGCACACCAGAAGGAATATGGCCCTGGGTTGGAGCAAAGCCAACAATTCCATGCTTATCCGGGAAAGCTGCCAGTTCGGATTTCTGCATTTCCCCTTGTTTTACTGCCAAAGCGCCAATCATCTTGTAGTTGGCCAAAGGCACATCCCCTGCACCTGCCGGTTTTGTAATATCCGGATTCTGCATTTCAGGGCTGAATTTATCTACATCTGTGATCTTCATGCCATTGCGGGCCAATGGTTCCTGTACCAAAGAAGTGATAACTGCTTGTGGAGAAGAACCGGTTCCAACTGCATGACGGCCCAGAATATTCAAGTTGATTTCCGGGTTTACGCCGTCGTTGGCACTGATCAAAACAGAGAAGCCGCCTAATACGTCTTCTAAAGCAGGCATGCCTTTTTTCACATGGTCTTTTCCGTTCATGCCTAATTTTGCTGTACAGCCGCCGGCGGTAACAACTACATTTTTATAAGCACCGGATTTTACCAGGGCTGCTGCTTCTACCAGAGCATGAGCCGGGCCTGCGCAGAAGCCGCGGGTATCAGATCCGGAAGCACTGGTATAGCCTGCGATTTCTGCTGCCGCTTTTGCAAAGTTGCCGCCGCCACGCTGGTTCATATCGCCGCAGGCTTCTTCGCAGCAGTCGATAACATATTCTACGTCAGCCGGATCAATGCCTGTGACACGGAGCAGATGGCGCAGGGAAAGAACGCTGCCAGCTTTGGAAACCAGGTTTTCCAGCATAACATGAGCAGACAGGTTGGTGTCTACGTCATGGGCGCGTTTTACGCAGCCAACCAGTTTATCATTTTGATAAAGGCCCTCCGCATGTTCATCATTTACCTGATGTTCAATTTCTGCAAGGTCAATGCCTTCCGGAATCTGGGCCAGGATTTGTTCTGTAATAACAGGGTCTTTGGCCAGGCGGGGTTTTACATCCGCTACAAAGCCTTTTTCCAATACGACCAGATCAAATACGTCGCAAGCCTGCATCAGCAGATAAAATTCATCCTGAGGCATTACTTCGCCGAATTTGCCGTAACGGTCTACTGTTTCGCCTTTTTCAGCCTTTTTGTCATACCAGGGCTGGGCATAAGCAGAAAGCTCTTGAGGAGTGATATTGCCAATATAAGTTTGGTTGGGCAGGTATGCTACTACATCTTCATAGCTGCGCAGATGTTTCGGCAGCTCTTTCAGATATTCGGAATCCGGGTTTACAATCATCTCCGTAGTCTGGGTGGTACCATTCCGGAGAACCATGTCTGGGGCGTGGGAAAGCACGTAGCTGGCGCCCTTAATGACACTGTTCATTTATCTTTTTCCTCCGCTTCCCTTAAATATATTTCTTGATCAGGTTTTCAATAGATTCTTCGGTGCAGTCGTCCTTTACCAATTCTTCTACTTTTTCGCCGCCCTTGTAGATAGCCATAACGGGAACACCCATGATTTTCTGGCCGATTGCCAAACGGCGGGCACGGGTAATATTTAAGGTGCAGAATTTCATATTTGCGGCGTATTTGTCAGCCATTTCATGGACAAAAGGCATTAAAGCCTGGCATGGTACGCAGCCATCAGAACAATAGTCAACAAATACGACGCCATCTGCTTTCAAAACTTCTGGTTCAAAGGTATCTTTGGTTAATTCCAACATTGCAATATCCCTCTTTCTGAAAATCATTGTAAAACAGGCCGCCAGACTTCACTGCCGGCCTGTATACGGTATCATTTATACTGCTATTTTATACGCCTTCAATGTATTTGTATGCCTGCATTGCGGCAATCGCACCATCTGCGGCAGCGGTAACCACCTGGCGCAGACTCTTTTTGCGGCAGTCGCCTGCGGCAAATACACCTGGGACATTTGTTTTCATATCATCATCTGTCAAGACATAGTTATGCTCCATATTGACTTTGCCTTCCAGCAGGGCTGTTTCAGGCAGGAAGCCGATGAATACAAACACGCCAAAGGTGCCGTCTTCTTCCGGAGCCATGATTTCGGTTTCTTCGCCAGTCTTGACATTTTTTACTACCATGCTTTGGAGCAGGCCGTCACCTTTCAGCTCGGTAATGACGGAATCCCACATAAAGTGCATTTTCGGATTGGCAAATGCTTTTTCCTGAATGGACTTGGCTGCACGCAGTTCATTCCGGCGGTGGATAACGGTTACTTTGCGGGCATAATTGGTCAGATACATAGCTTCTTCAACAGCGGAATCGCCGCCGCCCATAACATAAACTTCCATATCTTCAAAGAATGCCGCGTCACAGGTTGCGCAGTAAGAAACGCCTTTTCCTACCAGTTCCTGTTCGCCGGGACAGCCAATGGGACGGGGATGGGCTCCGGGAGCCAGAATTACAGTCTTGGCCTGATAAGTATCTTTTTTGCCAATGACTTTTTTAATGTCCCCTTCCAGCTCTAAATCGACAACGGTATCATAAACTTTTTGGGCGCCAAAATGATCGGCCTGATTTGCCATCCGTTTGATCAGGGATGGGCCGCTTTCGCCTTCGGTACCGCCAGGATAGTTTTCAATTTCTGCTGTAATAACAATCTGGCCGCCGTCTTTTTGTTTTTCGATGATCAGCGTGTCCAGCCGGGAACGTCCCGCATACAGGCCAGCAGCAAGTCCTGCCGGGCCCGCGCCAATGATAATCGTGTCAAAAATCTTTTCCAATACAATCACCTTTTTATATTGTGCGGGGCGCATGCTTTCCGCATACGCCCCCGCACACAATTTTTAGATGCCGGGCTCGCGTGAAACTTCCTCACACCGGAAACTACTGATGGGTTACATGCAGATTACTGGCATTGTTCCCGAATATTGTTCATTTCCTCTGTAATTGCGTCCACGTCGAGGACCATCTCCATCATACCAACTTGTTCTTCATAAATGTTTGCGTCATATTCTTCTTTCAGAACTTCTTCACAAACATGATAAGCCGCGAGTTTCAAAGAAACTCCAGTCAACGGACCAGCAAAAGTTGGATCTCCGAGAGTAACGGTTTCTGCTGCCAAACCAGCAGCCTCCGCTTCTGCCGCCCCCAAAAGGACGACAATGTTTTCTGCGCCGTATTTTTCGGCGAATTCTTTTACTCTCTTCTGATTCTCCAGGTCCATTGCACCTGCAGCCGTTCAGACGAAGCACTCAGTGGATGAAAAGACGACTTCAGCGCCAGCACTGACAGCACATTCACCGATTGCTGGGCCTGGGACGCCATCACGGTCACCGATAATGATGACTTTTTTCCCTTTAAGAATGCTCATGTTATCTCCTCCTTCCTAAAATTTGATTGATAAGTCTTTGACAAAAGAACCAATCAATAATTCTATATGAACAGCCTGTCCTTTTCCATAAAGAATATAGCAATAAAAGGGTGCTGTACATATCATAAAAATAACTGCGGTTACCCGGCAGAATGAAAAGGACATATCTCCTATTTTACCCCATCCCGCACACATTTAACCGCACCTTTTAGCTTGTTATTTATTATAACATGTGGCAAATCCAATTACAAGATATTTCTATCGAATTTCATGCCGGATAGAAATTTTCTATAACTATTCCAACATTAGAATTATAAAATTGTGCAGTTATGCAATTTTGCTTCTGTTTTTCTATCAAAAAGTTATTTTTTCTCCCATTTTTCTTATAAAATGTAAAATTGCCCGGGTTCAAGCTTTTTTCCCCTTGAACCCAGGCACAGGATGTTTCTATTTAAGATTTGGGCCGCATTGTCAGCCGGTCTATAATTCCTACCAGATTTGCAATTTCCGGTTTTGTAATCTGTTCGTCTGCTCCAAGCTGTTTCCCCTTAATATGCATTTCTTCGTTAATCAGCGAGGAAAAAAGAACAACCGGTATGGTTTTTAAAACAGAATCTTCTTTTACCAGCTTGCATAAACGGTGGCCGTCCATTTGCGGCATCTCTATATCTGTTACCAGCAAAGAAACATGGGTTAATATGGGATCGCCGCTTTCTTTTGCCTCGCATAAGTAATCCCATGCTTCCTGGCCGTTATCCGTTTTTACGGTATTCACATAGCCGGCTTTATGTAGGCTTTCTTCAATCATCCGGGAAAGCAGCATGGAATCTTCCGCTATCAGGATTCTCTTGTCGTTGCGTTCTTTCAAATGGCCCATCTTGTCTACGTCCGATATTTGTATCCCTGTTTCAGGGCAAATTTCGGATACTATCTTTTCAAAATCCAGAATCGTAATCAACCTGTCTTCAAATTCTGCTATCCCGGTTGCAACCCCTTCATCCCCGCCATAGATAATCCTGTCCGGCTTTTGGATCTTCTTCCATGAAATACGGTCAATCCCCACTACTGAATGAACATGAAATGCAAAATTTAATTTGTTAAAGTTTGCTATGATAAAAATATCCCGCGTCCTGTCTGGAGAAGCATTCAGATTCAAATAAGACGCCAGATCAATTACAGTTATCACTTCATCACGAGGCTTGAAAATTCCTTCTATAACTGCGTGCGCATTCTGCATCGGCTTAACCAAGCTGTATTTCATTATTTCACGTACTTTTGCCACATTGATCCCAAAAATTTCTCCGTCAATGGTAAACTCCATGATCTCTAATTCATTGGTTCCGGATTCCAAAAGGATTTCCGTCTGATTTTCCTTCTTCATTTCCATGCTCCTTTCACCGACGCATCTCTAAATCCTATTTTACCATAATTACTTAAATAGTCAATTCTATTTTGCATCTCTTTAGCGGTTTTTCCTGGAATTTTCCATTACAGTCCACTTTTAAAGCATTTTTATCAAATTTTAAAAAATGGGGTATTGACAAATCTCTATTTTTTGTTATAATAAATGGCGTTGCTGATATAGCTCAGTAGGCAGAGCACATCCTTGGTAAGGATGAGGTCACCAGTTCGATCCTGGTTATCAGCTCCACAAAAAGGCTGCAAAAAAGCTTGTTTGCAGCCTTTTTGTTATTTTAACAAGTTTGTTCCTTCTGGGTTTGAAAATAAGACCTGTTCTGGATTACTGCCGGACTATCCGGTTTGCAGGATGCCGCCAGCTCGTTAAATTCTTCCGCCCGTTTTTGATCACCCAAGCGGCTGTAGCAGACACACAACTGGATACAGGGCAGATAGCCATAACAATCTGGAGAAACAAAGCCGCCTCTGCGGTCGTCCCGGGAACAAGTCAAAGCAAGGGCATACCAGTATGCAGCCTGGCTGTATCGTTCCTGCTGGAAAAACCAGCGTCCTACCTCACAGCAGACCTCCGCCCTGGGCCGATCATAAGCAAAAGTACGGAACAACGCTGCCAGCGCCGCTTCAGGCTGGCCCAGCTTCTCCCAGCAATAGGAGCAGTGGCAGCAGGCGTCAATTTTATTTTCCACCCAGCCTTTCCCCTCTGACAGGAATTGTTCAAATACTTCCAGGGCTTCTTTCCACTGCTGGTGATAGTAAAGCTCCCGTCCATAATAAAACTGATGCCGGGGTTCCAGTTCTTTCCCGGCTGCTATCTGCGCCTGATAGATCCGCAAGTTTCGATCCGGATCGGAAGGTCTGGTTTTCCGGTGGGTAACGGCAAAATCAGCGTAAAAAATTTTTCCAACCGGAGAAATGGCTTCGTGTACAGCCCCTGCCCAACGCATCCCGGATCGGTTTTTAATCAGCCGCTCCCGATAATAAGAGAAGGTAACCTGACCGTTCTCATCAAAACCCGTGTGATAAGGAGCCATAACTACTGAAACAGAAGGGTCCAGCGTTTCCTTCAAAGCCAGAAATGCGGCCTGATCTGCTTCCAGAAGTACGTCATCCGCATCCAGCCACATACAGTAATCCATAGTGGCATGGGAAAAGGCTTCATTTCGGGCAGCTGCAAAATCGTCCTGCCACGGGAAATCAAAAATTCGATCGGTAAAACGGGCGGCGGCTTCCTTTGTATTATCGGTAGAGCCGGTGTCCACCACAATAATCTCATCTACCAGGCCAGACACACTTTCCAAACATCTTTCCAATACATCCTCCTCATTTTTTACGATCATGCACAGGCTGACACTTACCATGGGAAACCTCCTTATTTTTCATTCGGATTTTTGCAGAGGAGCGAGGCGCCTTACAAGCGCCTCGCTCCCTTTGCTGTAAGCCTTAACTTAACCGGATGATGGTCAGGGAGGCCCCTGCGCCACCGCCCACCAGGACAGCGGTTCCGGCAAGGGCTGCCGGATAGATTTGCAAGGTAATTGTGGAACCTGCAGGCAGATTCACCTTGATCTGATTCTCAAAACGGGACGTGGACACTAAAGGAGCAATGGTGGAAGCTGTATTGTTCACGCCGTTGATTACCAGACGGGTCCCCATCAACAGAGATAACGTGGTATTCACATGATAAGAAATCTGATAAGTGCCTGCTGTGGCCACAGTAAATACTGTGTTTCCTGCGTTGGCAGTAATATCCGCAGACAAAACCTGGGCATTCGGCAGAGGGATTGCAGTACCGCCCAGCGGCACCAGAACGCTGCTGCCCTGGGTGTTGGCAGCAAAGGCGGCTGTACTGGTGGGATTCGGCCCAGATGCACCAGTCGCACCTTGTGGGCCGGTCGCACCGGTTGCACCAACGGCTCCAGTGGCTCCAGCAGCGCCAACGGCTCCAGCAGCGCCATCCGGACCAGTAGGGCCGGTTGCACCTGTCAGACCGGCTATACCGTCAGGGCCGGCAGGCCCGGCTGCGCCAGCCGCACCGTCTATGCCGTCCGGTCCGGTAGGCCCGGTTGCACCTGTCAGACCGGCTATACCGTCAGGGCCTGTGGGGCCTGTGGCACCAGTTACTCCAGCAGCACCGTCCGGCCCGGTAGAGCCTGTGGCACCAGCGGGGCCTTCTGGACCTGCGGCACCTGTTGGACCTGTGGCTCCTGTGGCTCCTTCAGCAGGCCCAGTGGGTCCGGTAGGTCCGGTAGGCCCAGTGGCGCCGGGCAGAATAGGAGCGCTCAGGGCTGCTCCCAGTTTGGAGGACAGCATCATTTGTTGTGATACAACATCGGACAGGGTATCATGGACGCTTTGATTGACCCGCATAACTTCTTCCAGGGCTGCCGCTTCACTGAGTCCCGGCAGTGTCCCCAGAACATATTGCAGCTTTTCGCCTTCAGCATTGAGGATATGGCTTAAGCTGAGTTCTTCGGAAGCAATAGATGAAATAATTTCATTCAGGCTTCCCTCCCTGGTCAGAGGAGGATCGATCTGTGGAAATTTGGGCTGTGACATGAACTAACCCTCCTCAGCTCAAACGGACTACCGTCAGAGATGCACCAGCAGAGCCGGGCAGCAGCGTTGCTGTGGAAGCAATACCAAACATCTGTAACGAAATCGTGTCCCCGGCAGCCAGATCCAACAAAATTTCGTTGGCAAAATGGCTCAGAGATACCAACGGCGCCACAGTAGAAGCTGTATTCGCTGCGCCGTTGATCAGCAGGCGGGTACCGCTGGCTAAAGCTACGGTAGTGTTGATGTCGTAAGAGATCTGATAGCGTCCGGCAGTCTGCACTGTAAATACGGTATTGCCCGCATTAACAGTAATATCTGGAGATAAAAGCTGGCTGTCTGGCAGGGGTACCAGTACACCCGCTAAAATAATGACTAACGCAGTACCGCTGGTATTGGCTGCGAAAGCGGAAGTGGCTGTCACATTAACACCTGTTGGTCCGGTCGGCCCGGTGACACCGGTGGCTCCAGTAGCACCTGTTGCTCCGGTAGGGCCTGTTGCGCCTGCTACACCTGCTGCACCTGTGGGACCAGTAGGGCCGGTTGCGCCTGCTATGCCATTTGCGCCGGCAGGGCCAGTTGGGCCGGTAGCTCCGGTTGCGCCTGTGGCTCCGGTTGGCCCGGTAGCTCCAGTTGCACCTGCTATACCTGCTGCACCAGCAGGACCTACTGGGCCGATGGCTCCTGTTGGGCCGTCAGCACCTGCAGGGCCTGTGGCACCAGTCGCACCAGTCGCTCCAGTCGCTCCTGTTGCTCCAGTTGGGCCGGTCGGACCTGTGGGGCCGCCGGAAGGGCCTGTTGGTCCAGTTGGACCGGTCGGACCTGTGGCACCCTGCATGGGGGAAGCAGCCAGCGCACCCTGCATCTTTGCTTTTAAAAAGAGCTGATTCTGCACGGCGGTTTCCAGCAGGCCCCGAACGCTCTCATTGGCAGCCAGTACATCACTGACGGTTGCCGGAGGGCCGCTAAGACCTGGCAGAGTACCTAAAATATATTGCAGCTTCTCGCCTTCGGCATTGAGGATATGGCTCAGGCCAAGCTCCTCCATGGCGATAGAAGAAAGAATCTGATTAACCGCATCTTCCCGCTGAATGGGCGGGTCAATAGATGGAAAACTTGGAAGGGACATAAAATAAAATCTCCTTTCAAAATGGAACACCACCAAAATATGCCGTTGCGGCTGTACGGGAAATTGGTATCCCCTGACAAGGCGTCCATGCTATCCTATGCATCTGACAGGCAGCAGGTTCCCATGGGAACCTGACCTGCTATACAGGCATAGGATGGAACGGCGGCAAGAGAATCCTGCCGCACATTTTCGTCCCGGTTCTGATCGGGACGCGTTACGGAGTTATCAATATGTCCATGCCTTCCTTTCCGCCCAATGGGGCAAATATGACTCGGGAGGAAGCCTTAACGATGATCATTGCATCTATCGCCATGGAGGAGCTTGCTTTAAGCCATATCCTCAATGCCGAAGGCGAGAAGCTGCAATATATTCTTGGCACCCTGCCCGGGACGGAGCCTTGTGCCTGCCCCCATGAGGTGTTGTCGATAAACAAAAGTGTCACCGCTTTGTTGGAAGCAGTGACACAAAATCAGATGCTGCTGAAGAATAAGCTGGAACGGGCATTGGAGGCTTGTCCGCATCCCTGTCCACCGCCTTGCAAGCCGGAACCCGGTCCACATCCTGCTCCGCCGCCTTGCAAACCAGAACCGGGGCCACACCCCTGTCCGCCGCCTTGCAGACCGGAACCGGGACCTCATCCTGCTCCACCGCCTTGCAGGCCGGAACCGGGGCCTCATCCTGCTCCGCCGCCTTGCAGGCCAGAATCAGGGTCTCATCCCTGCCCACCGCCTTGCAGGCCAGAACCAGGGCCTCATCCTGCTCTACCGCCTTGCAGGCCGGAACCGGGGCCTCATCCCTGTCCGCCGCCTTGCAGACCGGAACCAGGGCCTCATCCTGCTCTACCGCCTTGCAAACCGGAACCGGGGCCTCATCCCTGTCCGCCACCTTGCAATCCCGAAGCATGTTTCAAAAGTGCTCTCCAATTGGAGGGCCAGCGAAGGGACCTCCTATGGAAACAAGGTTACTGCCTGCCCTGGCGGCCGTTAATGCGGCGGGGAGCGGAGCTGCGCTGGAATGAGCAGAATCCCGGCCACATTTTTCTGAATCCGGGAAAGGCTTATGTGGTTCAATATACCCTAAATATTTCCACAGCGTACCCAGCTGAAGAAGCCGGGACCATCATCCTTAAACAGGCTCCCTGCGGCGCTTTTATGGAAATACTTCCCTTGTACTTCAAAACAGAATGCCGTGAAAACTGGCCGCAGACCCTGCATTATGCAGCTATGCTGTATCCCTGCATGGGCCGCAGCAGCGAAGCGGAACTGTGTCTGGTGCTAAAATCTCCTAATAGTCTGTATGTGGAACAGGCCATTATGAACATTATAGAGCTTTAGCCTAAAAAATACTCAATCTATTTTTTCTAGCAATACCGGGAGCGTTGTTTCCAGCAGCGCTCCCGGTATGGTTTTATGTGGCCCTCCAGAACAAAGAACAATCCTGATTGATAACCATATGGTACAGAAGAATTAGGCCATATAGAAATGATTTCTTCTATCCTTTTCCAGCTTACCCGGAATCTGACCCCGGAGCAAATAAAAGCACAAGGCTTTGATACGTATTTTGTAGATCATACCACAGGCGTTTATCCCCAGGCCGCGTCTGGAATGCCTTTTTCTACGGCAACTCTGCAAGTTACTGGAGATGCTACAACAGACTTATTTGAAGACATGGCTGCTGAACAAAAAGCCCGTTTAACCTATGATAATATCTTACGTTTATCCGCAGACCATCCAGAGGTAAAAGATGTTATCCGCTTCCTGAGAGAACGGGAAATTGTGCATTTCCAGAGATTTGGCGAATGCCTGCGCATTGTCCAGGATAACTTAGACGCCAAAAATTACTACGCATTTAATCCCAGCTTTGATAAAAGCTGCAACCCGCCAGATACAATCAAAACTCCAGAAGTAGTTCCCCTGCCTGCTGCACAAATGATTTCCACACCTTGTGGGCAAGGAACGGTTCCGGACTGCGAAACAGAATCTGTGGAACCTTCTCCAGCGCAGCAGAAAGCCAGTTGTAATAACATACCAGTTGAACAGCCTGCCCGCTGCGGACAGATGATGCAAAATCCGTCTGTATCTTCTTGTGGTTGTTCCGGAATGACTTCTATGGATTGTGCCCCCTGCGGTCAGACAGCTATTCCTTATACGCCTCCTTGCAACCGGCGGATGAACCGGAGCTGCGGCTGCGGCTAATGGAACCAAAACCTTTAAAAATAATGTATGGTATACGGAATCGGTTTTATCTGCCGGTTCCGTATACCATTTTTTCCGCAGCCTGCTCAGTCCCGCTGCATTTCTGTGGAAAAAGGACAATATTCAGATAGTAACGGCCATTTTCCCATTTACCGCCCAGCAGTCCGTTATATGTATCTGCCACTACCCGTACACTCCGCAGGCCCCAGCCGTGTTTCTCTGCCGAATAAGGCGTAACTGGCAGTCCGTTGGCATCCAACTGCTCCGGCTTGGAGCAACAATTATTTATGGAAAGTATAAAACGGTTATTTTCCGTCAGCATCATTTTAACAGAGATGTCCCGCTGGCCTTCCGCCATATTCCGGCAGGCATTGACGGCATTTTCCAGTGTATTGGCAAGGATAATACACAAATCTATCTCCTCATATGGCAGAACCTCTGGAACATGTATATCTGCTTCTACCTGGCAGCCGCTGTCTTCCGCCTGGGAGATATATGCTGTCAATACGGCATTGATGGCGCTGTTGGCACTCCAGACGACTTGTGTCCTCTGTGTAAGCTTGCCGCTTAACTCCTGAATATAGCGGGCCGCACCCTGGCTGTTCCCCTGCTGGAGCATCCCTTCTACTGTTACCATATGATGGCGCATATCATGACGGTAAATCCGATCCAGTTCTATTTTCTGGCAGATCGCCTGGTAGTTCCTGCGTTGAAGCTCGATCTGCCTGTGGCTTTCATAGACCTGCATCTGCCGCCAGAGGGAATGAAGGATCGTCATATAAGTCAGCGGCATGAGAATCATCACCAGGATAATCCGGAACAGCCCCACCATATCGGGCATGGGAGTGCCTACCGGTACGGAAGTAACCATAATGAGCAGATAATAAGTTGCGCCAATAGCAGTAAACAGCCACCAGCGTCCAGCAAGCTTACTTTGCAGAGCCAGATACGGGCGGCGCAGGTACTTCCAAAAAAATAACTCTGCTGCCGGAAAAATAATGATCCGGCTGATCAGCATGACCAAATACGTGTCGCCGGCCAGCCGGTCTAAAAAGTTGGTTATCTGCAGCAGCCAGAAACAGATGGTATCCGAAAGGCAGAAAAGGAAAAAGAAACGGCCGTCCCGGTACTTGGAGAGGCCGAAAAACAGGAGCAGGGTGGGGATGGTACAGGTAAAAAAGGCAATGTGCATAATAATACTGTGTCCCATCCAGAACATCGCCAGCACATTAAACACCAGCAGTGAACCAGCCCCGGCAAAGCCGGCAATAAATGTGGTACGCCAGGAGTAACGCGGCTCAAAGAGCAACAGGAACAGCCCAACCACATGGAGCATGGACCATAAAAACGAAATGTCCCGAAAAATTGTCACAATAAAACGACCTCTTTCAAGGGGATTTTGGCTTCTATCATACCACAATCTCCAAAGGAAGTACAGAACCGGATCCAAATATTTTACAGGAAATCCATAGAAAAATACCCGGCAATGGCACAGATCCATCACCGGGTGTTAGCATCAGTCAGTTAATTTCTACAATAGAAATATTTTCCACTGGGATGCTGGTTTCTTTTAAAATAATGTCTTTCATCTGGGCTACCTGGGCAGCTTCCAAACCTTCTGTTTTCACCACCACATCTACATTATCCGTATCGTAATAAACCATGCAGTCTGTAAAGCCTTTGGCTTTAATCAGGTTTTCAATCTTGCCCTCTGTTTCAATGGATTTTGCCAGTTCCGCTGCTTTCAGTGCCATTTCCGCCTTGATATTGGGATCAATCTCTGCATTTTCCATCATATTGGTGAGGGTTTCTACGGATTCATCCCTGGTGCGCTGGCGTGTTACCTTTGCTTCTGCAAAATAAGCTTCCCCCGCTGTGCCGTCTGCATTGTCTACCGACGGATCATTGGCATCGACCAACTGGGCATCCCCATAATTTTTTTCACTGGTTACGGAAGTGCTGGCCGGTGACATCAGCTTATCATCTGCAGCAAACTGATAATTGACATAGACCGCCAGCCCCAGACCCAACACCAGGGAAGCAAGGATTACATGTTTTTTATTGATTACCATATGCATACTACAAATTTCCTCCTCATTTTCCAATCTTTGTTACGCATACCTTGGTATATGGAATATCCAGCGCTGTCGCTACCACCTCCGTTACACGCTGTTGTACAGTCATACTGCCTGCCCCTTCACAGACTACCACTACCCCTTGGATTTTAGGCAGGCGTTCTGTTTTCAGCAAAGCTTCTTTTTTTCCAGCGCCTGCTTCCATTACAATATATTTCTGTGCAGAATTTACTTGTTGTGTTTGACGCTGCAAGCCTTCCCCATCATAGCTGTTGCTTTCATTGGTATTGCGGGATTCTTCTATGGCATATACATGCTCTACTCCGGATTCTGTCGTTACCATAACCTGGCATTCTCCTACGCCATCCACATGGCTTAAAATGATTGCCAGCCGCTGTTCCATTTGTGTCGCATATTCTACGGCTCCTGTACCATTGCTGCTGGAAGGTATTGTTTCCTGTCGGGATTTCGGAAGGGCTGATAAAAAAATCAGTATCATTCCCGCTATCCCGATGCATAAAAGCAATACGCCTCTTTTCTCCACCCAAAGGTTTTTCCAGACCCCTTTGCATTTATCAAAAAGGGCTTTTCCCTGTTCCATTCCATCCATGCAGTCACTCCTCGCTTTTTACATCATATTCCAGTAATATCCTTTCCCCAAGCCTTTGGAGCAGAGCTTTCTGGATTTCGTCATGACGCGGGGCATACGTCTGAGGAAGTTGTACCTTGCACTCACTAATAGATATGCGGCCATCCCCCGCCTCATGAATCTTTATATAAATTTTTCCGCCTTCTATCCCCAGTTCATGAAAAACCTGCTGTATTTCCTGCCGGATTTTTTCTTCTGCCAAGGCTTCCCCGGCATCCTGGACAACGGTTTCCAACTGTTTGCTCCGCAGTTCAATTTCCTGCTGGAGCCTGTCCTGCTCCAAAGAAAAATCCATCCTTGGGAAAGATAAAAAAACAGGAGAAAACAGACAGCATAAAAAAAATACAGAAACCGTTGCATTTAAAACCTTCCGCATCCCTGTGCGGGGCAGCAGTAATTGAAATAAACCGCAGGCTATTGCAGCCGCACAAGTGCTGAAAGCCCAGGAACGGATTCCATCCATTTCTCATCCTCCTGTTGAAGCGATCAATACCAGCGAAATTGAAACAATCACTAACAATGCAAAGCTGAAAATAACAGCGATCAAAATTCCTAATGTAGAAGCGGCACTTTTTAAAAGCCCGGCAGCCTGTTTGACGCCTAATGTTTCCCCCAGGGCAGAAGCGGCACTGGCTGATAAATACCAAAGGAAGGTTTGCAGGAAAACCGGAAGGAATGTAAATAATGCCGCTAAAATCCCAAAAGCCCCCACAGTCGTTTTTAACAGCCGTAAATAGCCTTGCGCGGCTGAAAAGGCATCCCCTAAAGCCCCGCCTACTACGGGCACAAAGCTGCCCAATAAAAATTTTGCGGTTTTCCCCAAAACCTGATCGCTTCCCGAAGCCGTTAAGGTCTGGATGGAAAGCAGGGCTACAAATACCGTTACAAGAAGCCCCAATACCCAGCAAACAGTCTGCTGGATGGTCTTTGCCACAGAAGCAATTTGAATCCCAGGCGCAATGCTTCCAGCAATACAAAAGGCCAAATAAATCCCCATCAATGGGACTAAGCCTTCCGCTACGGCCTGGGATACCACCTGGCAGGCCAGAAATAATAAGCCTGTATAAACACCCGCCGTAGCCGGCTGGCCTGCCACAGTCACTACCGAAGCAAAAACAGGAATAAAAGATGCAATAAATGCGGCGCATTCCTGAATGGCAAAGGCTGTTTCTGTAATGCAGCTGACCAAAGCCGGAGTGACTGCCGCCGCTGCTGCAAGAACTGAAACAATGGTAAATACTTCTGTAATGGTGGTATCGCCTAAGGACTGCAAGCCTTCCAGCATGGCACATAAAAGAAGAAGCCCTAATAATGCTCCAAAGGCTGCCAAAGGCCGCCATGCCCGTTCTTTTACCAAAGCCCATATGCTGCGGAAAAAATCCATGGGGGACAAGGATAACAAGGCTTCATAATCCACCTGGGAAAGCCCGTTTTCCTCCAAAATCCCTTTAGCCCCTTCCGGCAGCAGGCCCGGCAGCATATCGGCGCCGGAAGCTTCCAGCTGGGCCTGCCATTGTTCCGTTTCAAAAGCTTCTGTACTGGCTGTCCCTGCTGACCATAAAACCCCGTCGATTTCCTCCGCGTAAGCCGGCAGGGTAAACCATAACAATGCGGCAAATAAGGAAAGCCACCTTTTCCACATCCTGTCTTTCCCCTTTCCTCATCCGATTAACTGGGCTACTACTGTCAGGATCCGCTGGAAAAGCGGCAGGGACAATACCAGAATCGACAGTTTCCCTGCCATTTCCACTTTAGAAGCAATAGCGCTTTCCCCCATGTCCCGGCAGGCATCACAGGCAATCTGTACTACAAAGCAAATTCCCAAGGCTTTAAAGAGAATCTCTACATACCCATGATCTGCCCCGGCTGCCTGTTCAAACAGGTTTTGTACTTCTTCAAATACCGGGACCCCTTCTTTTAAGATCCAGAATAAAATAATCAGGCCCGCCGCAACGGATAATAAAAGAGCATGTTCTGGAGCTTTCTGCCGAATCACAAGGATCAGGGAAGCTGCTACAACTGCCAGTCCCACTACCATAAACATTTCCATTTTAATACAGCCCAAAAACCGTTTTTACGGTTTCAAATAATGTATTGATTTGTACAATCAGCATCATAAGTACCACAATCAATCCCGCTAAAGTCGTCATCATGGCCTGTTCTTCCCTGCCGGAACGGATCAATACCTGGTTTAAAACCGCCACAATAATGCCTATGGCGGCAATTTTGAAGATCAGGTCCACATCCATTTCCATTTCCTCCTCATCTGCATATCAACAAGCTTCTTATATCCACAGGATCACCAGGAATACGCCGGAAAGCATTCCAAGGGTCCGGTAGAGTTTTCCATGAACCTGGGCATATTCCCGGGCATTTTTTAATTCTTCCTGGAGCAGCCTTTTCGCCCCCTCCAAAGCCGTTAAAGCTTCTTTTTCGCTGCAAGTCCCTAAGGTTTCCGAAACGGCTGTTAATATCTCCCGGTCCCGGGCGGAAAGTGCCCCCTTCCATTCCCGGACTGCCCGGTTCCATGCCTGGGGAAAGGGAACCCCCTTCCTGCAAAAGCTCCGGCAGGCTGTTAAATATCCCGCTTTGCACAATGTGGTACGGGCTGTTAAACTTTTTATGATTTCTTCCGGTGGGGCTAACGTATAAGATAATTCCCCTGCTATGGATTCCAGTACCGTCTGGGCCAGCTCCAAGGCCCGGACCCGCTGGGACAGGGAAAATGCCATTTCCATCCCCATTCCGGTGGTGCATAAGGCAACCAATGCTAAACCGGTTATTTTTAAAACGGACATCATTTCTCTGTCCTTTCAATTCCGGAAATCCGGGCCGGGCGGGCAGCTCCTTCCAGAAATACAAAATAGGAAAAAGCGCCTGCCTGCAATAAAGGCTGTAACTGAGGCTTCCGCAAAAGCTCTTTCCGGCTGCCTGCATGGATAGATGTAATCACAGCAATCCCACTGTTAGCCGCAGCCTTTACCGCCTGGATTTCTTCCTTTGCAAAAATTTCATCACATATCATCACCTGGGGGGACAGATACCGTAAAGCAATTTGCAGCCCTTTTCCCTTGGGATAGCCGAACAGCACATCACTGCTGATTCCCAAATCATTCACCGGCGTTCCGGAGGCTGCACCGCCAATTTCCCCGCTTTCGTCTATAATACATACTTTCCGGTAGCCCCCCCGGGCAGATGCCAGCTGCCGGGCTAAATCCCGCAAAATAGTCGTTTTCCCGCTGGCCGGCGCTCCCGCAATTAAAATACCGGGCGTCTGTCCGGAAAAGCATTTTTGCATAACAGGATCGGCGGCTCCCCAGATTTCACGGGCAACCCGCAGATTCAATGAGGTAATGTCCCGAACCGCTGTGATCTGTCCTTCCTGGACAACGGCTGTGGCTGCTACTCCTGCGCGGTGCCCTCCCTGTACCGCAATATATCCTTCTGTCAGTTCTTTTTGGTGGCTGTGGACGGCCCATCCGCAAACCGATATAAAAGCTTCCTGAAGCTGTTCCCGTTTTAACAGAAAAGCCGGCTCCGGTTCCGGAAGGATTTCCCCCTGTTTATTGATAAAATAAGTTTTTTCCCCGGCCATAAGGCAGATGGGTTTTCCTTCCCGCAGGCGGATTTCTGTTATTTTCCCTTGTATATCCGGCGGTATTTTTTCCAGTATGCCAAATAAAGAACTGCCCAGCATTTTTGCTGCCGCTAAATATTTTTTATCCTGGTTCATTTTGTTCACGTCCTTTCATTCCCTTTTCCGGAAAATCCTTATGGCCCCATTTTATGAGCACGTCCATCTTTTTATGCCCTTTTCATGACAATAAAAAAACAGGCATGGAATAAAATTTATCCCATACCCGTTTTTGCTGTTGGATCAATACCGGTACTTTTTCTGATTAACCCGCAGGAAAACCGCTGTTACTGCCACAGCCAGGATTTCCGCCGCAACGGTAGAAATCCAAATTCCATCTGTCTGCCAGAACAAAGGAAGGATCAAAATGGCTGCAACCTCAAACACCAGGGTCCGTAGGAAAGAAATTGCCGCAGAAACCCCTCCATTGCTTAACGCCGTAAAAAAAGATGATCCAAAAATCGCATAACCCGAGAAAAGGAAGGAAAAGGAAAAAATGGAGAAAGCATGGACGGTCAGATTCAACAGCTCTTCATCATAACTAACAAAGATCATAGAAAGGGGCCTTGCTAAAGCATAAGCCGAGGCAAACATAACAGCAGCAAATGCAACAATTAACACCCGGCTTTTTTGCAAAAGGCTTTTTAATTCTGCATGATTCCCCGCACCGTAGTGGTAACTGACCACAGGCGCTGTCCCCACAGAATAACCAATAAAGATCGCCTGGAATATCAGGCTCACATACATGAGCACCCCGTAAGCCGCTATCCCATCCTGCCCGGCATACTTTAATAGCTGCACATTATAAAGCATACTGACAACCGACATGGAAATATTGCTCATCAGCTCCGACGAGCCGTTAGCGCAGGCCCGCAACAGTGCTTTCCCGTTCCATTTTGTTTTAATCAGCCGCAAAAGGCTGCTGTTAGGGCAGGCAAAATAAATAAACGGGATAATTCCACCTACAAACTGGCTCAATGCCGTAGCTGCTGCCGCGCCTTCCAATCCCCATCGGAATACGGCTACAAACACCCCATCCAATATCATATTGGTAAGCCCTGCGGCAATGGTTACATATAATCCCAGGGCTGGCTTTTCTGCCGTAGGGAATAAGCATTGAAATTCAAACTGGAGGATATAGGCCGGGATCGCTAATAAAACAATCCGTCCATAAATCACGCTGTCCTCTAAAAGCTGTCCTTCTGCTCCAAGGGCGGCGGCTATGGGCCGGATAAAAATGATCCCGAAAAGAGCTAACAGGACACCGCAGACTGCCGAAGTGTAAACAATCAGAGAAAATAAATGGTTTGCTTTTTCCCGTTGGCTTTCCCCCATTGCTTTGGCAATCAGCGCACCTCCCCCTGTCCCAAACATAAACCCTAAAGCACCCAGGATCATTAAAAACGGCATAATAAAATTTACCGCAGTAAAGGGCGTTTTTCCAACAAAGTTGGATACGAAAAAACCATCCACTACCCCATAAACCGAAATAAATACGACTGTCACAATAGAAGGGAAGGTATACCGCAAAAGTTTTTTGTAGTTAAAATGATCGGATAATTGAATACGCATTTTGATTCTCCTATTGTACTATAAAGATTTTGCTTTTTCTTTCATGGCTTCCAAAAACTGTTTTGTCAAATCCAAATATTTTTCTATATCTTCCTTTGTCCAGGAAGCTAAAACTTCATTTTCCATTTGAATCACTTTTCCTGCCGTTTTCGCTGCAAAAGCCTTCCCTTTTTCCGTCAGGCATACCCTTTTATTTTTTGCGCCTGCCGGTTCCAAATAAAGGATACCTTCTGCTTCCAGCTTCCGGATAGCAGAATTGATGGTCTGCTTGCTGACGCCGGACTGGAGGCAAATCTCCTGCAACAGGCAGCTTTCCCCTTTATCGCAAATGGTATAAAGGATGGTCATTGCACTGTCGGACAGCCCTAGTTTAAAAGAAATTTCATGATAAGCCCCGTCCAATTCCCCCAGCAAATGGTTAAACCGTTTCATTTCTTCCGAAGCATAAGATCCCATGCTGCACCCCCCATAAGTACGAAATCATACTGTGCATTATAGTATGAAATCATACCAGTGTCAAGAGGTTCCCAAAATTTTTACAAATAAAAAAGCGGCTGGACATTCCACTGCCGCCGCTGTATTTTTGCATCAAAATGGGTAAAAAATCCCACTTAATAAAAAAGAGAACGGGAAAGGATGGCTTTTTTCTCATGAGCAGGAAATTACTTTGTGAACTCTCTCCATTCACTTATCAAATTTCGGTACAGAAAGAAATGATTCTGCGCCATCTAAAAGACCGGAGGTTGGAACATCCCATTGCTCGGGAAAAATCCAGCGAAGCTTTGCCAGTCAAATTATACCAGCATTCCTCACTGATCCGCCGCCGCTTAGGAAATGTTGACATGCAGTTACAGGAAAATAAAGCGGTCAATTTAGCATTGGCCGCCCCTAAAGTAGATCATATTCTGATCCGTCCCGGAGAAATTTTTTCTTTTTGGACGCTGGTAGGCAATCCTACGAAAAAGGCAGGCTATCAGAATGGGCTGGTTATTTCATCCGGGAAAATCGGGCAAGGGATTGGAGGAGGCATGTGCCAATTTACCAATTTAATCCATTGGATGGTGCTCCATTCCGATTTGACCATTATAGAACACCACCATCATGACGGCATTGATTTATTTCCCGATTTTGGACGTGTAATCCCTTTTGGAACCGGCACTTCAATCCTCTATAATTATCTGGATTACCGTTTTTTCAATCCTACCGCCATGACTTACCAGCTTATTACTTATACCACCCAGGATTATCTTTGCGGGGAACTGCGGTGCGACCAGCGTCCCCCTTGGAAATACCATATCCAATGCAGGGATGAATTTTTTACAAAGGAACCGGACGGGGGTTACCGCAATAATAAAATTTTCCGCACGAAAATTGATACAGATACCGGAAACCTGATTGCTGAGGAACTGATCCGTCAAAATCATGCTAAAATTGCCTACGATCCGGAAGGATTAACCTTAGTATCCCCCAATAATTCCTGAAGCTTAGACAGGAATTTTTCCACAGGCTTGCTTAACATCTGGTATTTTTTCCAGATTACATAGGGAGAAGTTGCTATGGTGGGCTGTATGGGCCGGAAACATAAATTGCTGCCCTCTGTATTGATCAGCTTATCAAAGCAAACAGCATAGCCCAGCCCTTCGGATACCAGCAAAGAGCCGTTAAACAGAAGGGTATACGTAGCAACAATATTTAATTTTGAAACATCCTGTGTAATATTGGTAAGAATTGGCCATCCATTAAATTCTTCCTGATGGGAAATAATCAGCGGTTTATCCAGCAAATCTTCCGGTGTAATAACCTCTTTTTCTGCAAGTTCAGAATCTTTCCGCATCAGCACCCCAAAAATATCTCTGTAAGGAATCTGAAAGGCATTGTATTTTGAACGGTCAACAGCCGCATATACAACACCTATGTCAATCAGCCCTTTATCAAGCTGTTCCATAACATAAAGTGCATTGCCGCTGAAAATATGATAATGAATTTCCGGATATGTTTTTTGAAGCGCATAGGCTGTTTTGGCCAGCAGCCAGTTAATATCTGATTCCCCAGCTCCAATATAAATATCTCCGGAAATAAACTCGTCAGACAGAGCGATTTCATCCTCTGTCTTTTTCATAAGCTGAACAATTTCTTCTGCCCGTTTCCGCAGGATCATTCCTTCTTCTGTTAAGGTGATCCCTTTATTGCTCCGCAAAAACAGTTGTTTTCCCAATTCTTCTTCTAAATCTTTTAACTGCCGGGAAAGGGTAGGCTGGGAAAGATGTAAAAATTCTGCTGCCCCGGAAAAGCTTTGTTCCCGGACAACCGCGAGAAAATATTGCAGCACACGGAATTCCATAAAAAATATCCCTCCTTTGTTGGGATTATAGCACATTTATCTATAACTGTAAAGCATAACAAAATATTCTATATAAGTATTTGCTATCAATCAGTTTGTATGATACCATAAAACCACAAAAACAAAGCAGCTTCTGAAAAGGAGGGATTTCTTCCGTGAAAAAATTTTATATGGGATTTTTTCGTTTATTATCTGTTTTTTCTTTGTTGTTGGTTGGATGCTCTACCAATCACAGCCAGCAGACCATAGAACAGCATGCACCACCTGTCAGCCAGTCCTCCGGCAATGAGGAAAGCGGGCAAAGGCAGGCCATTCCTCTGGGCCATGAAATGATAACATTGGAGGCAGGTCTGGAAGCAGTCCAGTTTGACGGGGATTACGGTTTCAGCAATTTTTTAGCCCAAGGCGGCGCATCCTCCGACAGTGAAGTCGTTCAATATCTGGCAGATAATTTGTTAGATAACCTCAGCCCCAGCGGGATTGTAAACAACCTGTTCGGATGCAGTACCCTGGCTGTCACAAGCCCCTCCGGAGACGCCCTTTTCGGACGGAACTTCGACTGGAACACCTGCAACGCAATCATTGTTGTTTCTTATCCTGATGACGGGTATGCTTCCATTTCCACAGTCAATGGGGATTTTATTACTCAGGGAGCCGGAAAAAGTCCTGTGGGAATGGCCTTAAAAATGGATCGGGTCCGCACTTTAGCTGCCCTTTATGCCCCTTTGGACGGAATGAATGAAGCCGGTTTAGCTGTATCTGTCAATATGATTCAGGATCACGCTACCATTCACCAAAATACCGGAAAGCCCGGCATTACTACGACTACGGCCATCCGGCTGTTATTGGATCGGGCCGCTGATGTGGAGGAAGCTTTATCTTTATTAAAACAATATGATATGCATGCTTCCATGGGAATGATGGTTCATTTCGCTATTGCTGACCGTTCCGGCCGCCATGCAGCCGTAGAATATATCAATAATGAAATGGTGGTTACAGAAACACCTGTCCTTACCAATTTCTATTTGGCAGAAGGCGAAAAAAATGGTATCGGAACCAGTCAGTCCCATGAACGGTTCCAAATCCTTACGGACCGCCTTGCGCAGACCCCCGTCATGACAGAAACAGATGTGCGGGATGCTTTAAGCAGTGTAAGCAAAGGAAATTTTGGGGAGTTTGAATCTACGGAATGGAGTATTGTAATGAATCTCACCACCGGAGAAGCCCTTTATTATCACCGGGAAAATTATCAAAACCAATATCTGTTTGCCATTGAAAGGAGGCTTTCCCAATGAACATTCCCCAAACCTTATGGAACCTGTACCAGCTCAAAAAAAATGAAATCATAAGTGTTTCCGCCTTGCAAGGGCTTCAACAGAAAAAACTCCAAAAGCTCCTCCATTATGCGTGGGATCATTCCGGCTACTACCGCAGCACATTTCAGCAGGCAGGGATTTCCAAAGATATGCTGGATCATACACCGCTGTCAAAATTCCCTTCTGTCAATAAGCAGATCCTGTTAGAACAATTTGACCGATTGGTAACCGTACCGGATCTCAATCAGGAAATGCTCCGTCAGTTTGATGAGAACAGCAAAACAAACCGGAAGCCTTTTCTGGGGAAATACCATATTGTTCATTCTTCCGGCAGCACCGGCAAACCTGGTTATTTCGTTTATGATCATTATGCTTGGGACAGTATGCTGTCAGGCATTATCCGGGGCGCCCTTTGGAATATGACCATGCCCCAGATTTTAAAGCTCCTTGCGGGAAAGCCTCGTATTCTTTATATTGCCGCAACAGATGGCCGTTATGGCGGCGCTATGGCTGTTGGAGATGGCATTGACGGGGTTGGAGCCAGCCAGCTTTACCTGGACATCAAAACGCCCCTTTCTGAATGGGTGCAGCAGGTACAGTCTTTCCGGCCCAATTTGATCATTGGTTATCCTTCCGCAATTAAAATCCTTGGGGAACTGGCGGAAAGCGGGACTGTTTCACTGGATGTTGTACGGGTTGTTTCCTGCGGGGAACCTTTGGGCGCCAGCTTGCGGAAGTATTTGGAGGATACTCTGCACACCCAGGTAATCAATTTTTATGGGGCCAGCGAATCCCTCGCATTAGGCGCAGAATCCGATCCCAAAGAAGGGGTTGTACTCTTTGATGATATGAATATTATTGAAGCTGCGGAAGATGGAATTTATCTCACCTGTTTATACAATTTTGTCCAGCCTTTGATCCGTTACCGCCTGTCGGACCAGCTTACGATAAAGGCTCCTTTGGAAAACAGCCGCTGTCCTTTTTCCCGTGCGGCGGGCCTGTTGGGACGGAACGAGGATATTCTATGGTTTGAGGATCAGGCCGGAAACCGTGAATTTCTGCATCCTTTAGCCATTGAGGGCTTCTGCATAGAAGGGCTGCTGGACTACCAGTTCCTTCAAACAGGGAAAGCTTCTTTTGAAATGCAGGCAGAAATTTCCCGGCACGCCTGTCAGGAAAGCATCCGGAGGGAAATGCTATACCAGATGGAAAAAATCCTGGCAGAAAAAGGGCTGTCTTATGTAGATTTTGCAGTTTATTTTGCAGACAAGATTCTGCCGGATGCCCGTACCGGAAAGAAACGGCTGATTGCTTCTTATCCCAGGGAAACGAGGTGCGCCGGATGAAACAAGCTATATTAAAAGGTCAGCAGCTTTGTAAAACGTTTCCTGACGGGAATGAAATCCTGCAATCCGTAGATGTGGAAATCTATAATCGTGATTTTACTATTATTATGGGGGCTTCCGGAGCTGGAAAATCCACCCTTCTTTATGCTTTAAGCGGGATGGACAAGGTTACAGGCGGCAAGGTTTTTTACCGGGAAAAAGAAATTACCTGTCTTTCCGAAAATCAAATGGCTTCCCTGCGGGCAAAAGAATTTGGCTTTGTGTTCCAGCAAACCCACTTAGTCAGCAATCTGACTTTATTTGAAAATGTTGCCGTAGCGGGCTATATTGGCAAAACCGGGACGCCAAAAGAAATCCAGGAAAAAGCCCGTCAGCTTCTGCGGCAAATGAAAGTGGAAAATGCCAAAGACCGGCTGCCTGCCAATGTATCCGGCGGCGAAGCCCAGCGGGCCGCGATTGCGCGGGCTATGATAGGCAGTCCAGGGCTGCTTTTTGCTGACGAGCCAACAGGCGCTTTGAACCGTTCCAATACGGAAGAAGTGTTGGATCTGCTTACTGCCCTGAACCGGAACGGCCAAAGTATTCTGATGGTAACGCATGATATGCGGGCGGCTGTCCGAGGAAACCGGCTGCTTTATTTAGAAGATGGCAAGCTCTTGGATCAGCTTTCCCTGCCTCCCTATGAGGAAGCTGAAATCAAACAGCGTGAAGCTATGGTCAGCCAATGGCTTTCCAACTTACAATGGTAAGGAGACCATACCTGTGGAATTTATCACCCTTCTCAAGGCAAATCTTAAACGCCATAAAGGCGGTCTGGCTGGTATTTTTATTCTTCTTTTTCTGGTGTCCCTATCCCTTGTTACAGTCCTGACCATCTGGGAAAATTCCAACAGCTATATTCCCGCCGAAATGCGGCGGGCTGGTTTTGGAGATTTAACGGTCTGGGTATCCGGTATTCCAAATCCGGATCTTTTATCCAATGAAATTTCGGCTTTGGATACTGTGGAACGGACAGAAAGCCAGAAAATCATTTATTCCAATTATGTTTTAAGGGAACAGGAATCCGACAGTGAAGGCCAGCTTATCCTTTACAATCCCAAAGAAAACCGTTACCGCTTTTTTACGGATTCCCTTTCCGGTTACCAGCCCCAGCCGGAAAAAATCCAGCCCGGGGAAGTATATGTTTCCCCCTCCATGATTTCCATATTTGGGGCAGAAATTGGGGATGAAATCACCTTTCCCATTGCAAGGGCAGGCAAAAACCTTATCTTAAAAATAGCCGGATGGTATGAAGATCCTTTTATGGGCAGCTCCATGATTGGCATGAAGGGCTTTCTCATAGATGGCTCCAGTTATGACGCAGCCCTTGCCATTCTGCAAAACGCGGGGATTGACGCATTGGCCCGGAATGGGGCAATGATCCATATTTTTGCCGCCGATCCGGAAGAAAACAGATCCCTTTTCAGCGCAGAAATCAACGAAAAAACCAGTCTGTCTTCTTATGCGGAATTTGTCCATAGCAAAACAGCTATTTCCGGATTTATGCTGGTACTGCAAAATGCTTTCAGCGGTTTCTTGTTTGCATTTGCCGCTGTGCTTTTGCTGGCTGCCATGGCAATGCTGGGCTATCAAATCCAAAGTGCCATTCAACAGGATTTTGTCAATATGGGGATTCTGAAAACCGTAGGCTTTACCAGTAAAAGATTATGTATGATCCAACTGCTGCAATATCTGATCGCCATCATTTGCGGGATGCTTCTAGGATTGGCGGCGGCTGTTCCTATGAGCCAGAATGTACGTTTTGCAACCCTTACAACAACAGGAATCCTGATCCCTGCCAAACTTCCTTTTTCTTTATGCCTGCTTTCCTTTGGAAGCATCCTAAGCGTGCTGATTGGCTTCATCCTTTGGAAATTACGGAATGTCCGCCATGTCACGCCTATGGGGGCTATCCGGGGAGAAACCGAAAAACAGCTCTTTTCCGTCAAAAGGCTTCCCGCTATCCGTGCGAAAGGGCTGTATGCCAGCCTTGCTTTGCGACAGCTTTTCACATCAAAGCGCCGTTATATCGGCGCCTGTCTGGTAGCAATCCTTCTAGTCTTTTTTGCTTCCCTGGCAGGCCGGATGGATGCCTGGCTGGGAACCGACGGAAAAGGCATGATGGATGCTTTTAATCCTGCCGATCATGACTTAGGGATCCAGTCTTTTGGGGAGCTGACACAGGAAACCTTTGAGAAAACCATTCGTTCCTATTCGGAAATTATAGATGTTTATGTATTAGCCATGCCTAATGTTACCGTAAACGGAGTGGATTTTACTGCTAATGTAATTGACCAGCCAGAACGTTTCCATTTAATAGAAGGGCTTCCTGCTATGGCAGATAATGAAATTGTAATCACTGAATTTGTAGCGGCAGATTTTGGAGTGGGAATTGGTGACTCGCTTACGATAGGCGCTGATTTAGGAAATCATGCTTACCGGATTTCCGGTATTTATTCCTGTGCAAATGATATGGGCCAAAATATTGGCATAAGCCGGGAAGGATATTTGAAAATTGGTTCTGATTTTCCAAATCTTTGGTGCTGGCATTATTTTTTGGCCGATCCTTCCCAAAAAGCTGCCATCACAGCAGAATTGGAAAATGCTTATGGCGGGGATATTCATATTCATGAAAATACATGGCCCGGGCTGTATGGAATCATTTCTGCAATGCAGGCATTGATTCTTGTCCTGTATAGTATGTCTGTTCTGTTTATCCTGATTGTAACCATTATGACAGGCGGCAGAATTTTAACAGCGGAGCAAAAAGATTTTGGCATTTATAAGGCTATTGGTTTTTCTTCTGCCAGCCTGCGCATGACTTTTGCTTTCCGGTTTGGAATCATGGCTGTTACCGGTTCTGTCCTTGGAACAGTATTGGCCGCCGTTTTTACTGACCCATTGGTTTCCTTCTTTATGAAGCTGGCTGGTATCAGCAATTTCGCTTCCGCCCCGGATCTGGGCACTGTATTATTTCCCGGCGCAATCATTACATTGTTATTTTTATGCTTTGGCTGGCTTGCGGCCCGGAAAATTGAAAAAATTGATTTAACCATACTGGTTGCAGAATGATTGATATGCTTAATAGCTATAAACAAATATTTAATATAAGTATTTGCTATATTAAATATGCTGACGTATAATGATTACAGAAAACAAAAAATTATTGAAAGGAACCAATCATCATGAAAGAGAATTTTGTTAAAAGAGCTTCCTGCCTCCTTGCCTTTATGCTGGCATGTACTGCTTTTGCCGGATGCAGCCAAAAAGAAAACCATACCAGCCAGGCCAGCAACCGTACAGCCAGCTCCGTTGTAACAAGTACAACGGCTAATGCCAGCAGCATCTCCAGCTCCAGTGAACCGGTTTCCTCTTTGGAGGATGGCAGCAGTACCAGTGAAACCGGAACGCCTTCCGCCTCCAATACAACGTTAAATGTCCGTTTTGGAGATAATGGCGCTGCTTTTACCATGTATCTTTACGATAATGATACTGCGGCAGCCATTGCCCGTCATGTAGGAACTGCTGACTGGCGGCTTCCCATTTATGATTATGACAACTTTGAAAATTGGGAAGTCATGCAATATTATGACATTCCCAGCCGTTATGAAATCCCTTCTGCTCCGGAAAATATTACAGAGGAAGCTGCCGGAACTGTTTATTATTCCGAACCCAACCGCATTGTCCTTTTCTATCACGAAGCCCAGGTTCCTGGTGAATATACCCCTGTCGGTTATTTTGAATATACCGATACATTTGTAAGCGCTGTGGAAAATAACCCCGTTCTGGAAGGCTGGGGAAATAAAATTATCCAAATCAGCAGCAACTAACGGCTGAGGAAAGAGGTACAGCATGGAATCCAGAGAAAATGAAGAGTCCATTATTCAGAATTTAAAAGATGCGGGCTGTAATGCAGAAACCATTGAAAATTTCATGGCAGCTCTGCGGGAAGGCAATCAAGCCCATGGCTTAAAACAACTGGCAGCTTACAGGCGGACTTTGCTTGATGTGATACATCAGGAACAAAAATATATTGATTGTTTGGATTACCTTGTTTATCAGATGCAAAAATCAGAAAAACGATCCGTTTAACAGGCTATATGAAAGGAGTTTTCCTATTATGAAAATCATTACCAACCAAACTTTTGATGAAGAACGTGCTTTATATGGCGCAGAAAATTTAATTGTAAAAAACTGTGCTTTTGATGGCCTGGCCGATGGGGAAAGCGCTTTCAAAGAAAGCCGCAATGTACAGGTAAACCATTGTTTTTTTAATCTGCGGTACCCGTTCTGGCATGATTCCGGATTGAAAATTGAAAATTCTGAAATGACAGAACTTTGCCGGGCTGCCCTTTGGTATTCCGATCATGTTGAAATCCATGACAGCAAATTACATGGTATTAAAGCTTTGCGGGAATGCAGCAATATTAAAATGTATGGCTGTGATATTATCTCCCCGGAATTTGGATGGTCTGTCCATGGGATCGAAATGGAAGACTGCCAGGCAGAAAGTGAATATTTTATGATGCGTTCCGATAATCTGGTTTTTAAAAATGTGCAGTTTAAAGGGAAATATTCTTTCCAGTATATCGAAAATTCCATATTTGAAAATTGTACTTTTGATACAAAAGATGCTTTCTGGCACGGGAAAAATATTGTTGTGAAAAACAGCCTGATAAAAGGAGAATACTTAGCCTGGTACAGTGAAAATATTACTTTTATAAACTGTAAGATCATGGGCACACAGCCGTTATGCTATTGTAAAAACTTAAAACTCATTGATTGTGAAATGATCGATACCGATCTAAGCTTTGAACGCTCAGAAGTGGAAGCAACCCTAACCGCCCCTATCCTCAGCATTAAAAATCCTCTTTCCGGCCATATTTATGTTCCTGCCGTAGGTGAAATTATCCGGGATATTGCAGATACAAAGGGTGAGATTCTGATAAAAGAACAATGCCTTTGCGCTTAACTGTAACAGACAGGAGGCCGGTATAAAATGGATTTCTTATTAAAAGGTATTTTAACCGGCCTGCTGTTTGGCCTGCCGGTAGGTGCCATAGGAGCACTGACTGTACAGCGGACTTTTCTTTATGGCATCAGGGCTGGTCTTTTGACGGGCCTAGGTTCTTCCACAGCCGACTGCTTTTATGCCTGTGTTGGCGTTTTTGGACTTACCTTTATCTCCGGCTTCCTTTTGCAGCACCAGACCATGATCCATCTTTTGGGTGGAGGGCTTATCTTATTCATGGGGATAAGCCTCTTTTTGCAAAAAGAAAATCCTGCAAGCCATCCTATGGAGCCTGCCGGACTTGTCCGGATGTTCCTGACCTCTTTTGGAATCGGGATCACCAATCCGGCTGCTATTCTTACTTTTTTATTTGCTTTTTCCTGGCTGGATATTCCAAAAGCTTCCCAATTTTATCAAGGCGCCCTGCTGGCCGGAGGCGTATGGATCGGCACTTATCTTTGGTGGGGCACGCTTACTTATACAGCCAGCTTCATGAAACGGAAAACGGCACAATTCCGCTTCCAAACGATGAACCGTATTTTTGGAATCATTCTGTGCCTGTTTGGAGCTGTTATATTTTTACGTTTGGCTGTCTGACACGAATAGGAAAAATAATGATAGCTTCCACTGGGAAATCAAAATGATCCTTGTGGAAGCTATCATTGCTTTTTATCTCTTTAACGGTAATAAGTCGTTCGCCATTGTTTAGATATGGTCGGTGAACTTTGCGTTTTTGTTGCAGATGGAACGGATTCTTCCTGACGGGCTTCTTTCTGGTACTCACGGACTTTGGATTTCATCTCATACAATGTTTCATTGGTTTCACGGATATAAGTCATGCTTCTTTTATTGGCTGAAGAAGCATATGGTTCCATTGGCATTGGTTCCGGCTCAACATAAGAAACCGCAGATTCTATAAATTGCCCCTGAAGAATATCATTCGGTGTAACAGCTAACATCCTGCAAAGCTCTAATAAATATTTTACCGTAATTTCTGCCTGTCCATTCTCTGCAAGAATCAGGCTTTTAGATGTAAAACTTGTTCCCTGGGCTACTTCTGTTACACTTTTTCCGCGCAGCTCCCGCAAAGAACGCAAAGTTGCTCCTATTTGCTGATATTGACTTCCCATAAACTATAACTCTCCCTACTACACTTTATACATAATAAAAATTGTATCATATATCTTTCTAAAAAAATCAATTCTTCTTTTCCCGCAAACTATATAACATATAAGCAGCCGTTTCTTCCGCTGTTGGAGCAGTATCTGTTCCTATTGTAACGGAAAGGATCATCCACTGTAAATTCTTTAAAGGATAATAAGCTGTTTGTATTATATCTACTCCATTTTTCTGGGAACGCAATGTTATTTTTACTGTATTCCCAATCGGCGCCTGCAAATATTGAATACTTATATCATTTTTAAGCCATACCGCTTCTTTTTGAAGGCTTTGGAACTTTCCTGCTATATTTTGGGCTTCTTCCCTGTCTAACAATAAAAAAACAACGCCTGAAGTGTCTGTTAAACTTCTACTTGCTTCCTGAATCATATCTATTACAGAATCTGATTTTATATTCTCAGGTATTTCCCAGACTGCAGGCATTTCAAATATGTAATTGCCTTTTTGAACTTGTTTTAAAATTCCTTCTGGTTTTTGGGCTTCAAAAACTGTAAAAATTCTCTCCACAGTATCATCCGAAACAAGAACGGTTTCTTTTTGTTCTTTGGAAAGAGCTTCCGGCGGATTTAAAAGCCTTTGTTCAGAAACATTTTTAGCCATCGCTGGACAGGCAAACATTCCGGCAGCTAATATCGCTGCAATCACTTTTTTACAAAAACCGATTATAATAAAAACCTCCTCTCATTCAGCGAATCTCAACAGATTGCTGCATCTTTTTATATCCTTTCTCTTTTTCCATTATAACCTAGATGTACTATATCCGTCAATCTCCAATATGGATAAAAATAGCTGGAAATACCTAAAAGGATAAAAAATGTGACTGCATAAAGAATCAAACTGGCACTGTTGACAGCGGCCTTGATTTTTTGTATAATAAATCTATTGTACTGTTTACATATGGAATATGCGGGTATGGCGGAATTGGCAGACGCGCAGGATTTAGGATCCTGTGCCTTTCGGTGTGTGGGTTCGACCCCCACTACCCGCACTATCTATCTCCCCTTGCATGAATGCTTCCTTCGTGCAGGGGGCATTCATTTTATCAAAAAATTATAAACGAATTTTGTCAAAATTTCTGAAACAAATCGACAAAATTTCCTAAATGGAAATCCAATTCCTGGAAACTATACCCCAATCTCTTTTATGATTGATATAAAGGAGGTTGACACAATGACCAAAACAGTGTTATTTAGTCACAAAAAATTTATCAAAGAAATGAAAGCCTCAAATCTAAGCCAAGAGCAGCTTGCAGAACATTTGGGTATTTCGGATCGCCACATACGCAATCTAAAACGAAAAGATATTCCGATTTCTGCACCGCTTCTCTACCGGATCAGCCAGGAATTTGGCCAGTCTATGGAGTATTTCCTGACATCAGGAGAGGAAGGTGACGACATTCTGTGAAACAAGAAACTTCTTCTACAATAACCATACCACGTAAAACTTTTTTACGGCTTAATGGTTACCGAGAACCTATGCCTGTTAATGAAATTATGATGTTTTCTTCCTCCATTTGCGGAGATGCCAGCTATTATGTCTGTCCAAAGTGCAAAGTTACTTTAGAGTGGGAATTTATGGACTTTTGTGACCGCTGCGGCCAGAAATTAGACTGGAAAGGCTGCAAAAAAGCTAAGATCATTTATCCTGGCACTCAAAATGCACCTGCTAAAAACTTAAAATAAAAATTATCTAAGCCTTTGGAGTGGCACCCCTTCTGAATCAGAAGCTGCTCCAAAGGCTTTTTCTTAATTTCCAAAAATTGAAACCATACTTAAAAGTTACCATATTGAAAGCTGGAAATTTTTATGTTAGTATAAGCTTATGAATTGATTATCTGTGCCTTTTCAAAAAAAGGAGATTTTACCGTGAAAAAGATATATTTAAAAGCAGTTTTAATTATTATATTTGTTGTTCTTATCTTAATCGGGATATATACTTTTTCCCATAAACATTTATCTTTAGCCCGCAATAATGTTATACTGTCTTATATGGAATCCTCTCTGCAAAATGAAGTGTTTCATTCAGAAGATCTGGAAAAATTGAATGATGCCTTATCAAAAGAACCTTACAGCCCTGAACATTATTTTATCAGTGGATACCAGGATTATTTGGACAGCAATTATGAGCAGGCTGCTGAAAATTTTACATCTGCTGCAAGGCTAATAGAGGACTCTGATCCCGCATTTTTGAAAATTTATACATATATTTTTCTAAATGAATCTTTACAGGCAAAAGGCTATTCCAATATTTTGGCGGAAAATTGCAGAATTGCTTTGTCTTATATGTCCCAATCCCCACAATATAAAAATAATATGGATTTATGCTGGCGGCTGACCAATACTTTACTGGACGAACCGGAAGGTATTGAACAAGGTATTCAATTATTGGAATATTATCTGGCTCATACAAAGGGTTTATCCAACGAAAGCAGGGTCAGATTAGAAGGCAATATTGGCCGGTTAGAAAGTCTTGTTGAATTGTATTCTGAAGCACTCTATTATTATTTCGATGCATTCCATATTGTTGCTACACATGATGACGTTCCAGATAATCTTTATTATTCCAATAAACTATTGATTTGTATTGGTGATATTGACTACGCATTAGAAGAATATACAAGCGCTATCAGTTATTATAACAGTGCATTGTGGCTTCCATTAGATCCGGAAAATAAAGGTGCCACAGATAAGGCGTTAGCTGTTATCAATGTCTGCCAGTCATATATTGAACTGAAGCAATATGATCATGCAGCCGATGCAATCAAACAATTAGATCTGTTTTTACCGATACTGCCGGAAAATGCAAAAGATGACATTGAAATATTACGTAATCACATCTTAGCGCAAATCCTCATTGAAAAAAAGGATTTTGAAGGAGCTAGCCGGTTGCTAGATGAAGCTGTAACATTATTAGAATCCGATACAGATGCGATTTCTTTTGATAAAGATGTCTTTGTTGGACTGACCTATGCGAACCTATATAAAGAGCAAAAACAATATGATAAAGCATTATCCTTATATGAAGAAATTCTTCAAAAATCCCTTTCCAGAAGAATCGGATTAGAAAAATCCCTTTATTTGCGGATCGCTGAAATTTACCAGTCAAAAAACGAGTTGGAAAATTATAGCAAATACCGTGAATTATATAAAGCAGAACTGATTCGGCAAAATAAAATATTTACAAAAGATTATGTGACTTTTAGTGAAAAGTTGTATGAATACAATTTGCTGGAAGCCAAAGAAAAACGGCAGCAATTTTTCATTATTTTTGCTAATCTCATAATATTAGCTGCTTTGCTGGCAATTGTCCTGACCATATGGTATCTGAAAAAATGGAAAAATTTGAGTTTTACAGATCCTCTGACTGGTTTATCAAACCGGACCTTCTTAAAATATTATATGGAGAAAAATGAAAAAAGATTATCCGGAAAACCAATTTCTATTTTGATGATTGACATTGATTATTTTAAAAAATACAATGACAACTATGGCCATATTGAAGGAGACCGGGTTATAAAAGAAGTCAGTAATACATTAAAAAGCTGTGTTCGGAAAAATGATGTTGTTATACGCTATGGCGGTGAAGAAATGGTAATACTGATTACAGATATTCCAATGAATGCTACTGAAAAAATCGCCCAAAAAATACAAAACCATCTGGCTGAGAAAAATATTAAACATGAATATTCAGAAGTTTCTGACAAGCTAACCATTAGTATGGGAATTTATAATGGAGAATATCAGGGGGAAAATATTTACCATCTAATTGATAACGCAGATTCGGCATTATATCATGCAAAAGAAAACGGACGCAACCAATATCAAATTTTTTCCCATAAAAATTCTCCTGTTTCTGCTTCATAACCACAAAAAAAGAACGGCAGTTTAACATACTGCCGTTCTTTTTTGTTATAAAGAAATCCATCCCAACACATTTGCAATCGAACTGATTAAAATGATCGCAATACAAACTGGCGCCAAATATTTTAAAAAGAAGCTGTACATCTTTTTCCGGCGGAATGCAGAAGAATATTCTACTTCTTCTATAATCTTTTTTAAGCCAACTACTCGGATAATCAGCAGGCAAGTGGAAAGAGCTGCAAACGGCATCATGATTGAGTTGGTCAGGAAATCGAAAAAATCAAGAAACGCCATTCCAAAAATTTGTACAAAATCTAATGTGCCATAGCCCAATGATGACGCAGTACCTACCATTACCATTACGACTCCCATCAGCAAACAGCATTTCGGACGGCTCCAATGAAGTTCATCTTCAAATGATGATACACTTGTTTCCATCAGTGAAATAGCACTTGTTAAAGCTGCAAACAAGAACATTAAGAAAAAAGCAATACCAACTACCGATCCGATACCCATACTTGAAAATATTTTAGGCAGCGTAATAAACGTAAGGGAAGGCCCTGCTTTCAGCACCTTCATATCCCCGCCAGAAAATGCAAATACTGCTGGAATAATCATAAGCCCTGCTAAAAGAGCTATGGCCGTATCAAAAAATTCAACCTGAGTTGTAGATTTTTCAATATCCACATCTTTTCCGATATAGGAACCATACGTATAAAGCACTCCCATAGCTATGGAAAGGGAATAAAACATTTGTCCCATTGCCGCAACAATTGTCATCCATGAAAAATTCTCCAGATTGGGAACCAGAAAATATTTTACACCTTCCAATGCTCCCGGCCGTGTAATGGAATATATTGCAACAAAAACTGCAAGCACTACCAATATAGGCATCATTACTTTTGCAACCTGTTCTACGCCTCGCTTGACTCCGGCTAATATTACAAAAAACACCAGAAGGGAAAACATGACAAACCAAAATTCTACACTGCCAGAGGATGCAATAAAATTTGTAAAATAATCATCCCCCGCCAGCAGGTTTACCCCGCCTTTTAAATATTCTACCAGATATTTCAGCACCCATCCGCCAATTACACAGTAATAAGGTACTATCAGCATAGGAATAATTGCATTGATCCATCCACCAAAGTGAAAAAGCATGGTTTTTCCAAAAGAATGAAAGACTCCGACTGGGCTTTTTTTCGTCATGCGCCCCAATGCTGTTTCTGATACAATCATAACAAATCCGAATGTTACCATTAAAATAATATAAACAAACAGAAACATTCCGCCGCCATATTTTGCCGCTAAATATGGAAACCGCCAAATATTACCCAGCCCTACCGCAGAGCCTGCCACTGCCAAGACATACCCTATCCTGCCAGAAAACCTGCCTCGGGAAACTTCTGTCTGTTTCGATCCTTTAGGTTCTTTCATATACTACCAACCTCCCGTTATCAGCAAAAAACTTTTCCAAAATTTTCCTTGCTGTACCTCCTTAATTTTGAACAAAAATAAAGACGATAATCTCAATACCTTCGTACCAAAATTATCGTCTTTACATAGTGGGAACACGGGGACTCGAACCCTGGACTTCCTGCGTGTGATGCAGGCACTCTAACCAGCTGAGCTATGCTCCCAATTTACGATAAAAATTATAGCATAGAAATTTTTTTTTGTAAAGAGATTTTTCAAAAGTTACCATTCTTTTTTAAAGAAACACAACCGGTTATATAAAAAACACAAAGAATCCGGTTGTTCTTTATATCGACTATAAACAAAGGAACAAGCTCTTTTTAATAAGAACTTGTTCTCCTTAAATAAGTATAAATGGGCCATCAGGGACTCGAACCCCGGACCAACCGGTTATGAGCCGGTAGCTCTGACCAACTGAGCTAATGGCCCTCAAAAAATAAAAAATATACCGTTGCTTTTTTCCAGCAGCGGTATATTTCTGGCTCCCCAAGTTGGACTCGAACCAACGACCCTGCGGTTAACAGCCGCATGCTCTACCGGCTGAGCTATTGAGGAATATAAAACCGGCATAGACCTATTTTTCCAGGCAGTCTCCCACCAAGTATCTTCGGCACTGCTGAGCTTAACTTCTGTGTTCGGTATGGGAACAGGTGGTTCCTCAGCG